>CAVAQZ010000031.1:0-20324 GCA_963590945.1 Dysosmobacter segnis
TCTTCCGCAATGATGCCGCCTGTGATGCGATTTATGTCAGCGAACCATCCTTCCCGTATGCAGTACACTGAGGAAATCAGAAGGGGCGAGGGAGTTGACATGGCGCTTACCGATCGAGAACGTCAGGTTTTGCAGCTGATCGAGCAGAATCCGATGATCAGCCAGAACGATTTGGCCCAGATGTGCGGCATCACGCGTTCCGGTGTGGCCGCTCACGTGTCCAATCTCATGAAGAAGGGATACATCCAGGGCAAGGGCTATGTGGTCACGCCGCCAAGATACGTGGCGGTGATCGGCGCCATCAACATGGACGTGTACGGTTTCGCCCGCAACGATGTGGTGGGGGAGAGCTCCAACGTCGGGCATATCGTCTCCGCGGTGGGCGGCATAGCCCGCAACATCTCGTTCAATCTGGGGCGGCTCGGCGTGCGTAATTTCCTGATTTCCGTATACGGGGACGATGAGGATGGCGAGCACGTCCGCAGCGACTCCTTCGCCAACGGCATAGACATCACGCATTGCAAGAGGATTTCCGCGGCGTCGACGTCACGGTACCTTTCGGTGGTGAACGCGGACGGCCAGCAGATAGTCGGACTTGACGACATGGGGATCAGCGAGAGGATCACTCCCGATTTCCTACAGCAACATGAGCAGGTGATCGTCAGGGCCGACGCGGTGGTGGTTGATTCGAGCCTGCCCGCGGAGACGCTGGCTTGGGTATGCGGCAAGGTGTCCAAACCCATTTACGCGCGCGCCGTGTCGGTGAACAAGGCGATGCGTTTGGTTCCCGTGCTCGGTGAAATCGATACATTGGTGCTGAGCGAGGCCGAATCCGAGCTGGTTTCCGGAGTGGCGGTGCATGACGAACGCACTGCGCGCGAATGTTTGGGAGTGCTTGCCGATCTTGGTGTGGGAAGCACGATGATGTTCGTCAAAAACGTCGGCCTGGTATACCGGGATTCGGATGGTGTCATTTCGGTGCCGTTGCCCGATTGGGGGTCGGAAGCGTTGAGATTCGAGAACGGTGCGGCTTCTGGCGCGCTGAGTGCGTTGCTGTGGGCGCGTTGGGAAGGGTTTGATGGCGGGGAAAGTCTGCGGTTGGCGGCTTCCGCGGCATCGTTGAGCATGAGGCAGATCGTTTCGGTGTTTCCGGAGCTTTCCTCCGGGCTTTTGTTGGAGCATTCCGGTGTGACCCGTTAGACGGGGGGTGTGAACGAGGGTACCGCGTGTCGTGACGGCACGCGGTTTTTTATTTGGTTTCTCGCATGGTCGCGCGACGAAAAAATCAACAAAAGTTGACTACGCTAAACAACTGTTGTAATCTAAACCGCAAGATAAAACGCTTCATCAAGCGTGTCGAAGTGGACACGCTTTGCATCAGGAGGAAATATCCATGGCGGATATGGTTGCTAATGTCGCCGTCGACGATCGTTACGTCGTCGTCATCGGCGGTATGAACATGGACATCTGCGGACGTCCGAACAGCACCGTGGTCGACCGCGATTCCAATCCGGGGGTCGTCAGTCTGTCCGCGGGCGGCGTCGGCCAGAACATCGCGCAGAACATGGCCCATCTGGGCATGCCGACGTATCTGATCACCGTATACGGCAACGACGAGAACGGTAAGACCCTTGAGGAGTGCTGCCGAAAGAACAACATCCATCTCGACTACGCGGCGCAATTGGACGGATACCGTTCCTCCACGTACATGTTCATCACCGATGAAACGGGAGACCTGCTCGTGGCCGTCAACGACATGGACATCTGCAAGCGGATCAATCCGGAATTCCTCGAACGGCGCCTCGATTTCATCAACAATGCGGCGATCTGCCTGCTGGACGCCAACCTTGAGGAAGAAACCATGGTCTGGATCGGCGAGCATGTCACCGCTCCGCTCTTCGGAGACACGGTCTCCACCGTCAAAGCGCGTCGTTTCAACCCGATCCTCAATAAAATGACCGCACTCAAGCCCAACGATCTGGAAGCCTCCGTGCTCACGGGCATCGGCATCGCCGACCAGTATTCCGCCGGTGCCGCAGCCAAGACATTGCTCGACAAGGGTGTGAAAAACGTATTCATCTCGCTGGGCGCGGACGGCATGCTGTGCGCCAGCCACAGCGATTCGGGAGAGTACCGATTCGAACATGTACCGCCGTATCGCACGAAGATCGCCACGGCGAACGGTGCCGGCGATTCCGGTATGGCGGCGATCACGTGGAGCTTCTACGACAATCCCGACCGCGACATCAAAGAGGTCGGACGTATCGCGCAGGCGGCTTCCAGCATCGCGTTGGAATGCACCAAGGCGGTGCCGGACCTGACCATTGAGCGCATCAGGGAAAAGATGGGCGCGCAGGTCGAACCACTCGTCGACTGAGATCCCCGCAACCGCGAAAACAGACCCGTTCAACCAACACACATCAAGGAGAACACATCAAATGGTAGTCAAGCAGATCTATTCGCTGATCGAGTATGACGAGGCCGTCAAAACCATGGAAGCCGGTGCCGACAATATCGGTCTTGTGCCGATGCAGAACGGCGGGGTTCCGGCCCACCGCGTGCCGATCGAGCGTGTGCACCGTATCTTCGACGAGTGCAAGCGCCGCGGTGTGACTTCCGTCGCCATCATGCTGACCAACGATCCGGACGAAATGATCGAACTCGCCAAGGAGGTCAAGCCCGACATCCTGCACATCGCGGGCGACGGCTACGCCGCCGACGAGGCGTTCGCCGAACGCCTCCGTGAAGCGGTTCCGGGCACCAAACTCATGCAGGCGGTGCTTGTGGACGATGAGTCGGCGGTCGATCGAGCAAAGAAATACGCCGAATACTGCGACATCATCCTCACCGATTCCGGTCTTGCCCCCGATACCGGCATCGGCGCCAGCGGCCTGACCCACGACTGGAGCATCGACGCGCGCATCGTGGCCGAATGCGGCAAGCCGGTCATCATGGCAGGCGGCCTGGGCCCCGACAATGTGGCCGAAGCCATCGAGCAGTGCAAGCCGTACGGCGTCGACTCCCTCACCAAGACCAGCATCAAGTACGACGGCGGCTACATGGAGAAGGACATCGAAAAGGTCCGTCAGTTCTGCGTCAACGCCGATGAGGCCGCGTCGAAGATCGGACAGTGAGCCATGCTGAACGTCAAATTACTGCAACCGGTCAAGGTGGTGTGCACCGACGACCTGGGCGCATCGCTGGTTGAGATCTGCGGCGTCGAAGGATATGCGCGTCCGCTGATCGTCACCGACTCGTTCGTCGGATCGATGCCATTGGTCATCGCGGCGAAAGCCAAGCTGGAACAGACCGGAGTCGATGTCGCGACGTTCGACGAGGTCAAGTCCGATCCGTTGAGCGGCACCATCGCGGCAGGCGTGCGGGCCTTTACGCAACATGACGCTGATTCGATCATCGCCATCGGCGGCGGAAGCTCCATGGACGTGGCGCGTGGAATCAACATAGTGCGCGTCAACGGCGGATCCATCATCGACTACACCGACCCCGAAAAGCCCATCGCACCCTGCGGAGGCATGATCGCGGTGCCGACCACCGCCGGAACCGGCAGCGAAATGTCGAACGCGCTTGTGGTGACCGATGAGCGCAGCGCGCGGAAACTGGCCGTGCTCGCAGACCCCGCAATCAGCGAATACGCGGTGCTCAACGCGGATCTCATGCTTACACTGCCGGCGAAAATGACAATCGCCTGCGGACTGGACGCTTTCTGCCATGCCGCCGAAGGCTACCTGTCGAACATGGCTAGCCCGGTCACCGACGCCATCTGCGAAAAAGTGATGTTCCTGCTGTACAACTATCTGCCACGCGCGGTGGCCGACGGAAAGGACCGGGAAGCCCGCGAGCGCGTGATGGTGGCGTCCACTCTTGCCGGATGGATGCTTAATAACGCCGGTACCATCGCAGGTCATTCCATCGCGCACGTTTTGGGTGCCAAGTATCACATCGTGCATGGTGAGGCCGTGGGGTATGCGTTGCCGTCCGTTATGGAATTCGTGGCTCCGGTCCGTGCGGGGAAGGTTCGTGAGATCGGTCAGATTCTGGGGGCGGTGTTCCCTCAGGACGCTCCGGATGAGCAGGTGGCGATGATCACGTCCCGTGCGTTCAAGGATTTCCGTGACCGCATGCTGGGCTTGCATCCGTTTGAGGATTACGGAGTGGGTGAAGAGGAGTTGCTGGGTAACGCGCAGGCCGTTGTGGATGAGCGTTTTGCGGGCAATACGCCTCGGGTTATCGATCTCGCTGCGGCGCAGGAGCTGCTGTCGGGATTCGGCAAACGGTGAATTGATTATCAGGAAGGAAAATCATGGCAAAGAAAATTATTTTGGATTGCGATCCCGGGCATGATGATGCCGTTGCGATTCTGTTGGCCGTCGGCAATCCGAATATCGATCTGGTCGGTGTGACCACTGTAGGTGGCAATCAGAGCCTTGACAAGGTTACGTACAATGCGCGTGCCGTGCTGGAGAAGGCGCATGCGACGGATGTTCCGGTGCATGCCGGGTGCGATCGTCCGATTGTGCGTGATCAGGAGGTGGCCGCGTCGATTCATGGCGAAAGCGGACTCGATGGCGTGGAATTGCCGGAGCCGACTCGTCCGCTGGATGAGGGTCATGCCGTCAATTGGATTATCGAAACCATTATGGGCAATGAGCCGGGAACCATTACTTTGGTGCCGACCGGACCGTTGACGAACATCGCCATGGCCGTGCGCACGGAGCCTCGCATCGTCGAACGTGTCAAGGAAGTCGTGCTGATGGGCGGTGGATACCATGTCGGCAATTGGAGTGCGGTCGCGGAATTCAATATCAAGGTCGATCCTGAAGCGGCGCATATCGTGTTCAATGAGCAGTGGCCGGTCACCATGGTCGGGCTTGATCTGACCCATCAGGCGTTGTGCACTCCCGCCGTGCAGAAGCGCATCGAAGGTATTGGAACCGATCTGGCCATGTTCGTTTCCGGTCTTATGGATTTCTTCCGCAAGACCTACCAGGACAATCAGGATTTCATCGATCCGCCGGTTCATGATCCGTGCACGGTGGCGTATCTCATCGATCCGGAGGTCGTACGGACCCGCCGCTGCCCGGTCGATGTTGAGATTGGCAGCGAGCTGACGCTTGGCATGACCGTGGCCGACCTGCGTGGTCCGGAGCCGAGCGCGGAGGAATGCCATACGCAGGTGGCCACGAAGCTTGACTTCGACAGGTTCTGGGATCTGGTGACCGACGCCATCAAGACCATTGGCTAAGGATTCAAAGGTATACAAAGGAGAGACGACGATGTCTGAAACCCAAAACAACAAGATGCTCGATGCGGGCGGCAAATCCGTGGTCGCGTTGATGGCGGCGTTGATGGCGGCCATCTTCGCGTTCCAGCTGAACGCTTCGATGCTTTCGCCGGCATTGACGACGATGCGTGTCGAACTGAACACCACCGACGCCCAGATCGGTCTTACCCAGACCGTGTTCTTCACGGCCTGCGCGGTGTTCTCCCTGTTCCTGCCCCGCTTGGGCGATCTGATCGGACGCAAGAAGGTGCTGCTGGGCATCCTTGCGCTGACCGCAGTGGGATGCGTGGTCTCCGCGCTCGCGGTCAACGTGCCGATGCTGATGGTCGGCCGTGTCATTCAGGGCGTTGCCGGTCCAATCGTGCCGATGACCCTGATCATGCTGCATGCCAAGGTCACCGAGGATAAGAAGTATGCCAAACTGATGGCTATCCTGACTTCCGTCAACGGCGGTATTGGTGGTGTCGACGCCATCCTCGGCGGGTGGCTTGCCGGCACGTTCGGTTTCCGTTCCGTCTTCTGGGTTATGGTCGGCGTGGCTGTTCTGGCCATTGTGCTGGTGTTCGTCTATGCCGAGGAATCCACCGCTTCCGAGACTCCGAAGATGGATTGGGCCGGTGTGGTCTCCCTTGCCGCCGCGTTCCTCGCCGCATACCTGGCCATCACCGAGATCCAGAAGCTCGCTTCCGCCAACTGGGTCCTTGTCGCGGTCGAGCTGGTCGTCGCCGCGGTGCTGTTCGTCGTCTTCTGGAATATCGAGAAGCGTCAGAAGGCTCCGATGGTCACCACGCACTATCTCAAGCAGCGTCGTACCTGGGGTCTGCTGCTGACCACGCTGCTGACCATGACCGGCGTGTTCGCCATCATGAACGGCATCGTTCCGGCCCTCGCCCAAGACACCGAGGTGGGTGTCGGCATGAGCGCCTCCGTGGTGTCCTTCGCCACCCTGACCCCGTACGCTCTGGTCGGTCTGGCCTTCGGCCCGATCGCCGGTGTGTTCGCCTCCAGGTTCGGCTACCGCGCGGTGCTGCGTACCGGTCTGATCGTCTCCGTGATCGGCGTGCTCTTCGGCATCTACGTGTGCCATGTTCCGAGCATTTGGGCTCTGGTGGTCATGTCTCTGGCGCTTGGTGTTTCCTACGCCGGTACCGCGAACATCATGCTCAATGGTCTGGGCATCGTGCTCTCTCCGGAAGACAACCCGGGCTACCTGCCTGGTCTGAACTCCGGCGCGTTTAATCTGGGTGCCGGCCTGAGCTATGCGGTGCTGTACGCCATGCAGAACGCGTTCGGCGCTTCCGGCGGTGCCACCAACGGCTATGTCGGTGCGATGATCGGCGGTGTGGTGCTGCTGGCCCTCGCGTTCGGCGCGTCCTTGCTCATCCCGAAGCCGGGGGAGCAGCAGTAAAGACTTGCTTGTGTTGTGTGAATAAAAAAGACCCGCGGTTCGGATGGTGTTTCTCTCTGACCATTCGAACCGCGGGTCGTTTTTTATCTACGTATGGCTATCGTCCCAACCGAGGAGCAACGTGGCCGACACGGTCGGTTGGATGCGTTGTGATGCGTGTGGTGGCGAGGCGCACCGAGGGAAGGCGTACGAAGGTACGTCGACCGAGGAGCAACGTGGCCAACACACCATCGCTACGCATCCAAAGCTTTGGCGCCGATGTCGTGGCGATAGAACATCCCCTTGGTGTCGAGCTTGTCGATGATTTCGTAAACCTTGTCTTGCGCGTCCTTGATGCTGGGCGCGCTGGTTTCGACGAACAGCACGCGGCCGGAGCTCGCCACGAGTCCGTTTTCTCCGCTGGCCACGCCGGCGTAGTATACGTGGGAGTCCTCGTCGACCGGAATCTGCGGGATCGCGGCACCTTTGACCACGTCAACGGGGTAGCCTTCGGCCGCGAGCACCACGCCGAGGGTGGCGTTGTCGTTGTCCCAGATGAATTCCGGGGTTTTGCCGTTGAGGATCGCGTTGATGCCTTCGCCGAGGTCGGAGGTGAGCTTCGGCAGTACGACTTCGGTTTCCGGATCGCCGAAACGCGCGTTGAATTCGATGACCTTCGGGCCGTCCGCCGTGGCGATGAGTCCGGCATAGAGGATGCCCGTGAAGGGCGTTCCTTCGTCGGCCATGGCCTGAACGGTCGGCCTGACGATGGTTTCGATGGCGGTGTCCACCACGTCCTGGCCGATCTGCGGCACCGGGCTGTAGGCTCCCATGCCGCCGGTGTTCGGGCCCTTGTCGCCGTCATAGGCGCGCTTGTGGTCCTGGGAGATCGGCATCGGCCAGAAGTCGGTTCCGCTGACGAAGCTCATCAGGGAGAATTCCTGACCTTCGAGGAAGTCCTCGATCACCACCTTCGCACCGGCGTTGCCGAAACGGTGGTCCACGAAGATGTCGTCGAGAGCGGCGAGCGCGGTCTCCTCGTCCATGGCCACGGTGACGCCTTTGCCTGCGGCGAGTCCGTCGGCCTTGATCACGATCGGTGCGCCGTGTTCGCGTACGTAGGCGCTGGCGAGTTCAAGGTCTTCGAAGGTCTGGTATTTCGCGGTCGGAATGTCGTGGCGTTCCATGAGCTGCTTGGCGAAGTCTTTGGATCCTTCGATCTGCGCGGCCGCCTTGCTGGGGCCGAACGCTTTGATGCCGGCCTGTGCGAAGTCGTCGACGATGCCTTCGATGAGCGGGACCTCCGGGCCTACGAACACCCAGTCGTAGCCGTTGCTTTTCACGAATTCGATGAGTGCCGCATGGTTGGACGGGCTGATTTGGCTGGTGTGGATGCCGTCGAGTTCCATGCCCGGATTGCCGGGGGCCACGGTGACTTCGCTGACGCTGCCTCCGCGGGTGAGTGCGTGGGCGATCGCGTGTTCGCGTGCGCCGGAGCCGATGACCAGGACCTTCATGTTTCCTCCTATATTGCCTTGGTGGCGATGATGCTGGAAGTTGATGAAGGGGTGGCCCGTTCGTGGTGCCACCCCTGTGATGCGTTGTTACTGCAGTTCGACGTCGTCGTTGGTCTTCTTGACGATGTTGCCGAGCACATAGCCGGCTTCGCCGTTGGACTTGAGCAGTTCCATGGTCTTGTCGGCGTCCTTGCCGTCGACGGCCAATACCATGCCGATGCCCATGTTGAAGATGTTGAACATTTCCGTATGGTCGATTTCGCCGGCTTTTTCGAGTACGTCGAAGATCGGCAGGATCGGCCAGGATCCGAGGTTGATGCGCGCGGCGAGGCCGTCCGGAATCATGCGCGGGATGTTTTCGATGAAGCCGCCGCCGGTGATGTGCGCGACGCCCTTGACCACGCCCGCCTTGAAGAGCGGGGAGAGCGCCTTCACGTAGATCTTGGTCGGGGTGAGCAGCACGTCGCCGAGCTTCGCGCCGTCCAGTTCCTCCAGCTCGGTGTCCACGGTGTATCCGGCCTTTTCGAACAGGGCCTTGCGCACGAGGGAGAATCCGTTGGAGTGCACGCCGGTGGACGGCAGGCCGATGAGCACGTCGCCTTCGGCGATGGTGGAGCCGTCGACGATCGCGGACTTTTCGGCGACGCCCACGGCGAAGCCGGCGAGATCGTATTCGTCTTCGTCATACATGCCAGGCATCTCGGCGGTTTCGCCGCCGATCAGGCCGGCTCCGGCCTGCACGCAGCCGTCGGCCACGCCGGACACCACCTGTTCGAGCAGTGCCGGATCGTTCTTGCCGCAGGCGATGTAATCCAGGAAGAACAGCGGTTCCGCGCCTTGGGCTGCGATGTCGTTGACGCACATCGCCACGCAGTCCACGCCGATGGTGTCGTGCTTGTCGGCCATCTTGGCCACGACCAGCTTGGTGCCGACGCCGTCGGTGCCGGAGATCAGCACCGGTTCCTTGTATCCGAGGGAAGCCAGGTCGAACAGTCCTCCGAAGCCGCCGATGCCGCCCACCACGCCGGGACGGTTGGTGCGCGCCACGTGGGACTTGATGCGCTTGACGACCTCATAACCGGCTTCGACGCTTACGCCGGCTTCCTCATATGCTTTTGGCATATCAAACCTTTCTAGGTTCTGTTGTTCTTCTTGGGTTTTGGAGCAGTGGATCGGGTTCCGCGCTTTCCTGCCGTGCGGAACCCGGATGATTATTCCTGTTCCCGCTTTTGCGGCTGCGCCTGGTACTCGTTGCCTTCGTACTTGCTCTTGTACAGGGCGAATTCAGGCAGGCGCACGCGGTCCTCGGGGGTGAGGGACTTCAGGAAGTCCTCCTCGTAGTCGGCGAGCGCGGTGGGGTAGTCGCCGTTGAAGTAGGCGACGCACAGGCCGCCGTATGGCGCGTCCGCGTTCAGTCCGATGGAGTCGACGAGGCCGTCGAGGGAGAGGAACGCCAGGGAGTCGGCGCCGATGAATTCGCGGATTTCCTCGACGGACTTCTTCGAGGCGATGAGCTCTTTGGTGGTGGAGATGTCGATGCCGTAGAAGCAGGGGTATTTCAGCGGCGGGGAGCTGATGCGCATGTGTACTTCGGCCGCGCCCGCTTCCTTGAGCAGCTGCACGATGCGTTTGGATGTGGTGCCGCGCACGATGGAGTCGTCGATGACGATCACGCGTTTGCCTCGGACCACGCTGTTCACGGCGGAGAGCTTCATGCGTACGCCCTGTTCGCGTAGTTCCTGTGTGGGCTGGATGAAGGTTCGCGCCACGTACTGGTTCTTGATCAGGCCCATTTCGTTGGGCAGTCCGGCGGTTTCCGCGTAGCCGGACGCCGCGGACAGCGAGGAGTTGGGCACGCCGATGACCATGTCGGCCTCGACGGGCGATTCCTGCGCCAGGCGGGCGCCCATGCGTTTGCGGGCCGAATGCACGTTCACGCCGTAGATGTCGGAGTCGGGGCGTGCGAAGTAGATGAATTCCATCGAGCAGATGGCCAGCTGGGTCTGGTCGGTGTACTGCACGATCTCGTAGCCGTCGTCGTTGACCACGACGATTTCGCCCGGTCGGATGTTGCGTACCAGTTCGGCTCCGGCGATGTCGAGCGCGCAGGTCTCGGATGCGAGCACGTAGGCGCCGTTTTTCATCTTGCCCAGGGAGAGCGGGCGGAAGCCGTTCGGGTCGAGCGCGCCGATCATGGCGTCCTCGGTCATGATCAGGTAGGCGAAGCCGCCGTGCACGGTGTTGAGCGCTTCCTTGAGCTTGTCGATGAAGGTGGGCTGCGTGGAACGGCGCAGCAGATGCATGAGCACTTCTGTGTCGGAGTTGGAGTGGAAGATCGCGCCTTCGTCTTCCAGCTGACGCCTCAGGGACGGGCAGTTCGTCAGATTGCCGTTGTGGCACAGCGCCATGTCCCCGTCGTGGAAGCGGAAGATGAATGGCTGGATGTTGTCGGTGCCGCCCGATCCCGCGGTGGCGTAACGCACGTGGCCGATCGCCCTGGATCCCTTCAGGCGTTCGATTTCGCGTTCGTCGCCGAATACCTGGGTCAGCAGACCCTTTCCGCGATGACCGATGAGTTGACCGTTATCATTGGAGACAATGCCGGCGCCCTCCTGACCGCGATGCTGCAGCGCGTGCAGTCCGAAGTAGGTGAGTCTTGCGGCGTCGGGATGGCCCCAAACGCCGAAAATACCGCATTCCTCGTGGATGTCTTCGAGTTCAGCTGACAAGCCAAAGCTCCTTCCGAAAAACCATGGAGACAAGGGGTTCGCTACCGTTCAACCCTACCAACCGGCGGCTACAACCGACGTTTCGCGGGGCGTCCCGCCGACGGCCGGTCCGACACCGATTTCGAACGCCTGTTCGAAATCGGTGGTATGCTGGGGCGAAAAGGATCGGTCGGGTTTCGCGGAATCCCACGGGGCGTCGAGGAGGGGCGGTATGGAACGGCGCACGTATGTTGCCATCGACCTGAAATCCTTCTACGCGTCGTCGGAATGCGTGGAACATGGCTTCGCCCCGCTGTCCACGCATCTCGTGGTGGCGGACGAGCGACGCACGGACAAGACCATCTGCCTGGCGGTGTCGCCGTCGCTCAAGGAGTACGGCCTGCCGGGGCGGGCGCGGCTGTTCGAGGTGAAGGCGAAGCTCAGGGAGATCAACGCCGCGAGACGCGCGAAGGCGCCCGGCGGCGTGCTGGTCGGCGAATCGTATGACGTCCGCGAGCTCGAAGCCAATCCGAATCTGGCCGCCGGGGTGTTCATAGCGCGTCCGCGCATGTCGCACTATCTCGAAACGAGCGCGAAGATCTACGGCATCTACCTCGAATACGTGTCCGCCCAGGACATCCACGTCTATTCGATCGACGAGGTGTTCATGGACGTGACCGGCTATCTGCGCGCATACGGCAAAGGCGTGCTCGAGATGACGCGCGAGATGATACGAAACATCCACGGACGGACCGGCATCACCGCCACGGCGGGAATCGGCACGAACATGTACCTGGCCAAAGTGGCCATGGACATCGTGGCGAAGCGCATTCAGACGGGGGAGGACGGCATCCGCATCGCGCAACTGGACGAGATGTCGTATCGGCGGCTGCTGTGGGGCCACCGTCCGCTCACCGATTTCTGGCGGGTGGGTCGGGGCTACGCGAAGAAACTGGAGGCCCAAGGCCTGATGACCATGGGCGACGTGGCGAGATGCTCCATCGGACGGGCCGACGAATACTACAACGAGGATCTGCTGTATAGAATGTTCGGCGTCAACGCGGAACTGCTCATCGACCACGCCTGGGGCTGGGAGCCGTGCACGATCGCCGACATCAAAGCGTACAAGCCGGCCGGCCGCAGCATGAGCTCCGGCCAAGTGCTCACCGGCGCGGCCCGTTTCGAAACGGCACGTCTCATCGCCCGCGAAATGGCGGACTCGTTGTCGTTGGACCTGGTGGCCAAAGGCGTGCGGGCCGGACGAATGGGACTGATGGTCGGATACGACACCGCCAGCCTCGACCCGAAACGACTCGGGGACTGCGCGACGCCGGAACTGACCGCGACCGCCAAACGCGCGGCGTCCGAGTACGACGGCCCGGTCTCCACCGACCGCTACGGCAGACGGGTCCCCAAACCCGCCACCGGATCCATCGGACTGGGGGAGCGCACGTCGTCCACGTCCCGCATCCGCGAAGCCGTCGACGAACTGTTCCTCTCGATCGTGGACCGCAGGCTGCTGGTGCGACGGCTGAACGTGGTCGCGTCGGAACTGGCCGCCGAAACGGAACCGGACGAGCGGCGAACCGTCCCCGAATACACCCAACCCGATCTGTTCGCCGCCGCGCGGGAGAATGAACGTCCGCAGGACGCCGCGGGCCGCGCCACCCACAACGAATCGGAAACAGACGAGCGTCATATGCAGCAAACCATTCTCGACATCAAACGCAAATTCGGGAAAAACGCCGTCATCAAAGGCATGGACCTCTTCGACGACGCCACCGGCATGCAACGCAACAACCAGATCGGAGGCCATGCCGCATGAGCCTGCAAGGCAGCCATCGTTACGACGACATCATCAACCTGCCGCACCACCAATCAAAAACACATGCCCACATGAGCGTGCGCAACCGCGCCGCCCAATTCATGCCCTTCGCCGCGCTGACCGGATACGACGACGTGATCGAGCATACGGCGCTCGCCAACGAGGAGGCCATCGAACGGGCCAACGCCCCCGTCGACGTGACGGACGGCTACATGCCCGCCTGAGCCGTGCGCCCGAAGCCGATGGAGGCGTGCGCGTGGTTCGTGTTCGCCCGGCCTATTCCGGCATGGGATATGCATCATGCATCAGGGAGGAGAAGCTTTCGCTTGCCATGCCGTAGAACGCGCCGAGCAGCAGTTGCAGTGCCAGGTCGTGCGGCAGGTCGTTGTTGCTTGCGAGTGAGGCGAGCATCCCCTCGAATTTCTCTGGCGTGCTGTTCCATATCGAGGACATTTCCTGCAAGGTCAGCAGTTTCGTCGCCAGTTCGGGGAATTTCGGTGATGATAGCAGCCGATTGATGGTGGCGGTACGGTATTCGGGCATGGGATCGCTGTTGTGAGGGGTGTCACTTGCTGCCATGCGGTCGATTGCCGAAGAGTCGGCGGTCGTTTGGGGTTCCGCTGATGCCGCGATCCAGGATTTGATGGCGGTGATGGAGCTGCTGCTCAAACCGGTGAATGCGCAGGCGTGGCTCATCGAGTAGGTCTTTTCGTCCGTTTCGCCGGTCAGATATCCGACGTCCACTCCGAAGAAATCGGCGATGGTCGACATGGTCTCGTACTTGGGGAACCCGATTTCGCCCGACGAGGTGCGGTTGCCGGTGTTCAGCCATCTGCTGACGTCCTTCTGATGGAATTTCGTGAGGTACCGCCGATTCAATGCGCGCACGAGATCCAATTGCGTGAGGCTCCGTTCGTCCATGCATTGCTTCAGCCGCGTTCTCCAGCAGGCCATGCTACGTGCTGATATACCACTCATGGTATGAGCTCCCTTCAAAAGACGAGTGAATTATAACATGTTACGTCATTGACGCCATAGCAGGGATGAAAGAGGATGGACTCTAAAGAAGAGAACTCATCTGCTGAGGGGTTGGCACCGCGATTCACGTTCCGGGAAAGAGGGCATTCGCGAAAAAAACACGCCCCCTGGTGACGGGTTCCGAGACAAGGCCGATTCATGGTCTTGGAATGGCTGAAAGTCAGTCGTTTCTTACGGGGAACGCCGTCAGAAAGGAAGCAAGATCATGTTCGCGCAACTGGCAAACACGATTCTGCACGGCGTACGCATATTCGAGGAAGCGGCAAAGGACACGACGCCAGTCGAGACAAAGCGCTCCGGCCACGGCAATGATGCGTGGGACGGCCATCGCCATGGTGAGAATTCCCCCGAGAAAGGACACGACAATGACGTTCGATGACGAAGACAAGCCAATGTCGCAGAACCTCGCGGATGCGCAGGCGTCGCAATCATCCGAAAGCTCTTCCGAGCCGCAGCCTGCCGCATGGTCGCAGGTCCGACAGCCGAATGCCCAACAGACGTATGCCCAACAGCCGTATGTCTCGACCGCTCCACCTGTGCGGGAGGTCCAGTCGGGGAAGCGTGGAAAACAGTCGAAGATCGTGGTGCTTGCCATCATCGTTTCGGCAGTGTTCCTGCTGATTGCATTGGTTGTGGGCTCCGCAAGCATCACAATGCCTCTCATCGTGGGACTTGCCGTTCTTCCCGCCCTGTTGTCCGTTCTGAGTGTGATTCTCGCATGGAAGAACGGCGAGGCCAAAGGGCGTATTGGTGCATTTGTTGCCGTTGGCGTCACCGTGGTGGCCATAGTGGTCATGGGCGGCAGAATGATTGCCTACGCCGCGCATGCGAGGGCCAAGCATGAGGCTCGCATAGCGGAATCGTGCCAGCCGATTACTTGGCCGGATGGGGATTTCGCCAAGAAACTGCCAGCGTTGGCTAATCAGAAAGGCGAGGTCTATATCGATTCCTCTGATCGTGTCTCCATCGAATTGTGCGATGCAGCGCGATCTTCCTTTGATACCTATGTAAAGGATGTGAAGAAGGCGGGATTTACCGTCGATTACAAAAAGTACTCGGATAGCTACATTGCGAAGGACTCGGAGGGCAATGAGGTCACCGTCTTCTTTTGGGAAGATGAGGAGGATGGGAATACTATGAGCATTACCTTAAAAGTCCCGCAATCCGATGATGATTCCGAATCGCAGAGTTCGGACGACCAGCAGCAGTCGCAGGACACGCAGCAGGATCAGCAGGATCAGCAGCAGTCGCAGGACACGCAGCAGGATCAGCAAAGCCAGCAGTCCGACCCGGCGCAGGTCAGTGCCGACTTCAAGGCTACGATGGACAGCTACGAGCAGTTCTTCGACCAATATGTCGAATTCATGAAGAAGTACAAGGATTCGGGGGATTCCGTCAGCATGCTCGCGGACTACACGAAGATGATGGGGCAGTACTCCGACACCATGAACAAGCTGAATGCGGTCGATCAGAACTCGCTGAGCGCCGCCGATGAGGCGTACTACATCGAAGTGATGGGGCGCATCACCCAGAAGCTCGCGTCTGTCGCGTAGGGATTCGGAACGGCTCCGGGACCGTCGTATGACGTTCCCGGAGCTTCTCTTGTATGTAAGTAGAGAGGGTAATAGGTATATGGTTCTGGCAGTTCAGCAAGGCTATTTCGCATCGTCTCCATCGACGGTTTACCAGGCCATCCGCACGATGCTGTCGACGAGCGCGACGTTCATGCTCACCGGTGCGGATGATGCGACTGGGACTGTGTCGTTCAGTGCTTATAACGGCGGAACATTCACCGCTGTGGTGAGTTCGCGGGAAGATGGGAGCCTGGTCCAGGTAAGCAGCGGGAACGATGACGAGACGCAATACATGCGGCATGTCAAGCAGTTCTTTCAAGACGTTGACGCGCAACTCAGCGTTCGAGCGGTCGCGCAGAAGAACGAGGCTGCTCAGTATGAGCGGAACAAGCAGATGCTATTTATCGGCATTGGCGCCTGTGTGGTGCTGTTCGTCATCATCGCCATCGCGTACATGATCTGGGGAGAGAGCTTTCTCGGCTTGATCGAACTCATCATTATCATCGCGGCGATCTGGTTCTTTAAACAGCGCAAAGGAAACAAGGACGACAAGAGGGATCGGCGATGAGCGGGTACAAGCTTCAATCGGATGAGACGAAGATCCTGACCTGCGCGCAGGCCCGCCGTTGCGGTGACGATCGCGAACAGGCATGTGTGGAATTGACTCTGACCAACAGGAACCTGATATATGTATGGCAGATCAGAAAGCTGTTCGGTAAAGGGACGGAACATGAGGATGTGTATCCGTTATCCCGGCTTAAGGTGCTGGATGGGGTCGTGCAGGCGAAATACGCGGAAAAGAACGACCTTGCGGTATTGAATCTGCTCTTCGCCCCGGATGAGGTGTCGTTCGTGTTCGAGACCGGTGACAAGTACTCCAGCCGGAAACTGGTGGCCCAATGGTTGGATGCCATCAGTCAAGCCACCACAGGACTTCCGTCCAGTCAGGCTGCGGAATTGCGCAAGACCATACCCAGCGTGGAGATGCTGGCGGGGGCCATCAAGGGAACCCTTGATGTTTTCAACAAAACGTTTACCGGAAAGACGATGGATTCGCAGGAAACCACAGGAGAACAGGTCACGGTCAAATGCATCGGATGCAGGGCGCCCATCTCCGGGCGTTCCGGCATGACGATCCAATGCCGCTACTGTGACACCACACAGACATTGAAATAGTCGCGCTAACAGGCGAAAGGCATATGATATGGGCATTCTGCAGGCAATAGGTGGGGCGGTCGGTGGAACCTTCGGCGACCAGTGGAAGGACATCATCACCGCGGGGCATTTCGATGAGCACACGGCGCTGGTTCCCGGCGAGCGGCGGAACGCCGACAACGGCCGCGGCTCCAACGGCCGCGGTTCCGAGGGTGTCATCACCAACGGGTCGAAGATCTATGTGCCGGAGAACACGGCGGCGTTCATCTTCAGCCAGTCCGGCATCGAGAACATCATCTCCCAGCCGGGCGGCTACGAATACCACGATGGGCAGGACAGCATCTTTAACGGCGACGGAGTGGGGAAATCAATCTTCAAACAGGTCGGCGAGCGTATCGGCTACGGTGGCATCACGTCCGATTACAAGCAGATCGCCTTTGTGAATCTGCGTGAGATCCGTGACATCAAGTTCGGCACACGCGGTCCGCTCATGTATAACGATGTGTTTTACGGGACGGACCTTGAGATCTTCGCGTATGGTTCGTTCAGCATCCGAATCGGTGATCCGGTGCGGTTCATCCGGAATTTCGTCCCGGCGAACGTCACCTATTACTCGTTTGATGATCAGCGGGCGCGCTCGCAGATCTTGGCGGAGTTCCTGCAGTCGTTCACGGTCGCGTTGAATGCGCTGTCTACGCAGTACAGGATCTCGCAATTGCCGGCGCAGGCGAACGATATCGCGGTCAAGGTGGCGAATGACGGGCAGAACGCGGGTACGTGGCCGGCAAGGTTCGGTTTCAATATCGTCAAGATCGGTATCGAGAACATCGAGTTCTCGGATGCCTCGCGTGAGCTGGTGCGGAAGTTCTCCGCCAACAAGATGGATCTGAAGGCGTATGAGGATGTGTCGCAGCACGCCTCGAATGTGGCGGCGCAGCAGAAGATCGCACATGGCGTGGAGGAGCATGGGTTCGGTGATGCTGGTGCGATGATGTTCGGCGCGACTTTCGCGCAGGGGATCAATCCTGTGACCGGCGCGCAGTCTCATGCCGCGGTTGCGGAGGAGTCTGCGGCTGTGCGGCAGCCGGCTCCGACCGCCACGGTGCCGTCGATGTCGGTAAGCGAGCAGCTGGACGCGGTCAAGAAACTCAAGGAACTGCTCGATGCGGGGATCCTGACCCAGGACGAATTCGATTCCAAGAAGAAGCAGATTCTCGGACTATAAGGTCTGATGGTCTGCTGTTTTGCCAGTATCTCCATACCGATGTGCGGTTATAGAATTGATCATACATCGCGTATGTTTTACGCCGACATGGGGAATACCGAGAGAAAGAGAAGATTATGCCTAGGAGTTCCGGAAAGAGTTCCATGAGGAATCTAATGGGGGGGGTGAGTGCCAAGACAAAGGTGATTGCGACTATCGTTGTTGTAGTGGTGATCATGGCGGGGGCCATCATTGGATACCGCAAAATAGAAGGAATCTTCAATCCGGAGAAGGACGGGCCTGAGATCACCACCACCGTCGTCTCCCGTCAGCTGCAGACGATGCAGGATCTGACCACCGCCAAGGAAAACGACTACGGCTTCGAGGAATTCTCCGAGGGCAAGGTCTCCTACGTGAACAAGAAGAAGTTCACCATGTTCTACAGTTACGAGATTCGTGCCGGTGTCGACTTGTCCAAGGCGAAGATTGCGGTCGATAACGAAGCCCGCACGATTTCCATCACATTGCCGCAAGCGGAGTTGCAATCGGTGTCAGTCGATCCTGATTCTCTGAAATTCTTTGATGTGGAAAACTCATTGTTTAATGGCAATGATGTGACCGACACCGCTGATGCGTTGAAGGAGGCGAAGGCTGCGGCATCGAACAAAGCCAACAAAAGCGAACTTCTTCAGGAAGCCAACGATCAAGCTGTGGAAATCGTTGAAAAAGCGTATGCGCCGATTGCAAAAGCAGATGGATATAAGGTCAACGTTCAACTTGCCGACAAGCAGTAAGCGGTTCCCGTCAATGGAGGTGTAATTGATGCAAGGCTTGGTCGAACTGTATGATTTCCTTGGACATGGCTCCGCGCCTCTTTCCAATCGCGGTTTTTCATTGTCTGGCGACTGAAAATCGTACCCGGCACGATCCATGTCCCTTTCCATCAAGGCCGAAATCCGAAAATGCGCAAGAATTTGGGCGTTATCGTTGGCTACCGCACGTCCTCAAACATGTCGTTCGCGGAGACGACGGTCAGGTCTGATTCACGACGCTCTCGTGCGGCGGATGCCAACTCGTCCGTCTTGACGAACAAGGCGTAGAGCCGTTCGGAATATCCGGGTATGAGGTCGGCGCGGGAGCGAAGCGTGGCGATGGTGTCCGCAATGTTCAGATCGTTCTTCCACTTGCATTCGCCAAGCAGAATGCGTTTTTCGGATTCATTCGCCGCGATCACATCGATATCGGTCTGCTGCCTGGTCCTAGGGTTCCCGTCCCACCACTTTCCGAATCGTAGGGCGACGAAAGGAATCCGGCCGCTGCCGTTGACTCGCCAGAGCCATTGCATGCAGACGTTCTCGAACTGTTGCCCGACATACGTGTCGAGAGCCGGGCCGAATACCATGTGGCGGGCGGTAAGCTCGCCTTGTCCGTTCTCCACGTTCACGATATTGGGGCTGACGAACCGGTACCAGAAGGCGAAGAACGGGTCGGCCGGTTTCCATAGTCCTTTTCGCGAACGTGAGGAATCCTCCCCGAAGGGGACGTCTCGTTCGACCAATCCCAAATCCTCAAGCACGTGAAGGTACTTGCTGAGGTTCGTGACAGGCTGTATGCCGGCCTGGTCGGCGATCTTGTTCTGCCTTGTCGCGCCGCCACCGATAGCGTCCATCACCGAGTTGTAGACCGTCGGATCGCGCAGTTCCTGCCGCAGCAGCATAAGCGGCTCTTCATAGAGCAGGCCGTTGGGGGAGAACAGCAGATCGGTCACATTCTGCTCGTAAGACAGGTCTGGCCGTATCTGCTGCAAGTAGTATGGTGTGCCGCCGAACGTGGCGTAGTACCTGATGACATCTTCGACCTCTGCGAAGTCGAGCATTTTTGCGGTGTCGAACACGTCGAAGGGCTTGAGTCGTAGTTGTCCGGTTCTGCGTCCGTATAAGGGGCTTTTGTATCCCAGCACTTCGCTTTCCATGAATCCTTCGTTGCTGCCGCACAACACCATCATGGTGTTTGTGTCCGCGAATCCGTGGTCTATGGCGACCTGCAACACGGATGGCAGTGAGGGGTCGGCCATGGCCGCGTAGGGGAACTCGTCGAATACTAGGAGGAAACGTTTCGTCTGGTTCTTGGTCTGTTCGATGATGAAATCGAATGCGTCCTGCCATGTGCCGAAGGTGAACATGCCTTCGGGCAGGTGGAAGAAGCGCTGAATTGCATGTGAAAAATCGCGCAGGTTGTTCTGTGTGGTTTGCTGGCGCGCGGTGAAGTACAGCGTGTTCTTGTCTTTTGAGAATTCGTCTAGCAAAGCGGTTTTGCCCACGCGCCTGCGGCCGAGCAGCACCATCATCTGAAACGAGGTCTGTTCCCACATGGTGTTGAGCGCTTCGAGTTCCTTGAGTCGTCCGACAAACATGGCCGCCTTTCTGCCGTTTTATGCTTACGGGTATAATACTTATAAGTATTATACCCGTAAGCATAAAACAGAAAAGGCATGCTCTTGAATCAATGATTCGTCGGCGCTGGAGCAAACTGTGACTTCGGGAAACCTGCGAGCAACATCTGAGAGTGGAAAATAGGCGTTTTAAGTAAGCGAAGAACGCAAAGAGAAAGAGGG
>CAVAQZ010000032.1:0-19907 GCA_963590945.1 Dysosmobacter segnis
CATGGCGAAATCGAAGCTGTCCACGGAACGGTCGATGTCGTTCATGGTGCCGATGATGTAGACGTTTTCGGGAATGTAGAACTTCTCATCCGGGTCGGAATGCAGATTGGCGTATTGCGTGGAAATCTCTCCGGCTTTGCCTCTATAACCGGGATCCATCGAGAAAAACAGTTCACCGAATATCTTCGATATTTCGCCACGATTGATCTCATCAATGATGAATACGTATTTCTTCAGCGGCTCCCGCTCCGTCCTCAACGCCGGAAGCGCGCGTTCCCGCGCTTTGACCTCCTTGTAAATGGCGAAATCGTAGGAATATCCTTGTTGGGCGTGTTCCTTTTTGAAGAAAGACGTGATGTCTTTCACATTTTCGAACTCCTGCCCGGATTCCAGCATCTTTCGTATTTCACCCAGTTTCAGGACGAGCTCATTCGCAGTTGCGTTCCCGGGAATGGAGATACCAACATGGTCGTCGTCCACATTCGTGATGGTGAAACTGCTCCCATTGACCGTTCTGAAAGTATCTTCGCCGAACTCGATCTCGGAGAAGAACTCCTTCATGGCTTCATGGGCCGAAGCTTCTTTTTCCACTGTTTCCTTGGACTTTTGCGAGTTTTCATAGTTCGTTCTGGCGCGGTCGACGAACCGTTTGAAGACGCCGTCACGAAGCTCGAATCCCATCGTTCCGTCAGCGTTAATCTTCGGTCTCAATCCTTCGACGAAATCGGAGTAGTCGTAGCTCGGATGGAATTGCACGAACTCAACCTGCTTCTTCTGATCATCCGTAAGCAGCGTGTAGTCGTCGAATTTCCCGTTGCTGATGATATCCGCGGCGATCCTCTTCGCGAGATACGATTTTCCGGTACCGGGCGCGCCTCTGAAAATCAGGTTCTTCGATTCGACCAGCATGGAGGAGAACGCGTTTCGGTATCCTTTGAATTTCCGGGCAGCCCTCCGCGCCTCGTCAACCACACGGTATGCCAGAACAAACCGATCATTCGGATCGCCGAATCGCTTCAGGCATTCCTGCACGAAGATGACCGTGGAGAAAATATTCCAACAGTAGATGACGAACTGACGTCCGTCGCCATAGCGGTACACCACATGTTCGATCGTATTGCGATCCTTTTGGTATTCCTCCACGCTTGAATAGATGCCGCGTATCATTTCCGCGTCGGGATTGTATCTGCAAATCGGAAAGTATCTCCTCTCCTCATCAGACAGGGCCGCGAGCTGTTTCTCGAATATCTGGAAGGCGATGCGAGGAAGGGTCCTGTTGCAGATCCTCTCTTCGTTCTTCATGCGCGAACGTCTGACAACGGTTCCATCCGAGCTCTTGAAATAGGCATCCACTGGCCGGCAACCGTCACCAAGACCCAAATCGTCCATTGTGAATCGTTCGTCGGTGGACTCAACGCCTTCCGCGGCAATGGATAGTGTGAAGATCTCGTCGGCCATACCACTCCCCTCCCTGAGGATGCACGTACGTCCGTTATAGCGCATGCGATGGGTGTTTTCAATCAATCCAAGACCTCTCCACGAAGGAGAAAACAGCCAGCGGGTGGAGAAAATATCCCATCAAGAGGCTCCCAGGAGGAACAAAAGCTCCAGTCAGTGGAACAATCGGGATGCTGAAAAGCCATCTTGAGATCAGAATATCCAGTGACTGGGGAAATCACCCCGCCAAGAGGCGCTTCAGCGGAATAAAACATCCAGTCAGTGGCAGAATTGGGACGCTGAGGAGCGGCTTAGCGGAATAAAAACTCCAGTGTGTGGAGGAATTAGGACTCTTAGAGGCGGCTTGGAGGGAAGAAACAGCCAGTCAGTGGAAAAATTGGATGCACGGACATATTCGACGGCACGCATTCGCCACGGGAGACGTGCCGCGCGGTCTTGCGACGATCTTATATGAGGACTCCCGATATGGGAGTTATCTTCATTCCCGGCATGGCCACGCGTACAAGCCCCAAGTATCGTTCCACGACCGAAGGATTCTAAAAGTAAGTGCTCCATCCGAGTTTGACGGCGAGGATGATGCCGGTCAGCACCGCGGCGGCACGCATGATGTTCTCCGGAATATGGCGTGTAATCGGTGGCGCGATTGCGCTGCCGATGATGCAGCCGATGCACATCATGATGGCGAACGGCCAGTAGACCGATCCCTTCACGATGAACATGATTGCGGCGGAGATGTTCGCCCCGAACCCGACCACGGTTTTCAACGCGTTGATCTGGTGGAACGGACCGATTTTACCCAAGTCGAGCACAGCCAACGCCAGCGTACCCGCCGCAGCTCCGAAATAACCGGAATAGACGCCGACGAAACTTACGCCAACCCACAGCCACCATGGATCATGCAGCTTACCATCTTCCGATTTGCCTGCGATTCGCGCGGCACGCCTACCCTGTTTCGATTCCGGCAACGCCTGCGCCACAGCATCTCGCGCGGCCGCTTTCTTACGCGGGTTCAACGCAATGATCGCGGAACTGAACAGGATCAGCGGAGGCACGACGAATTCAAAAACCTCGGCCGGCAACCCCAAGAGCAGCAGTCCGCCGAGAACACCGCCGATCAAGCCGATCAACGCATAGATGATCACACGGGTACGCTGCCCCTTGAGTTCCTTGCGTGCGGATAGCAGACCGCCGATGCCGGTACCGAGCACTCCGACGGTGTTGGTGGTGTTCGACAGCACCGGTGGAATACCGAACGCGAGCAATGCCGGATAGGAGATCAACGAGGACGCTCCGACGGCGTACCCGACGAATCCAGCTCCTATACCAGCCACCAGAACAAGCAACAGCGTGGCAATGGACACACCGGCAATCATGGCACTCCCTATGTTTCGGCTACATGTTCGATGCAATGCATGACAAGAGCCAAGTCTAACGACTTGGCCCGTTGCATTCACATGTTGTTCAGAACGTGGCGGTCACCGCTTGATGAGCGATTCGCTCCAATACACCGCGAGTGGAACAAGCGCCCATTGCAAGGCAAGGCCAGGCAGTCCAGCGGCGAGGTCACTCGTCCACGTGGCGGCGATGGAGTTGCCGGAACCAAAGGCGAACACGGCGATCGCGGTGGCTCCCGTCAACACCACTCGTCCGGCGAATTGGGCGAGCACCACCTTCACCAGGCTCGGCAGCTTCACGCATCGCAGCAGACCGGCGACCAGACCGTAGGCGCACAGTTCGATCATCATGAACGGAAGCATAACCATTCCCGGCATGCCGGACAGCATGAAACTGGCCAGCGGCGCCGCGGCACCTGCGATGGCCCCGACGGCGGGCCCCGCGATCAGACCGATGAAGATGACGGGCAGGTGCATCGGCAGGAATGCCACACCGAGCGCGGTGCCTTGCCCGGAAACGGCTCCGATGACGTGAAACAGCTGCGGCAAGGCGACCGCGGCCACGATGGCAAGCGCTGTGGACGCGGCTTTGGCCGTCAGGCTCAAACGCGGCAGATCGGTCCGACGCAGTGTTATGGATGTGGTTGTTGCGGACATTGGTCCTCCTTTTGTTCTTCTCTCATCCTGTAGGACGCGCCCTCCAGCCGGAGGGAGGATTATGAGGTGTTGTCAACGGACAGTGTCGATGAGCAGGTCGGCGGCTCCCCGGACATCGGCAGTTTCGAAATAGCGGTTTTCCAACGGTATCCATTCGTCGACGAATCGCCGCAGCATACGGGGATTGCGCGCTTCGAGACGACGAATCTGCTCATCCGGATCTACGGTGAGGCAGATCGTCAGATCGTAGTATCCACGCAACGCCGGATGCATGCTGTAGCTTCCCTCAACGACGGTGAGCGGAGCCGGCATCACGGTATACGATGCCGCGAAATCGCCGGCATGGCAGTCCCAGGGCCGATATTGCGCCGGATTTCCCGCCGCCAACGGTTTGAGAACCTCGGCCTCGAACCGTTCCCGGTCCACATTGCCGCCCGGCTCCGCGAAGCGTTCCGGCGTACGCTGTTGCGGACGAAGGAAAAAATCGTCCATGTGCAGCACGTTGCCGCCGAGCATGTCGTGCAGCCGCGCCGCGAACGTGGTTTTGCCGGATGCGCATGGGCCGTCGACGGCGACGAACACGTCGCGTCCGTCAGTCAGCAACGACTTCACGCGGCTTATCGCGTTTTCCATGTTTCCGGTAGGTTCCATCGGCGACTCTCCCCTCTTACGACTTGCCTGCCGCCGGCGATGTGGACGTCGGCGGCATGGGCACCCATGATGACGCTCGAAAAACGACTAGTCGAGCACGGTCAGACGGTAGGAACGGGAGCCTATGCCCAATTCCTCGGCATATTCGAGCGTGTGCTCGCCATGGCGGGTGGCGATGCGCTCAGTCACCGAGGCGCCGTCCGGCGCCACATGGATCAGATCGACGCAGGCTTGGTCGAGCGCCACCGGGTCAAACGATGACAGCACGCCGATGTCATGCATGTCCGGTTCGGACGGCGTCGCGAAGCAGTCGCAGTCCACGGACAGACGATTCATCACGTTCAGGTACATCATGTTGCCGTTCATATGGTTGATCACGGCTTCGTCCGCTTCCGCCATGGATTCGAGGAAATCATCCTGTTCCGCCGTGATCCAATGGTCTTTGGCCACGCCGGCCGAGTGAATCCAACGTTTGCCGTTGGACGACGCCATGCCGATGGACACGTTTTTAAGCGCGCCGCCGAAGCCGCCCATCGGATGGCCTTTGAAGTGCGACAGCACGAAGAAGGAGTCGTAATCATCGATATGCATGCCTACGATGTCGTACGCGATGTGCTTGTGCTTTTCGGCCGGAATTTCGATTTCCCCGCCCATGTCCATGATCTGGATCGGCGCGATGTCACCGTATCCGCGCTCCTTGAGCACGTTGAGGCTTTTCTCCGGAGTCTCGCGATTGCCGTCGTACGCGGTGGCGCATTCCACCAACGTGCCGCCGATCTCCTGCACAAGATCCTTGACGAGCGACGGATTGAGGTTGTTGGATTTTTCGGATTCGCCCGAATGGATTTTGATGGCCACCCTGCCTTTCGGCGTCGCGCCCAACGCGTGGTAGGCGGCGAGCAGGCTTTCGGGCGAGATTACAGGTGTGAAGAACACTTCCGGAGCCTGCGGATCATCGGTGCGATGCTCCAGCCGTTCAAGTCGGGTAATGTCGATTTCGGTCATAATCGTCCTCGATTCTTCAATGTTGCCGTACTCAGGCTAACAGTTTAAAGCCGACTTTAAGCAAATCCCGTTCGTGCCGCAATATGTGGCCCATAAGCGACCTCAAACCGCCAATGTCTCGCGGGCCACCTGTATGAAATCGGTGATGGCGCTCCATCGGTACTGCTGCCTACGTATGCCGAAACTGATGGCATAACGCGCGTCCTCGCCGATCGGCAATACCCGCAACGACTTTCGCGCCTCATCGTCAAGCATCTCGTCAAGGAATTGACGGATGGTCAGGCTCGCACCCATGCCAAGCTGCGTCAGAGCAAGCGATGTCTGCAGATTGCCGGAACGGGCCACGACCCGAGGACGGAACCCCGAACGTCGGAACAGTTCCGCGGCGATGTGGCCGTCGATATCATCAGGCTGCCCAAGAATGAACGGACAGTCCTTCAACGGCAGGAAATCGCCTTGCGCGATACGCTTCTGCGCGCCTTCGGAACCGATCAGGCCATCCGCGCCCGCGACGGCGCTCATCCACAGCTGGTTGGATATGATCAATACCATTTCCTCGTTGTAGAAATCCAGCAATTCCACACCGATCGGCGTTCCCTCGAAATGCGCGACGGCGATGTCGGCCTCGCCGTCCGCCAAACGCCTCGCATGCCGTTCGTTGGCCCCTTCGATCAAATCGACCATGATACCGGGTCTCCTACGTTGGTATGCCGCGATGATGCGCGGCATGATGGTGCGTTCCCTGGTGTGTGCGATGGCGATACGCAGAACACCCGTCTCCTCATGCGCGATATCGTCGAATTCCTGCATCATCATCGTGTGGACATGCTGAAAATCGGTGGCGTACCGGAGAAACGTCTCCCCCGCGTAGGTCAGCTCCAGCGGCACATGACGCACGAAGAGCTCACAACCGATCTCCCTTTCGAGATTCGCGATATGCGCGCTCAACGTCTGTTGCGTGATGCCAAGTCGCTTCGCGGCTTTGGTGAAGCTGCGCTCCTTGGCGACCATGATGAAGTAATCCATACTCAGAAAATTCATATACAGCATTTTACTTGTGACTCGAATCAGACTATTTCGTAATAATCCTGTTAGTCTTACGGAGGTTTCGTTAACCCGCGTGCCGGCAGGGCTTCAGACACCCAATTCCGGCACCACGCCAGCCACAAGCCGGGAGAGGGGATTCATGGCTGAGATCATTACCATGGCGCTGTTTTGCGCGGCGCTTGTAGCATGCATCGCGACCAACATCTCCATAGTCCCGGCGCTGGCCGGCGGAGTGCTCATCTTCCTCGTTCACGGACGTTTGACCGGACACGCGTGGCAGACCATGCTCCGCAAGGGGTTCGCCACCATGAAGGCGGCGAGCATCGTGGTGGTCACGTTCGTGCTGATAGGCCTGCTGACCACGCTATGGCGCGCGGCCGGCACCGTGCCGTTCATCGTGGCCAACACCACAACGCTGATACGACCGCATGCGGTGACTCTGCTGGCTTTTCTGCTCAATTGCCTGATGTCGCTTCTGACCGGTTCGGCGTTCGCGTCGGCCGCCACCATGGGTGTGATCACCATGACGCTCGGAACATCCATGCAGGTCCCGCCATTGCTCCTCGGCGGCGCGATTCTTTCCGGCGTGTATTTCGGAGACCGATGCTCTCCGGTCTCCACAAGCGCCCAGCTCGTCAAAACGCTGACGCATACGAACATCTTCGACAACATACGCCTCATGCTGCGCACGGCCGCGATACCGTTCGCACTGACCTGCGTCATCTACGCCGCACTGGCGTTGTGCACGCATCCTTCCGACGGGTCGATGGATGTTTCCGCGCTGTTCGCAGTGGCGTTCAACCTGCATTGGGTGAGTGTGCTGCCGGCAGTGGTGCTGGTCGTTCTGGCGATCGCACGCGTGGACGTGCGTATCACCATGGGAGCCAGCATCTGCACGGCCCTGCCGATATGCCTGCTCGTCCAGCACATGGACTTGCTTTCCCTTGGCCAGGCGTTGATATTCGGCTATCGTTGCCCGGATACTCAAGTGGCGCCGCTGATCGACGGCGGAGGCGTCGTCTCCATGATCAAAGTGATGCTGATCGTCTGCATTTCATCGTCGTACTCCGGTATTTTCCAGGAAACCGGTCTGCTCGACGGCGCGCATCAGGTGATTCGGCGCGTCGCGGAACGCGTCGGAGGATTCGGAGCCACATTCATCACATCCATAGTGACAAGTTGCGTGGCCTGCAACCAGACGCTGTCGATCATGCTCACCGACCAGCTGTGCCGGAATATAGAACAAGACGAGCAGAGGCACGCGATCAATCTGGAGGACACCGCCGTGGTGGTGGCGCCGTTGGTTCCCTGGTCGATCGCCGGCGCGGTGCCGCTCGCATCGGTAGGAGCGCCCACGGCCAGCCTGCTGCTCGCCTGTTTCCTTTATTTGCTGCCGTTGACAGGATTGCTGAATATCAAAAGACGATGAACGCCACCGTCGCCGCGAAGCACATCAGCAGAACCGATGTGATGAAGCTGGCAAGGAACGCCTTCTGTCCCTTCTTCGCGATCGCGGAGAAGTTCACGTTGATGCCGAGCGCGGCCATGGCCATGCCAAGCACGATGTAGGCGAAATCCACCAGAGCCGGTGCGATGGAGCCGATGAACGGCACGAACGTTCCGATGATGGACGCGCCGATGAATCCCAGCATGAACCACGGGAACGAAACCTTGCGCCTGCCGTCCGAAGGCACGTCGGAATGGCGCCTGTCCCACCAGATGGCGATGACGATCGCCGCGAACACCAGCATGAGCACACGAGACAGTTTCATGATGGTGGCGATGTCCACCGCGCCGAAGGCGTCGCCCGCGGCCACGGCATGGGCGATCTCATGCAGGGAAGCGCCCGCCGTGATGCCCAATTGGGTCTTGGTCAGCCCCGTCAGCGGGCCAAGCGCGATCTCCAGCAACGCGAAGATGGTGCCCATGATGGCGATGATCGCCACGGCCATCACCTCATCGTTGGCTTTTTCGTCTTCCCTGTCCGCGGACACCTTGATAGATCCGGACAATCCCATGACCGCGGCCGCGCCACAGATGCCGGTACCGCCGGCCACAAGAATCGCCAGCATCGGATCAACGCCCAGCTTACGTGCGATGCCGTAGCATACGACAATCGTCAACGCCACCACAACGGCGGCGATCGGCAGACACTTGATGCCCTGCGTGAACAGGACGGCCAAATTAAGTTTGAAACCAAGCAGGATGATTCCCAAGCGCAGCAGCTTGTTGGAGATGAGCCCCGCCGCATCCTTGACTCCGACCCGACGCTCCGCAGAGGAACCGGCATACCATTTGCGAATCGGGAATTGAACGACCATGCCGATCAGCAAGGCGATGATCAGCGCGCCGAACAGACTGAATCCCGGGAATTGCTTCAACCACGAGGCCACCAACGAGGCCACCAACGTGACGATACCGATGAACACCATTTCCTTGGTGGCGACGCGCCGCCACCACTTCTCACAGAACTCTTTCACAGAGAGTCAAGTGTGGCACAGGCAAGCCAACACATCAATAGCGTTTTTCATTTGCCTCATCGATTCGATGGAATCTTGCCCTTGCGCAGCGGCAACTGCACTTCCGAAAGCACGATGGCTCCGAAAATCAGAGTAAATCCTACGACCGAAGGAATCGTAAGCGACTCCCCCGCGAAAATCACGGAAACCAGCATCGCGAAAATGCATTCGGTACTCAAGATCACCGACGCTTCCGACGTAGGCAGATTCTGCACCGCAATCGTCTGGAACACCTGCGCGATCACCGTCGAACCGACCGCAAGATACACGATGCACGCCACGATATCCCAACGAGCCCAAGCGGCGGACGGAACGCCTTCGAACAGTCCCGCGCCGCAGCCGAAGAACACCGAACACCAGAAGAATTCGGCGAGCATCAACGCCACCGCATCGAAATCCTTGCCCATGAATCCGACGAACACCAGATTCAACGCGAAGAAGAATGCGCCGATTATCGTCATGGCATCGCCGAACCCCATATGCATGAGTTCCGCACCGCCGCCACCGCTCAACGAGACCAGTCCCACTCCGAACGCGCATACGAGTGCCGCGGCCAGATGCTGCCAGTTGGGCCGTTTACGTGTCAAAGCCCACAGAATGAACGGCACCATCACGCAATAAGTGTCGGTGAAGAAGCTGTTGCGGCCAGGAGACGTGGTCTCCAGTCCTTTGAGTTGGAAAAGGAAACCCAACCAGTACGTCAACGCCAGAATGAGACCGGGAACGACATAACGGGACAAGCGAACCCTGCGCAGTCTCGGGAAGAACACGACCGCCATCAGCACTGTGGCCAATCCCATACGGAAGAACATCATCCATTGCGTGGGCATGTTGTCTTGCGCATGTTTGAGCATCGTGTAGCCGGATCCCCACACCATGGCGTTGACCAGCATCATCACGCGCGCGACCGGCTTGGCCACGACTATTCCCTCATTGTGCGACTGCGACGCCCGTGAATCCTGCTTGCTCATGAGACCCGTTCTGCTCCCCATGCGATTTCCTCCGCGAGTCTACCGCAGAATCCGAGTTCCGTCGCGCGGGTTCAACAGGCATGTCGCGTTGCGAACGTGGCATTGGATTGGGCACCGTTCGCCTGCATTCGCCTATTCGCCTACGACTTGGAGGATTGGTTGTTCACCCAATTGTCGGCCATGTTGATGGCCTCGTCGAGTGTGACCTTCGCGGCCTTGTAGTACTTGGAGTCCGTGACACTGCCATCGTCGATCAGCTGCTGGGCCGCATCCATGGCGTTGTTCAGCACGGTGAGCAGTTTCCTGCCCGTCAAGGTCAGCCTCTCGTCGTCCTTGAGATCTTCGACGAGCTTTTTGCCTTTGTCGATCGACTCGCGCAGGGACTGTTCCACGTCGCCATCGTCCGACCCGGAGTCGTCCGTCGACGACGTTCCGTCTCCGCCGGATTCGGCGGCGCCCGACGTGTCGTCGTCCGATTTGCCCGATGCGGAGGAATCGCTTCCGGAAACGTCGGACGATTCCGAAGATTCGATCTCGTTCTGTATGTTCTTCAGACTTTCATTTAACGAGTCCGTGGCGCTGTTCAACGTTTTGGTAACGAGATTGAGCTGTGTGATGGTGGCGCCCGCCGCGCAGCCTTCCGTATCGACGGTGCTTTCCGCGCTTGAAGCCGCATCGGAGAAGGCATCGAGAATATCATCGATCCCAAGCACGTTGCGCACCAGTTTCTGCAGTGCGCCACTGTTTTCCGAGGTGTCGAGAATCGATTTGCGCGCGGAGCTGAATTCGGCGACCGCCTGACGGCAGGAGGCCAGGGCCTCCTGCTGCTTGACATGGTAAACGTACGCACCGCCGGCGACCACCGCGGCCAGTACTGCGACGACGGCCACAATTCCGACCCAACGCGCCTTGGAACGCCTATCAACGGTTTCGTCGTCCATACGCACCTGCCTATCCTCACGCGAGAAACGTCTTGGAAGATTGTCCTCACATATTGTAAGACCTCATTCATGAGTATGAGCCGCACTTGGGGACATCCTCGACGATGCATGGCGACAACCGCCCGAAACGTGGCAGAAACCGTCAATCCAAGCGCATTCAAAAACGGCCTGTTCCCAACGGTTAAAAAGCCTGAAACCGTTGGAAACAAGCCGTTTTCGAAGCGCTGGAATCAGTGCTTCGAGACGTTGAACTTGAACTCTACGATATCGCCGTCCTGCATGACGTAATCGCGGCCCTCTTGGCGGAGCTTGCCTTCCTCCTTGATCTTCGTCATGGAGCCCTCGGCGGCGACGAAATCGTCATAGGAGACGGTATCGGCTTTGATGAAGCCCTTTTCGAAGTCCGTGTGGATCACACCGGCGGCCTGCGGAGCGGTGTAGCCCTTGTGGATCTGCCAGGCACGCACTTCCTTCTCGCCAGCGGTCAGGAAGGTGGACAGGCCAAGGGTGTCGTATCCCACGCGTGCCAGCTGATCGAGACCGGATTCCTCCAGTCCGGCGTCCGCAAGCATTTCACGAGCGTCTTCCTCGTCGAGTTCTGTCAGATCGGCTTCGAACTGCGCATTGAGGAAGATCGCCGGGGCCGGGGCCACGGAAGCCGCAAGCTTGGCCTGCAGTTCCTTGTTCTGCAGTTCGGAATCGTCCACATTGAACACGTAGATGAACGGCTTGGCGCTCATCAGGTGCAGATCGTAGACGGATTCCTTGTCGAAGCGACCCTCGCGAGCGGCCTTGTCGATCGTCTCGCCGGCTTCAAGAATGCTCTTCGCCTCCTTGACCGCCTCCATGTAGGACGGTTCGATCTTCTTGCCACGCAGATCCTTCTCGAGCTTCGGCAACGCGTTCTCGATGGTCTGCAGATCGGCGAGGATCAATTCCGTGTTGATGGTGTCGATGTCGTCCGCCGGATCGACCTTGCCGTTGACATGCACGATGTCGTCGTTTTCGAAGGCGCGCACGACCTCGCAGATGGCGTCGGCCTCACGAATGTTGGCGAGGAACTTGTTGCCAAGTCCTTCACCCTCGGACGCGCCCTTGACGATGCCTGCGATGTCGACGAAGGTAACGGTCGCCGGCACGATCTTCTCGGTATGCACGAGTTTGGCAAGAATCGGAAGACGATCGTCCGGCAACGGCACAATACCGGTGTTCGGCTCGATGGTGGCGAACGGATAATTCTCCGCAAGCACGTTGTTGCGGGTCAATGCGTTGAACATGGTGGACTTGCCGACGTTCGGCAATCCGACGATTCCAATAGTAAGAGACATGGTTCCCTAGCTTAGTATCAGGCTTCGATGGCGTCGACGGCTTTGATGACCGCGCCTCGGAACGCGCTTTCCTCAAGGGATGCCACGCCCTTGATGGTGGTGCCTCCCGGCGAACATACGGCATCCTTCATGGCGCCGGGGTGATTTTCGGTGGCCATGTACAGGGCTCCGACGCCTTCCACCATCTTCGCGGCCAGACGGTATGCCGTGGCGCGCTGCAAACCGTATTTCACACCCGCATCGCCCAACGCCTCGATATACATGTCGGTAAAGGCCGGAGCGCAACCGGCAATGCACATCGCGATGCCCATATGAGCGCCGTCGACACGCTCGATCAGGCTGATCGGCGCGAACAGACGCTCGAAAAGTTCCGTCTGCTCCGCCGTCAACGTATTGTCGATTTCGGTGACGAGCACGCCTTTGCCGACCGCCATGGGCGTGTTCGGTATGGTGCATTGGACATGCGCTTCGTCGAAGTCGTCGCCGAACAGCTCACGGAATTTGGCCAAATCCCAACCCGCCGCGATGGACACGACGATTTTGCCCGGCTTGGCCAGACTCTTCGCGATCGGTCCAACCACGCTTTCGATCTGATACGGCTTGATGGCGATGACGACCACGTCGGCCGCGTCGGCCACCTCCGCGGCGGTACGCAACGGCCGCGCGCCCAGTTCGGACGTGGTCTTCTCGAGCTTGTCATAATGCGCGGCGCATGCCACGATGTCGCAGCCGCCCAATACGCCGGCTTCGACCATGCCGGACGCGATGGCCTGCGCCATATTGCCGTATCCAATGAATCCGATGGTTGGATTGGTCATATCGATTCCTCTCTTGGAACTTTTTCTTGGAATCCTTGAATCCTGGATTTCTTCAAAGATCCCGCTCAGAACAGCTCTTCGAGGTCGCCACGATTGAGCGCCTCGTCAAACACGTGCCTGAACACCTTGGATCCGTGGATGCCGTCATGTTCGAACTCGTTGGTGGTCCAATAATGCGAGTTTCCCACACGAGACAAGGTGTCGAGTTGCAGTCCGGAATCCACGTACATGTCGTCGAAGTAGACCGCCGCCTGCAACGGCACCTCATTGCGCATCAATTGATCCGCGTCGTAGATCACACCGAACGAGGTGTCTTCCATCAGCACATCCATGGCCGGCTTGAACGGGCGAAGCGCACCCTCCTGCTCGAACATCCACGGGAACATCGCCTCTCCCGTGAAGTTGAGAGGCCTTTTAGCGCTATCGAACTCCGGATGCTCGTCGCGTACCCGCTGCGCGGCCCAACGAATCGGCTCATCAAGCTCGCCGTTGGCGTAGATGAACTCCTGCAACGGCCAGTACAGCGGTCTCGACGACGTGGCATCCATCACGGAATACAGGAATTCGTCCGACAGTTCGGTATCGCGCGAGGCGGAACCGTCCGCGCCCAGAAACGCCTGGTCGAGTATCCAGTGCACGCGCTCGAAGCTTGGTTTCATGCCGAAGTCGGAACCGAGGCATTGCAGTCGCTCCACGGTCAGCACGTCACCGTTGGGCAGCAGCGTCTCACGCGAGGCCAGGATGTCGGCGACCGCGGACGCGCGTTCCATATCGATCGGATAGCGATCGTAGAACTGCTTCGTCTTCGTTGCCATGCGCGGGAAAGTATGCCTGTACACGTCGGCGGCATCCGCCGGCACGTGCGGAATGCCTCCGGTGGTGAAGCTCGCGGCGAGGCCCTGCGGGAACAATGAAAGATATGTGAGTGTCAGGAATCCGCCATAACTTTGGCCCAACGTGACCCAACGAGAGCCGGAGAACTCCGTACGGCGCAGATGTTCGAAATCACGGACGATCGAATCAGCCAGGAAATGCTTCAGGAAAACAGCGCCCTGAACACCGTCCATGGCACGCATTGCATGCGCGTCCACTCGTGAGGAACGACCAGTGCCGCGCTGGTCGGGCAGAATAACACGAAAATGCTTGATGGCCTCCTCAATCCAGCCATCGGAACTTGGGCTCAACGGCCGCGGACCGCTGCCGCCTGGGCCGCCTTGCAGGAAAACCAGCAGCGGCAGTTCGTCGCGCACATGCTCCGGCGCCGTGACGACTCGGTAGAACAGGCTGATGGACGGACCGTCGAATCCGTGACCGGGCTCATGTCCCGACCAGTCCAACGGAACTTTGATCGAATGGTCCTCAACATGCAATCCGGGCACGTAATACTTGGTCAGCAGCGTCATCGTGCATCCACCTTTCCTGATATCCCTTCTGCAGCGAACGGAACGGCGGGTGCATCGTCGACAAGGACGGCATGTGGGTTCGATTGCATTCATTTCCTCCCGTCGACGTCGCCGTCACCCTTGCCTTTCGCCGGAAAGGGTCGCTGGGTCTCTTCCACCATACACGGCGGGCCCGTCTCATACCTGCGCATGATACCGTAACGGCCAGCCGCGCGTTACGCTTGAACCACTATGACTAGACTGCAGCGCCTGTTTTCGTGGATTCGCGGCCATGTGATCGTCGCAGACAGTATCATCACCATCATCACCGCATTGCTCGCCCTATTCATGTTTGGCCTTGGCAACAACATCGAGTTCAATCCCGGACTGCTGTATAACTATCCGGCGCAGGTGCAGATGGTCTGGTCGATCGCGTTGCTCGTTCCGCTCATCACGCGCCGGCGATGGCCTCAAATCAGTGCCTTGGCATTTGTGGCGCTGGTGCTGCTGCATCTATTGTTCGGCCCATGCATGCTGATTACCGATTTTTTTGCGACATTCATGCTGTATTCGGTGATTCTGTACGGTAACCCGCATAATTCGAAGGCGTTCATCGTGCTGGCATTCGCCGTCGGTGGCCTGGCCTCAATCATCATAGGCTGGGCGATGACGGTCGGTCCGATCCTGGCCGTGGACAGCGGACAGTTCTCCGCCGTCGACGCAACGGTGCCGAATGGTCTCTCCTCCTGTAACACCGTCTATTCCGGTCGGGGATTTTCGAGCGGCTGCACCGGTACGATACTCCAGTACATGGTCATGATGTTCGTCGCCATCGCGCTGTGCTTGGCGTCGACGATCATCATCGCCTACTGGCAGCGTGCCCGTCTGATGACGGTACGGATGATGCAGGAACGCAATGACGCGATTGCCGCGCGCGAGGTTGAGGAGCGCAATATCGCGGCGCTGGCGGAGCGTGCACGCATCGCACGGGACATGCATGACGTGGTGGCGCATACGTTGTCGATCATCATCGTGCAGTCCGACGGTGGCCGGTACGCCGGCGCGAACGATCCCGTCGTGGCACGTTCCACCATGGAGACGATCAGACATGAATCCGAGCATGCGCTGCATGACATGACCAGACTTCTTGGCGTATTCGGCGGATCTCCCCATGCCGACTACGCCGATATCGACGCATTGATCGCACAGGCACGTACCGTGGCACCCGACACCGTCATCACACGGGAGATCATCGGAGATGCACGTCCCGACATGCTGGGAGATCGGGCAAGCGTGTCCATCTACCATGTGATGCAGGAATCGTTGACGAACATCCGCAAATATGCGGGACCGAAGGTGACCGTACATGTCACGGAATCATGGAATGACGGCACATTGACCATGACCGTCACGGATAGCGGGCGTGGCGCTTCGGCCGGATTGGACGGGCATGCGCCCGGCTACGGATTGACGGGCATGCGCGAACGTGTCGAAGCCGTGGGAGGATCGGTGACGTTCGGCCCGAGGACAGGAGGCGGGTTCGCCGTATGCGCGACGGTGCCGTTCGCCACGAATGCCAGTGCGATGTCCTCGCACTCCTCATGCAAAGACGCCCATGCGGCGCCGATGGCGATCGACGGGCTGCCGGCCGACGCTCCGGCCATGCGGTTGTCTGAATACGGGGCATCCGGCGAGGCGAGAACGATCCTCTCTCCGAAGTTGCCGACCTTGCCGACGATGCAGACGATACGAGCCAGTCTGCGGTCCAAGCCGATTGCCCAGGCCATCGATATCTCCGGACGTCGGTTCAATTGGGTGGAGCGGCTTTCGCAATGGACGCAACGGCATTACGTCTTGGTGGACACCATCGTCACGGCGCTGCTCATCATGACGTTCGGCGTGACGGGAATCAGCCTGTTCTCCTACGGCATGGGACTGCCGATGCCATTTCGCATGCTGATCGTCATGGAGCTGCTGCCGTTATGCATGCGAAGGAGATTCCCGGAAGGCTGCGCGCTGATCATAGCCATACTCTCCACGTTGCAACTGATCGTTTTCGACCCCATCGATCTTGCCAATATCGTGGCCTCGATGAGCGCATTGCATGCGGCGGTACTGTACGGAAGGGAAAGAGCGTGGCGTTGGACCGGACTCGTCTCCATCATCAATGCTCTCTTGGTCGGCGTGAAGGTCATGCTGTCGCTGCTTGGCTACCCGAGCATATCGGTTTTCCTGATACAAGGCATCATCACATACGAGCCGAGACGGACCACATGGCTCGTATCCGGGGCGATATTCACCGGCCTGGTCTACACCATGGCTGTCCTGGTTACATGCGGAGGCGTCATCGCCATGGCTCGATGGACCCGTTCCAGCTGCTCGAACGCACTCGTCCTGCAGGCGAGGGAGGAGGCATTGATCGCCGAACAGGACAAGCAGAAGATTCTTGCGGCGAATCTGGAACGGGACCGCATCAGCGCGAACATTCAGTCGGAGGTCACCGCCACGCTTAACAGCGTCATCGACCAGACCATCTCCGGATTACGCATGCTCGATGAAGCCAAGGCACGCGGTGAAGAGCCCTCGGCGGAATCGATCGCGTCTGCGTTCGCGGCCATCGGAAGTCAGGGGCGTGAAGCATTGGCCCATATGCGCCAACTGCTGCGGGTACTGCGCGAGACCGGATTCAGCGATGAGGCTCATGCCGGCAAGGCCGAAGAGATGCGGCTCAAACCCGCTGCCTCATTGGACGAACAGATGAAATCAGGGTTTTTTCAGGGTATGCTCCAACGCTGACGGCGCAATGCTGCCGATAAGGTGGAAGGCATGAGTGAAAAGCAGAGAATTCGCGTGATCATCGCCGACGATCAGGAACTGGTATGCGCCGGTTTCGCCATGGTAATCGGCTCGCAGCCCGACATGATGGTCGCTGGTCAGGCTCGAGATGGAGCGGAAGCGGTGGTCTTGGCCGAGACACTGCATCCCGATGTGGTGCTGATGGATGTGCGCATGCCCGGCATGGACGGCATCGAAGCGACACGCCAGATCAGTTCATTGCAGCATCGTTTCGCCGCGACCGGAGCGCAAACCGACCCGCGACAGACCCGTGTGATCATTTTGACGACGTTCGATCTGGACGAATACGTGATGGCCGCCATCAATGCCGGAGCATCCGGTTTCCTGCTCAAGGACACCGAACCGGAAACATTGCTCAATTCGATTCGCACAGTATTCCAAGGCAATGCGATCATCGCACCGTCCGCGACGAAACGACTGATTGAAAGAATGATGGAAGGTGGACTGACCGATCAAAACTCCCCCACCATCCCCACGTCGGCGGACACCGCACCATCACGGCCGGCATATACTGACCCGGAACTGGATGAACTGACCGATCGTGAGCGTGAGGTCCTCATCGAAATCGCACACGGTCTGTCCAATCAGGAGATCGCCGACCGGTTGTTCATCAGCCTGCCGACGGTGAAAACGCACGTGGCGCATATCCTGTCGAAGATCAACGCCCGCGATCGTGTACAGGCGGTCGTCTTCGCCTACGAAAACCATCTGGTGTGACAGTTTCATCGGCATCGCAAAAAACGATTTATAACCACGGAAACCGGTCTGTCTATGACATATTTGCGTCATAGACAGACCGGTTTTCCGTGGTTATGGACCGGTTTCACGGCCAGAACCGCTCATTGAGGACCCTAGGCCTCTGCAAGCGCTTCGACCGGCGGGGTGTTCACCGCACGTCGCGCCGGAAACACGCTGGCAAGCAGCGAGGCAGCGGCGGCCACACCCAACACGATGCCGTTGACGGTCCATTCGAACGGGAACGCCACCGTGCCGTACATGCTGAACACCACATACGAGCCGAGCCAGCCGAACAGAGTGCCGAGTATCACGCCGACCACGCCGGACACCAGTGAGATGAGCAACGCCTCCACACCCAGTGAACGCCTGAGCTGGCCTCGGGTCATGCCGATGGCGCGCAGGGTGGCGGATTCACGGGTGCGTTCGATCACGGACAGCGACAGCGTGTTGGCCACGCCGACCAGTGCGATGAGCACGGCCACGGCGATCAGACCCACCATGAGCATCATCATGGAATCAATCGACTTCCCCCACTGCACACGTTCGGCGATCGGACCGGATACGGTTGCGTCAGTGCTCTTCGAGAGTGCGGATTGGAGGCTGTTGAATACACCGCTGAGCGTGGTGCCGGTTTCGTTGATCTTTACCAGCAATGTGTGCGAGTTCGTATCGAGATCGCCGTTCGTGAAATGGCTCTCATCCACGAATCCCACGGCACCGTATCCGCTGGAGACGCGCCGGTAGTCGGCTTGTTTGACCTTGAGTTCGAGCGTGCGTTTCGTGTCGCCGTTCTCATCCCATGCAGTGCCAAAGGTGGCGGTTCCCTGACGGAACGTCATCCGTTTGCCGCTTTGCGGGTTGTATTGCGGCATGAGCACGGTTCCGGCATCGATGGTGGAGTCGCCCAGATCCGCTCGAATCACGTTTTGCAACTCACCGATGTTCTTCACGCCGATAAGCAGCATACTGGCGGAGACACTACCATCGGAGCCTTTCAGCTGTACGTTGGCGGATGGAGCATATACGACGTCCGTCACGCCCTTGACTGCCTTGACGTCGCTGGCCATCTGCTGGCTGATGTCACTTCCCGTGGCCACGACATCGACGCTGTAGCGGGTGGCGAGTGCATCGTTCATGGTCTCCTTGGCGCTGGCGGCACCGGTGGCGATGGTGGAGACGAGCGTCACGCCGATGAGCAATGCGGCTCCGGTAGCGGCGATGCGACGCGGATTCTTCTGGATATTGGCATGGGCCACCTTGGCGGAGGGACCGGACAGCGCTGCCAGCGCGCCGACGCCTTTCATGAATATCGGCAGCCAGAAGACGGCGGTAAGCACGAGTCCCAGAAACACAAGTCCGGCACCGGCGATGGCGGCAAGCAGAATCACGACGAACCGATTGCCGCTGAGCATATCGACATCGCTGGTGGTCTGCATCTGCCATATCGAGAACGCCACAAGCGCGATACCAACCACGACGAACAACATGCCGAAGATGGCGCGCGCACGACCGGAGCGACGATCATCGGTCAGTTCGAGCGGACGCAACGCCTCCAAAGGGGTCACCGACGTCGCGGAGCGTGCGGAACCCAAGGAGGCGAGCACGGTCATGGTGACGCCGAATACGATCGGCACCACGAACACCTGCCAGGAGAAGATCAGATGCATGGTCTGCTTCATGACGCCGCTGGCGCACATGATTCCCATAAGCGAGCCCCCGAACACCACGCCCAACATGGATGCGATCAAGCCAAGCAGGCAGGATTCAAGCAGCACGGAGGCATACAGTTGCCCTTTCTTCGCGCCGATGGTGCGTAGCAGGGCAAGCGTACGGCGACGTTGGGCCACGAGTACCTGGAAAGTGTTGGCGATGACGAGTGCCGCCACGAGCATGGCCAGCACGCCGAAGCACAGCAGGAAGGTGGTGACGATGCTGGTTTCACCCACACTGATGCTCTTTATGTAGGCATTGCTGACTTCCTGACGCGACATGAGACTGAAATGCTTCGGCAGAAGCCCGTTCACCTCGTGGATGATTTTCGCGGATACCGTATTGCCGTCATTGGCGAGGTCGAGGTAGACCATGGTGGCCCCTGCGGAATTGAAGTCGCTCACTCCCTGCATCCGTGCGATGAGGTCGTCG
>CAVAQZ010000033.1:0-19770 GCA_963590945.1 Dysosmobacter segnis
CACCTCCAATCATCGAATCCGAATTTCTTCAGTCCAATAATCGGGGTGCGGTTCAAATCGGATGGGCCACCCATCAAAGCGTCTTAACAGCGCCGGATCACTTCATCTTGGTGCTCGCGTAGTATGCGGCGCCGATGATGCCCGCCTCGTTGTGCAGCTTGGCCGCGACGATCGGGGTCTTGATGTCGATGTACGGCAGGAACTTCTCGGACACGCGGGACACGCCGCCGCCGACGACGAACAGCTGCGGATCCAGGTAGAACTCCATCAGGGAGTAGTACTTGGTGAGGCGCTTCGCCCACTTCTTGTAGCCCATGTCGAGCTTCTCGCGGATGGAGGACGCCGCGTACTTTTCGGCGTCGCCCTTGCCTTTGAGCAGTTCCAGGTGGCCGAGCTCGGTGTTCGGGATGAGCTCGCCGTTGAAGATGAGGGCGGTGCCGATGCCGGTGCCCAGGGTGGTCGCCACGACCAGTCCGTCCTGGCCCTTGGCCGCGCCGAACTGCTGTTCCGCCAGGCCGGCGGCGTCGGCGTCGTTGACCACGGTGACCGGACGGCCGCACGCCTCGGAGAAGACCTCGGTGACGTCGACGCCGACCCAGGACTGGTCCAGGTTGGCCATGTAGCCGAGCTTCTCGCCCACGTGGATCGGAGCCGGGAAGGCGATGCCGACCGGAGCGGTTTCCGGAACCTCGAAATGCTCGAGCTGCTGGCGAACGATTTCACCGACGGCCTTCGGGGTGGAGACCTCCGGGGTGAGGATCTTCAGACGCGGCTCGGCGAACTCGCCCTTCTCAAGGTTAACCGGAGCGGCCTTAATACCGGAGCCGCCAATGTCAACGCCGAACGCCTGTGCAGTCTCAATCATCATGAACCTCTCTATGCAAGGTAAATTTTTGGTGTTAATCGAACCGGTAAGCGCCATATTAGCCCAAGGACTGCCCTATACACGCGCAAAAAACACAATCGGTGAATACGGTTGCATAACCTGCAATGCTTAACCGAGTGAACACATGGCCCGTTCTTCTGCAAACGAATGCCGCCGCGGACGTCCGGATCCGTGGCGGCATTCGTCAAGGCCTTGCGCGGCGCTCACTTCAGCGGCGGCATCGGCCTCCAGTCGGGGTCGTGCATCAGCTTGCGCGAGTCCCACCAGCCTTTGGCTATCTGCACCAGGCCGGTCCTGACGTGCTCGCGGTCCACCATGACCAGCCGTATGACCTCCTTGGCCGCGGTCAGGATGGTTCCCAGTCCGAACAGCAGCGGACGGTAGTCGCCGAACGCCATGAAATAGCGGGCCATGTAGCCGCGGTTGCGCATGATGTGGTAGCGGTTCACGTCGGACGTGGAGTTGAGCTGGCGCACTCCGGCGATGTCCCAGTTGCCGATCTCCCTAGTGCGGCGCAGCACGACGTCCGGCACCACGATCGGATTGGTCACCTTGCTGGCGCGGTAGCCGTACATCGTATCGTCCCAGTAGATGAAGAAGCGCGGGTCGGGCAGTCCGACCTGCTCCACGACGTTGCGGCGGAACAGTCCTCCCTCGAAGCACAGCGTGTTCATGACGCGGTAGCCGGCGCGGCCGAACGCGGCGGGCGCGATCGGGTTCGGGATGCCCAGAGGGATGTTGAAATCGTACTGCCAGTAGAACGGTCCGCCGTCGTAGTCGAAACGGCTGCCCTGGATCACGTCGTGGCGGTCGGCCCATTTGGCCAGTCGTTCGATGGCCTCCGGCATGACGGCGACGTCGTCGTCCATGACCCAGAACCATTCGGTCCCCAGTTCGTACGCCGTCCCCACACCTGCCGAGAAGCCGCCCGCGCCTCCGAGGTTCTCGGTCTGCGGGGCATAGACCACACGGCTTTCGTTGCCGGTCCGGTCGGGCACCGTGGCGCCCCACATGCCCGTCACCTTGGCGCGGAGCTCGTCGACCATGCCACTGGTCTCGTCGGATTGCTCGTTGTCGACTATGACGATGCGCCACGGCGCGACGGTGAGCTTGCAGAACGATTCGAACAGGGTGGCGAGCAACTGCTGGCGCTTGTAAGTGACCACGATGATGGCCAGCTTGTCGATGCCCTTTTTGGCAACTTGCTTTTCAGTCATGCTTTCCATTCTTGCACCCGCCCTCAACCGTCACGGCCGAAGGCGGTCCCGGTCGATGCTGTCCGATTATTCGCGCACGAGGCGGATATGCTCCACATCGTCGCGCCTGGAACGGCGGTAGAGGACGAAACGGTTGCCGATCACCTGCACGAGCTCCGCGCCCAGCTCCTCGGCCAGCCCTTCGCCCGCCTCCTTCGCGGTCAATCCGGAACCGTCGAGCACGGAGCATTTGATGAGCTCGCGTTTTTCGATGGTCTCGTCCGCCTGCTTGATGGCGTTCTCGCTCAGGTCGTTCTTGCCGACCTGGACGAGCGGATTGAGTTTGGTGGCCAGGGAGCGCAGCTGCTTGACCTGCTTCTTGGTGAGTGCCATGTTGTTTTCCATCTCCTTGCTGTTTTACGCTCGCTCAAGATTAGCGTGAGCCCGGTAAAACCGAACCCGTCGGGGACGCTTCCGCCGCGAATCCGGTCATCGTCCTTCGGCCAGCACGCCGTCGAGCAGCCGGTCGATGTCCTCGAAGCGTTTCGGCGACGGCCTCCACACCGGATGCCCCGCGGCGACCACCAGCTGAGGGGCCGCCAGCGCCGCCAGATCATCGAGCGGATTGGAGCCGAGTACCAGGATGTCGGCGGACTTGCCTTCCTTGAGTGAGCCCGTTACCGTGTCCACGCCCAGGATGCGCGCGTTCACCTCGGTGGCCGCGCGCAACGCATCGGCACGGCTGAATCCCGAATATTTGACCAGCATGGCGAGCTCGCGCCAGGTGGCGTACTGCGAGACGAACGTCATGGCGGTGTCGGTGCCCACGCCGACGTCGATTCCGGCCGCGAGCGCGGTGCGGGCGCCCTCGACCATGCCTTCGACCACCATCTTCGAGCTTTCCGCCTGGATTTCGGTGATGCCGGTCACGTCGCGGTCGAACTCCGTCAACGGCAATCCGGCCGAGATCGTGGGGACCAGGGCGCTGTGCCCGCGCAGCGCGTTCGGATTGTTCAGGAACAGCTCCACCAGTTCGTCGTCGAGCACGCAGCCATGCTCGATGGTGTCGACTCCGGCCGTGAGCGCCCTGCGCACGCCTTCGACACTTTGCGCGTGCGCGCCGACGATGATGCCCGCGTTGTGGGCTTCCTCGCAGATGGCGCGCATCTGTTCGACGTTCATCTGGGGTTCGCCCGCCTCGCCGGCCGTCTGCGCGTCGGTCACGCCTCCGGTCGCCGCGATCTTGATGGCGTTCACGCCGTGTTCGATGTTGGTTCGCGTGTGTTCGCGCGCCTGTTCCTCGTCTTCGCATTCCAATGCGATCAACGGCGCCCCGTGCCCGTCCGGTATGGCCAGCAATGGTCCGGATGCGAGTATGCGGGGGCCTACCATTTCGTTCGCGGCGATCGCGTCGCGCAGTTCCACCGCCTCGTAGCCGATGTCTCCCATGGTGCGGATGGTGGTGACGCCGGATTCCAGCAACGTGCGAAGGCATGTTTTCGCCACCGTATGCACGTAGGGCTTGCCGACGGGATTGTGCACGAGTGTGGAGAGGATGCGCTGGCCTTTCGGCGTGGCCATCTTCGGGTTGAGCGGTTTTCCTTGGGAGAACAGGTGCGTGTGCGCGTTGATGAGTCCCGGCATCGCGTACTTGCCGGTGCCGTCGAGAAGGTGGTATTCCTCCGGCACCGCCGTCCGCGAGCTCGGCGTGACGGATTCGATGCGGCCGTGCGCGCCGACGAGGATCGTCATGTCCGGCAGCATGGTGCCCCGCGCGTCGCAGGCGACCAGGGTCACGTGCGCCAGTGCGAACGGTTCGATGAGGGTTGATGTCTTCGACGTCATTGTCAACTCCTTGTTATGCGAAAGCCAATCCGTCCCAGCTTAATCGCAATGTTTCCGGCGTCGCCGGAAACATGCGGAATATTTCGCACATCGCACACCGTATGGGACGAATTCATCGATGCCCGCGCATTTCGGACGCCTGCGGGACAGACGAAAGACCCCGGCATGCCGCGAATTCGGCGTGCCGGGGTCTTTCGTCTCATCCGTGGACGGCGCGCGTGGACGGCGCGCCGCATCATCGGATCACTTGGCGTAGTCGAGGTTGCTGCCGTCCTTGGACGTGACCAGCGCGATCAGGGAGAGCACCGCCATGACGGCCATGTACCAGCCGACGGAATGCACGCCGTAGTTGGTGGCCAGGTAGGTGGCGATGCTCGGCGCGAAGGCCGCGCCGACGATGGCTGCCATGTTGTAGCTCAGGCCGGCGCCGGAATAGCGCACGCTCATCGGGAACAGTTCGGGCAGGTACGCGCCGCAGGGGCCGAACAGGCCGCCCATGAGCGTGAATCCGCCGCACAGGAAGAACAGCACGCCCGGAATGTTGTTGGCCGTGAGCATGCCGGTGGCGAACAGGCTGAACACCAAAGTGGCCGCGGTGAAGCCGATCAGCGTCTTCTTGCGTCCGAACTTGTCCGACAACAGGCTTCCGATGACCACGAACGACGCGAAGAAGATCACCGAGAACAGCAGCATCTTCAGGTATGTGGGGGTCTTGTAGCCCAGGGTGTTGGTGCCGTAGGACAGCGACCAGGTGCCGAGCAGCCAGAACAGGGTGTAGGTGACGCCCATGGCGAACGTGCCCTGCACCACCTGCTTCCAGTACGGCAGCAGGTCGCGGGTCGGGGTCTTGGAGGTGCGCTGTTCGGATTCGGCGAGACGGTAGACCGGGGTTTCGCTCATGTGGGCGCGCACGTACAGGCCCACGGCCACCAGTATCGCGGACAGCAGGAACGGGATGCGCCAGCCGAACGCGAGCATCTGGTCCTGGCTGAGGAAGGTCTGCAGCAGCAGGTTGAGCCCGTAGCAGCAGAAGAAGCCGAGCGGGGCTCCGAGGTTCGGGAAGCAGCCGTACAGGGCGCGCTTGCTGGCGGGCGCGTTCTCGGTGGCCACCAGGGCCGCGCCGGACCATTCGCCGGCGAGGCCGATGCCCTGGCATACGCGGCACAGGCACAGCAGCACCACGGACCATACGCCGATGACGTTGTAGCCGGGCAGCAGGCCGATGAGGAAGGTGGATGTTCCCATCAGCATCAGCGCGGTCACCAGGGTGCGCTTGCGGCCCCATTTGTCTCCGAAGTGGCCGAACAGCAGGGAACCGAACGGTCGGGAGAGGAAGGCGATCGCGAAGGTGAGCATGGTGCTCATCAATGCGATGAACGGCGTCTGCTCCGGGAAGAACACCGTCGGGAAGAAGCTTGCCGCGGCCACGCCGTAGCAGTAGAAGTCGTAGAATTCGATGCCTGTGCCGACAATGGACGCGGCCATGATCTCCGGCACGGAGTCGCGTTTCATGGCGGCGAGCTTGTCGCTATTCGTGATTGATGTCATTGTTCTTCTTTTTCTTTGGATCTATGCGTGTGTTCGCCCAACGTCTCCATGTAAGACGATGCCGTTTAATTCCCTGCCTCGACGGCCGATATGTGAACGCATGTCGGATGCGTCAGATCAGCGTCGGCAAGGTGGGCATCGCGATCAAAACGGTAAGATACGTCAGCACTGCGTAGCATACAAGGAAGTCTCTCCCCCGCATGCGCATGGTATGCCAATGGGTGCGTTTCTCCCCCGTTTCGTAGCAGCGCGCGTCGAGCGCGAGGCTGAGGTTTTCGGCATGGCGGACCGTGCCGGCGAGCACGGGCACGACGATCGCGGCCATCGCGCGCGCCCGCCTGAACGGGGGGCCCGTCTCGATGCCGCCGCCCCGCGCCGACTGCGCTTCCACGATCGCCTTCGATTCCTTCCCCAGCATGGGCAGGAACCTCAACGCGAGGCTCAACACCAGGGACATCTCCTGCGGGTGCATGCCGAATCGGGAAAGCGGCGAAAGCAGCGATTCGAACGAGGCCGCCATCGACGTCGGTGTGGAGATCTCCATATAGGCCGCGCCCAGTATGATCACCAGGGCGAATCTGCAGGCGTACAGCAACGCTATGCGTATGCCGTCGTCGGTGACGGGCACCGGGCCGAGCATGGCCACGACGGTTCCGTCGCGTACGAAGAATATGTTGAGCAGCCCGCAGAACACGAACAGCGCGAGCAGCGCGCGCACGGCCTTGACGAGACGCGGGAGGTTGATCCTGCCGGCCACGAGCGCCGCGCCGGTGGTCAGCGACGCAAACAGCAATTGCCAGCCGGAACTGACCGCGAACATGCCGAACATCAGGGCCAGCGCGCAGACCATCGTCGCTCTCGGATCGAGCCGGGACAACGGCCCTCGGGTGTTTTCCGCGCGCCTGCCGTCGGGGTGTCCGGCGGTTTGCCCGGCGGCGGCCCGTCCCGTCGCGCCGGTGCCGTCCATGCGTATGATGCGGTCGGCGAGCGTTCGCGCCTCGGCCTGCGAATGCGAGATGATGAGCATGGTGACGTTCCGGTTCCGCAGTTCCCGGATGAGCTCGTACACGCGTTGCCGGACCTGGTCGTCGAGTCCGGCCGTCGGCTCGTCCATGATCAGCACATCCGGTTCGCATGCGAGCACGCCGGCCATGGCCACGAGCCGCTGCTGGCCGCACGACAGCTCGAACGGCGACCTGTCCGCCAGGTGTTCGATGCGCAGCAGCCTCATGGCCCGTTCGACGCGTCGCGCGACCTGCGTTTCATCGAGCGGCAGGTTGCGCGGCCCATATGCGATGTCTTCGGCCACGGTCGGCGCGAACAGCTGGCGTTCCGGATGCTGCATGACGTATCCGACGCTTGCGCGCAGTCGTTTGCGTGTTTTGCGGTCCATGCGCGCCAGGTCGATGCCGCCGATGGAGATCTCGCCGGATTCCGGCTTGTCGAGGGCGCACAGCAGGCGCGCCAGCGTGGTTTTGCCGGAACCGTTGTGTCCCATCAGCGCCACGGTTTCGCCGCGGCGGATGGTCAGGCTGAAGTCGTCGAGGATTTTCTCCCGTGATTGCGGGTATCGGTACGACAGATCGCGCACCCTTACCATGGGTTCGCCGGACGCGTCTCCGACCGTCTGGTCCTGCCGGTCCGTACGCGACCGTGCCTGCCGCTCCGGTTCCGTTTCGCAGGTCCCGTCGTTCCGGTCGTGTCGGCGCCGCGGGAGTTCCCTCGCCTTTCCGCGTTCCAGCCTGATGGTTCGGTCGGCGTGCGCGGTCTCGTCCTTGTGGTGTGTGACGAGCACGATGGCCGTGCCCTGATCGTGCAGTTCGCCGAGCACCCGCATCACTTCGGCACGGGCCTTGGCGTCGAGCATGGCCGTCGGTTCGTCCAATACCAGCAGGCGGGAGTCCATGGCGAGCATGTCGGCGATCGCGACGCGCTGCTGTTGGCCGCCGCTCATGCGTGTCGGGTCGTCGCCGCCGCGCCCGTCCATGCCCACGGCCTGCAACGAGGACCGGATCCTCCTGCCGATGACGTCGGGTTCGACCGCGAGGTTCTCCGGTCCGAACGCGACGTCGTCTTCGACGACCGTGGTGATGATCTGGTCCTCGGGATTTTGGAACACCGCTCCGACCGACCGTCTCGCCCTGCGATAGGCGTCGGCGTGCGCTCCGGACGCGTCGAACACCGTTTCGCCGAACAGTCCGATCTCGCCTTCGTCCGGCGCGGCGAGTCCGGCGATGAGTCTGGAAAGCGTGGATTTGCCGGAGCCGTTCGATCCGACCAGGCATACCCATTCGCCCTGTCGGATGGTCAGATCCACGCCGTCGAGCGTCCACGTTTCGCCGCCGTCGTGGCTGAAGCGCACCCCCCGCATCCGCACGATGGCATCGTCCGCGTTCATATGAGACCTTTCATACCAGCGTAAAAACGGCTGGCGAGGCCTCCCTGAATCAGGGGAGGCCCCACCGTTGTTCACAGGTTCAGTCGAATGACGGAGCTCAACGTTCGACCAGCGTGCACACCGGCCGGTACGCCAGCATCGTGACGACGCCGTGGATCGTGAATTTGAGCAGGTTGAACGGCAGCAGCGCCGGCACGATCAACGCCACGACCTGCATGGTGGTCATATGCGCGTAGAACGGCGTGACGATGATGTTGCCCACGATCGCGGCCAGAAGCGCCACGATCGCGCCGACGACGATGCCCGCCAGCGCTCCCTTGGCGGTTCTGCTCCTGCGGTACACGAGCGATGCGGGGACCGACATGGCGAGCGCCACGAGGATCGCCATCAGCGTGCCCCATGGGTCGGTGAACAGGTGGGGCAGGAATCCGATGACGCTTACGATCGCGGCCGCCGACGGTCCGAGCGCGAAGCCCGCGATCAGGCAGACGATGCCGGAGGGGTCGTATTTGAGCCATTGCACGCCCGGTATGATCGGGAATTCGATGAAGCTTACGGCCATGGTGAGCGCCGCGAACAGCGCGTACATGGCTATGCGTCGGGTGGACCAGCGTCCCGAGTCGGAAACTCCTGTGGAATGGGCATGGCTGTGAGAGGATACACTCATGGTGAGCTCCGTTTCTTCCATCCGGACTGTAACCGTTGGCTCCGGATTCTCACCGGGTCGGCCGCTTGCGCGGGTCGCGGGCTTCGGTATTGGGTCCGTTATGAACGCCGGACTCGCCGTTACCGCCAGTAAGGAATTTCACCTTCCCTGAAACTTGCTCAACCATATATACGCGCGCATGCGGATATACGCAAACCGCGTTTCATTTTTCCTTCCGGTTCCGTCTTCCGGTTTTCCTCCGTCCGCCCGTCATCCGCGATCCCATTCTCTCTTCCACGTGTATTGCATGTCGTAGGCGCTGGACCAGAACATGTATTCGTTCTCCACGCCCGTCACGAAGATGTCGACCAGTTCGGCCTTGCGTTCCTCCGGCAGGTTTTCGGCGAGCCGTTCGATGTGTTCGATCAGCCATGCGGAGCCTTGCCAGAAGTCTTCGGTCTTGTACATGTCGACCCAGCTTTTGTACGGGTTCTCTTCAAGCGTGCCTGCGAATTCGCGGGCGAGGCGCTGCCCGTAGTCGGCGTACACCCATGCGCAGGGCAGCACGGCCACGAGGATGTCGACGAGTTCCTTGCCGTAGGCGATCGACAGGATGTTCGACGTGTAGGCGCGCGCGAACGCGGATTGGCGGACCTTGGCCATCTCCTCCTCGCTTACGCCGTAGCTCGCCATGTAGGCGCGGTGCACCGTGGATTCCACGTTGAAGATGGCGCTTTGCACGCCGACCATGAACTGCATGATCTCGGGGTCGTCCGTCTTCGTGAGCGCCAGTGCGTGCACCTTGGCGTATTCGCCCAGATAACGGTAGTCCTGCAGCAGGTAGAACGCGAATCGTTCGCGCAGCAGGGTGCCTTCGCCCAGTTCGCGCAGGAACGGCTGGCGGTAGCCTTCCTCCCACACGTAGTCGGCCGCGGCGCGCATGCGCCGCGCGAAGGGCGGCAGGTTGGCCAGGCTGATGCCGGCGGACGGGTCGTACGGCTCCTTGGATTCGCCGGACGGTTCGATGATTGGTTGTTCAGATGATGCCATGTTCATGGACATGCCTCCCTACGCTGGTGTTAGCCATCAGGTTCAAAGGGTTCGGGCGTTCGCCCATCTCAACCCGTTTTCGGGTTCCCCTGCAGTACGTGGCCCATTGTAGGCGCTGCCCTGGCCGAACGGCGGTACGGATCGGCCGGCCGGTCCGCTAGTCGAGCAGGGAAAGCAGGTCGTCCTTGGTGAGCGATCCCACGCCCGTGGCCGTCTGTCCGGATGTGAACCGTTGCGCCAGTTCGTTTTTTGCCTGCTGGAGTTTGAGCATCCGCTCCTCGATGGTGTCTTTGGCCACGATCTGGTACACGTTCACGTCCTGCCGCTGGCCGATGCGGTGCGCGCGGTCGGTGGCCTGGTTCTGCGCGGCGGCGTTCCACCATGGGTCGGCGTGCACCACTACGGACGCGCCCACGAGGTTCAGTCCGGTGTTCCCGGCTTTCAGGGAGATGAGGAACACGGGGACGTCGTTGCCGTTGAATTCGTCGACGAGTTCGACACGACGTTTTTTCGGCGTCTCTCCGGTGATCGTGTAACAGTCCACGCCCTGTTCGGCCAGTCGGGTTCCGATGAGATCGAGGTATGAGGTGAATTGCGAGAAGATCAGCGTCTTCTTGTTTTCGTCGATGCAGTTCGCCACCAGGTCCGATATGGCGTCGAGTTTCGCGGAGCGGTTCCTCGCGTCGGCGTAGACGAGCCGCGGGTCGCAGCAGATTTCGCGCAGCAGCGTGAATTCCGCGAGGATGCGGATCTTCTTGACGTTGAAGTCGGCGTCCTTCGTTTTGGTAAGGGTCGCGCGCAGGCGCTGCTCGTGTGCGGCGTAGAGTTTGCGCTGCTCGCCTTCGAGTCTGACCGTCACGATGTTCTCGAACTTGTCCGGCAGGTCGGTGAGCACGTCTTTTTTGAGGCGTCGTTTGATGAACAGTCCCACCAGCGCCTGCAGTTTGTCGGCCATGACGGAATGTTCGGGGCCCGGCGCCATGATCGGCTGTTCGTATTTTTCGCGGAATTGCGTGTAGCTTCCGAGCAGTCCGGGCATGAGGAAGTCGAAGATGCTCCACAGTTCGCTCAGCCTGTTTTCGATCGGCGTGCCGGTCAGGGCGAAGCGGTGTTCGGCCGTGACCTGTTTGACGGCCTTCGCGAGTTTCGTGGCGTGGTTTTTGATGTACTGCGCCTCGTCGAGCGCCATCAGCGCGAAACGGCATGCCCGGTAGTCCTCCACGTCGCGGCGCAGCAGGTCGTAGGAGGTCACGACCACGTCGGGCGCCGCCGTCCCGTCGAGGCCGTCCGCGCATGCGGCCGCGATGGCCGCGATCGTCCTGCGGCGTTGCGCCTTCGTTCCGGCCACCACTTCGACGTGCAGGTCCGGCGTGAATTTCTCGCATTCCGCGGCCCAGTTGTATACCAGCGACGCGGGGCATACGACGAGCGCCGTCCCGCTCCCCTTGCGCGCTTCGATCAGGGAGAGCAGCTGCACGGATTTGCCCAAACCCATCTCGTCGGCCAGAATGCCGCCGAATCCTTTGTCCCACAGGGTGGAGAGCCATTGGAAGCCTTCCACCTGGTATGGGCGCAGTATGCCGCGCATGCGTTCGGGCACCTGGTAGCGTTGCGGATCGATGACCTTCAGCTCGTTCACATATCTGGTGAACGATTCGCTTTTGCTCGCGTCGTCGACCTGCGAATCCAGCAGGAACGCGTGGAATCCGGGGACTGTGATCGTGCCGGAGTCGAGCTGTTGTCCGCTCAGGTCGAAGTCCTTTGCGATCCTGTCGAGTTCGTCCAGTCCGGCATTCTTCAGGTCCACGAAGCTTCCGTTCTTGAGCCTGTGGTAGCGGCGGTTCCTGCGGTAGCTTTCCAGGAGCGCGCCGACCTCGTTCATGGGTACTTCGTCGGCGATCGGAGAGATCTCCACGAGGTTCGAGTCGATGGAGAGCCCCACCCTCACGCTTGGACCGGACGGTTTCATCATGCCGTCGAAGGCCGCCGTGGAGAACACCTGTCCGATCGATCCGAGTATCTCCACGCCGTCGGTGAGCATCAGCAGGATCGTCTGCTCGTCCTCTTCCCTGATGCGGGCCAGGTCGGTGGAGCTCCATGTCGGGAACAGTTGGCGCGCCACCTGCACGGCGAACATTTCGCTATGCGTGTCGCGTTTGATCAGAGCGGCCCTCGACGTGGAGTCCACGCCTATCATGCCGCGTAGGGCCTTGGCCGTGGGCACCAGCTGGAACGCGAAGTCGCCGTATCGGGCCAGGGCCTCGCAGGTTATGCCGTACAGGTCGCGGTCCAGGTAGAATTCGATCCGGCATTCCGTCTGCCTGCACGCCACTTCCTGGGGTATGTCGAAACCGATTCCCGCTCTGGCGAGCCGTGGCGGGATCGTGCGCGAGAACATGGCCCAGTCGTCGTCCGAGACGAACACGCCTTCCGTGTCCGCGTCCACGCCGCACAGTTCCTCCAGGGCTTCCATCGCATCGTCGAGGCCGTCCGTGCAGCGAAACAGCGTTCCCGTCTCCCCCGGCTGCGCCGCGCCCGTTTCGGCGCTCATGATGTATTCGCTCCGGCGGCCGCGCAACACGACGTCGATCGTACGGTTCGACGTGATCCGCACGCCGGCCACGCCGCCGTTCTCCTCGTATCGCGCCACGAGACGGAAGTCCGGGTCGCCTTCCATGATCCGGACCTCACGCGCGTTCCCGCCGTCCGATATTTCGACGGAGGACGGTCTCGCGTCCTTCCGCGGGCCGGCTCCCCCGAAAGGCCGTGCGGCATGCGCCTCCCCTCCGGTCTTGCCCGCGCCGCGGGTTCCGTCCGACCGTCCGTCGGGATCGGCGGGCTCGTCCGAACCGTCCTGCGGCAGGGCGGCGAACAGGTCGAGCAGGTCGCATGTCTCGCTGTTGGAAAGCGTGATGTCGCGTTCGATGCGCGGTGCGCTGCGGTAGTAGCCGGACTGGTCCTGCGCGATTCTACGGACTTCCACCGCCTGGTTCAGGAACGTCAGCAGATCGCGCGAGAAGCCGTCGAACATCTCCGGCGTGTGCGCGAAGGCGAGTCTGCGCCCGTATGATTCGTACGCTCCGCATTCCACGTTGGATAGGAGTCCTGCGATGTTCTTGACGATGTACGACGCGTTGCCGCATCCTATGGTCAGGGACAGCGACCATGCGTCCCGTCCGACGACGAGTTTCGGTTCCAGCCTCACACTGCCGGGCGTCACATCGACGGGACCGTTGCCGTTGCTTCCCGGCTTCGTGCCGTTGGGATTGCGCATGATGCCGCGCTGTTCGTCCGCAAGCCGGCTTTTGGCGCCGCTGATGCGTTTGAGCAGATCGAGTCGCGCGCCCTCGCCGGCGTTGCCCCGCTTCGCGTCGAGTCTGCGCATGTACTCGCCCAGGGATCGCGGCGTGGCCCGTTCCGTCCGGTATCCGCGGAAGCGTTCGGGCTGTTCGACGAACAGCAGCAGCATGGCGGCGATATGCTTGCACATGCCCGTGTAGCGCAGTCCTTTGGACGGCTGGACGTCGTGGTCCCGTTCGACGTGTCCGAACGTGGCCGAGGAGCCGGAACTCGATCCGAAGTCGCCGTAATCATCGTAATCGTCGACGTATTCGTAATCGTCGTCATCGTCGTCGAAACTGCGGTATCCGTACAGGTTACGGTATTTGCCCGCGTTCGGGGCGCCGTATCCGTACCGCGATCCGCCGAAGGCCGGACAGGTGCAGTAGCGTGCCAGAAACAGCCGGTCGCGCATGTCGAGCGACGCCTGCGTTTCGTAACGGCTGGATGGCGAGGTGGTGCCGCGCATCGTGGCGTGGAGCGTCAACGAACCGCCTTGCGGGTCGGGCAGGCAGCCCAGTTCCAGCATTTTGGCGCGCCATTGACCGGCGATGCCCCGGGCGCGCTGCAATACCGGCTGGCTGCATTCGCTACGCAGTTCGTCGTCAAGCCAGGCCAGAGCGTTCAGCATGCGAACCCCCATCCATTCGTACGTTTGTTCCTATGCCACCGTATCGGCCTTGGCCAGCCGTCGAACCGTCCGGCCGGCGGGCGCGCATTCCCGCAGCAGCACGGGCAACAGCACGACGGCGAGAACCGCGGTAAGCAGGTCGGCGAGCGCCTGCGCCGCGATGACGCCATGGTATCCGGCGATGCGCGAGCCCACGAACAGGGTGATGGCCAGCATCACGCCCTGTCTGCTGACGGACAATATCAGCGCGCCGAGCGCCTTGCCGGCGGATTGGAACGTGCAGGTGGTCACCAGCATCACTGCCACGCAGATGGAGCTCAGCAGCTGCACGCGCAGCATGCCGGTCCCCAATTCCACCACGGACCCATCGGTGCTGAAGAACGCCATCAGCGGGCGTGCGGCTACGAACAGCGCGACCGTCATGATCAGCGAAAGAGCGCATAGGAACGAATATGCGAACCGTAGTATCCCGCGCAGCCGCACCATGTTTCCCGCGCCGTAGTTGTAGCCGATCAGCGGCTGGCCGCCGAATGCGAACGCCACAAGAACCATGATGGCGATCATCACGATCTTCAGGCCGATGCCCATGGCCGCCACCGCGTCGTTGCCGTATGGCAACAGGAAAAGATTGACCATGATCACGCCCAGGCTCTGCATGAGATTGGTGATGGACGCGGGCAGGCCGATGGCGAGGATGCCAGCGGCCTCGCCTTTGGAGATGGCAAGACGCCGGCCACGCACCATAAGCCGCGGATCAATGGAAAGATTACGACTGTGCTTGAGCAGGAACCACACGAAATACGCGTCCGTGCACACGTTGGCGATCACCGTGGCGCCGGCCGAACCGGCCGCGCCCCAACCGAACACCTGGATGAACAGCGGGTTCAGGCAGATGTTGACGAGCGTGCCGGCCACCGAACCCACGGCGGCCGGAGCTGCGAACCCCTCCGTACGCAACAGGTTGGTCGGCGTCATCGACACGATGATGAACGGCGAGCCGATGATGACAAGCGTATAGAACTGCGAGGCATGCGCCCATGTGGAATCATCGGCGCCAAGCAGCGTCAGGATCGGGTCGCGGAACACCAGCCCCAACACGATAACCGCGATGCCGGTCAGCACCGCGCCCCAGAAACAGAACACGCTCAGACGCCGGCCATCATCAAAACGCCCCTGGCCGTACAGGCGCGAAATCATGGAACTGCCGCCAAGACCGAAGATATCGCCCAACGCGATCATCACCGTAAACACGGGCGTGGCAATGGCCACACCGGCCACCATGGCCGTATCGCCGGTATGGGCGATGAAATACGTATCCACCGTGTTGTACACGATCGTGACCATCATGCTCAGCACGACGGGAACCGCCAACGTCATATACGCACGCGCGACAGGCGCCTTCTCAAACAACTCGTTATCCATAACAGCCGTTGAGAATACAACCCCGTATACGACAAAAACCTGCCGGACAAGCCCAAATGTCCACAAGACGAAAGCGCCCCAAGCCGACGACAACCAAATCCGGCGCATCCCGAAACCCGCGAACAACCCCATCCGATAGGATTACCCCATGAGACTGCTCGGAAACATCCTATGGCTCGTCCTCGGCGGGCTGGCGCTCGCCATCGGGTGGGCGATCATCGGCTTGGTATTGTGCGTGACCATCATCGGCATTCCGTTGGGCGTGCAGGCGTTCAAGATGGCGGAGTTGACGCTCACGCCGTTCGGCAAGAACGTCGTGTATGGGGGTGGTGTCGGCTCGCTGCTGCTCAATATCGTCTGGATTGTGCTGGTCGGCGTGTGGATGGCCATCGGCTATCTGGTCGCGGGGCTGCTCAATTGCGTGACCATCATCGGCATTCCGTTCGGTATCCAGTCGTTCAAGATGGCCAAGCTGGCCTTGTGGCCGTTCGGCACGCAGATCTGCTGACCCGTAGATCGGATTCGGGGCGGGTCGACGGGTTCAGCCTCTCAGCGGCACGCGATTGTCGAGTGATTGTCCGTTGGCGTAGCAGCGCACGTTGCCCAAGGCGATCGCGATGATGCGTCGCTCCGTTATCTCCAGATGGTTGCCTCCCGCCACGTGCGGGGTGATGAGGCAACGCGGCTCGTTCCACAACGGCGAGTCGGCCGGCAGCGGTTCGGGTTCGGTCACGTCGAGGCCGACGCCGCGCAGTCTGCCTTCCGCAAGCGCCGTCGCGAGGGCGTCCTGGTCGATGGCGTCTCCCCTGCCCGCGTTCAGCACCAGCGCTTCGGGCTTGAGCATCGTCAGACGTTCGGCGTTCAGCAGGTGGCGGGTGGCCGCGGTGGACGGCACGCTCATGGCGATGACGTCCGCGTATTGCAGCACCTGTTCAAGCGAGTCGAAGCCCACCATGTGGTCGATGCCTTCCGCCATGACCGACGGGTTTCGGCGCACGCCGATGGTTTCCATGCCGACGTTCTTGCATAGTCTGGCGAAGTGCGAGCCGATGTCTCCGGTGCCGACCACCAGTGCGGTCTTGCCGGCCGGGCTCAGCGCGCGGCCGGCATCGTTCCAGTTCGCTTCGCTCTGGCTGCCGGCGTAGACGTGCAGGTTTTTCATGAGCGTCCACATCATGGCGAACAGGTGTTCGGATACGCTTTGGCCGTACGCGCCGGATGCGTTGGTGAGCATGGATCCGGTCTGGAGCACGCCCGGACGCTGGTAGCTGTCGACTCCGGCGCTCCAGGTTTGCAGCCACTCGAGTCTGGGGCACGCGGAGCATTCCTCCGGCGGCACATTGCCGATGATCGCGGTCGCCGATGCGCGGAGTTCTTCGGGAATGCCGGCGCTCCATCCCATGCTTCCGCGTTGTGTCGGGTCGCCTACGAATTCCTGCGGCACGTCTTTGGCCGCGCGCGCGAACTGCGCCTTCTCCGTTTCCGTCAGCGGCAGGCAGTTGACGATAAGCTTGTGGTTGTTCTCAATTCCCATAGCCCCCACCCTAGAGCGTGCACCAGATAAACCATCTCACATTGCGGTCTCATTTTCGTCCTTCAGGCTTTCGGACCGTCCTGGCGCAGCATCGTCACGACCGTCAAGCGACCGTCGTGGCGGCATCACGGTCGTGCGATCGCAACGCCGTCAACGGACCTGAGCCCGACGTCCACGTTCCTGACGGATATCGGTCGGCGCCGCCGAGCCGACGCGCGCGCGACGTCAGATGCCCAGCTCGTCCGTGTCGAAAATGATGGTCACCGGCCCGTCGTTGGTCAGCCCGACCCGCATGTGGGCTCCGAAACGGCCTTCCTTCACCGTGAGTCCTTCGGCCCTTAGCGCTTCGTTGAACTGTTTCCATACCTTTTCGGCATGGTTCGGCTCCCCCGCCTTCACAAAGCTTGGACGGTTGCCTTTGCGCACGTCCGCATACAGCGTGAACTGCGATATGGAAAGGATCGAACCGTTCACGTCATGGATGGAACGGTTCATCCTGCCGTTCTCATCTTCGAACACGCGCAGGTTCGAGACCTTGCGGGCCAGCCACGCTATCTGCTTTGAGCCGTCCGAGTCCTCCACTCCGACGAGCAGCACGTAGCCGGTGCCGATCCTCCGCGGCTCGAAGGTGGGATCCTGTTCCCCGGTATGCTCGTCGATCACGTCCACGGATCCGTCGCTGACTTTTTGAAGCACAATACGCATGGTTTCCCGTCTCCTTCGTCCGATCGATTCGCGAGTGACGATTTCATGGTATCCGCAAGGAACGAACGAAACACCCCTCGGATCGTACGGCCGTGCGTGCGTCATCACCCGCGGTTGCGGCTGACTTCTCACTTTTCGGTCAGTAGCCGTGCGCATGCAGGTAGTCGTCATCGAAACCGAAATAATGACCGATCTCATGCAGCACGGTTTTACGAATCTGTTCGATCATCTGCCCTCGAGTGGCGCACACCCGCTCGTGCGGACCCTTGAAGATGGTGATCACATCCGGCATCACACCGCTATAGCCCGAGGTACGGCGCGTGACGGGAATTCCCTCATACAGACCCAGCAGCTCACCGCCCGCCGTGCACATCGTATCCAGCTCACGTTCGTTCGGCTCCTGCGCCATTGCGATTCCCACGTTCTCCAGCACTCGCCTGAACCTGTCCGGAATACCAGCGAGCGCCTCCTCGATGGCCTGCTCGAATTCTTCGTCACTCATCTTCATGCCACGTTCCTCGCCAACCATTCCATGCCGCCTTCCATATCGCCGACTCTATCAACCGCCACACGCATCCGCACCACCTTTACGTCCCATTCCCTCCACCCACTGGATATTTTCTCCCTCTCAGCGTCCTCAATCACCCACCCACTGGCGGAATCCGCCCGCTTGAGTCCTTCCCAGAGTCCCAATTCCTCCAGCCACTGGCGAAATCCGCCCTCCAGAAGCATGCTCAGCGCCCTAATTTCTCCAGCCACTGGATATTTTCTCCCTCCAGAAACGCATTCGCCGTCCATAAATCGCCAGCGACTGGCGAAAAACACCCGCTAACACCCATCTCAACGTCCCATTCCCTCCAGTGACTGGCGAAATAATCCCGTTCAGTACCGCCTCAGCGACCAAATCCTTCCACTCACTGGCAAAATCCTCCCGCTTGTCTCATTTCCAGAGTCCCAATTCCGCCAGCCGCTGGAGGAATCCGCCCGAACGACCAAAAGCCCCAGACGCCCAAGCACACCGCTCCAAAAGCGAAACCACCAGAGCAACCTACACTTAGGAACCATGAGAACCTCCATCCAACGCGTAAGCGAGGCAAGCGTCACCGCCCTCAACGACCTCGGCACCATCGACCCGACATTCGACCTACAGCAAATCGGCCCCGGACTGCTCCTGACCGTCGAAATCGAACCCGACGACAACGAAACCACCATCGAAACCATGGCCAACCGCATCCTCACCCTACGCTGCTTCAACAATCCGCAAAGCCCACTCCCCCAATCCATACAGGAGATCCAAGGCGAAATCCTCTCCATCCCCCAGCCGCTCATCTCAATGCACCGCCCCGCCACAGGCCGCCCATACCCCATCGCCAAAGACACCGACAGCGAACACGCCAACCTCACCTGGATCCGCTTCAACGAAGCGCTCCGATCAGGCAACATCCCCGTACTCGAAGGCAGATACGGCGCTCGCATGCATATCGGCGCCATCATCGACGGCCCGTTTCAGCTCACGCTCGTTTCCGATTAGCATATTCATCAGCCTCTTCAACCAAAGCCACAAAACAATTCCCGGCTTCTGTGCACGTGGCCAGACAGTCATGAGAAACCCGGCTACAGCAGGCATACCAAACGTTCCAGATTTTCGCACCCATAGCCAAACAGGACGGCGTACCGTTGGCCGTACAGTTGGCGTACAGTTGCATGTACCGCGTAAGACCACGCATCCGCGGTAAAACACACATCCATGTAGGAAAAGGAACGATCACGCCGTTCCATGTGGAAGAGGAGCGATCATGCCGTTTTCCGTAGTTCATCAGGACATCACCAGCATGCAGGTGGACGTCATCGTCAATGCGGCGAACACGGATCTTATGATGGGCGGAGGCGTTTGCGGCGCGATCTTCCATGCGGCCGGGGCGAACCGCATGCAGGCCGTCTGCAATCAACTCTCCCCCATCCGTACCGGCGAGGCGGTGATCACACCGGGATTCGACCTGCCCGCCAAGTACGTCATTCATACGGCCGGGCCGGTTTGGCATGGCGGCGACCATGACGAGGAACAGCTGCTGCGCGCCTGCTACCGCAATTGTCTGGCGATCGCCTCCGTGCATGGCTGCAGGAACATAGCATTCCCGCTGATTTCCTCCGGCATCTACGGCTATCCGAAGAACGAGGCCCAGGATGTAGCCGAAGATGAGATCCGAATCTGGCTGGCCGACATCGGTATGGATCTGGACGTTCGCCTCACCTTATGGCCGTAGTTTCGCACCGACCAGACGCTTGCCGCCAATCGGTTTGCCACCAATCAGCCCGCAGCGAATCATCCCACCGCCGGCCAGCTGAAGTCACCACAAATGACATCAACGCACGCCCGCGGACTTGACTCATCCAGCGCACGCACGACACGTGTCACACAGAACAGGACTGAGGCTTTGGAACGCATACATGTCCGAACATCGCACACACGACACGGATCACGCAAGATAGAAACCTCCATGCGAGAATCTGACCTTGTCTTTTTTCACCAGTGTGTTGATCACGCTCCCGAATGCTTTTTCAATCTTCGT
>CAVAQZ010000034.1:0-19748 GCA_963590945.1 Dysosmobacter segnis
AAATATTACTTCTCATATAAAATCAGAGCATGAGGAAGAAATTCTGTCATTATTACATGAGCTATACACGAATATTGCAGTCCATGCAAAACCATACGGCAATTACCACATACTTATCAGAAAATCAAAATCAAATATCCAATTTTTCCAAGTAAATGAAACCTCTCGACAAAGTCTTTTTCCAGAGAAACCTTCATCAAAAAAAGGACTATCACTCCACGCCGCAACAATTCAATCCTTCGGAGGGGCTCTTCACACGAGCCTTGAAGATGACTCGTGGACGTTACAAGCGTGTATTCCGCTTGGCTCCACTATAGACGACACAACCACCGAAGAAGAACGGGACAATCAAGAATCACAGGCATAACTTTGGAACTATTTTCGAATAGCGGTATCGCATCCATGTTCCACTCGTTACTCACACCACCAGAGGACAACATAGACAAGACTGTTGCAAAAACTATAATTTCCATAAAAACCTTTCCCCTAAAAGGAAAGATAGATGAATTACGTTAATAACGCATACAACGAAAGGCTGGCGTCATCCTAAGGATGACACCAGCCGCAATTGATTTTATTCAATCTAACTTTGGAAGACGTCCGGGTGCTTCGGATCTCCCGGCTCGTCGGCCAACACGCCCTCAATCCCCAGGAACTCCTGCCAGAACTCCAAGGAGTTTCCATAGGGAGAGGACTGGGCGCCGCGGGCCTGCAGATTGGCCTTGGCCTCAAGCACGTCCTCCTCGCGGATGCCGTCAAAGTAGCTTTCCAAACGTTCGCGATTCGCCGAATCATAGAACAGCGAACCGATGATCTCGGTCAACCGTTCCGCACGCGCGACCGGCAGCGAATCCCAATGGCGGAATTCAATGAAGTTCTTCAAACGGACATCATTGAAATGCGTGGAAATCACATGATTGATCTCATATGCGTTAAGCTCACGATCAGGGTACACGTCATTCGCGTTCTCATAGAACGCGGGATGGTGCAGATCAGTACCGGGAACCGCCAACGCCTCGGGAGTGTGCGTCAGATCGGCGAACATCAACGGCGTGGACAGCACATCCACGGCATAATCCTCCCAGCCGAAGCGCGGATCGAACAGGCCGGGAATCACGTTCGTGCGCTGAAAATCCAAATAATCCCACATACGCTGACGCAACAGCGGATACGGATTCTCCCGCCCTTCAAAGTACGGCGTATTACGGAAGAACCACGCCAGAATCGGACCGACGATCGTTCCCAACCGCAACTTCGAAATCGCATCCGCTTCGGAAACATAGTCGATGCTCACTTGGGTCGAAGCGGAGCAACGCATCATGCAGGGACCGAACTGACCGACACGGCCAAGATACGCGGTCATGGCCTTGTACCGGTCCTTCGGATTGACCGGAATATCCGCATAACCGGACTTCGGCTGGTAGCCATAGTTGACCAAACGGAATCCGAGCTCATCCAACACGGGGTCGACTTCACGACGGAACTTCCCGTACAGGGTACGCAAATCCTCGGGTTCCTTGAGAATGCCGAGAGAGCATTCCAACTGGCCGCCCGGCTCCAGGGAAACGGAAATGCCTTCACGTCCCAGCCCCACCAAGCGGCCGTTCTCCCAGTATTCCTTGCTTTCGTCATAATACGGACGTATGCGGTTGAGCAGCGCCTCAACGCCGTTTTCCTCGTAATAGTTCACGGCAGTGTCGTCGCTGTTATGCACCGGAAGATGCTCTATCTCCACTCCGAACCCACCGGTACCCCGATCCTGACAACCCGATTCGAAGAACTCGACCAAGCTCTTCACATGCTTCGGATTCGGTTCGGTCAGCAGATGCGCGTAACTGATTTTTGGCGTTGTCATGTTCGCCATGGTAGTGGAAACCCGGGTCAGCAACGCTGGTTGTGCTATACGGAAAATCGATAACACTCTATTTTCGAGCTTGCCGACGGCGAGTATCCAGCTACTTTCAGGCGGCGGCCTCGGCCTGCCGGGCCTTGTGCGCCTTCTTAGCGGCCGAAATCATCAGTTTGATGCGGTTGAGCTGGTTTGCTTCGGACGCGCCGGGATCATAATCGATCGACACGATGTTGGCTTCCGGATGCAGTCGGCGAATCTTGCCGAACATACCACGGCCAGTCACATGGTTCGGCAGGCAGGCGAACGGCTGCGCGCAAATCACATTCGGGCATCCCGACTCGATGAGTTCAAGAATCTCAGCCGTCAGCAGCCATCCTTCACCGGCCTGTACACCGACTGACGTGACTTCGTCGGCCTTCCTTACCAATTCCGGCATCGGCTGATCCTGCGAGAACTTGCCTCCGGCCAGATCGATCGCCTTGCGCACCGGATTCATATACAGATCAAGCGCCTTGCGTATGACCGCATAACCGATCTTGCTGCCACCTGTACCGAGATAATGCTCGTTCCAATCGGAAATGTACGGACGGGTGGTCATGAACTCCATGATGCCCGGCACGACCGCCTCGCAATCCTGCGATTCGATGACGTCGACCACATGATTGTTGGCGTCCGGCTGGTATTTAACGAGAATCTCACCGACCACGCCCACACGCACCTTGCGCGGTTCGTCCTTCAACGGCAACGCGTCGAAGGATTTGACGATCTCCTTCACCAGCGTCTGATACGGCAGGTATCCCTTGCCAAGGAACTTGCGTGCGGTCTTGGAACAGCCATGATGCTCGATGGTTTCGCGCACGATGGTATCCCAGGTCTCATACAGCCTGTTCGCACTGCCTTCCGTGACCTCGTATGGGCGCACACGATACAGGCACTTCATCAGTAAATCGCCGATGATCAGCGCCTTGACGGCACGATGCAACAACGCCGGAGTGGCCGTGAAACCGGGGTTCTCCTCAATTCCCTGCGTGGAAATCGCGATGACGGGAATCTGAGGATATCCGGCATCCACAAGCGCCTTGCGGATCAGACCGAAATAGTTGGTGGCTCGGCACATGCCGCCGGTCTGCGTGATGGCAAGCGCGGTATGGTCCGGATCGTACTTGCCGTCCAGAATCGCGTCCACAAGCTGGCCGATGACCATGATCGCCGGATAGCAGGCGTCGTTGTTCACATACTTCAGACCGGTTTCCACGTTCTCGCGACTGGCGTGTTTGAGGATGTCGAACTTGTATCCGCCGGAGCGAATCACGGATTCCACCAGGGAGAAGTGAATCGGACTCATCTGAGGAGCCACGATGGTGTAATCCTTCATGTCCTTGCCGAACGGAACGCGATTCGCGTACTTCGACATGGTCGCGGAATTATGCGACTTCTTGCCTTCGTTCGTCTCTCCGATGCCATTTTCCGCGGCACGCTTGGAAGCGTCCCTGACCGCTTGCGTAAGCTTCGGGTTGGCTTTCATGACGGTGTCGAGCATGATCTGACGGCCGGGAGTCGGCGCCGCGGAGCCGGTCTTGCGGAATTCGTCCTTCTTGTTCGGCACGGCCTGCGGGTCGTCGGGATCGGTCACGCCGGCGACAATGTCGTTCCTGGAGTTGCGTTCGCGCTCCTCGATCGCGGCCTTGAGCGAACGGAGTCGAATCTTCGCCGCGCCAAGGTTCGAGACCTCGTCGATTTTCAGCATGGTATACACGTCGGCCTTGTCGGCGAGGATTTCACTGACTTGATCGGTTGTGATGGCGTCGAGGCCGCAGCCGAAGGAATTCAGCTGAACGAGTTCGAGTCCCGGGTACGACGCCACGAAGTTCGCCGCCGAATACAGGCGCGCATGGTAGGCCCACTGATTGGTGACGCGCAACGGCATTTTGGTCACCTTGCGGTCTTCGACATGACGGAATCCGTTCGCGTTCTTCCTACGCGGATCCTCCTCACCCTCGGCGAGGAATTCGCTCAGGTCGAGCTTCTCACCGGGCTGCAGTTCGCTGATCGAATCCTCGGAAAGCACCACCATGCCCAGAGAGCAGATCGTTTCGGGAATGCCGTGGTTGATTTCCGGATCGATATGGTACGGACGTCCGGCCAGCACGATGCCCTTGCAGTCGTGCTCCTTCATGTAGGCGAGCGCCTTCAGTCCTTCCATCTGCACGTCATGCTTGAACACTTCGTTTTCAGCGTATGCCGCTTTGACCGCGGTCTCGGCTTCTTCGCGGCTCACGTCGGCCCATGCGAATTCCTCTACGATGCGGTCCACCATGAGTTCATGGTTGGCCATGTTGAAGTAGGGACGCATGTAGCGAACGCCCTCTTCGCGCAGTTCGGGCATGTTCGCGCCGATGACCACAGGATAGTTGGCCACCACCGGGCAGTTGTAGTGGTTGTCGGTGTTGGGGACGAGGTTCTCCTCGTAGGAGACGCACGGGTAGAAGATGTTCTTCACACCCTTGTCGAGCAGCCATTTGATGTGGCCGTGCACGAGTTTGGCCGGATAGCAGATGTTTTCGGATGCGATCGATTCGATGCCGGTTTCGAACAGTTCATGCGAGCTTCGTCCGGAGATCATCACCTTGAATCCAAGGGATGTGAGCAGTGTGAACCAGAACGGATAGTTCTCGTACATGTTGAGCACGCGAGGAATGCCGATTTCGCCACGGGTGGCCTTCTTGTCGGTCAAACGCCTGTACGCGAAGCAACGCTTGTACTTGTAGTCGTACAGGTTGGGACGGTCGGAACGCTGTTTTTTGGAGTCGCCGCCGCGTTCGCAACGATTGCCGGTAACGTAGCGGGAGCCATCCTGGAACGTGGTGATGGTGAGCTTGCAGTGGTTCTGGCACAGCTTGCACACGTCACGTTCCGAAGTCATGGACAGATTGTCGAGTTCGATGCCGGACACGATGTTCGATGCCGTATGCGCGACTCCTGCGATTTCGACCCGTTTTGAAGCGGTCTCGTTCGCTTCGTCCAGTCCGTCGGCGATGTCGGTGTAATGCATGCGCGCTGTGAGCGCGGCACCGTACGCGCCCATAAGACCGGCGATGTTCGGTCGGGTGACTTCGCGTTCGGTCAGCAGCTCGAACGCTCGTAGCACGGCATCGTTGAGGAAGGTGCCGCCCTGGACCACCACAGTGTCTCCAAGTTCGCCGGAGTCGCGCAGTTTGATGACCTTGTACAAGGCGTTGCGCACCACGGAGTAGCACAGACCCGCCGCGATGTCTTCCATCGAGGCGCCTTCCTTCTGCGCCTGCTTGACGGAGGAGTTCATGAACACGGTGCAACGCGATCCCAGATCCACCGGATGCGTGGAGTTGAGCGCGGCCTGCGTGAATTCCTGGATGGTCAATCCCATGGACTGGGCGAACGTCTGCAGGAACGATCCGCAACCGGAAGAGCAGGCTTCGTTGACGGCGATCGAATCGATGACACCATCGGAAATCGCAAGATACTTCATATCCTGGCCGCCGATGTCGATGACGGCGGTCACGCCGGGAGACACCATTTCCGCGCCACGGTAGTGGGCCATGGTCTCGACCACGCCTTCGTCGAGGTGCAGACCGGTCGCGATCAGGCCCTCACCGTAGCCGGTGGCGCATGATCGTGCGATCCACGCGTCTTCCGGAAGCTCGTTCTGAATCTTCCGCACGATGTTGATCGCGGCCGTGAGAGGGCTGCCTTCGTTGGTCGCGTATGACGACCATACGATTTCACGGTCGTCGTTCACCAGCGTCGCCTTAATGGTGGTGGAGCCGGCGTCGATTCCCAGGAAGTGCGGCCCCTGGGCGCCTTCCAGCGTGCCGATGTGCACATGCTCACGATGATGACGCTCGTTGAACGCCTCGCGATCGGCTTCCGTCGGGAACAGCGGCGGCATGGTCGGCGTATTCGCCGGCAGATTCTTGAGATCCTCAAGACTGGAAAGAAGATCCTCGCAGGTACGCGCCTCGAAATTGTTGCCGTCTTCCAGCTGGTCGGGCTCGCCCGCAAGCAGCGCGGAGCCGAACGCCACGTACAGATGGGCGTCGGTCGGCACGATGAATTCATCGACTTTGCCTTCCAGCGCACGGTGGAACGCCTCCCGTAGCTCCGACATGAAGAAGAGCGGGCCTCCGAGGAAGATCACGGTACCGTGAATCGGCCTGCCGGAAGCCAGACCCGCGATGGTCTGCGTGGCCACCGCGGTGAAGATGGATGCGGCCAGATCCGGTTTCGCCGCGCCGTCGTTGATCAGCGGCTGAAGATCGGTTTTGGCGAAGACTCCGCATCGGGATGCGATGGGATACAGCGTCTCGTAGTTCTTGGCCATGTCGTTCAATCCGGACGCGTCGGTGTCGAGCAGGGTGGCCATCTGATCGATGAACGCGCCGGTACCGCCCGCGCAGGAACCGTTCATGCGCTGTTCCGGGGTCGGCTTCAAATAGGTGATCTTGGCGTCTTCGCCACCAAGCTCGATGATCACATCGGCTTGTGGATATTCCTGGTCGATGGCGCGGGTCTCGGCTATGACCTCCTGCACGAACGGCACGTGGAGGCTGTCGGCGAGCGCGAGACCGCCCGATCCGGTGATGGCCAATCGTATCGGCTCGTCTCCCCGTCCCAAGGCTTCGAGCTCCGCGTGAATGTCTTCCATCAGACCGCCGACCGTGGCACGTACGTTCGCGTGGTGGCGCCGATAGTCGGAGAAGAGCACGTTGTCCAATGTGTCGGTCTGGTCGAGAACCACGGCCTTCACCGTAGTGGAGCCAATGTCGAGTCCCACACGCAACGGCTTCCTATCGCGGGATTCAACCACGGTGTTCGCTGCTTCAACCATGCACAAACCTCTACTCATTCTTGTCCGCCGGGCCGGATCTACGCTAGGCATAGAATCCCCTACCCCGGTTACCAAGTATGTAATGGTAGTCTGTGCCCACGCCTAATTCGGCGCCTCGCCGCATAAATTATGCGACACGGCGCATAATTTAGACAACCAATCGTTGTCTAGGATGCGTTTCCCTCTCCAGCGGCGCGGTCCCTGCCGTAGATTTCCGGAATCACGCGTAGCTGATCATGCAGTTTCGGCCAGATCACCACTTCGCCTTGGGCGAACGATTGCGGGACGTCGATGATGCGCTGGTTGGAGCTTCCTCGGAACTGCAGCAGGGAATCATGCAACTCCTTGATGTATCTGCCGTCCACGAGCACGTCGATCTGTTCGAGCAACTCGAGTTTGTCGGCGCTCTCCCCCTCGCGCATAAGCTCTTCCCATGTATATCCGGTCCAGCACCAAATGTCTTTGGTATGGCCGAAGCGTTCGCGGATCTTGCGTGCGAGAGGCAGCAGGACTCCGGTGTTGAGCAGGGGCTCCCCTCCCAGGAAGGTGATCCCCTGCACGTACGGCAGGCTCAAATCGCTCATAATCTGCGCTTCGAGCCTGTCGTCGTACTCATGTCCGGCTTGGAAATCCCAAATCGAGGTGTTGTAGCATTCCTCGCAATGGAACGGGCATCCGGACACGTACAGCGAGCAGCGTATGCCTTCGCCGTCCGTCATGAGGAACCGCTTGTAATCGGCGATCATGTTATGGCTCATACGGTTGGTCCATTGCCCGGCCTTTGGATTGTTGGACCTGTTCGTGGGTATGAAGGGTCCACGATTGGTGTCGGACTTGGCGAAATCATGACGTTTGATCGATGAATCAGCACTGCTTACCATGCGATCGCCTCCCACGGCGGACTAGTCGTTTCGAAACCTTCTGTCGCCGAACCTTGCATCCCGGAACCTTATGTCGTGAAGCTTTGCGGCGCACAATACTCGCGGTACGACGCTCGCAGCGCGGCGCTTCGCCTCATGCCACGCTACGAGCGTCATGTTCAGAGTCGAGCCAAACGCTACTTCGCTTCCTCGAACCATTCGCGTGCGGAGCCGTCGCTCAACGTGACATGTCCCGTCTCGCCGCTCATGTGCTTGACGCGGTGGGCGATCTCCTCATGGCGTCCATGCACCATCGGACGCTGCACCGGATTGCCGAGATAACCGCAGGTGCGCTTGGTGACGTTGCAACGGTCCGGATCGCAATTGCCGCATTCGGGACACTTGAATCCTTCTTCCGTCGGTTCGAAATCGCCCTGGAAGCCGCATTCGTAACAACGGTCGATCGGCGTGTTCGTACCGAGGTAGCCGATGCCTATGCCGTAGGCGTAATCCCATACCGCTTCGAGCGCCTTCGGATTGGACTGCAGGCACGGGAATTCGCAGTAGTTGATGAATCCACCGGAAGCGTAGTAGGGGAAGTCCTTCTCATAATCGAGCTTCTCCATCGGCGTGGGCTGCAGCCATACCGGGTAATGGAACGAATTCGTATAGAAGTCGTGGTCGGTAACGCCGTTCACCTCGCCGAACTTGTCTCGGTCCATGCGGTTGAAGCGGTCGGTGAGCGATTCCGCCGGCGTCGAATACACGGAATAGTGGTAGCCCTCCGCAGCGCTCCAGTCCTTGCACAGCTCGTTCATTCGGCGCACGATCGACAGCGCGAATTCCTTGCCTTCCGGATCCCACCCGTGGTCCTGCATCCAATCCTTGCCGTAGAACACGCTGGTCGCCTCATACAGGCCGATGTATCCGAGTGATACGGTGGCGCGTTCGTTGCGGAACAGTTGATCGACGCTGTCGTTGGCGCCAAGGCGTCCGAACGCGCCGAAACGGAACAGCGTCGGAGCGTTGACGGGAGCGGCCTGCTTGCAACGCATGATGCGGAACTGCAACGCCTGATGGGCCACCGACATGCGCTCGTCGAACAGCTTCCAGAAACGTTCCTTGCTTCCATGGGATTCCAGTGCGATGCGCGGAACATTCACCGTCACCACACCCAGGTTCATTCGGCCGTCCTCAACGTTCTCGCCGGTCTTCGGGTCGACCCAGCCCTGCAGGAAGGAACGGCATCCCATCGGAGCCTTGAAGGAGCCCGTGATCTTCACGATGTTCTCGTAGAAGATCACGTCCGGATACATGCGCTTGGTGGCGCATTCGAGCGCCAGCTGCTTCAGATCGTAGTTCGGATCGCCAGGATCGGCGTTCACGCCATGCTTGATGGTGAACACCAGCTTCGGGAAGATGGCGGTATGGTGCTCGGAACCAAGGCCGCGAATACGGTTAAGGAAGATCGCGCGCTGAATCTCGCGGGCGAACCAGTCGGTGCCCAGACCGAAACCGACGGTCACGAACGGGGTCTGTCCGTTGGAGACTCGATTGGAATTGATCTGGTATTCCATGGTCTGCATGGCATCGTAGATGGCCTTGCGGGTCTGGATCTTGGCCCAGATCTCGCGCAGCTGCTGCAGACGGTCCGCGTTTTCGCTGAACGGTTCATCCATGGGCAGGGCCGGGCGGTCCTTCTCGAAGTGCAGACGCTTCGGCTCGACGTCCTTGGCCATGCGCACCTGACGTTCGGCGATTTCGATCGGCAGATCGTCGGGCATGATCTCATGGGCCTGCTCAAGGAACTTGTCGTAGTCCTTCTTGGCGTATTCCGCGAAGTTCTCGTCGGCGCGGTTCGCGGTCTGGCCTCCGTATTGGCTAGACGCCACATCCTTCATGATCTGGGTGATCTGGGTGGCCGCAATGCTGATGCTGTTCGGAGAGCCCATCGGAGCGTTGCCCAAGGTGAAACCATTGGCGAGCATATCCCAGTAATCGGGCAGCGAGCAGTTGGACTGCGCGGTGAACGGCGAATAGTCGGCATCGTGGAAGTGGATGTCGCCCTTCATGTGCGCGTTCGACACCGCGTCCGGAAGCATGGAGAACGCTGATGCCTTGGAGACCGCTCCGGCCAGAAGATCACGCTGGGTGGAATACACGTTGGAATCCTTGTTCGCGTTCTCCCTCACCAAGGCTTCGTCGCGGTTCACCAGCCTTTTCACGGCTTCGTTGATGTCGGTGGCCTTGGCCCGCTCGATGTCTTTGTTCAAACGATAATTGGTGTACGTTCGAGCCACGTCGTACTGATGCGCTTCGATCAATCCGTGCTCGACGAGGTTTTGGATGTCTTCGATTTTGGCAGGCCCGTTGTAACGATCCTTGATTTCCGCCTCGACCTGATCCGCGATGACACGAACCATGCGGTCCTCCTGCGGACCGATCTTCATGTCAAGGTCGGCGAAAGCGGACTTCACCGCGTTGATGATGTTCACCGGGTCGAAATCGACCACACGACCGTCACGCTTTTCAACAAGCACCTTCTCGGCGTTGGATTTCGTGTTCACACCAGCGGTTTCCAAAGCCTGTTCCTGCATTCATCGTCCTTTCCGAGCCGGTTTTCCCGACTAGTTCCACGTCCCGTTTCGCATGTTCCGCAATTTGGGCCTATACGAGAGTACGCCATTCTTTGCACTACATGTAGTGTCTTTACGCTGGCAAAAAACTAAATAGCCTATTTTTAGGCTTCATTCCGCCATTCCTCGAATCTGTAAAAATTAAGTGGCCGTCTCGTTTCGGAGTGTCGCCCGACTTTACCTCACCGAGGGGATGAACGCATTCGAACAGGTGTTTCCCCATGTCCGCAAGATGATGGATTCTTGAACCATGACTTGGAATCCGGATTACAACCCGACAGCGGCGCAGAATCAGCCCCGGCAATCCGCAAAACCATTGGCACGACTGGCCCGCGAAACCACGGCGGACAACCCTTGGCCCGTAAGTCTGCTCAGTGAGAAATTCCAGATGGCGGTCGACCGCTGGCCTTCCGTATGGGTCGCCGGACAGATCACGCAGATCAACACTCGCCGACGAGGAAGCGCCTACATCACGCTGCGCGACAACGACCAAGACATCGCCATGGAGGTCAATGGCTTCGGCCAATTCGCCGCAGCCGCGGAATCCTTCACGCAAGGCGACCGCGTCATCATCCACGGCAAACCGAATCTTTGGATGAAACGCACCTCGCTGTCGCTGCGCGCGGATGCGATCATCGCGGTCGACGCCGGCGGCAGCCTCAAGGCCATGATCGACGAGCTGCGCAAAAAACTCAAGGGCGAAGGCCTGTTCGACGCCGACCGCAAGAAGGCGTTTCCGGAATTCCCACATTGCATAGGCCTGATCTGCGCGCCACAGGCACGCGCGGAAGGCGATGTGATCACCAACGTGCGGCTGCGCTGGCCGGTCGTGGATTTCAAAATCGCCCACGTTCACGTACAAGGCGACCAGTGCCCTCCGGACGTGATTCGCGCGATCCAACAGCTGGATGCCGATCCGGACGTGGACGTGATCATCGTGGCCCGAGGCGGAGGAGCGTTCGAGGATTTGATCGGATTCTCCGACGAAGGCGTGGTGCGAGCCGCGGCCGCAGCACGCACTCCGCTCGTTTCCGCAGTCGGACACGACGACGATTGGACGCTGCTCGACCTGGTCGCGGACATGCGCGCCTCGACCCCCACGGACGCCGCGAAACGAGTCGTTCCGGACGTATTCGAACAGTCGAGGCTGGTGCAAACGCAACTCGACCGCATGCGCATGAGAATCGAAGCGACCGTGAACAACGAAAGCCGACTGGTCGAAGGATATGCGAACCGCCCCAGCCTGACGCAGCCGCTCACCATGCTGGAGCCGCATCAAAGGTTCCTTGACGACGCTCGCCAGCGCATGAGAATCGGTCTGACGCGCATCCTCGACGACGCGAGCCTCACCATCGAGAAAAACCATGCGTCGCTGACCGCGTTGAGCCCGCAATCCACCCTGGATCGCGGCTATGCCGTGGTGCAAAGCGCGGATGGGCACGTGCTCGACGACGCCAGCAAGGCGAAGGTCGGAGACGAGCTGACCGTGACGCTGAAGCGTGGCACCGTAGTTTCCGAAGTCAAAAACATAACGAAGGAGTAACCATGAGCAATGAAAACACCCCCGCATCCAGCCTGACCGACAAGGAACGCGATGCGATCGCGCAGATGCCGTATGAGGAGGCCCGCGACAAGCTCATTCAGGCCGTGCAGGCGCTGGAGGCGGGCGGACTGAATCTCGACCAGTCCATGCGCCAGTGGGAGATCGGCGAGGCACTTGCCAAGCGCGCGCAGAGCCTGCTGGGTGAGGTCCGCGCCAAGCTGGATGCGGCACAGGCGGAACAGGCCAAGGCAGCCGACACCGCCGGAACCCAGGGGAATCTGGCCTAGCGGGCGTCTTATCTCACCCGCTTCCCGCATTACGTCCGCAAGGTGTGTAGAATGTATCTTTGTTGCCTCAGTAGCTCAGTGGATAGAGCACTTCTCTCCTAAAGAAGGTGTCGTAGGTTCGATTCCTATCTGGGGCACTCTGTTTACAAGACAGTCGGTTCGGCGATGCCGTCCGGCTTTTTTGTTTCATTCCATCATTCCGGTATCCGACATCTGGACTTCCGATTCCAAAATCGCAGGCATCCAATTTCAGGCCGCATCCTTGCGCCGGCCCGCATCCTTGCGCCAACGCAGACATACTCCGTCGGTATGGGCATACTCCCCTCCCCTTACTATTCCCAAACCGACACAAACCCACCTCATTGCGCCGGTATGGGAATACTCCAACCACTCAACTATCCCCGTACCGACGCAAACCACACCCAAAGCGTCGGTATGGGAATACCCATATGCCGCCACTATCCCCAAACCGACACAAAACCGCACTCAACAAAATATGCGGGATGCACGGACGAAACATCTCATCCACACATCCCGCATGATATGCCCCAGCAGGCGATCTCAGGTCAACAAATCCAACCGTCTAATCAAGTGCGCAAGCAATCGCATTAGGCAAGAACCGGCAGCACAATCGCCGAAGGGGTCCGCATTCCCGTATATATGGTCTGCGAGGCCACGTCACTACCCGTTTGCTCGCTCCACAATCCAGCGCGATTGGTATGCACCGAATATTGCGGGAAATCCGACGATGCGATGTCGCAGCGAATGCGGGATCCAGCAGGCACCTTCCAGCAGATGTCCCACATCCGCACACTCACCTTACGCACACCGCCCGGCTCGTACGGTTCAGCATCCGGCTCGTCCAGCGCAATGGTGGTGATTGAACTGCGATAGTTGCGCGCGATTCCATCCGGATCCACGCACATCAGTTTTGCGGTGAATGCCGTGTCGGGAGCCGTGGAAGACACGTACAATTCCACTCTGATGGATCCCTGAATATGCACATCCTGGCCGAACGGCGCCGTGACGAAGCTGAGCACGTCGTCACGATATCCCGGCTCCGGTTGGACACGAGCGCCGATTTCTTTCATCGTGGTCAGCAACGCCTCACCGCCGCGGGTCGCGACCGGATTCGCAGGATCGTAGTCGTACCGCAATGCGCCCGATTCTTCCTGCGGATGCTCGACGAGCGTGTGTGCGTTCGATCCCGATTCGATGTCAACCGTTGGATCAAGGAACAGTCTGCGTTCCTCGACGCTGTCGGACGGAAGCGGCCATTGTGCCACGGTGTGCCACGAATCGTCTCCGACCTCGTAATACTCGACTTTGCGTTCCGGAATCCGATGCTGCTTAAGGGTTAGATCGAACCATCCCAACGCCGACGGGACTTCGGTGGCGTCGAGGTTCGCCGGTTCGAGCCCTTCGAGCGGATTGTTGAAGTAGTGGTTCCAGCAACCGATCCGCAGCCATGAATGTTCCTTGATTGCGGGATTGAGCGTTGCATATCCGGTGAGCGCGCTGCCGAGATGATGGTCGAACCATCCCTCATTGATGAACATCGGCACTTTCACATTGGCCGGGATTTGCTTGAGCAGTCCCCAGAAACCTTCATCCCAGTAGGAGTCCTCGCCTTGCGGATGGCTGATCCAGTCGCGATACCAGTCGAGGCGGCCTCCCCACATGTCTTCATCCACGGTCATCTGCGGCAGATGCAGCGAGGATTCGAGGTAGTCCGCGTCAACGGGATGTCCTGCGTTCTGCATGGCCCATGCCGTAAGCACGTCGCAGCGGAAGGAGCCTTTCTGGTAGGCGGAGGAGAATCGATCAGTGCCGTAATGGTTCGCGCAGATCGACGCCACTTTGGGGGTTGCTATGTCGGCCAGCACCCAGCAGGTCAGCGACAGATATGACGTTCCCCACAGGCCGACGGTCTCGATCCAGTCCTGCGTCTCCAGCCAATCCAGCAAATCCGCGCCATCGTTGCGTTCGTTGACGTTCGGCTCCCACACTCCGCCGGACGTGTAGGTGCCGCGACACCATTCGCACACCAGTGCGTACCCGCGCTTGGTGAGTTCTTCGCCATGCAGTTTCCACAGTTCCACCTGCTGCGGGTAGGGGCAACGCACCACGATGGTCGGGTACGGTCCCTGTGTGGCAGGCGTGTAGATGTCCGCCGTCAGTTCCACTCCGTCACGGCAAGGCACTTTGATCGTGCGCATGCTTCCTGCCGTATATTCCGGTTCGAATTCGGAATTGTTGTACTGGTTGCGAATGCCTTCCAGATATTTCCTGAGGAATTCGTCTGCATCACTCATTGCTCAGCTCCCTATGTCTGTATTACTGTTCGATCTTGTTTTCATTCATCTTCATCGGACGCAGCTTGTACGCGGCAATGGCGCAGATTGCCGCCACCACGTAGAAGACGACGTTCGCGATGAGCGACGGCGTATACGATCCGGCCATGTCGAACACCGTGCCGTGAACGGTGTTGGCGACGGCGGAAGCGATGCCGCCGCCCACGGAGATGACGCTCAGAATCATCGGATAGTCCTTCAGACCGAAGAACTGGCGGATCATCCACGGAAGCGACACCAGCACCACGCCTTGTCCGATGCCTGCAAGGAAGCCCGCGACCGTGGCAACGGTCGGCATGCCGCTGGCCGCCATGAGAGCCCAGCCGCCCAATCCGAGCGCCGCATACAGGATGATGACCACTTCCGTCTTCATTCGGTCGAGCAGCACGCCGATGGTGGCCTTGCCCACAGCCGCTCCGAGCATGATTCCGGAGACGACCAAAGATCCCTGCTCCAGGGTGAGTCCACGCGCGACTTCCATACCGGAGACGTGCTGCACAAGCGCCGCGACGGATTGCAGCAGCACAGCCAGAATGACCAGCAGTGCGAAGGAGCCGGTTTTTGCGGCCTGCTTGAACGACAGTCCCGGCAATTCATCGTTTTGCCCGGTCTTCGCGGCATCGGTGGCTTGGTTCACGACGTGACCGTAAGCGCTTTCGCCCCTGGTCTGATCCGGGCGGAATTTGAATGCGAGCAGGGCGAACGGCAGCACGCACACGGCCAGCACGATCGCGGTGATTCGGTATGATGCGCGCCATCCGAAATTCGTGATCCATGAGGAGACGACCGGATTGAACACCATGCCGCCGATACCGCTGATACCCAGCGCAATGCCCATGACGAGACCCAGTTTGTCTTCGAACCAGTTGGCGAGCAGCACGCTCGGAGCAAGGGTGATGGGGATGACGTATGCGATTCCCATAAGCGCGAAGGAAACGTAAAACTGCCACAACTGAGTGAAGAACGACTGCGCAAAGAACAACAGCACGCATACCGCCACGCATGCGGAGATCAGTATTCGCGAATCGATGCGCTTCATGATGTTGCCCGCAAGCAGTGTGGTCGGCAAGGCGGCAATGGCCATAATCGACGCGGCCAGCGCGATTTGAGTACGGGAAATCCCCAGTTCATCGCACAACGGCGTGTAGTACAGGCCCATCGTGTTCACGATGAAGCCGAATCCCACGAACGAAAGCACACAGCATCCCGCGAAGACCAGCCATGGCCTCCAGTTGAGTTGTTGTTGGGTTGTCATTTGAACCTCCATGTTCATTTCGATTCCGACTTTGGAATTCGTGGGCTCCTCCTGCAGTGAAGATTCCACTTGTGTTGAATTGGTTAGTCGGTAAATAAGTAAGTAAGTACTTACTTACCTCGTAAAGTCAATATAGCACGAAAGACGGAAACGTCAACAGAGCGTGTCACACAGTTTTCCGCATCGGATATGCTGAAATGTGCGAAGCACGCCTGTTGCATCGCAATAGAAGGGATTGCATTGAAAAAACAGAGCAGCGAGCGGATAGACGAAATCGTGCGAATCGCAACGGAAGTGATCGGAGAACGCGGCTTTTTCGGCATGACCATTCAGGAAATCGCCGATCGCATGGACCTCAGCCAAGCCGGCGTGCTCAAACACGTGAAAAACAAACAGAACCTGCTCGAACTGGTGCTCAGGCAATTCGATCTTGATAACGACGATAATTCGAGCAGCTATCTTTCACGCAAGCTCAGCCTCTCGAAAGACGAGCTCGCCGAACAGCCCGCGCTCATGCCCGAATGGTACAGGGAGATCGCACATCTTAACTCGGAAAACCCGTATCAGACCCGCGCGTATCTGGTATTGCGAGCGGAAGCATTGGACGAATCGCATCCGGCACACGATTATTTCGCGCATCGAGGCCAGAGACTCCGCAAACAAATCGAACAGATTCCCTGGAAGCTTCCGTCGGAATATTCACAGCCGGAGCAGGTCGGACTTCTCTCCATGGCCATCGGATCGGCGATGGAAGGCTTGGAATTACGTTGGTTGGGAGAACCGGGCATCGACTTTCTGCAGACCTGGGCCGTCTACGAAGACATTCTCTTCCCACTCCCCCACTGGGAGGGATATCGCTGACGAAGCGCAGCGGCGTTTAGCGTCGGTTTGGGAATACTCATATGCCTTCACTATCCCCAAACCGACGCAAACCCACCTCATTACGTCGGTACGGACATACTCCAACTCATCCAGTATCCCCGTACCGACGCAAACCACACCAAAAGCGTCGGTACGGACATACTCACACGCCTCCACTATCCCCAAACCGACGCAAAAACACACAGGCCAACACGGGAGACGCCAAATTTATCCAGTCAGAAGGATGAAAGCGATATACCAGCCAAGAAAACAGAAGTGGCGTGAATCATAGAACCACACGGTTCAATGATTCACGCCACAAATTCGAATGCACAATACGACGGGCGGCAACGCAGAGGCCGGGAAAGCTTATGCACGCCGCACAAATCGCTTTGGATTCCATATATCATGCAACACGAAAGCACCTGCTCCGGGTATGCCTTTAGTCTGCAGAACATCCCTGATTTAGGCGCGGTCGCCAACGACCAAAATCAGCCAGCATGCCTTTAACACGCAGAGCATCCGCCCCAACGCATTTCACACCTACGGAATGGTTCCTTCATCAATAAGCAAACGCAAGATTCCAGAAACGCTCAGCTTACCACCAACATACAGAGCATTGGGACTGACGCACCTCGCATTTCACGCCTATGGAACACCACATCCAACAATGAGCGGCTCAAGCCAGCAAGATGGCCAGCATGTCACGCATCCTTGGAATGCCTGTCTCCGATCTGGAATTCATCGGCATGTTCGAACATGTATTTGACGCTCAACGGCTCGGATCCGGTCAGTTTCTGGAAGTCGTCCGTCTTGACCGCCATCTTGCCTTCGCGAATCGCCTGCGCGAATGTGACCATGCCGTCCGACGAGAACGGGGCTTCGGAACCTTCCTTGAATTCACCGTCGGTGGTACGAGGCACACCCATGGCATCAAAGACCTGATAGTTCTCCTCGTCGGTGATTTCCTTATATTCCACATGGTTTCCGGTGGCTTGATTACCGATTTCGCAGAACTTCGAAATGGTCATCAGTTCCGGACCATTGATATCGAGAATCGCCTCATGCAGACCCTCCGCGGTCAATGCGTACGCCACGGCCTTGGCGCAATCCTTACGCGAGATGTATGCCATCAGACCGTCGCCCTGGCTGTTCGTCAGAGGCCCACCCATATGTACATATGTGAAATAGTTGGTGATCATGGCTTCCGCGTACTGCGAATTACGTAGGAACACGTAGTCGAGACCCGCTTCCTTGATGAATTCCTCGGTCCAGATGTGGTCCTTTTTCTCAACGCTCGGATTGGTGGGGTCCGCAGCGTTCACCAACGACGTGTAGACGACTTTCTCCACGCCCGCGGCCTTTGCCGCGTCCACCGCGTTGCCCTGCGCACGCTGACGTTTGACTCCCACGAAGGGCATGGAGACGAGCGCCATCGCACTGCCGCCTTCAAACGCCTTTTCCAGGCCTTCGCGATTGTTGAAGTCCGCGACGCGGGTTTCCACTCCTTGCGCGGCATACTTTTCCAGCGATTGCGGATTGTAGCCGGTGAAGATCAGATCCTCCGGTTTTGCGATTTCCAACAGATAGTCGGCCGCCTGTCCGCCGAGATTTCCGTCGACACCGGTGAGAATGAGTTTGCTCATGCAATCCTCCTTGATTATGCCAATGCAACAAACAAAGACATCGTAAATTCCCAAGCCTGAGCAACAGCTGACAAAGGGGGTAAACCTGCCCAAATCAAACCATCGCATCAAACAGACGGTCGAACGCCATATTCCAACCACTACGTCAGCCACCGCCCAACCGCCATATCAACCACCGTCAGAGCGTCACGTCGACCTCCACATCAGCCTTTCCAACCACCGCGCCAACAACCAACGAATCAGCCTCTGACCGAACGCCGCACCAATTACCCGTCAAGCCGCAGCCCAACAAGACCAACCACAAGATCAACCACAAAACAAAAGGTGCCGATTCGACCACATGAACCGAATCGGCACCTTGGCTAGGGGCGAAAGGCAACCTTAACGTTCCGTTCCGCGACGACGGCTGACCGCCAGCAGAACAATCGTTCCGGCAGCCACCGCAACCAACATCACCGCAGCCAGAACGGCGACGCTGGAACCGGTGTTACCGATCGCCGGGCTCTTGCCGTTCGTCTGGATGCCCTTGGAGATGTCGACCTTCGCGGGCTTGCCGTCCTTCTTGACCAGAGCGGCCGCGGCCTTCTCCAGATCGGATGCGGCGACATCCACGTCGGACTGGGAGACGGCATCGTCCATGAGCACGGACTTGGCCTTGGCCAGCGCCTCGGAGAACGACTTCCACGACGCTTCCGTGTAGTCGTCGCTCTTGAGCGCATCGCCACGGGCGACCAGCGTCTTGAGCGCGGACTTGTCCACCGTCGCAGGTTCCGGATCGCTCTTCTTCTCTTCAAGGCCGTTGATGGCGTTCACCAAAGCCTCGTAAGCCGTATCGATCTCGGACTGCGTGGCATCCACGTTCCCCAGCACATCCGACGCGGAACGCATGGCTTCCTTGAGGGCTTCCACGCTTTCGTCGGTGTACTTGCTCGAATCGATGCCGTTGGCGTGGTCGAACGACTGCTGCAGACCGGTCTTGTCTCCGCGTGCGACGAGGGCCTTCTGGGCGTCCTCCAACTTCGAGACGGCACCGTCCACATCCTCCTGAGTGGCGTCGGCGCTGTCGAACACGCTCTTGGCGGCCTGCAGCGTCGCCGCGAATTCACTCCAGGAAGTTGAGGTGAATCGCGATTCCTCCAACGTCTCGGCAGCCTTGATCGCGCTTTCCAGCTTCGTCTTGTCTACCGTGGGAGCAGGCGGTTCCGGAGTTTCCTCCTTGGATGCATGCACGCCCCATTCCACGACGGCCGCGCCGAAGGTGCCGGCTCCTTCACCGCCGGCGTAGGGTTCCAGAACCAGTCGGAGCGACGTCGTCTTCACCGGAGTGAAGGTCGCCTCGCTCCAGCCCTTGGCCTCATCGGTGGCATGGTGGGTCGGATCGTTGCGGACCGTGGTGTACTTGGCGTTTTCGACATCCTTGTACGTGCCGTCTTCGGCCAGATACTGGATCTTCCATTCGGACGGAATCTCCAGTCCGCCCAAGGTGTCGTTGGTCTCGGTCATGTTCGCCCAGAACTGCACACGGCTGGAATCGACCAGAGCGGCCTGATCCCAGGTGTACTGAGCGTACATTCCCGAGGATGCCTT
>CAVAQZ010000035.1:0-17616 GCA_963590945.1 Dysosmobacter segnis
CACGGATGTGAAGGGCATAGAGCTCGCGTTCGATCATTCGTATAGTGTCCGCGGTGTGCGGCCGGAAGATGTCCGCCGTACCAATGCCGTGATCATCGGCAACGGCAATACTGCGACATCCGCCTTGGCCGCCTGCATTGAGATGTCCGTTGAACGCGTGATCGTCGTGGCCAGGAACCCCGGTAGGAATCCGGAACTCAAGCCGCTCGCAGACAGGCATCTGGGAGAAGGCGCCATTGAATTTGCGTCCATGGACCAAGCCGCGGACGTGTTGTCGCAAGCCGATGTGGCGATCAACACCATTCCTGGGCTGGCCGCGGACGGTGTGGCCGAACAATTGCTCACACAGACGGAAAACGTGAACGGCACACTTCTTGACGTGGTATACGACCCTCGCCCTACCAAACTCATGCAGGCATGGCGGGCCAGGGGAGGGACCGCCATAGGAGGCGAGGAGATGCTGCTGTACCAGGCTTTGGCGCAGGTGAGACTGATGACGGGACCGCAAGACGGAGATTTCGCCGATGATGAGGATTCACATTTGAACGAGACATTGGAGCGTTCGATGCGCGCGGCGCTCGAGGAGGCCTTGTAAATGGAACAGGAACATGAGAATGTGACGTCAACGAACGGCACGCACGCAAGTGCGCCATCGCCGGCCGCTGGATTCGAGGTGTTGCTCATCACAGGCATGAGCGGTGCCGGTCGATCCCACGCCGCCGACAGCGTCGAAGACATGGGCTGGTATGTGGTGGACAACATGCCGCCGAAACTGCTGGTGCCTTTGGTCGACATGATGACGACCGCGGGCTCCGGCATCCACAAGCTCGCCGCCGTCATCGACGTGCGTTCTCGCGACTATTTCGACGATCTTTCCGCGGTGCTCAGCCATTTGGATGATCTTGGCGTCAAAACGCGCATCCTGTTCCTCGACGCCAGCGACGAGGTGCTGATCAAACGTTATGAATCCGTACGGCGACCGCATCCATTGCAGCAGGGCAATCGCCTGGTCGACGGCATTCTGGAGGAACGCGATCTCCTGGAGAACCTCAAGGAACGTGCCGACATCGTCATAGACACGTCCAAACTGAGCATTCACCAGCTGTCCACCAAATTGTATGAGGCCATGGTCGGAGCCGGACCGACCACGGTCTCCGTGCACGTGTTCAGTTTTGGATTCAAATACGGCATTCCCATAGACGCGGATTTCGTTGCGGACGTGAGATTCCTGCCGAACCCGTTCTGGGTGCCGCAATTGCGCGCTTTGACTGGTCGGGATCAGGCCGTCAGCGATTACGTGCTTTCCAGCGAGGGCGCGGAGGAATTCCTCGATGCCTACGAAAAGGCGATTTCCATCGCCATCGAGGGCTATGCCCAGGAAGACAAGCATTATGTGACCATTGCGATTGGATGCACCGGTGGCCAACACCGTTCCGTGGCCGTCAGCGAGGCATTGGCCAAGCGGTTGCGCGCCCGGGGCCTTTCCGTTTCCGTCTCCGCACGTGAACTGGACAGGCGTGCGGCGGAAAAATAGCCATATTATGAGAAAAGTGATTCCGAATACAGAGAAATCGTATCGCGATTGTCCAATATATTCTGTATCACAGTAAGCCGTGGCAGCACGGCGTTGAACCCGCGACTCGCCTGAAATTTAGGGAAGAAACAGGAAGTAGGAGGTTGGCTCTTGGCTCTACTGGATGACGTCAAAAGCGAGCTTGCCGCGATCGACAACGAGTTGCCGATCGCTAAGAAGGCGCAGGCCACCGCAATGATTCGATTCGGTAATGGTCTGCACTCGGTGGATCACCACATTCTCGTGCAGGCCCAGCTTGACTCCCAAGACGCCGCCTTGTGGCTGCAGGACACCATCAGGAATCTGTACGGCCATGAAACCACATTCACCCCTGTTTCCAGGCAGACGCCGACAGGCGCCGTTCAGCGCTATGTGATTCGCGTCCCGAAGGGTAGCGCGGCGCTCGTGCTGCAGACGGGCCTGTACAGCCGCTACACCAAGAACATGGTTCTTGGCCTTCCGAGCGACATCGTCAATGGTAAGATCGCGCAGATCAAGGCCGCCTGGCGCGGCGCGTTCTTGGCCAACGGACGTTTGTCCGACCCCGGCAAGGCAAGTTATCTTGAAGTCGTATGCCCGAACCACGAGGCCGCTTTGGCGCTTGTCTCCACCGCCCGGCGTCTGGGCATCACGGCGAAGCCGAGGAAATTACGCAGCTCCGAGCGCGTGACGCTGCGTGACCCCGATGCGATCGAACGCATGCTCATACTTATGGGAGCGCCCCATTCCGCGCGGGAATGGACCGGCAAGCGTTCCGACGGCGAAGCGCGAGGCAAGGCGAATCGTCTGGCCAACTTCGACGATGCGAACATGCGCCGTAGCGCGAAGGCCGCGGCGGAAGCGTGCGACAAGGTTCGCCAGGCCTTTGAAATTCTCGGAGACGACATTCCGGACAATCTCAAGTCCGCGGGCCAGCTTCGTCTGGACCACGCTGACGCGTCACTGGAACAGCTTGGCCGTATGGCGGAGCCCCCGATCACCAAGGACGCGATCGCAGGTCGCATCCGTCGACTGCTTCAGCTGGCGGAGAAAACCGAGAAGGCACGTCGGCAGTCGGCCTGAAATCAGAGACTTCACGCAAAACACCATGCCCGTTTTCGAACGGCATGGTGTTTTTGTTCGTTTGGGCTTGTATTATGCGTAAGTGGCAATATGGCCATTCCACGCTCACAAGCGGCTAGGAAAGGATATACATGAAGACACTCAAGGATCTTGGAGATCTCAAGGGCAAGCGCGTTCTGGTCCGCGCTGATTTCAATGTTCCGCTGGACGGCACCACGATCACCGATGACGGTCGCATCAAGGCCGCCCTGCCGACCATCAAGGCTCTGCGCGAAGAAGGCGCGAAGGTCATCCTGATGGCTCACCTCGGCCGTCCGAAGGGCCAGGTCGTTCCGGAACTGTCCCTCGCTCCGGTTGCCGCCCGTCTGGGCGAACTGCTCGGCATCGAGGTTCCGCTGGCTGAAGACACCTATGGCGATGACGCTCAGGCCAAGGTCGCCGCAATGGGCGACGGTGATGTCGTTCTTCTGCAGAATGTACGTTACAACCCGGAGGAAACCAGCAAGGATCCTCAGGTGCGCTCCGAATACGCCAAGAAGATCGCCTCGCTCGGCGATGCCTTCGTCTCCGATGGTTTCGGTGTCGTTCACCGCGCCCAGGGTTCCAACTACGACGTGGCCGCCGATCTGCCGGCCGCTGCGGGTCTGCTGGTCGAGAAGGAAGTCAAGGCACTGTCCCGCGCCACCGTGAACCCGGAGCGTCCTCTGACCGTCGTGCTCGGCGGTTCCAAGGTCTCCGACAAGCTCGGTGTGATCGAGAACCTGCTCGACAAGGCCGATCGTCTGGTCATCGGCGGAGGTATGGTCTACACCTTCCTCAAGGCCAAGGGCCTCGAGGTCGGCACCTCCCTGCTTGAAGAGGATCAGGTCGAGACCGTCAAGGGCTACATCGAGCGCGCCGAGAAGAACGGCGTCGAACTCGTGCTGCCGACCGACATCGTCGTAAACCCGGGCTTCCCGAAGTCCGACGACGACATCGCTCCGGAGGTCGTTTCCGCCGAAGCCATTCCGGCCGACAAGATGGGTCTGGACATCGGTCCGGACTCCCAGAAGCTCTTCCATGACAAGATCGTGGACTCCAAGACCGTCGTGTGGAACGGCCCGATGGGCGTGTTCGAGGTCAAGGCATTCGCTGCCGGCACCGAGGCCGTGGCTCAGGGTCTGGTCGACGCCACCGCAGCTGGCGCCTTCACCATCGTTGGCGGCGGTGACTCCGCTTCCGCGGTGCGTAACCTCGGATTCCCGGAGGATGGCTTCTCGCACATCTCCACCGGTGGCGGCGCATCCCTCGAGTTCCTTGAGGGCAAGGAGCTGCCGGGCCTGAAGGTGCTCGACTGATCATATGAGCATATGAAGAGGTGCTCCCTCACCGTTTGCAACGGGGGAGCACCTCTTGTTTTCCACTCGGACCCACACATAGTTCAAGGATGGCGAACGCATGACATCACAACGTATCCCGCTGGTCGCAGGCAATTGGAAGATGAATTTCGACCATCTTGAGGCCACGTATTTCGTGCAGCAGCTGATATGGCGGCTGCGTGACATGCGTTTTGATTACAAACGTTGCGAAATCGCACTGATGCCATCGTTCACATCGCTGCGCAGCGTGCAGGTGCTGGTGGAATCCGACAATCTGAAAATCCGTTACGGCGCGCAGGCGGTCTCGGTTACGTCTCAGGGGGCGTTCACCGGGGATGTTTCCGCCGATATGATCGCTCATCTGGGATGCTCGTATGTGATTGTCGGGCATTCCGAACGACGCAAGTATCATCCGGAGGATGATGCCAACATCGTCGACCAGGTACGCGCGGTGCTTGCGGCCGGCATGCAACCCATACTATGCGTCGGAGAAAGTTATGAGGAGCGAAGGCAGGGCATCGAACTCGATTATGCGGTCGGCCAGGTGCATGATGTCACCAGAGACCTTTCCGACGAAGAAGCGTCACGACTGATCGTGGCCTACGAGCCGGTATGGGCCATCGGAACAGGCATGGTCGCCACTCCGCAATCCGCACAGGATGCAGCGAAGGCCATTCGTGAGGATCTGCGCACGACCTTCAATGAGCACGTGAGTGAAACCGTCCGCATCATCTACGGTGGATCGGTTTCCTCGAAGAACGCCGTTGAACTGATCAACGAACCGGACGTCGATGGATTCCTCATAGGTGGAGCCGCCCTGAAGGTGGATGAGCTCGCCAAGATCTGCAGACTTACGCTCGATGCGACCAGATAGGATCCGTTGCCGTTCGAAGATCGCCATGAACGTTAGGGACGTTCGTTAGGAACGATATTCCTCCTGGTTCTCCGATGTGCGGATGTATTGGCTTTTCTCAACACCATGCGCTATCCTAAGAAACAGTGTTTACGAACTGGAGGTTCACTCGTGTCCGCTATGGCTATCGTCAAGCTTGTGCTGCAGATTATTCTTGTTGTTTTCAGCCTTTTGCTCACCCTGCTGATTCTTATGCACAAGGGTAAGGGCGGCGGCTTGTCCGATATGTTCGGCGGCGGACTCACTCAGAACGCTGGTTCATCCGGTGTGGCGGAGAAGAACCTGAACCGTTGGACCGTCATCATCGCGCTGCTGTGGGTTGCGATCATCATCGCCCTTGGTCTGATGACGAAGTTCAATCTCATCTGATTGACTTGATTTCTTCGGCCCATGATCGTCAAGGTCATGGGCCGAAGTGTTTTTCAAAGCATTCACATTGACCTACACCGATTCGAGAGTTTATCGTGTTCCCTGAAGAAAACAATCAACACAGCAAAACGACTTTGGTCGTGGCCGACCTGGACGGCACCCTTCTGCATGACGGGGCAACGTTCGAGGAACGATTCCTGTCAAAACGCACTATCGATAGCATCAATCGTCTGCATGATAGGGGAATCAAATTCGTGGTTGAAACGGCGCGTCCTGTCAGCACCGGCTATTCCTTCATCAAACAGTTGCCTGTGGATGCCGTGGCTTATCTCAACGGGGCATTGCTGGATTTCGATCCCGATTCGTCCAATTACGAGATGCTTACTTCGCCGCAACTTGTGCGGGACGGTCATCTGAGGAAAATCGGATTCTCCTCGCAACGCGCATGCGAGGTATGCAAGCATCTGCTGGGTGAGCTGCCCGGCATGGAAGTCGGCATTGTCATGGATGATGTCAGATACACGAATTTCGATGTTACCAAATATTGGAAGACGCAAACCTGGCGATACACCGACTTTAACGATGTTCCTGAAGGCATCGCCGATAAGATCATCCTGTTCCCGGATTCCGGGCAGTGGGATTATGTGGGCAGACTGATTCCAGATGATTTCGACGTGCATATTTCCGAAGGTTCGCTATGGATGTTGATGAATCCGCAGGCCAACAAAGAGACGGCATTGAATGTCATTGCGGATTATCTGGCCACTCCGCTGAGCCAGATCGTTTCTTTCGGTGATGATTTGGTCGATATTGCGATGCTTCAGCGTTCCGGAACGGGAGTGGCCGTTGCGAACTCCAATCAGGAAGTGTTGAAAATAGCCGATGAGATCTGCCCTTCGAATAACGATGATGGCGTGGCGCAATGGATTGAACAAAACCTGCTTTGAACTTTTAGCCGCTAAATTGAACTTCTGCTGTTTTCGCACTCGATATATTTATGTCAATAATTGAACCGTGTGATTAATGGCGAATCCGTTATGCTAAGCTTTGAACCGACACCTGATTTAAATTGAACCGAAAGGATTCGTATGACCGAATCGTTCTCACAGAGACTCGTCACGGCCATGGCGCTGCGTGAGCTTAAGCAGATTGATTTCGTTCATGCGGCGGAACATAGCGGTGTCAAACTCGGCAAAAGTCATATGAGCCAATACGTCAGCGGCAAGACCGTACCCCGCGCGGACATCGCAGGATTCCTCGCATCGGTATTGCAGGTCGATGAACGATGGCTTATGGGAGAGGACGTGCCTATGGAACGGGATGCCGCCATGACACCGCAAAGCGAACACGATTCCGCGATGATTCAAGAGAAAGAAGCGGAACAGACGCAATCAACAGAAGGAAAGACCATGCGCACATACAGCAAATCGCACAAACTCGACAACGTGCTTTACGACGTTCGTGGTCCTGTGGCCGATGAGGCCATCCGCATGGAGGCCGCCGGCACACATATCCTCAAACTCAACATCGGTAACCCGGCTCCGTTTGGATTCCGCACTCCGGATGAAGTCGTATACGACATGGCCCAGCAGTTGAAGGATACGGAAGGTTATTCGCCGTCGAAGGGTCTGTTTTCCGCACGCAAGGCGATCATGCAGTATGCCCAGCTGAAGAACATCCCCAACGTGTCCATCGACGATATCTATACCGGCAACGGCGTCAGCGAGCTGATCAATCTTTCGCTGTCGGCGTTGTTGGATGACGGCGACGAGGTGCTTGTTCCGTCTCCGGACTACCCATTGTGGACGGCTTGCGTGAATCTGGCGGGCGGAACCGCCGTGCACTACATTTGCGATGAGGAATCGGAATGGTATCCGGATATCGATGATATGCGTTCGAAGATCACGGACAAGACCAAGGCCCTTGTGATCATCAATCCGAATAATCCGACCGGTGCGTTGTATCCGGAGGAGGTGCTGCAGCAGATCGTGGATCTTGCCAGGGAGCACCAACTCATGATTTTCTCCGACGAGATCTATGATCGTCTTGTCATGGATGGATTGGAACATGTCTCCATAGCGTCCCTTGCCCCGGATCTTTTTTGCGTGACGTTCTCCGGTCTATCCAAATCGCATATGATCGCGGGATGGCGAGTCGGCTGGATGGTGCTGAGCGGCAATAAACGCATTGCCAAGGACTATATCGAAGGCCTGAACATGTTGGCCAATATGCGCATGTGTTCCAACGTCCCAGCGCAGTCAATCGTTCAGACCGCCTTGGGCGGGCATCAGAGCGTCAAGGATTATCTGGTTCCCGGAGGACGCGTCTATGATCAGCGCGAACTGGTGTACAACATGCTCAATGAGATTCCCGGTATCACCGCAGTCAAGCCGAAAGCGGCTTTCTATATCTTTCCGAAGATTGACGTCAAAAAGCTCAATATCCATTCGGATGAGCAGTTTGCTTTGGATCTGTTGCATGAGAAGCATATTCGCATCAGTCATGGCGGTGCGTTCAATTGGCGTGAGCCAGATCATTTCCGTGTCGTCTATCTTCCGCGCATGAGTATGCTGGAAGAGACCATCGGAGAAATCGGCGATTTCTTCAATACATATTGGCAGGTCTGATTTTTCAGATACCGATCAGGGGAGGGACTTAGCCGGTTCCTCCCATTTCTTTGAAAAACAAAAGGAAAACGAAATGGGTTCTCACCATTCATGCGGATGGTGAGAACCCATTCATCTACCGTTGAAACGGTGCCGTATCAGCGATTGATTCAGCCGTTGACGCGGTCGATGCCTGCCTGGACGTCGGTGAGGACGGAATCCCAGGACTTGATGAAGGCGGCGACGCCGTCGGCTTCCAGCTTGTCGGTGACGGCCTTGAAGTCGATGCCCAGCTCAGCGAGCTTGTCCATGACGGCGTGGGACTCTTCGTAGGTGCCCTTGATGGTCGGAGCGCCGTTGCCGTGATCGGCCAGAGCGTTCAGGGTCTTCTCCGGCATGGTGTTCACGATGAACGGGGCGACGAGCTCGTCAACGTAGACGCAATCGGAGTATGCCGGGTTCTTGGTGCCGGTGGAGGCCCACAGCGGACGCTGCTTCTTGGCGCCCTTGGCTTCGAGGTCGGCCCAACGCGGATCGTTGGCGAACTTGTTCTCGAACAGTTCGTATGCGAGGCGAGCGTTGGCGATGGCGGCCTTGCCTTCGAGGGCCTTGGCCTCATCGGTGCCGATTTCCTCGAGCTGCTTGTCGACGGCGGTATCCACGCGGGACACGAAGAAGGATGCGACAGAGCCGATGTGCTTCAGGTCGTGGCCGTTGGCGTCAGCCTGGGCGATGCCTTCGATGAAGGCGTCGATGACCTGCTCGTAACGCTCGAGCGAGAAGATCAGGGTGACGTTGACGGAGATGCCCTTGGCCAGGGTGGCGGTGATTGCCGGCAGGCCTTCGAGGGTTGCCGGAATCTTGATCATGGCGTTCGGACGGTTGACCTTCTCCCAGAGTTCGACAGCCTGCTTCTCGGTGGCTTCGGTCTCGTGGGCCAGACGCGGATCAACTTCGATGGAGACGCGGCCGTCAACGAAATCGGAGGCTTCGGCGACCTCACGGAAGATATCGGTGGCGTTGCGAACGTCGGTGGTGGTGAGCTCGCGGATAGCGGTCTCAACGTCGACCTTGCCGAGTTCCTTGAGCTGGGCGTCGTACGGGCCGACCTGGCTCAGAGCCTTCTGGAAGATGGACGGGTTGGTGGTAACACCAACGACATTCTTATCCTTGATGAGCTCCTGCAGGTTGCCGGACTCGATACGGGTGCGGGACAGATCGTCCAGCCAGATCGAGACGCCGGAATCAGAGGTGCGCTGAGTTGCTTCAGTCATTGTTTTTCTCCTTGATACCTATTTGGATCAAATCTTGTGCTGTGCCGAGAAAGGGGAGGGGCGCATGCCGCGTATACCCCTCCCCGTCGAATCACTTGGCGGCTTCGACTTCCGCGATGGATGCCTTGGCTGCGGCCACGACATGCTCAGCGGTGATGCCCAGATCAATCATGTTCTGAGCGCCGTCGCCCTGCAGGCCGAACTGGTCGATGGAAACCGGCTTGCCGTAGGAGCCGAGGTACTTGTACCACGGCATGGCAACGCCGGCCTCGACGGAGACGCGGGCCTTGACGCCTGCCGGAAGCACGGCTTCCTTGTACTCGGCATCCTGCTCCTCGAACCATTCGAGGGACGGAACGGACACGACGCGGGCCTTGATGCCTTCCTCGGCCAGGGTCTTGGAAGCGGCGACCGCCCACTGGACTTCGGAACCGGTGGCCATGATGATGACGTCCGGAGTGCCTTCGGTGTCGACGAGTACGTAAGCGCCCTTCTTCACGCCGTCCTTGGCCTTTTCAGCGGTCTCGGCGAGAACCGGGACGCCCTGACGGGTCAGAATCATAGCGGTCGGCAGGGTGTTGCTCTTCTCGAAGAAGGCGCGATAGGCTTCGGCGGTCTCGTATGCGTCGGCCGGGCGAACGACCTCGAGCTGCGGGATGGCGCGGAAGGATGCCAGGTGCTCGATCGGCTGATGGGTCGGGCCGTCTTCGCCAACCGCCACGGAATCGTGGGACCACACATACAGGTTCGGAATCTCCATAAGGGCGGCCAGACGCACTGCCGGACGCTCGTAGTCGGAGAACATGAAGAAGGTACCGCCGAACGGACGGGTGTGGGAGCCGAGCAGGATACCGTTGGTGATGGTGCCCATGGCGAACTCGCGCACGCCGAAGTGCAGCTGGCGACCGTACTTGTTGCAGTTCGGCCACTGAACGGTGGCGCACTCTTCCGGAGCGAAGGTGGCGGCGCCCTTGAGGTCGGTCTTGTTGGAGCCGCCGAGATCGGCGGAACCGCCCCAGAGTTCAGGCATAACGGCTGCGATGGCGTTCAGCACGGAGCCGGAAGCGCCACGGGTTGCGACACCCTTGCCGACTTCGAAGGTAGCCTCGAGGTCGTCGATGGCCTTGTCGAAGCCTTCCGGAAGCTCTCCGGCCTTGATGCGGTCGTACAGGGCGGCCTTGTCCGGGTTGGCGTTGCGCCAGGCGTTGTACTTCTCGTCCCATTCCTTGTGGGCTTCGAGGCCACGGTCCGCAACCTTGCGTGCGTGGGCCAGGGCCTCTTCATCGACATGGAAGGACTCTTCCGGATCGTAGCCGAGCAGTTCCTTGAGGCCTGCAACAGCCTCGGCGCCCAGCTTGGAGCCATGGGAGGACGGGTCGTTGGTCTTGCCCGGGGTCGGCCAAGCGATCAGGGTGTCGACCTTGATGAGCTTCGGCTGGTTCGGAGCGGCGGCCTGTGCCTTGGAGATGGTCTCAGCCAGACCCTCGACGTCCTCCTTGTAGGAGCCGTCGGCCTGGATGAAGCTGAACTCGTCGGTGTACCAACCGTAGGCCTGGAAGCGCTTGAGCACGTCCTCGGCCAGCACCAGGTTGGTGTCGCCTTCGATCTGGATGCGGTTCGCATCGAAGATCACGGTCAGGTTGCCGAGCTGCTGGTTGGCGGCGAGGGATGCGGCTTCGCCGGAGATGCCCTCTTCGATGTCGCCTTCACCGCAGATGACCCAGATGTTGTGGTCGAACGGGGACTCGCCTTCCGGAGCTTCCGGATCGAGCAGGCCGCGTTCGAAACGCTGGCCGTAGGCGAAACCAATTGCGGAGGCGAAGCCCTGGCCCAGCGGGCCGGTGGTCATCTCGATGCCCGGGGTCAGACCGTATTCCGGATGGCCCGGGGTACGGGTGTCGGCGCCGCCGCGGAAGTTCTTCAGATCATCCAGGGTCAGGCCGTAGCCGGAGAAGTACAGCTGAACGTACTGGGTGAGGGAAGCGTGGCCTCCGGAAAGGATGAAGCGGTCGCGACCTTCCCACTTGGGATCGTTCGGATCATGCTTGATGAAGTGCTGATATAGGGTATAGGCGATGGGAGCCAGGGAAACGGGGGAACCCGGGTGGCCGTGGCCCGCGCGCTCAACCGCGTCGGCCGAAAGGACTTTGGCCATCTTGATGGCGCGCTCGTCCAGCTCGGTCTCCTTGAATTCGGTCATGGATTACTTTCCTTCCAATTGGTCGGGCCGCGTATCCGGCTTGTGCCGAGCGCTCGACGCCCTCACATTGCGTTTTCCATACTAGCGATGTGAGGTGACGTTGGCGTGATATTTTGGCGTGTTTTGGTAGTTTGTGTTCTGTTAACGCTCACAATTAACATTTGCGTGCGGTTATCATGTTCGATTGACGGTATGTCGAGCGTTTTACGCCCACGAAAGAGCCCCGAAGGGGGAGCGGATACCATGCCGAGCAAATGCGGCATGCCCACGAACAAAGGAAATAAGCGCGGCAAGACGTTTCTTCGCGGATCGTACACGACCACGCATGCGCCGCACGACGGTACGACAAGCCCACGAAGGGGGTTGTACTGACTCGCGGATACTGGCATGCTTGGCTTTCAGTGCCCACGGAAACATGTTTCGACGCACATCCAATCGAGCGAGGCAATATCTATAGGGCACATGCGGGCGGCGAGAGGGTCCGGAGGATTCTCGTCAGGAAACAGGCTCTAAGGGCTCTTCCGGTCTCTTGCCGACTCGATTTTCCCGAAGCGGAAATTCGACCATGAACAAGGAGTCGGCGCCAATGCGTGGCCGTTGGGAAGGAACGATAATCATGGACACGGCAATCGGACAGTTCATCGAGTTCTCGGGGCGACTCGACGCCGCCGTCAAAAATGCGGACCGAATCGGCAAAAAAACCGGACTGAGCGGAATGACGTCAGCCAGTAATCGAATGCGACAGACCTTGGACGAACTGAGTATAGAGGCACGCGAGACTCCGGACGGCGATGGCATCGGATACGAACAGGCATGCGAAACCGCCGAGCGTCTCTACCGGACGCTCCTTGAGCGCGCGAACGAGAACCACATGCTCATCCGCCTCGCTCAGACGATGAACCGCGTGTGGGCGGATCTCACGCTCAGCGAGGGCCTCGACCCGACCGAACGGATCACGGCGGCCGACAGACTGCCCGACTCACGGTGACGACGACCGTGGAACGCAATGGGTGGAACGTGTGTGCCGACGCGACGTCGAACGGCGGATCGTGCTGCAAACTTGCCGATCCAGACGTCTTTCGAGCTCAAATGGACGTCCTTGTCCGCCGGGATCTTGAAATGAGGCGCGACATCAAAACCATGGAGGACAGACTCGCCGATATCCGCCGACTGCTCGACGAAATCGCCGACAAGGGGTAGGGGACGGTTCGGCGCGTGGTTAAAGCGCTGGAGAAGCCGTATATCCCTTACTCCGGAACCTCAGCATCGGAAAGGGGCTGCCACCCCGCAATCGGGTATTTCCCGGCGCGGTGACGCATTTTCTTCGGAAAGCGAACATTTAGCACTCGTGGTGTTCGAGTGCTAATACAATAAGGAGTCGAATTCAAAATGGGCCACGCATAATACAGTTCCCGGAACGCGACGGGCCTCCGTCCCATCATCATGCTGGCCAAGGTATGCGGCAATGCAAAGGAGGCGCGCATGACACAATCAAGACGCATGCTGGTGCTGCGTGCCATCGTGGAGGATTACATCCGTTCGCAGGAACCGGTAGGGTCCACCGCATTGATCAAAGACCACGACCTAGGCGTAAGCTCCGCGACCATCCGCAATGACATGGCCGCGCTGGAAGACGAGGGATATCTCATCCAACCCCACACTTCCGCCGGCCGAGTCCCTACGGAAAAGGGCTATCGATATTTTGTGGACCGCCTGTCCACGGTAATGCCGATGTCGCAGGCGCAACGCCGCGGCATCAACAACTTCCTGTCCGGATCGGTCAATCTGCAAGACACCCTGCAGAGGGCCGCGCGGCTTTTGTCGCAGATCACAGGGCAGGTGGCGGTAGTCGCCGCCCCGTCACTCTCGAAATCGACGCTGCGCCACATAGAGGTTATCCCCGTATCCATCAACGCGTTGCTCGCCGTGGTGATCACTGACACCGGGCGCGTGGCGCAACGCATTCTCAACGTCTCGGAGCTTCCGAACACGGCGGTTCTTTCCCGCATGACGGACGAAATCAATACGAAGTCGTGCGGAGAACCGTTGACCCGCGCTGCGGAGCAAATACGGCAGATGTCCGTACGCAAGGAGTATTCATCCATCAACTCCCTTGCCGAGAATCTCGCCGAGGCCCTCGACGGCATGGCCGACGACGAACGGGCGAGTGAACTTTATATGGCGGGAACCTCACGGCTCGCGCACCAACGCACCGTCGCCGACCTGGCTCCGCTGTTCGACGCCTTGGAAGAACAGGTCGTGTTGATGAAGCTGATGAGTTCCTTAAGCGAAGACACGCGATCGGATGGCATCGGAGTCGCGATAGGTTCCGAAACGCACACCCCCGGATTGCTGCATGCCTCCGTGGTGACCAGTGGATATGGGCGCACCTCGTCTAAGTCATCGAATGGAAGCCCGAACGAAACCATTCATACGAATGAGAGTTCGGACACCACCGAAGATGGTCGACAATCGAATGATGCCGAGAGAAAATGCGAGCCGATCGCATTCGTCGGCTCCATCGGGCCGACCCACATGGACTACGTGACCACCATGACCGCAGTGGGAGCCGTTGCCCATTATCTGACGGCCTTCCTTGCCCATGATGGAAGCCAGATAGACGACTGACCCCGCCTTATGGCACAATGACACGCGTATAGCAAAGGGAGAAAGAACAACAGTGACGGATTACTACGAAGTGCTGGGTGTTGACCGCTCTGCCAGCGACGATGAGATCAAAAAAGCCTATCGAAAGATGAGCCGTAAATACCATCCCGATATCGCCGGACCTGAATTCGAGGACAAATTCAAGGAAGTCAACAACGCGTACGAAGTGCTTTCCGACCCTCAGAAGAGGCAGATGTTCGACGCTGGTGTGGACCCCAACAATCCGAATGCCGGAGGTACCGGCGGATTCGGTGGCGGGTTCACCGATATGAGCGACATCTTCAACATGTTCACCGGCGGCACGTTCGGCGGCGGGACCGGTGGGCCGACGCCGCGCACGCAGCCGGGTCGAGATGCGTTGGCGACCGCCACCATCGATTTGAAGTCGGCCGTGTTCGGGGATACGGCGCATGTCAAGATCAACACGTTCGGGCTATGCCAGGAATGCGCGGGTACGGGATGCCAGCAGGGCACCCAGCCGGCGCAATGCCCGGACTGCCATGGACAAGGCTACGCGCAACGCGTGGTGCGCACCATGCTCGGACAGATGATGACCACCGCTCCCTGCGAACGTTGCGAAGGACACGGCACAGTCATCGACAATCCTTGCCAATCCTGCTTTGGCCACGGACGTGTGCGGATCACACGCAATGTAGGCGTATCCGTGCCTGCCGGCGTAACCAACAACAGCCGCCTGCGTCTGGCCAATCAGGGCGAGGTGGGGGAGAACGGCGGTGTCGCCGGCGACCTGTACGTCGACATCCGCATCACACAGGATGATACCTTCACCCGCGATGGCGACGATCTGCACTGTTGGATTCAGGTGCCGATGAGTTGGGCGGTGCTTGGACACGAATTGGAGATAGACACGTTCGACGGCAAGCAGGTGGTGAACGTGCCTTCCGGATGCCAGCCAGACGACATCATCACGTTGCATGATCTTGGCGTGACACATCTCAACGGCAATGGCGAGCGAGGCGATTTACTGGTTCACGTAGCCGTACGGATTCCGACCAAACTCGACGATGACGAGCGTTCCCTGATTGAGCAGTTCGCGCAGAAGCATGATGCCGAGGCCCAGCATGTTTCGATCGGTTCGCGTCCGGCATCCGGATCGAAGAAGGGATTCTTCTCCAAGTTGAAGGATGCGTTGCGCTAGAAGTCACGGCATCCGGATCGCACGTTTCGCGGAACATGAAAGGCCGTCCATCGCGGATGAGCCGCACCCCGATTTATCCGACTGAGGAAATTCAGATTCACTGATTGGCGGTGCGGTTCGGATTCGGGTGGACGGCCTTGTTGTTTCGCCGTTGTCTTGGACTTCCTTGCCGGCTGTCTCTTCCTAGTTGAGAAGGGAACGGCACATGGCCCTGTATTGACTGACATAGCCTCCTCCGAAGAAAACGCAATGTCCGGCGATGGGATAGAGCTGCCAGAGGGTGGTGCGTTCTCTCCAGCCGGTTTTAAGCGGATGAACGCTCTGGTAGCCTTCGAGAATGTCGGTAAGGTAAGACATGCCGAACAGATCAAGCATGGCCAGGTCTTCTTCACGATGGCCACCATGTGCGGCCGGATCGATGAGCACGGCTTCCACATCACCGGAATCGGCGGTCCACATCACGTTGCCGCTCCACAAATCCCCGTGCACTCGAGCCGGCTTATCGGCGGCGGCTTTGCCCAGGATATCCGGCAAGGCATCGATGACGGCTTCCGTGAGCTCCATGTCGTAGTCGGTCAGCTCACGACGCTTCATCCCCAACCGAACCATCGGTCTCAGTCGTCCTTCCGCCAAATATGTGACCGCATCCGTCCAATCGCCAGTGTCCATGGGAACAGGATCCTGCAATGGGCCGAAATAGCATGTTCCCTCATATCCTGCAGGAGCGGAGCCGAAATGGTCGGCGCCCATATCATGCATACGCGCCAAGGCCGCTCCGAATGAGCGTGCCGCCTGCACCGTCGGACCGCACGAATTCACTCGCTCGATGTCGAGATAATCATCGCTCCAGCCGTAAACCTCCACCACGCGAGGTCCTCCGTATCTGTGCGCCTCGCCCAGCCATTCAAGTCCTTTCCCCTCGCATTCGAAAAATCCTTCGGGGCTGAACGCTCTGCTTTTGCGGTATTTGCTCATGTCTGTCACGCTCCTTGCGTCCACATGGTTCAAGCGAATGGGAACATGTTCCATTGTGTGTACGGTTTGAGACAACCTCGTGGAAGGGTAGAGGAAACTAGACCCCTTTCGCTAGTCTTGGTGACGTACATCAGACAAAGCATAGAAGAATGTAAACACAAAAAGAGGGTTCATGAATTTCTTCCAAGCTATTTTTCTGGGCCTTGTACAGGCTCTCACCGAGTACCTTCCGGTTTCCTCCAGCGCTCATATTCGCATCATCGGTGATCTGATGCTCGGCTCCGATCCGGGCGCGGCGTTCACCGCCATCATTCAGATCGGCACCGAGCTGGCCGTGATTCTGTATTTCCGCCGCGATATCATTCGCATCCTTGGAGCGTGGTTCGGCTCTTTGTTCGGCAAGGAAGGCAAGGATTTCAAAAGCCGTATGGGCGCCCACAACCGCGATACCCAAATGGGTTGGTTCATCATCATCGGAACCATGCCTATTTTGATTGCCGGACTGCTGTTCAAGCACGCCATCGAAGGTTCGTTGCGCAATCTTTGGATTACCGTCACCGTATTGGCCCTGTTCGGCGTGCTGTTGTGGATTGTGGACGCCCGCGCCAAGCAGATCAAGACCATGGATGAGATGACGTGGAAGGACGCGCTGATTTTCGGCGTCGGCCAGATGCTGGCCTTGATCCCCGGCGTCTCCCGCTCCGGAGGCACCATCACTTTCGGTCGTGCGATGGGCTACACTCGCGAGGCCGCTGTGCGTGTGAGCTTCCTCATGGCCATTCCGGCCGTATTCGGAGCCGGCATTCTCGAGGCCGTTTCCGCGGTCAAGGATCTGGCTGCCGGAGAGGCCGGCATGTTCCCCGGTTGGGGCGCGACCATCGCGGCGACCGTCGTGGCCTTCATCGTCGGATACGTGGTGATCATCGGATTCTTAAAATTCGTTTCCACATTTTCCTATAAGGCGTTCGCCATCTATCGAATCTGTTTGGCCGTGGTGGTGGCGTTGCTGCTGATCAGTGGCGTGCTTTCCCCGCTGGAGGCAGCTTCCGCAGTGTGATGCACGCGGATGGAAAAGGTTCCTGGCCGTTGCGAGGCAATGTTTTTATTCGTATGCCGTCTGCAATGGCCCGGAACCTTTTTTCATTTCATTTCCGTTTATTCTCCGGAACTGCCGTCATGCAGAAAGGCCTCCACCTCACGCATGAGCTCTTCGCATGATGATGTTTCATCATCTGACATTCTCCTTCGCTGCGCGTTCAGATCGTAATCATGCTCCAACTCGGCAACGTAGTCGCCGATCTCGGTTCTTTCGACCATGTCATCGACGGATTCGCGCCATCGTTCGGCGTCCTCGGGCAGACTTCCCTCGGCAAGAGGATTGTTCAACAGTGTGGAAAGCGTGCGGACCAATTCAAGTGTTCCTTGCACGCACTCTTTTTCAGCGTAATAATGCGGCACAC
>CAVAQZ010000036.1:0-16817 GCA_963590945.1 Dysosmobacter segnis
CCGACCGTGTTCAGATTAAGTGCTGAAAGCGTCCACCTCGATTTGACAAAATACAAATTGTGGCGTGAAGCCAATGAGACATCATCACAATCCAGATGCTCATGGACCTCACGCCACAATCGAACCGGAATCAGCCCTTGACGGCTCCGGCCATCACGCCTTTGACGATGTGCTTCTGGCAGATGAGATAGAACACGATGATCGGGATGATCGCCATGACCAGGCAGGCCATCATCGCGCCCATATCCACCGAACCATAGCCGCCCTTCAAGTACTGGATGGCAACGGAGATGGTCTTGTATTTGCTGAGGTCAAGGGTCAGGTACGGCAGCAGGTAGTCGTTCCAGATCCACATGGCCTGCAGAATCGCGACCGACACGATCGAAGGCTTCATGATCGGCACGACGATCTGGAAGAAGATGCGCGGCACGGAAGCGCCGTCGATCATCGCGGACTCCTCCAACGACTGCGGGATGCCCTTGATCACACCCGTGAAGATAAACACGGCCAGACCGGCTCCGAAGCCCAGATACACGATGCACAGGCCCCACGGGGTGTTGAGCTTCAACATGTCGGCAAGCTTGGACAGAGTGAACATGACCATCTGGAACGGCACGATCATGTTGAACAGGAACAGCGTGTACAGGAGTTTGGCCGCCCAATTATTCACGCGCACGATCCACCACGCGCACATTGACGTGCAGACCAGAATCAACGCCACGGAACCGACCGTGATCAGCAGGGTCCAGCCGAAGCTTGCGAAGAAATTCGTGGTCTCGATGCCGCGCGTGTAGTTCTCCAGCCCGACGAACGCCTTTCCCGTTGGGATGGAGAACGCATTGCGCGAAATATACGCCTTCTGTTTGAAGGAGTTGATGAGCACCAGCACGATCGGGAACACCCATGCCAGTGAGATGACCGTGAACAGCACGGTCCACAATCCACCATGCTTGACCTTGTCTCCGGAGATCATGCCTCCACCTCCTTGGAAGTCGTGAGCTTGTTCTGAATGAGGGCGACCGCCGCCACCAGGATGAAGAACAGCACGGCCTTGGCCTGGCCGACGCCTTCCCAGCCCATGCGCCCATAGAACGTACGCGTGATGTTCATGGCCAGGCCTTCGGACATGTTCGACGGAGCGCCGTTGGTCAACGCGAGGTTCTGGTCATAAAGCTTGAACCCGTTGGTCACGCACAGGAACGAGCAGACGGTGATCGACGGCATCATCAGCGGGATGATGACCTTGAACATGGTCTGCGTACCGGTCGCGCCATCAACGGCCGCGGCTTCGAGCACGTCGGTCGGCAGGGACTGCATGCCCGCGATGTAGATGATCATCATGTAGCCGATCTGCTGCCAGCACACCAGAATGACCAAGCCCCAGAAACCGTATGTGGCGCTGTAGGTCAGCGCGCGGCCCCAATGGGCGAGGATGCCGTTGAGCAGCAGCATCCAGATATAGCCCAGGATGATGCCGCCGATGAGGTTCGGCATGAAGAACACGGAACGGAAGATGTTCGACCCTTTGATGGCCTTGGTAAGCATGTAAGCGATGGCGAACGCGGCCACGTTGATCACGATGGTCGTCACGATGGTCAACGCCACGGAGAATCCGAGCGCATGCAGAAACTCTTTGTCCGCGAACGCCTTTTGATAGTTCTTGAGCCCCACGAACTCCGCGTCGGTGACGGTGGTGAATTTACAGAAGCTCAAATACACACCCATAATGAACGGGACTACGAACCCGATGATGAACGCAGCGAACGTAGGCAGCGCGAACAGCGCCCACCATTTCCGTATCGCCTTGCCAGCCATGCTGATCATGCGTGCCTGCTTTCCTTCTTCTTGATTTCATGCACACGGCAATGTGTCATGAAATCCTTTGCAATCCTTGACCCAAGACGAAACCTCACTGCTTTGTTTGGTTTTGCATCAAGGGCTCATTGGCCATGATAGATGTCAACACACAAAATGTCAAACGTTGTCATTTTGCTCACTTCAACGGAAAGTGCAACAACGTTGTCATATCGTTATATTTACCGAAATTCCATAGATTTCAGACTTACAAAACTTTTTGCAAACGTTTGTAATAGTGCTTTTGCAAAAAACTTGCAATACAGTATGCTGAGCATTAAAGAGGTCAGTATATGAAAAGCAGTATTCAAGACGTGGCGCAGCTTGCGCATGTATCCATCTCGACGGTTTCGCGATCGTTCACGCGTCCCGATCTGGTATCGGCGGCCACCCGCGAGAAGGTGATGAAGGCGGCCGATGAGCTCAACTTCTCCATCTCCCGTTCTGCGGCGGCGCTGAAAACCGGCCGTGCGCTACGCATCGCGGTGCTGATATCCGGCAAGCTCAATCTGTGGTTCAGCTCATCCATCATCGAAGGCCTGAACCAGGTCTTCCACGACGAAGGCTACGACATATCCATCTACCAGATGTCCAGCATCGAGGAACGCCGCGAATTCTTCGACATGCTGCCGGTGCGTCGCAATGTCGACGCCGTGATCGTCATCTCCTTCGATATCGACAGCAGCGAGATCAGGCAGCTTAAATCCGTGAACGTACCGATCATCGGCATCAACTCGAGCCTGCCGGAAAAACGCGGATTCGACGCTGCCGTGCGCATCGACGACAAACAAGGCTCCGAACTTGCCGCACGCCATCTGATGACGCTCGGCCACAAAGACATCGCCTACATCCGAACCGACCGCGATGTGACGTTGCACTTCAGCGTGCAAGGCCGCTTCGAATCGTTCATGGCGTGCTGCGAGGCCAACGACGTCACGCCGCAGGTGCTCGTCACCGACGAAGGCAAGAACAACATCAGCAAGGTCGTCACGCAGCTACTGAGTCTCGACCATATGCCGACGGCCATCGCCTGCCAGGAAGACGGCATCGCGGTGCCGCTACTGTTCCAGTTGGAGCGCAACGGCTTCACCGTGCCGAACGACATCTCCATCATCGGCTACGACGACGGCACCTACGCGCGCGATCTCGGCCTGACCACCGTCCGTCAGGAACCGGTCAAGATGGCGCAGGAGGCCGCGAGGATGACGTTGGATCTTATCGAGAAGCAGCCTCTTGACGAACCGTTCAAAACATTCCCCGCGCAACTGATCGTACGTTCCACCACCGCACGCATGCGCCGATAAAAGCCCGACATGTTTCACGTGAAACATTATTCCGGAAACATCGTCCGGCACAAGATGAAAGGGGTCGTCGCCACATCCGAATGAATGTGGCGACGACCCCTTTCATATCTCGCCGAGGCTTACAGCAAGAGGGAAGGAGAGACCCTCCTCAGCGCAATCTTTACGTTCGGGGTTGGGACCTGCGGTCAGGTCCGCAACCCTTCTCAGTGGGCAGCGTCGTATTCGGTCTTCCAACCATCCACGAACGCGGACTTGACGGCATTCCAGTCGCCGGTACCCTGGGCGTATTCAAGAAGCGCGGAGCCAAGCTGGTTTTTCCATTCCTCGGACGGCATCATGGTGAAGTTCCAGGAGACGGCGGTCTTGCCGGAGTTCTGATCCGCAACGGCGGCCTGGATGAGCGGGTTGTCGCTTTCGACGTCGCCGAAGGTCTTGAACGGCGTGGTCAGACCCATGTCGGAGGAGAGGGATTCGATGCCTGCCTCATCGGTGATGACCCACTTCAGGAAATCCTTGGTGGCCTTCTTGTCGGCGTCGGAGGCTTTGTCGTTGATGCACCAGTAGTTTTCGGAACCGGTGGCCAATCCCTGGTTCTCCTCGCCCTTAACACCGATATAGATCGGAAGCATGCCGAGGGAATCGGCTTCCATGCCGTTCTTGCTGAGGTCGGACCACGCCCAGGTGCCGTTCTGGTAGAAGGCGGCCTCGCCCAGGGAGAATTCGGAGGTGGCGTCGTCGCCGGTCTTGGAGCTCAGCTGCGTCGGCTCGGTGGTGGAATCCTTGAGATACAGGTCGAAGATCTGCTTGTATTCCGGCAGGTACGTGCCCTTGATGGTCGCCGGCTGCTCGGTGATGTTGTCGTCCTTGAACTCGTAATACAGTGGCAGGTTGGCCAGATGCGTCTTGAAACGCCAGTCGGAGCTGGAATCGAAGCCGGCGGAGGTGAAGGCGCCCTTGATGCCAAGCTCATCCTTCTTGGACTGCATGTCGTCGGCGACGGCCTTCAGCGTATCGAAGTTGTCGATCTCGTCGACGCTCTTGATTTTAGCGCCGTCGGTGGCGATGTACTTGTTGAGGATATCTTTGTTGTAGATAAGACCGTAGGTCTCCATTGCGTACGGAACGCCGACGACCTTGTCTCCGTCCTTCAGCGCGACGGATTGGTCGATCAGCTCCTTATACGGCTCGGTGTCGGACATATCGGCGGTATAAGCCTTCCAATTCTGATAGCCGACCGGACCGTTGACCTGGAACAGGGTCGGAGCTTCGCTCTTGGCGATCTCGGACTTCAGGGTCTGCTCGTAGGTGTTCGACGCGGCGGTCTGCACCTTGACCTCGACACCGGTCTTCTCGGTATATTTCTTGGCCAGCGCCTGCCAGGCGTCGTTGGCTTCCGGCTTGAAGTTCAGATAGTAGACCTTGCCCTCGCCATCGCCGGAGCTGGAGCTCGAGCCGCATGCGGCGAGCGTACCGACGGACATTGCGGCGATGGCCACCATACCTACCACGGACTTAACAGTGCGATTCATCATCGAACCTTTCTTTTTCCTATTTCCGGCTTCCGGACGTTCCTCCGGAAACACACCTTTCTCGAAGCCGCTCCTTCACAACTTCGACAGCTACTATTGTGCACCTTTTCTCCGCTTTTTGCAAACGTAAGCATTCAATCATCATCAAGGGCGATTTCAAAACTTGTTAAATACGTAAAAAGTCTTTATTTATAAGGATTATCTAGTACTTTTTGCAATGAAAGCGTTTGCGACACACCTTACGCAACAGTCGTCAAACTTGAGCAATTATTGCCGATTTAGATCAGCAAAACCCTGTTTTTCCACACTGGAACCCAACAAAAAGCAAACGAATGCATAGCAAGGGATCACGCCATAAGCCACCGGGCGCGACCACGGACACACGTCACGCGCCAACAAGCCCACCTCCAAACCCCGCCCAAGCGGCATGGCCGCCTCACGGCATACGCCCGCGCCACAATCGGATCCTCAAATCCACCGACATAAAAAACGGCCTCCCGTTTCTCGTATCCAAGAAACGGAAGGCCGTTCACGCATACCGCACGGTCGCGCCCGCAACCACAGACATCAGCAGTTCCAACGTTCGATGACGTTATCCCCCTTGTATTGGCTTAGAATGCAGTAGTGCGCGGTGTCAAGCCGCAGCAGACGCGCAAAATGAGGATCGACGCCCAGCCACTGCGAAGTCAGGATTCGCAACACATGCGCATGGGCCACCAGCAGCACGTCATGCCCGTCATTGAGGATCGGCAGAACCGAAGCGATGCCGTCACGGGTACGGGCGGCGACATCCTCAACCGTCTCCCCCGGACCGTTATGCACCGGCACCTGCTCGCCATTCGGCAACGTTTCAACCCAATCGCCTTCCAAATCCTCAGGAAGGGAACGAGGACCGTCGCGCCACACGTCCCAGGCGAAACCGCCCGCCTCGCTGACCTGCTGTCGTGTACGCCCTTCGGCACGGCCATAATCCCATTCGGCAATCTGCGGCAACACCTCGAAACCATCAAAACCGGCCAGTTGCGAGGTCTGCTGCGCCCTGCGCAACGGGCTGGCGAACACACACCCCGCGTCGAACCCATCAGGGAACGCATCCCGAAGCCGCGTGCCCGCATCCTCGGCCTGCCGACGTCCGATTTCAGTCAAAGGAATGTTGGTACGGCCCGTATGCTGGCCCGATTCGCTCCACACGGTCTGCCCGTGGCGCAGCAGCACCAAGCGTCCGGGGACGGTTTTAGAAGCCTCGTTGCTTCTCAGTTGAGTTTCTGTCATACCCTCACTCTAGTCGAAGCGAACGGCCAATCACGTTCTTTTCGCACGTGTCTCGCCTTCAATCGTGGTCAAAACCCCTTTAAATGACCATGAAGTAAACGTCCTGCACGCACTACACTGGATTGCATGAGTGAGATGCCAGATTCCGAATCCGGAGCGGACCGCGCCGTCGAGGCCCTGCACCGGATCGACGAGAAAGTAGACGCCATGCGCATGCACAGAATCAACGACCCCGACTCGTTCGGAGACAAGATCTTCAAAACGGTATTCCCGACCATGATGGGATTCGTGTTCAGCACGCTGTTCGACATGGTGTGGAAGAGAAGCGTCGTACGCAAGGCCACGAAAGCCAACGGTTCCGCGAATCCTCGTCGGCAAGCGGCCCTCAGTATCACGTTCGCAGTTCTTTCGGCGGGACTCGGCGCGTTGGTATCGCAGCTCTCCGATCGTGGCTCGAAAGCGATCGTCAGCAAGCGTCACGCGCGGCGGGCACATCGCAAGTAGCGACGGCAAGCAAAGCCGCACAACAAACACCACCAACGCAACGAACAACAAGGCGCGTCCCGCAGCACATGGGCCACGGAACGCGCCTTGTCTCGTGAAGCGATCCTCACTCCCCTCGCGAAGCTTCCTCCGACTTGCCTTCCGGGAATATGATCTTGTAGGCGAAGAAGTAGATCACCATGGAAACGCCGCCGGTAATGAACGTGACCAGCAGATTGTAGACGGCCGGACTGAATCGCACTTGCGCCAGCGGCAGCCATAATCCGTTGATCGCGTTGCAGAACAGGGAGATCAGCAACCAGGCGATGAAATACCAGAAGATCTGATAGGCAAGATTGCCATGCGATTTGAAGGTCACATTGCGCTGCAGCGGAAAATTCACACACTGCGCGATGAACGAACCGATCTCATAACTCAGGAAATACCCCAATCCGCCGCCGATCACCACATCTCCGGCCGCATTATGGGCCACCTCGTAGCCGAGGATGTTCCACGAATAGTCAAGCCCCGCGAAGGAGATCGGAATGCGCGGCCACATGAATTCGGTACCCGCCAAGCCTATGCCGAACATGTACGGCAGAACCGTGAACAGCGCGTACTGCAACACCGTCACCGCAAGGCTGAACAGATAGAAGATGCCGATCTGCCAGACCCATTTCGCCGCTTTGGGGTGCGTCCGCTCGAAATCGCCCCACGCGTTCGCAATGCCTTTCATCAGCGCACCTCGATTCTTGTTTCCGTGTTTCCGTACAGACTTGTGGCCCGTACGAGCATCTCCCCCACCTTGCGCGGGCGGATGATCGCCAAAGCCTCGCCGTAATACGTGTCGGCGACGTCGGACTGGTAGCTGCGCTCATAGAACGGGCAGGCGCTGCCGAAACCGAGCAGCTCACCATTGTCGACTTCGATCTTCACGTCGCCGCGGGCCAATGGTTTGACGGCTCCGGCAGCGTCGGTGTAACGGAAACGTACGTACGAGAGACCGTCGTCGAGCGGGATCGACGACCGTTCGGCCGTTGCGCTCAGTCGTGTTTCGCTTCCTGCCGACACCAACGACGTGCTGGCGATTTCGTTGCCGGCGGCGTCAAGGGCGATCGCTTTCAACTCGCCCGGCTCGTACGCGGCGGAAAAATAGGTGCGATACCCCTTGCCGACTTTTTTGCTGCCGATTTCACGGCCGTTCAGCAGCAGACGAATGCCGTGTGCGCGCGCGTAGACTTCGATCTTCGCCTGCTCGCCATCGCATCCCTGCCACGACCAGCTTTCGATCGCATTGGACATCTTCCACGCGGACGGCGAATGTTTGGCGCCCGCCATGCCAAGCGGTTTGACCGCCATCGCGATGGGCTTGAGCCCGAAAGCGACCTGCGTGTACGAGGCTTCGGCAAGCGGCTTGCCCGTCAGGTCGAAACGACCCGCGCCGGCGCTCACCCAGCCGAGCGAACCATCGAAATTCTTGGCATAATCCGCATACTCATGGGAGCCGATGCTGACCTCACCGAGATAATCCATACCAGACCATACGAAATCGCCGATAAGCCTCGGATTGTCCTGCGCGAAATCCCAGAAGCGGGCCGCGTCGGAACAGAAGGTCTCGGAGCCGACGATCACACGGTCCGGATATTTCTTCAAATCATGCTCATATCGGTTGATGCCGTAGTTGTAGCCGGCCACATCAAGCATGGCGAACGCGCCGCGCGTCTTCCAATCGCATGGCGGCAGCGTGGCTCCGAATTTCATGAACTCCGCGCCCATCAGGCCCGCAAGCTTGTTGAAGAACTCGCTGCCCACCGCCTTCTTCTTGGATTTGCCGGCCGCCTCCTTCTGGGCTTTCTCGTCACTGTAGACGCCGAATCCGATGGACGAAAGGAAATTGAAGAAGATGTTCACACCGCAGGTGACCGTCCTGGTCGGATCAAGGCCATGCAGATACTGCGTCATGGCATCGGTCAACGCTATGCCACGCGCCTGGGCGGTCTCCGACACCTCGTTGCCGATGGAATACATGATCACGCTCGGATGGTTGTAGTCCTTGGCCACCATATCGGCCAGGTCGCGCCTGTAATTGGTTTCCACACGGGTGCCGTAATCGAAACGGGTCTTGTGGATGTACCAACCGTCCACATACTCGTCGAGCACCAGCATGCCTTCGCGGTCGCAGGCGTCAAGCAACGCTTTGGAGCAGGGATTGTGCGCGGAGCGGATGGCATTGTATCCACCCTGTTTCATCAAGGCCACCTTGCGGGCCTCGGCGGCCGGATACGCGCAGGCGCCCAGCAGACCGTTGTCGTGATGCAGGCAGCATCCGCGCAGAATCACACGCTTGCCGTTGACGCGCAGGCCCTTTTGCGCATCGCATTCCACCGTGCGCACGCCGAACGTCTCACGCTGCTCGTCGTCACCGAAGGAAACGACGCACGTGTACAGCGCCGGATCTTCCGGACACCACAATCGCACGTCAGGAATCACAAGTTCGCAGGAAGCCACGAAATCGCCATCATCCAAACGTTCCGCCCGGACTTCGCAGGACGTCTTGCGATTACCGTCGTTGTCGAGAATCGCAATGGCGACATCACCGATATGGCTGGTATGGACGGTCACCCGCACACGTCCGGCACGATAGTCGACCGTGGTCACGCGGACGCCTTCCGGAATCACATGACGTTCCGGCATCGTGCACAGCCATACGGGACGGTAGATTCCCGTGCCCGAATACCAGCGGCAGTTCGGCTGATCGCTGTTATGGGCCTCAACCGTCAACACATTGTCTTCAGGTTTGATGCGGCCGGTCAGATCAGCGGTGAATCCGGAATAACCATAGTCATGTTCGGCAATTAGCTCGCCGTTCAATTTGACCACGGCATCGCGGTACACGCCCTCGAATTGCAACATCAGCATGGCCGCATCCGGCAAATCGGCGGCGTCGAATCGCTTCGTATACAGGTAATCGCGGGCAACATACCAGCCGCTGTTCACACCGGACGGGCTGTCCTCGCTTTTCGAATCCCACTGCATAGCGTCGTGCGGAATGGTCACCGGCTTTTCCTCGACACCGGCTTCGAGCGGACGACAGGTCCAACCGTCGTTGAAAGGGATCTTGTGCATGATGTTCCTCATCTAGAAAATATTGACAACAGGTGTCCGAGCAGGCCCATACCGAAACCCACTCGGACACCGTCTTTTTCAACGCATTACCTGCGCTTGCGCATGAACGCCGCTACCAGCAGCACCAGCTGCGTGGCGGCGAGCGCCAGGGTCGCCGTCCATACCTGACCGAACAGGCTCTGATCGCCGAACATGTTCAGGTTCATGAAATGGCCGACGTAGGTGTACATGCATTCCATGACGAACGCACACAGTGCGATCATGTTGACGATAGGCGTCGCCGCCACCAGCCAGTCGTTGTCGAGCACCAGCGTGGACAGCTGCGATGCCAGCACCACGATCAGAGGAACGATGACGAGCGCGTTGTACGACTTCGCGGCCGTTGCGTACATGAAGTACGTCACCAGCGACACGATCGTCAGGATTCCGGCCGCCAGACCGAGGTAGAAGCCTACCGTTCGATTGGAGAACATTTCCTTGCAGTTCATGATGTTCCTCACTTTCCTGCTTCGTTGGGCTTGTTTGCGGATTCGGCCACCGTTACGGCCGCCTTCCTGTTGCGTCCGGAACGCCACAGCATGAACGCGCTGCCGGCGGTCAGGATGGCGAACGCCGCGTCAAGACCGTAGATCGCGTAACGCCACCATGGGGTGACCTTCACGACCTTCGCGTTGGCATCGAGGCCGTTGACAAGGTTGGTGCGGGTCAGCGCGTAGTGGAAGTTCTTGACCGAGGTGCGCAGGTCTCCGAGCAGATCGCCGTCATCGTTGTCTTCGATGGCCTGCTTGATGCCCGCGGCAGCGGTGTTGCCCGGGTCGATGCAGTATGTGGTCACACCGGCCGATAGCGAGGACGGGAAGTGCGACTTGTATTCGCCTCCGGCGACGCCGTCGGTTTCGATCATGCCCTTGAAGCCCCATTCGTTGCGAATGACCTGGGTGGTCAATGCGGTGCTGGAGGAGGACCAGATCACGCCGATTCGGTTGAACGACATCATCAGTGCGGTCGCGTTCTCGTTGCTTACGATGCCTTCCACGCCCTTGAGCGCGCCTTCACGGAACGCCTGCTCGTTGAAGAACATGTTCAGGCCTTCACGGTATAGTTCCTGGTCATTGCCGACAACGTGCTTGACGCCCTGTGCGAAGCCCTTCTTCTGTGCCGCGGACAGTTCGACGATGTTGTCGAGATATGTCATGATGCTGTCTTCGGACCAGTATTCGCCGTTACGGCCGCCGAACGGGGTGCGGTGCATGTTGCCACCGCCGCCCCAGCCGATCGGGGTGTTCGCGTACAGGGCTTCCTCGCCGACGAGTTCGCCGCGGCGCTGCATGCGTTCGTAATCCCAGGTGCAGGCGAGAACGACGGTCGACGGGTACAGCGTCACGTTGCGGGTGTCGCCGTATTCTTCCGCGTAGGTGTTGTCACCGACGCTTGCGGTGCCGTCGCCTGCCGCGTAGGCGGGACGATTCACCGAAGCCACTTCAACCGTGCCGAACAGGTCGGAAAGCTGGGACGTCAGCTCGTCGATGGTCATCTGGTCGAGATACTTGTTCCAGGTTTCGTCATCGTCGTAGTCGACGTCGCGCATCATGGCGAAGGTCAGACCGTTGTCCGCGCCCTGCGTGTAGTCGGAAACGGACTTGGCGTCGTCGGCCTTCTCATACAGTTCGCCCTTGAGCAGTTCGATCATCTCGGCGGTGGCGGTCACCTTGACGGATTCGGTCGGGAAGGTGCCTTCCCAGTCGGAGCGGGTCATGTAGGTCACGGAGTTACCGTCCCAGCTGTTCAGATCAGCGTCTTCGAACTGGTTGGTCACTTTCTCACCGGCCTTGGAATTCTCGTAGGTTTCGGTGTCGATCTCGTCGTACGACCATGTGTAGGTCTTGGAAGCGTCCGCGTCCACCTTGTTCCCGTCCAGATCGGTCATGCCGGAGGCTCCGGAGGCTGCGAGGATGTTGTTCAACGCATCGTGGACGTTGTCTCCGATGGCTAAGTAGTAGTCGCCCGCGCTCAGAATGTAGCCCTTGGCGTTGGTGTAGTCGTAGCTGGCGAGCAGGTAGCGGTCCACCGTGATCTCCACGGTCTGCGAGGCACCCGGTTCCAAGGTTTCGCTACGGCCTTGGCCGGCAAGCTGGACGGCCGACTTTTCAACCAGGTTCTCGCGCTCATACTCGCCATACGGGGTTTGCGCATACAACTCGACCACGGAAGCGCCGGCAACGTCGCCCGTGTTCTTCACGGTTACTTTGGCGGTGAACTCATCGTTCGACTTGTCGTAGGTGACCTCGTCGAGTGTCTGTTCGAACGTGGTGTAGCTCAGGCCGTAGCCGAACGGATACACTACTTCGTCCGCATAATTCCAAGAGCTGGCACCGTTCGACGCGCCGACCGAGCTGGAGGCTCCGCTGTCCGGATTCGTCACGGAATCGGCATAGCGGGTCTCGTAGTACTTGTATCCGACGTAGATTCCCTCGCTCTGCACGGTGACGTTGTCCACGTTGACGGCTTTGTCGGAAACCTGTTCGTTCACTTCATCAACGTTGGTCCACTGGGTGCTGTTCTGGCTGGAAACGTATGCGGCCGGGGAAGAAAGCGAATCCACTGCGTACGTGTCGGTCAGTCGGCCGGACGGGTTCGCCTTGCCGACCAGCAGGTTGGCCACGCCTTCGAATCCGCGCTGGCCCGGATTGCCGATCCACATGCACGCGTCGACATCATAATCGTCAAGCCACTCCACTTCCATGGGATACGCGGAGTTCAGCAGCACGACCGTCTTGGAGAATCTACCGGAATCCTTGATCATCTGCAGCAGGTCCTTTTCGTCCTGATGCAGGCTCAACGAGCTGATGCCTTCCGGATCCTTCATCATCATTTCCGTGTCCTCGCCGCCTTCACGGGCAAGCATGACGATGGCCACGTCGTTGTAATCGTTCTGCCAGCTTGCCTTGAGGCTGTCGGTATAGAATGAAGCCGGCTCCTCACCGAGCACCGGCGGATCACCCAGTTCGCCGTTCGAGAGAGGGCTGCCGGAAACCTGCAGGTTGTTGCTGGCCACACGCTTGGTGCTGCTCTTTGAATATGCGTCGAACAGCGTCTGGTTCACGGAGAATCCGCTCTCCTCCAATGCGGTTTTCAGATCGACAACATAATCGCCGCTATCCGCGGAGGAATTGGCGCCGCCCGGGCTGTACACCGGTTCCACGACCGCATGGCCGAACAACGTGACGTGCTTGCCGGAAGCGAGCGGCAACGCGCCATCGTCGTTCTTCAACAGGACGGAGCCTTCCTCCTGTTCAAGCACGGACTCGTCGTACGTGTCCGAAATCAGCTTCTGCAGATTCTCCGCGCTCAAATCGCCGTATTCGCTGGCGTAATACGTGGTATTGCCATCACCGTCTTCTTTTGCGACGATTTTGGTGGTGGACGTGCCGAGTGCGGAATTAATCGTTCCGGCATACGTATAGGAGCATTGCGTTCCGCAGATGCCGAAAACCAGCAGTGCGCCCGTCACCGAAGTGAGGCCGCGCCACAGCAGGTTCGAGTTCCCTTTCATCTCAACTCCTTCGTCATCGAATTTGTGTCTACGTCGACGTAATCCTCATGCTGAACGTCCCACGCACCCCCGAATCTCGTTTTGGCACAATCGGTCGTTTCCAAGGTCATAATTCGCACTGGCGGTGTTTGCCTGCCGCAGATTCGTCTTTCTATAATCGAATGGTCGCGAAGAGGAGGCGGAGAGAATCGTGAGGATCGCAGTAGTCGATGATGATGCGGGCGAGCGCGAAGCGTTGCGGAACGCTTTTTCCAGAATGGAACAGGAGATGGGAGCAAGGTTCGTCGTCTCCACGTTTTCCGATGCGGATGCGTTCCTTTCCTCATACGACCGCTCGTTCGATCTGATTTGCATGGATATCGACATGCCCGGCAAGGACGGTATGACCGCGGCGCAGGAATTGCGTGGGGTCGATGCGGATGTGCCATTGGTTTTCGTTACGAATATGGCGCAGATGGCGATTCAGGGATACTCGGTGCGCGCTTTGGATTTCATTTTGAAGCCGGTCAATTACTATTCGTTCGTGATGAAGATGCGTAGCATCGTCGCCATGATCGGAAGCCGACGGGACCGTGCGTTGACGTTCACTTTGCCGGACGGTTTCATCCGGTTGTCTTCGAGCGACCTGTATTACGTGGAAGTGCGAGGCCACTACCTGTTTTTCCACACGTCGCAAGGCACGATTCGTCAACGTGACTCACTGCGCAATTGGGAAGACAACGTGCAGGGGCTTCCGTTCGAACGGTGCAACACCAGTTATCTGATCAATCTCCGTCGGGTCACCGCGGTCAGCAAGGACGAGGTCCAGGTCGGCGGGGATTGGCTGCCGATCAGCAGAACGAAGAAGAAACCGTTTCTCGCCGCTTTGACCGAGTATATGGGAGGTGTTGTGGCATGATCGTTCAGGTTTGGATTCAGGTCGCCTACATGGCGCAGCTTATCGTGGCGTGCGGCCTGTTCATCATGCCTGTGAGCAAACGCCGGTCCTTCCCGATGCGGGCGGTGCTGTGCAGCGTCGGGCTCCTTGCGTTCACGTTCGCTTTCGCATTGGCGGTGCCGATTCCCAGCGATCTACTCTCCACGGTTCTGTATTGGCCGATTTTCGCCGTCGCTTGTGTGCCGGCAATCGCCGTGTGCATCAGAGGCAGCTTTTCCGAAGTCATCTACTGCGCCATCTGCGCGAACGCCACGCAGCATGCGGCGAACGAATGTTACATGGCGTTGGCCACGGTTGCGGGAATCGCCGCCTCCCCTGCCGCTCCGATCCTGTTGAACGGCATTTTGACGGTATTGTCGTATTGCGTTATCTATGTGTCGTTCTATATCATGTTCGCACGCAAGCTTTCCGTGCATGGACATTATCAGATCCGTCGCAACGATCTGTTCCCCATGCTGTGCATTCTGCTGTTCGTGTGGGTTCTCGGCGTCATCAGCCATGACGACGCTTCCGTCAACGGCATCATCTATCACATCAGTGATGCCCTGTGCTGCTTTTACATCATGTGGACGCAACGCAGCAACCATGACAAGGCGTCGCTGCAACGCGAGCTGGACGGCGTGCGCTACACGCTGCTGCAACAGCAGAAGCAGTACGTCATCAACCAGGAAACCGTCGATATCATCAATCGCAAATGCCACGATCTGAAGCATCAGATCCACATGCTGCAAACCATGCAGGAAAGTCCGGAACGAGACGCGTATTTCGCGGAGGCCGAGCAGGCGATCATGATTTACGACACCCGCATCAAAACCGGCAACAAGGCGCTTGACACCGTACTCATGGAAAAGGGGCTGTACTGCCAGTCCCACAACATACAGCTCACCTGCATGCCAAGCGGCGATTCGTTGGATTTCATGCAGGTGGCCGATATCTACGCGCTGTTCGGCAATGCGCTCGACAACGCCATCAATGCCGAAATGGAGATCGACGATCCCTCCAAACGTGTGATCAACGTCCGATTCTCCTCGCAAGGCGCGCTGATACTCATTCAGATTCAGAATTACCATCAGCGGAAACTGCGTTTCTTCAATGGGTTGCCGGTCACGACCCATCGTGACCACACCAGGCATGGTTTTGGTATGAAAAGCATGCTGCATACCGTTCAACAGTATGGAGGGACCATGCAGGCAAGCGACGCGGATAATGTGTTCACGTTGCAGATACTGTTGCCGAAGGACCAATCGCGGTAAAGGACCGTCTTGCTTTCATGCGCGGCCAACCGTGACTTGAGCAACGCCATGGTGGCGCCATCATTTTCGTGCCGCAACGACTTGTTCCGCGTTGTCCTGTGTTATCCGGCATCCGTCCGTTTGCCCACGGCAAATACGGGACGTGTGTTCTTGCGTAATTTCGCAAGACGGACAACAATGACATCATGAGCAATATACTGCACAACGCAACCATCGATACCTTGCTGGAACGTCGTTCCATTCGTAAGTTCAAGAACAAGCCGTTGAGCGACGATGTGGTCGAAACCCTTGAGACCGTCGCACAGCATGCGGCAAGCAGCCAGTTCCTCAACGACTGGTCCGCGATTCGCGTGACCGACCCGGCCATCAAGAAGCGCCTTTCCGAAATCGGCAATCAGGAATACATCGCCACGGCGCCGCTGCTGTACGTGTTTGTGCTCGACGAGCACCGCAACGCCGCCATCGCATCCGCAAAGGGCGTGGATACCGCTTCCGACGCGTTCACGCTCAATGGCAGCTACCGTTACTCTCAGGCGCAGAACGACGCCGTGCTGGCCCTCCATGCCATGGAAACGGCTGCTTACTCGCTTGGCTTGGGATGCGTGATTCTTGGTTCGCTGCTCAACGATGTTCCCGCGCTGATTGATTTGCTGAATCTTCCGGAGCACACGTACCCTGTGCTGGGTCTTGCGATTGGCAAGCCCGATCAGGATCCCGCCGTAAAGCCGCGTATGCCACGTTCGATGCAGTTCTTTGAGGATGCGTATCCGAATAGCGACGAGACGCTGCTGGCTGGTTTGGATGAGTTCGATTCCGCAGTGCACCAGTATTACGATCTTCGTAATACACAGCATCCGGTCGATGCTTTCAGCGACCAGATCGCGCAGAATTCCGTTGACGAGGGAGTGAACGCCAAGGCTGTGGCCGCGAACGCCACGCGCCAGGGCTTCCGTTTGGAACGCTAGCTTTTGGCTTCCTGGAATTCCTGAGATTCATGTCTTATTCGCCCTGCCCGGCCTCATTGCCGGCAGGGTTTTTCTTTTTTATGGCTCGCGTTGTACGTCGCGTCGCGTTTGTATTGTCTACGACCGCGATGCTACCTTCTGCGCGGCTTGTATCCCTTTTTACGGGAATGCGGTTTGATTTGCTGGTTGAGCGGCACATACGTGTAGCTCGATTGTGGATCGCGATGAGTCAAATGCCATTTGCCGCAGAATTCACAGCGATACACCCATAGTTCCGTGCCCCGTTCACGCCAGCTCTGATCGGCTGCCTGCTGGGCCGTCGCCTTGTCCTGATACATGATCTTGTTCGACTCGGTGCAGCGCTTCGGTACGAAATAGTGCATAGCTGTTCAGTGTATTCAGCCGTCAAGATAAGCGTTTCCGATGTTTTGGCGTACGTTGGACAGCTAGGTTCCACCGAGTGACCGCATGGTTTTATGCATGGACGGGTAAAAAAATGGCGGGGTTCCCGCAAGGGAACCCCGCCAAACAAGATTGAATG
>CAVAQZ010000037.1:0-16309 GCA_963590945.1 Dysosmobacter segnis
CGTGCGATCGAGAATTGCGCGTCGGGAGAATTTCTTTTTCAATCGTTTGTCTACAACAAATGTAATGCTGTTCAATGCGGCACCTCCATCAATTTCCTAATAAAGCTATCTTAGTTTGTAAACCCTGCTGTCGGAAGAGGTCTGCTCAATCTTAATGTGTTGCCTACACCTCGTCGACAAGGTCTTCGTCAACGACGACGGGCTTGCCATAACCGCGTGGTTCTCCGAAGATAGGAGCAAGCTCGACGCGTTCGACTGGGAGTTCCTGTCGGGGCAGGCGGACTACGACCCTTTTGCTAGCGCGGGGGTCGATTTGGTGTTCGACGACCCCCGCTTCTGCTCCACGGGTCGAAATCCGCCAGAAATGGCGGCTTTTCCTTTATCTTCAACGGTTTTCAAGTATTTCTAATTCACGCTAATTCACGATAATTCACTGCAAAATGTGGACACAAATCACGCCGTCGCCCCTTGCCGTCACCGGCCGTACGGGAATACCGCAAACCGGTCACCATCTCCGCACCACCGCAAAGCACGCCATCCGCGACCGCATGGAGATACGTGGGACCAACGGCCATGCCCATACATCCGCTATGGCAAATAGCGGCGTTGCGTCACTCCCCAAAACCTTGGAACGTCACCCATCCTTGCAAGCGCAATTTGGGCATCATCCACACCGGCGCTCAGCTTCATAATCTAAACGATGACACGTCCGGTCATCCACGCGAGCACGAAGATGGCGATCGTGACCGCAACGGTCACCAGAAGCGATACCACGCGGTTTCTGCCATCCTTCTGAATCTGAAAAGTCAAGATGAATATGGAAACAAAGCAGACGATGGCGCTAAGCAGATGGTATGGAGGATTCTTCAACACTTGAGCCGCGTAGTAGATTCCTAAAAAAGCCAGTATGAAGTTGCCCAAGCCCAGAATCACACTGCCGAACACGTTCTGCTTGTTGATGTAGTACGCGATGAATCCTCCGGGCAACGTAAGAAGCGTAGCCGGCCCCCAGATGCTGCAGTAGTAGTACAACGCCAGGTCGGCTGAAAGGCCGAACATCACTTCGACGATGAAGCAGAGCGGCTGGCTGATAAGAAAGAAAACGAAGATTTTGAGCGCAGACTCCCAGCTTTTCGCGCAGTTGGATGCGATGACGACCGCGAAAATGACCCACCATTCGTAGGAAATCGCAATATCCCTGAACGATGTTCCCTCCGCGGCCGGAATGGATCCGACAATGCCGGTATAGGCGCCCGCAACGACCGCGAACAATATCACGGCGAGCCACCCCATCTTAAGGCCTCCAAAAAGTTTCCTCATCAGGGAACTCCTCTCTCCCACGCCTTGCACTCGATGCCGCCATCCCTTTTCATGCATATGCGGATACCGCATTCCGCGAGGCGCCAACATGGCTGCCGAGCACGCGATGTCTTTGTCACAGGCAATCCTGTATACACCGCAGCATATCACCAATCCGTTTCGCGTTGTCCAAGCGAATACGTTCGACATGGCCCATCATGGGCTTCGCACGAAAACGGCACGCCCGTCAAACCCCTCGCTGCCCGAAAAGCAGAAGTTCAGATCAAACGGAAACCTACGTTCTTCAGCGGCGTTCCCCGGGATTGCAGATCTGCATGGCGACGCCGTCATTCATGATTCGGAAACCATGCTTCTGATAGAACGCCGCGTTCTTGCTTTCCTCGGGCATCACTTCGATATACAGATAGTCGCGATACTTCTCTTTGACCATGCCCACCAAACGTCCGGCGATACCATGACCTTGATATTCAGGATCGACAAGCACGTAATGCATGTACGCCACCATTTCAGTGTCGTCAAGCACGCGCACAAGGCCGACCAAGCTACCATCATGCCAAGCGCTGAACACCGTGGACGACCCCATCAAAGCCTTGTGCAATCGTTCCGGGTATTCCCCCGAGACCCAGCCGACCGAACGAAACAGTCGCTGCGCCTGCTCTTTGGTGAACTTCTTCTCTTCGGTATATTCGATTTCCATGCTTCCGTAGGGTACTACGCGGAAAAATCCCGACGATGGAAATCTCTGCATATGGACGAGCGGCGACAAACGATTCAGCGATGTCCGCCCACCGGCCATCTCCACGACACACCGTTGCGACAACTTGCATTAACCGCTTAAGTGATTAACATAGTTAATACATCAACCCAGTTACTACGTCATTGCGGACGACTCCAAGGAAGGACCTTCACCAGATGACAACCTCATACCCCGCCGAATCCTACATATTCGGATCTCAGGAAAACCATGACCTGCTCGAAGCGGAAACCAACGAACTTCTGCATTTCGGACACAACTTCCCCTCTCCTCAAGGCGGCTCTTACTGGCTTGACGAAACCGGCAAGCCCGATCTGACCCAAGACATCCACACATGGATCACCTGCCGCATGGCCCACGTGTATTCCCTAGGATTCCTCCACGGCGAGCCGGAAGCCGCTGAACTGGTAGACAAGGCAATCGCCGGCCTTCGCGGGCCGCTGCACGATGATGAGAACGGCGGATGGTATCCGTCGATCAGCGCCGACGGCTCCACCCACGAGGAGGGCAAGGTCTGCTACGCGCATGCGTTCGTGATCCTCGCCGCAACCTCAGCCAAGCTCATCGGACGTCCCGGTGCCGACGAACTGCTCGATGAAGCCCTCGAAACCTACGACAAGCACTTCTGGGATGATGAAATCGGCCTCGCCGTCGACACTTGGAACACCGAGTTCACCGAGTTGGACGCCTATCGCGGCATCAACGCCAACATGCACACCACCGAAGCCTTTCTGGCCGTGGCCGACGTGACCGGCCGCGAGGAATACCGTGAACGCGCGGGACGTATCATCGACCACGTGGTTGGATGGGCCGCCGATAATGAATGGCGTATTCCGGAGCATTTCACCGCCGACTGGCAGCCTGATCTGGAGTGCAATCACGACAAACCCGACGACCAGTTCAAGCCGTACGGCGCCACCCCCGGCCACGGCATCGAGTGGGCGCGCCTGATCACCCAGTATGCGCTCAGCTCCAAGAAGCGTTCGGATGAAGGCCGGCGTCAGCTCATCGAAGCCGCCGAGAACCTGTTCAACAAGGCTCTGGCCGACGCATGGAATGCGGAAGGTACGATCGGTCTGGCTTACACCACCGATTGGAACGGCAAGCCCGTGGTGACCGACCGCATGCACTGGACGCTTGCCGAATCCGTAAACACATCCGCCACGCTGGCCACCGTCACCGGAAAGCAGGTGTATAAGGATTGGTACGCGACTTTCTGGAAGTATATCGACGAATATCTGATCGACCACAAGAACGGTTCGTGGTTCCATCAGCTCAATAAGGACAACGAGGTGATAGGCACGGTCTGGCCGGGCAAGTCCGATCTGTACCACGCCACGCAGTGCACACTGATTCCCCGCCTCGACCCGTCGGTCTCCGTAGCACCCGCGCTCAAGGCGAATCCGAACGCCTGACGGCACTCGATAACGCCGAATACGCAAGACTTTGGGGTTGGATTCACATTGGAACCAACCCCAAAGCATATCCAAGCACATATGCCGATTTCGGCAAACATGCTATTTGATGATCGGCCTTAACGGCGCCGAGACATCTATATTGTGCTTGTCCCCAATCACATTCGGATCGTTGATGATCTTATCCACCACGGCTTTCTTCAGTTTCATCTCGGAGGAATCGCCCCACACTATTATCCGATCGCCGTCGTTGAGTTCCGTGGTGATGGAATCCTGCGTGGCCGCCGTGACCTTGGTAATGGAGTTGCGCATCGATTCCGACAACGAACTGAGGATCTTCAACGCTTCCTTGATCGACCGGTTCTTCAGACTGGTTTCGACGTCCTCGACCTCAATGACGGGGATCCCCTCCACCGACACTCCCTCGACCGAGTTGAGCACACGTCCTTTGCTGTCGACCGCGGTCATGCTGTCCTCACCGGTTTTGAGCATCGCAGCCGGTTTCTGCGCTTTGATGGTCACTTCAAGCTTGTTCGGCATCGACTTCTTCGATTCGGCCGAAGTAACGCCGGGAATCTCTTTGATCTCTTTCTCCACATCACTGTTCGACACCAACAGAATCGACTTGCCTGCCTGCTTTTCGGCGATTTCCATCACTTGGGAATCACTTACCCATTCGTTGCCTCCCACAATCGTGATCTCGCTCGTCTCCAAACGGAAGACGGATGAAAAGAAGAACAGCCATACCAGCGCCGATGCAATCGCGGCGGCCACTACCACGGCGGCCACACGAATCGTGATGACGCGGATGTTCGCCTTGCGCCTCTCCTCAAGACGTGAACTGAAATCGACGACCTTGGGACGCGTCAGCAGACCCAATGTGCCCGTGGTCTCATCCAACGTTTTGGCGACGAGATTCTCACTGCGCAGCTTGCGCGCATCGACGAATCCTTCGGACCTGGATGAATCCGTCGTCTCACTGCCGACAATGGATCGCGCCTGCCTTGGAGCGGATTTCTCTGCCTCTTGGCTCTCGGCACGAATCCCGCTCTGGACGGTGCGTCCGACTCCGTTGGATTCGGACGCATCATTCCGGCCGGAACCGATGACCTTCCGCGCCATCAGCCCTCGCAATCCCAACGGTGCGCCTCCAGGGCATGAAGAATCACATCGCCCATCTGCGTGATGTCTCCGGCGCCGACAGTGAAGATCACATCTCCACGATGGGCACGCATCGCAATCATCTGGGCCGCGGTATGCATGTCTTCAACGGCCTGAATCCAATGCTCGGCCGGTTCATGGGCGAGCTTCAGCGCCTCATCGACTATGGTCGTCGCGCCGATCCGCGGAAAATCCTCCTGCTTCTCACGTGCCGGGAAAATGCCGGTGACGATCACATCGTCGGCGTGGGACAAAGCCTGTGCGAACTCCTTGGCGAAGAACATGGTCCTGGAGAACAAATGCGGCTGGAAAACGACGTGAATGCCCGCCTGCGGATAGCGACGTCGTGCGGCCTGCAGCAACGCCTCGATTTCAGTGGGATGATGCGCGTAATCATCCACCACCGTTACCTGACCGACCGTGCCACGCACCTGGAATCGTCTTGCGGCGCCCATGAACGAGGTGGCGGCCCGCGCCGCCTCATCCACATCCGCGCCCAATAGAGCCGCGGCAAGAATCGCGGCGGATGCGTTACGGGCGTTATGGATGCCGGGAACCGTCAAAGTGACGTTCACACGACGTTCGTCCGTTCCAATCAATCCCGCGGGAATATGCAGGACGAATCGTTCCGTTCCGCTTCCGGCATGTTCGCTTTCCGATTCGATACGCACCAAAGCCGCGCCGTTGAGATCCCCAAGATCGGAAGGCCGCTGCGTCGAATAGACGACCGCACGCCGTGCCACCTGTGGCTCAAGCGAACGAAGCACGGCAAGGTTGCCCTCGTCGTCGCCGCACATGACCACTGCCTTTCCCGCATGCCCGAGATGCTCCACGAAAGCCGCACGGTAGTTTTCCTGGGTTCCGTAATGGTCGAGATGATCCGCTTCGCAATTGGTCACAATGGCGATTTCAGGATGGTATTTCGCGAAGCTGCCGTCCGATTCGTCGGCTTCCGCAACAAGCACGTTTCCTTCCCCCGCATGTCCGCCGTCGAGAATCGTGCCGTCCTTGCCTTGGATGGACCCTCCGATGGCATAGCTCGGATCGTCCAACTCTCCTTGTGCGCCATGGGTGAGGATGTGCGCCAGCATGGAGCTTGTGGTGGTCTTGCCGTGCGCTCCGGCGACGGTGACCGCACGCTTGGCCTGCATGAGCAACGCCAGAATGTCGCTACGATGCACGATACGCTCCCCCGCCTCATACGCGGCGACGATTTCCGGATTATCGGGTTTGATCGCACTGGAGAACACGACCGTGTTCTTGCCCGCGACGTTTTCGGCTCTCTGTCCAAATTCGACGGTGATTCCCAGGCTTTGCAGACGCTCGGTTTTCGCGCTTGGTTCACGATCGGAGCCATCGACGCTCACGCCTTGCTCATGCAGCATTTCGGCGAGCACGCTCATACCCGCGCCGCCTATGCCGATGAAATGGGTCTCGCCGAGATCGGCCACACGCTCCTGCTGGCCGAACGACGCATAAGTTGGATCAAGAACGATGGTACCGGCATCACGCTGGTTGTCAGACACGACTGCTCCCCTTGCACATTGATTTCAAGCTCACTCCATTATGGCCACACCCATGGTCTGTGCACAGGCATGGCCATATAGGCTGTTTCAAGGCCTTCGGGCCGGATCAGATAAGGTCCAGCACTTTTCGCGCCATGACATCAGCCGCGTCCCGTATGCCATACCGCCATGCGTTCCTTCCATATTCCGACAACGCCTCGGCATCGGACAATACTTGAGGAACGTGCCGTCTGACCCAATCGGCCGTGAAGTCACGATCCGCCACCATGAGACCGCCCTTGGCGTCCACCACCGGCTGGGCGTTGAACCTCTGCTCGCCGTTGCCGATGGGCAGCGGAACATAAATCGCAGGAAGGCCCAATGCGGTCAATTCCGAAACCGTGCCCGCACCGGAGCGGCAGATAATCAGATCCGCGCATGCGAAAGCCAAATCGATACGTTCCAGATATGGCTCCACCCGGTAATCACCATCCGAAACATGGTCAGGACCAAGCCGACCAAGCACATCATCGCCAGCACTCACGGACACCAGAGAACGCACTTCCTCATCTTTGCCCTTGCCGGTCAGATGAATCACCTGCGCATGATCAAGCAGCTCCTTCGCCCCGGCGGCCACGGCACGATTGACATTCACCGCGCCAAGGGAACCTCCGGTAATGACCACCAAGGGACGATCCGGATCAACGCCAAGGCTTTGTGCGGCGGCGCGACGCGTCGCGGAACGATCCTTCTCCAAAGCGGAAGCCAGATCCGCGATGGCCGGGCGCAACGGCAAGCCCACACGCTCGACATCCACTCCCTTACGAGGCCTCAGCCCGGTCTGCGCATAAGCCGCGCCGATCATATCCGCCCATCGCGCGCCCAGCTTGTTGGCCATACCGGCGCGCGCGTTCTGCTCATGAATCGCGATCGGAATGCCCATCTTATGTGCGGCGGCATATACCGGAGCGGATGTATATCCTCCGAAACCAACAACCACCTGGGCGTTGTGACGGGTCAGAATCTCCCGCACCTTCCGTGTTTCGGCCTTCCATTGCGCGGGGAATTTCAGCGCCGCCATATTGGGTCGGCGAGGGAAGGGGACCTTTTCAATCGTTTCCAATTCGAAACCGGCCTGCGGAACCAGATCCTTTTCCAAACCGACGGCGGTGCCCACCACCGCTATATCGGCGTCCGGCTCAAGATCGCGAATCACATGCGCCACCGCAAGCAAAGGATTGACATGGCCGGCAGTTCCGCCACCGGCAAGAACGATATGCTTCTGATTGGTCATAACACACGAGCTTAGCCCAATTGTCGGCGGCGAGGCGTCCCATCAGCGAATCCACCGGTGGATAATCACATTTCGACTGCGGTCGGCACGTGCAAAAGCCATCGGTCCGAACCACCGATGACGACGATTCACAATCTGCGCGTCTCCGCTTGTATCTGGGGCTGTCCCCTCATCATACTGATGACCACGCCGGCCGCGGCAAGACACATGACCAGCGAAGATCCACCTGCCGACACGAAGGGCATCGGTACGCCCATGACCGGGAAGAGGCCTACCACGACACCGATATTGATGAACGCCTGCCCCACGATCCATACGGCGATGCATGAGATGACGATGGTAATGTATCGGTTTCGCGCCTGAATCGCCACCATCAACATGCACCACCCCAACACCATGAACAATAGGATCACCATCGCCGCTCCGACGAAGCCGGTTTCCTCTCCGATGATGGCGAAGATGAAGTCGTTATGCGCTTCGGGAAGATATCCCCACTTCTCTCCCGAATTTCCTATTCCAACGCCAAGTAACCCGCCTGATGCGATCGCGTACTTGCCATGCACCGCCTGATAGCACACACCCTGCAGATCAGATGCGGAACAGGTCTGATACGTTGCCAGGATACGGTTCAGACGGTTCGGACTGGTAATGACCAATCCACCGACCCCTACGATTCCAAGCCCGCCTAAGGCAAGCAGCCATTTCCCGGGAAACTCTCCAAGGAAAAGAGCGATCACGCCAATCGCAAGAACGATCAGTCCCGTGCCGAGATCCTTGCCGAGCATCACGAATCCGAGACTGCACAGATATCCAATCGCCAGTTTCGAGTACGCTTTGACCATTCCGTCCTTACGCACACGCTTGCGGGCGTCGATCAGTTCCTTTGGCATCCATATGCACAAGGCGAGCTTGACGATTTCCGCGGGCTGCATGGTGAACACGCCTTCAATGCCGATCCAGCCCTTGTTCCCGTTGACTTCCACTCCTAACGGAGTCAAGGTCATCAGCTGCATGGCGCCGGCCAGAATCAGGATGAGGGAGCTGAATCGCCGATACTTGTTGTATGGAAAACACATCGCAAAGATGGCGACGATGATTCCCGCGAAGCAGTACACGCCCTGTTTGATGGCCTGGCTCCACGGCGAGTGCCCATTGCTGATCAGCGTTACGGATGAGCTGGAAAACACCATGATGACGCCGAACAGCGTGAGGATGACGACGGCCAGCTGAAATCCGTGATAGCACCACAACGGATTGGTCAGACTCCGTATCCCCACGAATCCGCTGAAATCGGCGTCGGCATTCACGGCCTTGCCGGTTTTGCCGGCCTTACCGCGCGTATTGGCCTTCGCCGTGTTTTTCCATGTTTTTTTCTCGGTGTTTCCCGCATCCCTTTTCACGCCTGACGACGAGACGCTACGTGCGCTTCTAGGCTTCCCCATGCTCACTCACCCAACGTCGGGCCTGTTCGGCGAACTGGTCGCCTCGGTCGGCGTACGACTTGAACTGATCCATGGAAGCGCAGGCCGGTGCCATAAGCACCACGTCGCCGGATTGCGCATACTCACCGGCGGCATCGACGGCCTTCGCCATGACGGCGTCCTGATCGGAAGGATCGATGACCGTCAAAGGAATGTCGGGAGCGCTTGTCTTGAATGCATCCAGCATCGGTTCTTGTTCCGCGCCAATGATCACCGCGGCTTTGATCCTGTGCGACTGGTCGGCCACCAGACGTTCGAAACGTCCTCCCTTGGCGAGTCCACCCGCGATCCACACGACGGATTTGTCCGCAAAGCTGTTCAACGACGCTTTTGCGGCATGGGCGTTCGTGGCTTTGGAATCGTCAACGAACCGTACGGTGCCGCCGTCCTTGGTCGTTGCCGTGGCCACGGTTTGGATGCGATGCCCTCCCGGGGTGAATTTCCGAAGTGCCGTGACCGCGCGTTCCTTATCCGCGCCAAGCCCCAGCACTAGGGCGAGCGCGGTCAAGGCGTCGGCCAGAAGATGCGGATACACCGTTCCATCCGGCTCCGTCAAATGAGTGAAATCGGTGATTTTCGCCACACGCAGCGGCTGTCCGTACTCTCCCCCGGCGATTCCGGACATATCGACGATCCAACCGTCGCACACTCCGATCTGGCCGTCGGAAGGCTCATGAAGGGTAAAACCGATCCTCTTGCAATCCTGTGCGGTTTGGGCCGCGAAAGCCAGCTTGGTCACGCGTTCGTCGTCGGCGTTGTAGACCAATGCCTTTTTCGCATTGTGGAAGACCTTCGCCTTGTCGGCGGCATAGTTGTCGATTCCGCCGTGCCAGTCAAGATGGTCATCGGCTATGTTGGTTATGGCCGCGCAGTCAAGTTCCATGGAATCGGTGAAATGCAGCTGGAACGAACTCAGTTCGACGCACAGCACGTCATTGCCCGGATCCACCGCGGCTTGGGAGACCGCCTTGCCGATGTTGCCGACGGCAGGCGCGGTGAGACCGCATGCCGCAAGCATCTCCGAGGTCATCTCCGTGGTCGACGTTTTTCCGTTGGTTCCGGTGATGCCGATCCATCGCGCCGGGCTGCCGGAATCATCGGAGTCCACACGAAGCCGCCACGCGAGTTCGACCTCGCTCATCACCGGAACGCCACGGTTTTGGGCTTCGACTATGAACGGCGTCCTCGGGTTGAACACCGGAGATACGACCGCAAGGTCGACGTCGTTCCAATCTATCTGGTCGAAAGAGCGAATGTCGGCGTCCGGCTTTTTCTCATCCACACCGAGCACCCTGCCCGCACGCGGACCAAGCACGCTCATCACGCTTTGTCCGGAAACACCGAGTCCCGCCACGATGACGGTCTTACCATTCATATCCATGTTCATCCACCCTTCTGATTTTCGTAACGTCAACGGACCGATTCAACCATGCTTAATTCATCCACAGACCGGAGCGGGTGACCCAATCCCCGTAGAAGATCACCAAAGAGACGAGCACGAACAGCAGTTCGATCATCCAGAAACGAATGACCACCTTCACTTCCGTCCATCCCTTCAATTCGAAATGATGATGGATCGGGGCCATCTTGAACACACGCTTGTGCGTCATCTTGAAATATCCGACCTGAATGATGTCGCTCATGGTCTCGATCACGAACAGACCACCCATCAGCACGGCGAGGAATTCCGTATGCGTGGCAATCGACATGGCTGCGAACAGGCCACCCAACGCCAATGAACCGGTATCTCCCATGAAGATGGATGCGGGATTCGAGTTGTACCACAGGAAGCCAAGGCAGGCCATTGCGGCGCAGGCCGCGATGATCGTCAGATCGAGAGGATCCGAAACCGCATAGGTAAAGCCACGGTCCGACCCCTTGAGATGGTAGAACTCCCAGAAAGCGATCGCGGCATACCCGATGAACGCGATCATCGACGATCCAGCGGCCAAACCATCAAGACCATCCGTCAGATTGATGGCGTTGGTCCATGCGGTCATCAGGAAGTTCACCCAGATGACGAACAGCACGATGGAGACCACCTTGCCCGCGAACTCAAAGCTGAAGAACGGGTCCTCGATGAAACTCATGCCCGCCTGGGCACTGGGGAATCCCGACTTTGTGGGAAGGATCAAGGCCAGCACCGCATAAATGGTAGCGAAGATAAACTGCCCGATGAACTTTCCTTTGACGGTCAGACCTTCGCTTTGCTTCTTACGTACTTTCGCGAAATCATCGATGAATCCAAGAAGACCCATCGACAACATGGCAAACAACACCAGCATGGCCGACCAGGATGGAGTCTCGTGCAATGCCATGAATCGATACAGCGCGGAAGCGCCCCACCCAAGCACGACCGCAAGATTGATGACCACGCCTCCGAGCGTGGGCGTGCCACGCTTGACCAAATGGGACTGGGGACCATCCTGACGGATATACTGCCCGTAATTGAGCTTATGCACCAGGTTTATCAATAACGGGGTACCCACAATCGTCACCACCAGTGACACCACGATTCCGATAATGAGTGAAATCACCTGATTCTCTCCGTTCCAGTCAGCTCATTCGGCCAAAGCCGATTCTCTCCCAAATCCTATTGCCCTATTCTGCCGCCAGGGCCTGCCAACGTTCCGCCAACGCGCTCAAGCCGGACGCGTGCGATCCTTTCAGCAGCACCACGGTGTCGGCATGGCCGGACGCAAGTTCCGTGATCATCGCATCGGCCTCATCACAATCGTGGACCCAATCGACGTCCACCTGCGGCCGGGCAACCTCGGAACCACCCTTCGCCATGGCTTGGGCAAGCACGTCCAAGGCACCTCCATCACCACCGACGCACACCAACGCATCGACGCCGCCTTCGACCGCATATCGTCCGATTCCGGCGTGAAGAGCACGTTCATCAGGCCCCAATTCCAGCATGGCTCCCAGTACCGCAATACGGTACGGCTGGCTTTCAGCACCCGACTTCCAACGCAGAAGACCATCAAGGCCGGCTTTCATGGAATCGGGATTGGCGTTGAACGAATCATCGATCAGGGTGAATTCCGTCTGCGATTTGCTCACAGTGGACACGGCCATGCGATGGGGGCTGATGCTGGTGATGTTCGAAAGTCCATCGGCCACGGCGTCGATCGGCATGCCGAGTCGTGTGGCGACGCTTGCCGCGGCAAGCGCGTTCATGACGTTATGCTGGCCGCGGATGCCGAGCGTGACGTCCGCGCTTTCATCGCCGCGACACAGAGTGAAGGACGGACGATCCAATTCGTCGCAACGCACGTTCTGCGCGGTGACGGACAATGCGTCGGCATCCGAGAGGCCGAACCATACGACGTCTCCTGGCGCGATGCCGCTCATTGCCGCCACATGTTCATCATCCGCGTTCAGCACGGCGGTTCCGCCCGGCACCAAGCCGTGAATGATCTCCGCCTTCGCCTGCGCGATTCGTTCGGCGGAACCGAATTCACCCAGATGAGCCACACCCACTTTGAGCACGACGGCCAGATCCGGTGGTACCAAAGCAGTCAGGTAGGCGATCTCTCCGACATGGTTGGCGCCCATTTCCGCCACCAGAAAACGTGTCCGCTCATTCACCTTCAGCGAGGTCAAGGGCAATCCGATCTCATTGTTGAACGAGCCGACCGGAGCGACGGTCGGTCCCAGCTCGGACAGCAACGCCCTCATCAAATCCTTGGTGGTGGTTTTGCCGACGGATCCCGTGATGCCTATGACGGTGAACGGTTCGGATGACGAACGTCGACGTTCTATGTTGTGCTTGGCGAGCTCCCCCAAAGCCTTCACCGTATCCGCGACCACTATCTGCGCGACCTGCGAGTCGGCGACCTCATGATCCACTATCGCGCAGACGGCTCCCTGCGACGCGATCTTCGGCACGAAATCATGCCCATCCACATGTTCTCCGGCAATGGCCACGAACACCGAACCGTCGACCAATTGACGCGAATCCGTAAACGCACTGGTCGCGATTCGTCCGTCGACAGGCACGGAGCCTGCCACTAATCGTCCTTGGACGGCTTCGGCTATTTCTTCCAGGCTCATCGGCATCATGGTCGGGTTGCTCACGTTCATTCTCCTCTTCGATGCTGCTTCATGCTGCTGTTTCATTTGTTCGATCACGGTAATCGAGATATCGGTTCGATCCGAATCTTCACGCCATGCACGATCAATCCAGGTCGTGGGATACGCGCAATGCGCTTTTGATGTTCGACTTGCGCACACCAGCCGCCAACACCATGGCGATTGACAACGACAATGCGCTGCTGTCGTCACGTCCGTAGGCCTGCGCGGCTTGTTCGGCCAATTGATCGGATTCCTGTGTTCTGCGAGCGATGCGCGTTTGTTTGCCGACCACACAACCGTAGTGCGCGACCGACTTCGCGATCCGCACATCGCTGCGTCCGTTATCGGCGCTGCCAAGAACGTCTATGCTCACCGACTGCAGGGCATCGGTATTCAATGTATGCTCATCCAATGCGAGAATCACCGCGGCCGCGCCGTCTTCGGCGCATACCGCCATCGTGCGTTGAACGTCAAGGACCGACAACGGATAGTCCAAATCCAGGAAACGTTCCAACGATTGCGAATCGGAAGCGCTGACCACGCCTACGGGATTACCGAGCATATGCAGGAAATCGGCAAGATCGCGCACGTTTCGTTCCACAGCCGACTTGTTCTCACCTACGATCGCGAACACGGCCAACGAATCGGATGGCGAGCCCGCCATGTCGCTGGCCAGCTTGCCTAGCTGCTGCGGCGTGGGCTCCGCATAAATCAGCGGAATCTGAATGTCTTCCAAAGTTCCCCGCAAAGCATGCGGAACAACGGCTCCATACGCTCCAAGACGTTGCGCCTGTTCCAATTGACGAACATCCACATCCCCGGACGGCATGAACAATGCCCCCGGACGAATCGAGTCCACATCGTCCGCGATGGATGTGATCGTCACTTCCGTGGAAAAGACCGGATCAAGGTCGAAGCCGTACCTGCTGGCCAGTTTTCCCAAAGTCATACGACGGTTCATGGATTCATTGACCGCGCTCATTATTCCCTTTGCCGCCTTTCTTCCTCACCATATTCACCAAGTAACCGGAATAGCATTGGTACGTTCGCTTGACGCCGCTACCTCATACTTCTGCATAAGGAATTCACCAATTTCCGCGGCAACAGGTCCCGCCGTCAAGCCGCCGTAGCTGCCCTGCGGATCCTTGAGCACCACCGTAATCACAAAACGGGGATTGTCGGCGGGAATGATCGCCGAATAATCACTGATGATCGAACTCAAGGTTCCATCCGCTCCGGCGACTTCCGCCGTACCGGACTTTGCCGCGATGCGGTATCCGTCCACCTTCACGAAATTGGCGTAATGGTCGGATACGGATTCCATGGCGTCCAGAACCTGAGCGGCGACCTGTTCGTCAAGTACCCGCGTGGATTCACCATTGGCCTCCTGCTCTTGGGTATGGCCATCGGCATCAGTGATCGATTTGATGATCCGTTGCGGTTTCTTCACACCTTTATTGGCGATCACGGCAACCGCATTCGTCAATTGCAGCGCGTTCGTGGTGTATCCCTGTCCGAACAGCACCGTGTTCTGAGTACGAAGATCCCACTGATCCGACGAATACAGCAAGCCCTGCGATTCGCCGGGAAGCCCCAGTCCGCTGTCCTGGCCGATGCCGAATTTGCTGATGAACTCGTAGCGCTGTTCGTTGCTCATCTTGTCTCCGGCCATGATCATGCCGACGTTCGATGATTGTTCAAGTATGCCGGCAAGCGTCCAATGTTCCTCTCCGTGGGTGAACGAGTCGCTGTAGGTCTGATTATTCACCGTGACATGGTCGGGAACCGTGAATTTGTCGGATGCCTGATGCAGGCCAAGCTGAATCATGCCCGCCATGGTGAACACCTTGCCGATCGAACCCGGTTCGAAGGTTTCGCTGACCGCACGAGAAACGGTCATCTTGGCCTGGTCGCTGCCGGCTTCCACCTCATCACTGTCGGCCAAAGCCAGAATGTCGCCGGTCTGTGTATCCTGCACGACCGCGATTCCCCATGGAGAACCATACTTTTCACAGCTCTCCCTCAACGCCTTTTCCACATACCACTGCACGTCATGGTCGATGGTCAGGGTGACGTCGGAACCGTTGACGGCCGCTTCTGATTCCGTCATGGTTCCCGGAATCTCCACGCCGCCACTGCCTTGCTGATACACCTGGTACCCATCCGTACCGGTAAGCGTCTCGTCTTCCATCTGTTCGATGCCAGCGACACCCTGTCCATCGGCGTTGATGCCGCCCAACAGCGCGCCCATAAGCGAACCGTTGGAATAGATGCGTTCATTGCTGAGTTCCGCATAAACGATGCCGCCGAGATTCAGTTTCTTGATTTTGCGCGCCACCGCAGGAGTCACATCTCGCTTAAGCACCGCATACTGCCCCGTACCGGAAAGCATCGCGCCCAATTCGGTCGCATCCATATCAAGCACCGAGGCGAGGAGCCTGGCCACCGCCGCGGCTCCGGTGACACCCACCGGTTTGCCGTCGATCTGATGGCAGCTGTCTCCCGTGCTCTCTGTACAGGTAACAGGCGTGAACTCCTGGGCCGCCTCCGGATTGCCGATGATGGTGTACCGCTCCACGCTCTGCGCGAGAATGGAACCATTGGTGTCAAGAATCTTGCCACGCTTGGCTTTCAGAGCCACCCTGATGGTTCTGCTCTGTGTGGCCGCCTGGGCCATGTCCTTGCCATTGATCAGTTGCACGTTGGCCAACTGCACCAGACAGGCAGTTCCAACAAAAGCCAGAACAAGGCCAACGACCATGGTCTTCGTATACAGATCCTTGTAGAACCTGACAAAGCCCCTTTGTAATCGGCGAAACACATTCACTGAGCGTCATCCCCGCTCGCCGCGTAATCGCTCAGGTCGATGGTGAGCGCACCCTTCTGCGGAACCATGCCCATCTCTTCGGCCTTACTCGGCAAAGAGGCTTCAAGCTCGTCGAGTTTGACCTGATCGTCCTCCACATCCTGCGTCAGACGAGTGATGTTCGACTCTATCTGGCTTGCCTCAAACGAGTTCTGCACCATTTGGGTACGTAACGACAACGACCCCAATAGACACAGCATAAGAAAAGCGACCGCGACGAACACATGCAGAACCGGCGTATTACGGGCGCGCGCCCAACTGATCACCTGCTCAAAACCACGCCTGACGCCATTGGTCTTGCCTCGCTCCCCCTTGACAACGCGCAATTCGGGACGCGTTTTTCCCGACGTTTCCGACTGGCTCCTGCGGCCCGCCGGAGCGGCATTGGACGAAATCGTTCTTGGTGCAGCCACGTTTCAGCCCCTTCTTCCTC
>CAVAQZ010000038.1:0-15319 GCA_963590945.1 Dysosmobacter segnis
GTAGCGGTCGTGAAGTGAGTCGTGGATGATGGCGGGCAGTGCGTCGATGCGCAACAGCTCTTTGAACATGATGAGCCTGCCGACTCTACCGTTTCCGTCAGAGAAGGGGTGGATTTTCTCGAACATCCAGTGTGCGCGGGCTATCTGATAGGGGTCATCCTTCATGCATGCGTAGACATCGAATAGCCTATCCATCGCCTGCGGGACATCTTCGGGAAGTGCCACGTATGTAGGTGTGACCGCGTCGCCGATGATATTTGGTTCCGTCTTGTATCCTCCGACGTTATATATAGACTCACTGGCCTGTCTCGTACCGTTCTTGAGGATGGCGTGCAAATGGCAGACGAAATCTTTGTCAACAGTGTCATTGGCATGGTCGAGAATCCAACGGAAGGCGATGAAGTGATTTCTGGTCTCGACGGCATCGTCGACGCTAACGCGTTCCGTCCCATCCATAGTGAATGTTCCTGTGTTGAAAATCTGGGCGGTTTGCTTCGGAGTGAGAGTGGATCCTTCCATGTGGTTGGAATTCCACGCGAACTGTAGCTGGGTGGCCACGTAGATGCCGTTCGAATAGCCGTTATCCCTTTCCGATATGAGTCGTTCCACGATTCTGCTGCCCATTGCCACACTCCTTCAAGGTTTTCATGTTCAATGGTATCCTGATGCGTCCGGACATCGGGCTTATCGAAAACTCACCATAAACCCAACCACGTGCGTAGATCCGCAATCTCCTGGTCACAAATGGCATGCGCCATGCCGGGGTATTCGAAATACGTACAATTGCCGGTGGCACTGAGCTTGGCTTGTGCGCATTGCTGATCCGAAACGGGAATCGTACGGTCCTCGCTGCCATAGCAAAGAGCGAATCGAGTGCTGCCGGCAACAGGGAGACTATCGGACTCGCCTTTGAACGACGGACTAAGCAGAATCGCTCCATAGAACGTTTCCGGATGCTCCGCAACCATACGGTATGAGAGATATCCACCTTGTGAAAATCCAATCAATACCTTACGGAAACGCTGAAATACCGGTGATTGCATCATTCGTACGATGTTGTTGCCAACGGCGCTGCACTCACGTCGGCGTTCGTCGACTTCGCACCCATCGGGATACCAGTAGTTGCCTCCGACGTACGGACGCGCATAGGTTGCACGAAACGACAGATAATTCGGTTCAGTGGGAAAGTGTGCGTCTCCATGGTTGTTGTATCCGTAGATCGCTTCGATAATGCGTACCATTTCGGATTCGTCGTTGCCATATCCGTGGAATCCAAGGAAAAGCAGGTCGTCACTCGACGCTGATGTTTCGGCAACGTTCCGATTTCCGCTTGAATGGTCGTCGTCGAAGTTGACGTTTCCGAGCATCTTCAGCCGCATGTGTCACTCCCTGTTTCGTTTTGTTACGTGTGATCGCAATGTCCGACACTATTATCGCCCGAGTTCCATTTGCGCATTATGTGGCCATTCCGATATCTGCTGTGTTTTTTCACGGTGTTCCCCGCATGCGCGGGGATGATCCACGCCTTGCTGATGCGCAGCTTGAAAAGTCCGGTCTGAAATTGGGCGAGTTCCACGAGGACGGCTTGTATTACGAGCTGGAAGAACTCTGAAAACCGGGAAACCCCGCACACGTCATTCTCCCGTGCGGGGTTCCCGCACGCCACATCAAGGACGAAAAGCGGGATATCCCGGCATGGAAGGTACGATGGGTGGAGACTGACCAGAAAGAGGAGCCATGGGATTACGAGACCTGAGAATCAAACAAGGCATGACACAAAAACAATTGGCCGACGCGTCAAAAGTCCATGTCGTCGCGCTCCAGAATTTTGAATCAGGAAGACGCCAAATCAGCGGCATGAGCCTGGATGTTGCGTTGCGCCTGTGTGACGCGTTGCATGTGTCCAATCCCAAGAAGCTGCTGGAACCGGACGTGCTGCCGAAACCCGAACGCAAGCCGTCGAAACCACGCAAACCACGCGTCACCCTCCAGGACATGGACACGGACGGGATCGGCCTGCTCATGGACGAGAACCCGGACGACCTGATCGACGACATGGGCGGCAGCCAGGAATAATCCCATATTCGCGCGGTCGGATCCGGTCTCTGTGAACAGTGGCGTATGGTGCGCCCATAGCGTTCATTTCCTGCTTTCGCCACGGCCGTGCATCTTACTAGTGTGTCGATGATGTATTTGTCAAGCCATGAACATGACGTTTCCAGCACGGGGATAACCTGCTGAAGCGGAAATCCCGAAGATACCCACCGACCGATGTTCCGGTCTTGAAAGCTGGTCGCGTGGGATCTTCAGGTGAGCCGATCTGCCGCAATTATCGGTTCCGAGGCAGAAAACGCCACCCAATGAAGGTCAAGGCTAGCTGAGGAATTCGGCGTAACTACAACAGTCCATCCGTATGGAGTGCGTCATACATGCGGTTCAGACATTCCTTTAGCAGTGGGTGGGGCATGGCCACGTTCACGCGCACGCATCCGGTGCCGACCTTGCCGCAGGTCACACCATCGGTCAAGGCCACTTTTGCGTGCTCAAGGAAGTATGTGGCTGGGTCTTTGATGCCCAGGCTGTTGAAATCAAGCCAGGCGATGTACGTGCCCTGCGGCTTGATGTAGCCGACGCCGTGGAATCGTTCGCGCATCTGCTGGTCGAACAACGTAAGATTCCTCTCAACGTAGGCACGTGCGTCCTGGAACCACGGGTCGCCCTCGTTATATGCGGTGGTGGTGGCGATCGCTCCGATTGTCGCGGTCTGGTGTTCGCTCCATTCCGCCTTCTGTTCCCACATGGTACGGTCGTTCGGATTGGTGAGCAGAACCTGCGCGCATTTCGTTCCCGGAATATTGAAGGATTTCGATGCGCTGGTGGCAGTCATCGACTGCCGTGCGGCGGCTTCGCTGATGGTCGGGTAGGGGATATGCGTGCCGTCGTAGACGAACGGCGCATGTATCTCATCGTTGAAAATTCGCACGTGATAGCGTTCCGCAAGATCGCAGATGCGTTGTTCCTCCTCCAACGTAAGCACTTTGCCGATCGGATTGTGGGGATTGCACAGCACGAACGCCCTGCAGCCGCCCGCGAACGCGCGCTCGATCGCATCGAAATCAAACAACCATTGCGTTTTGCCGGTGTTTTCGTCCGTACCTTTCAACATTTCGATTTCGATGATGTTGATGTTATATAGTTTCGGCACGCTCAGGAACGGCATGTACGCGGGTGTCGGCACCACGATCGAATTGCCGAAACCTACCAGTTCGCGCAGGAAGATCTCATAGGCCTCAAGCACGTCCGGCACCACTCGAATGATGTTCGGATTCACGTCCCAGCCGTAATGACGCTTCTGCCATCCGGCGCATGCTTCGGCCACGTGATGCTTCCAGGGCTCGGGAATATAGCCGAGCTTGCAGTGGTCGCAGGCCGAGTCGATGGCTTTCTGGATGCAGGGTGCCAGTCCGTAGTCCATTTCGGCGATGAACGCGCCGATGCAACCGGGGAAACGTGTCCATTTGTCGGAGCCGATTTCGGCAAGGTCGGCGGCGGTGGTGCGGTCGATTGCGTCGGCGTCGAAGCCGGAATCATTGTGATGTTCTTCTTCCATGATTCCAGCATGGCGAAACGTGGGCTGCGATGACAGTGTGTTCTTGTACGGAAAAATACAAGTGTTATGAAGTTTGCTTATATCACTGGCTTGCGTTATTCAAATATTGACGTGATGCTTTGCTGATCTCCTCTTTGACCCGTGCGATTGCCGGCCGATCATCCGCTTTGCGCGTCACGAAACAGACCTTACGGAACGCATTGTCGTCCGCGATTGGCAATGCCGCCAAATTCGGATGCAATCCCGCGGTGGTGGCCAGGCGGGAGACAATCGAAACGCCCATGCCGACCTCCACAAGATTCTGCGTGGCCCAGTAATCGTCGGTCGAATGGGTGATCTCCGGCACGAAACCGGCCGCACGGGCCAACGAGACCAGATTCGCCCGGCATGTTTCGCAGCCGGCTATCCACTGTTCGCCGGCGGCGTCCGCCAAATGCGCGGAACCGTAGGATCGGGTGCCGTCGCCATGATCGATCGCATTGCGGGCAATGACACTGGAGGAGCCGACCAGCAGCATCAACGGGTCGATGCCGAAGCAGTCCACCTGCAAATCGTCGGGTTCGCCGCCGGAGGGCAAGGAATTGTACTGAAACGTAATCGCGCAGTCCGCCAACCCCTGTTCAAGGGCGTCCATGGCCTCGGGCGGTTCCATCTGCATGAGGCTTACGCGAATGTCGGACGTTTTGCTGATGTGCACGAGTACGCGCGCCACAAACGATGAGCATACCGAAGGCGGCGCCACAAGCCGTATATGGGTCGATCCGTTGCGCCGGTATTCCTCGACGTCCTTTACGGCCTGTGCCAGACGGTTGTCGATCAGCTGGCCGTGACGGGCCAGAATCCTGCCGATCGGTGTCAGCTCGACGCCATGCGAGGTGCGATGCACCAATTGCGCGCCGATATCTTTCTCGCATTTGCGAATCTGCTGGCTGATCGCAGGCTGCGACCAGCCGGATTCACGTGCCACTGCCGAAAACGATCCAAGTCGCTCAATGTTCCACAGAGTGACCAACACCTGGGGGTTCAAACCGGCCATATTCGGCTCCTTTCGGAAAGAGTCGGTTGCACTGCGTGGAGCGAGCGGAGCATCGAACCAAACGGATCATTGAGCCAAACGGAGCATCGGCCGCGAAGCGCGTCAGCTTGCGAAGAACTCCGGAATCGCCTCCGCCGCGGCGTATCCGGCGCGATACATGCGTTCCAATCCCTCGTACGACTTGCTCAACGTATTCAATCCGTACAGGCTCTCCGGGGCGATGATCAGCACGCGCCCGTCCTTCTCGTACCGCTTGGCCAAAGCCACCTCGTCATTGTACGTCTTGTAACGGTTCAGCAGACGTTCCGCCGCGGCGGGATAGGAATGCTTCAGAAGCCTGGCTGGGGCGATGTCCTTCTTCTGCTCGCGCAACACGTCCCGCATGCGGGTCAACACCACGACCACGCGGTCGCAGCCATCGTCCAAAGCCTTCTGCACGGGAATCGGGTCGGCGATGCCTCCATCGAAATACGGAACCCCATCGATCACATACGGTTCGCAGGCGACAGGAACGGCGGAAGAAGCTTTCATGATGTCGAAATTATCAAAACTGACATCGCTCTTGTCGAAATATTTGGTGGACCCGTCTATCGCATTGCACGCGACCACGGTGAAACCCGTGGGATTCGCCTCAAATGTCGCGAAATCAACGGGGTATTCGCCGTCATGGTTGCTCAACGTGCCGTACACGTAATCGAGATTCGCGTAATTGTGGTTCTTCACGTAGGAATCGAGGCTCGCATACTCTTTTCGGAACGCGTATTCCGTATAGAACTTGTGGTTGCGCCCGTGCTGTCCGGAAATGAACGAGACCATATTGGCGCTGCCTGCGGAAACGCCGTAGCAGTGGTCCACGCTCACACCGTCTTCAAGCATGCGGTCCATTACGCCGGCGCCGAAAATCGCGCGGAATCCGCCGCCGACATCAATCATCGCGGTCTTGTTGGCCATGCATCAATCTCCATCCACTTGTAATTCGTAATCCGTTCGACTCTACGCGTGCTGACGAGACAAATTTCCTAACGAATAAGCAGCGATTGCGCTAATCGCGCAATTCTTTCGCAAGTGTCTGAATTATCCAGCACGATGCCGCCTTCGGCATCGTGCGGAGCCAGTTTGCCGAGCGATTCGAGCACCACCGAAAGATGGCGGACGGTTCCCGGATTGCCATCCACGACCTGCGCGGACGATGGCAGGAGCTCACGGAAATAGTCTCGGTAGAACACGAAATGCGTACAGCCAAGCACCACCGAGTCGATGGTGCTCAGATCGTATCGGTCAAAATATTCATGCAACGTGCGCATCACCAGATCGTGATCGTCCAACCTGCCCTGCTCGACGATCTCGACCAATGCGGGGCAGGGCTCCGGAAAAATCGTATGGTCGGATTTGAATCGGTCCATCAGCACGGAAAACTTGCGTTCGCTCAACGTCAGGGGAGTGGCCGCGACGATCACGCGCTGGCGTTCGCCGTGGCCGCGGTCGCAGGCCACCTTCAGCGCGGGTTCCATGCCGATGATCGGAATGTCATATTGCTCGCGCAACGCATCGGCCGCTGCGGAAGTCGCCGTATTGCAGGCGATCACCACGGCCTTCACGCCTTGTTCCACAAAATGTTTCACGATACGTTCCGACAGTTCGAGCACCTGTTCCGGTCGTTTCGTACCGTAAGGCGCGTTCGCGGAATCGCCGAAATACAGCACCCGCTCATTCGGCATATCGCGGCGAATCTCACTGGCCACGGAAATGCCGCCCAAACCGGAGTCGAAAACGCCAATAGGCGCAGTTGAAGTCATAAATCCTCCCGAAACCCATGCCGTCGGAACGCGGCGGTGCTGCGTGATGTATCGCAATGTGGATGCGCCCGACAGCGCACCCGCTTCCAATAGCCTACCGCGTGTAGAGTGAATCGGTATGAGCATCCCAAGCATTGTTTACAAAGCGCACGCCACAGGCAACGATTTCGTGGTCTATTTGGACGCGGACGGCGAATACGAGCCCACCGCCGACGAAGTGAGGTTCCTGTGCGACCGTCATTTCGGCATCGGCGGAGACGGTCTGATTCGTCTTGCCCATCCGCAGGCGGTGTCGGATCTGAATGAACGGCAGTTGGGCGATTGCGTCGTCGGCGATGCCGAATGGTTCATGGACTACCGCAATGCCGACGGATCCCTTGCCGAGATGTGCGGCAACGGCACAAGGGCCATCACGCTGTTCGCGCAACGGCAGGGGATCGCGGGAAAGCCGGGTGGGGAGCCGTTCCGTCTGGGTACGCGTGCGGGAGTGAAGATCCTTACGGCCCTCGGTAATGTTCCGGAGCTCGGGGACGATGTGTTCCAGGTTGAGATGGGTGCGTGGAGACGTGGTGAGATCGACGGTTACGAGGTGACGATTCCCGGTACGGAGGGTTGCGCGAGGGGAACATTCGTGGATATGGGCAATCCGCATGTGGTCGCGCTTGTCGAGGATGACATCGCAAGCCTGCCTGCGGTCGAGGAACTCGATCTGGTGACCAAACCGGTGGTCAGTCCGAAGATCGAAAGCGATCAGAACGTGGAATTCGTGCGTGTGGACAAACGAGACGAAGCCGACAATGCGGGCGTCGCCACCATGCGGGTCAACGAGCGTGGCTGCGGCGAGACGCTTTCATGCGGTACGGGATTGTGCGCGACGGCGATCACCTTGCGTGCCAAAACCGGTCTGGACCATTGGACCATCACCGTGCGCGGAGGTACGTTGCGGGTGGACGTGAGCGACGAGGACGTGAAGCTCACGGGTTCCGCGACCATCGTGGGCAGGATTCAGCTTGCGTGAATCCTGAATCCGTACGCTTCATAAGCGTCCCGCTATGTTTGGTGCGGGAGCATCGTCAATGGCCGATGCTCCCGCACCAAACGTTTTCAGGAAAAGATCATCGATCCGTCCTTCACCAGAATGACCACTATGAGTGCGACGATCCACACAAGGTCGAGCATCAGGTCGAAATTCAGCCGGTAATACTTGCGCAGGCCCTCATGATTCGCCGGCAGGTCCTGCACTATGGCGGTGGCGTGGGAAAGCGCCATGAACTGAATCGTGGTGGAGAACATCAGACACAGGCACCACGGGCACAACGCGTTGATGACGAACAACGACTGCGACGTCAACCAATACGAATACGCCAACGCGCACAAGCCACCCAGCCATGTGCATAGGGCGAACCAGCGCGGCACTGCGATCTTCGCCAGACCGATCACGGCAATCGTGACGAACACCGATTCCGCTGCGATGCCGAAAAACGCGTTCGGATAGCTCAATCCCGCGAATTTGATGATCTCCGCCTGCCAGGATTGCGCGACCGTGGAGCACGACATGACAGCGTTCACGTCGCAGCTGAGCTTCTGGCCGGGATTGCGCGCCAATTCCAGCGTCTCAGCGGACAGCACGAACGAGACGACCAGCGCCACGGCGGAAGCCAGCAGCATGACCAGATAGGTCCATGTGGAGCCATGTCTCCACCCACGCGGTCTCGTGTAATCATCATCGCCAACGGATTCGATGTTTTCGTGTTCGCTCATCTGCACTGCCTTAAATTGCCCTCGAAATCGAGAATCGTACGTCGTCACGTCATAGTGTACGCGGCTGTGGGCCATGTTGTGTCGAAGAGACGCTTACGATTGAAGACATGACTTACATTGGTGCCGATACACAGCCTGCGGAAGGTTGGGATATTCATTGCCATACCGTGTTCTCGGACGGCACGGAAACGCCTCTTGCCATGGTCAGATTGGCGAAATCGTTGCGATTGCACGGCATTGCGATCACCGACCACGATACGACCGCAGGTTGGAACGATGCGGATATGGCCAGTGAGCAGGAGGAGTTGCCGCTGCTTCACGGCACGGAGATCACGGCGGTGGACGGTGATGTTTCCGTGCATATGCTCGCCTACCAGTACGATTCCGAAAACACGCAGATAGCCGACCTGTTCGCCTCCACCAGGGAAGCCAGAATCCAGCGGACGAAACGTATGGTGGAGTTGATCGCCGAGTACTATCCGATCTCGTGGGAGGATGTGCTCGCGCAGGTGCATGAGGGGGAGAGGACCACCATCGGAAGGCCTCACATAGCGGACGCTTTGGTGGCTGCGGGCGTGTACAGAACACGTTCCGAAGCATTCGACGATGCCGTGAACGTATCGAAGAAATACTACATTCCAACGCCTTCGCCATCCACGCATGATGTGGTGGCGACGGTGAAGAACGCCGGGGGAGTGGTGGTCGTCGCCCACGCGGGAGATCTACGCAGAAACACGACGTTGCTTTCCGACCAGCAGATCGAGAATCTGATCAAAGAAGGATTGGACGGTTTGGAAGTGTGGCATCGAGGCAATCCGAACGAGCAGCGCGAGCGGCTGTTGACAATCGCGCTGAAACACGATCTTTTGGTGACGGGCGGGTCCGATTGGCACGGAAAAGGCAAACCGAACCTGCTCGGCGAGAATCTTACGTCGAATGAGACGGTCGCCGAAATCATTCGCAGAGGATACGACCGCCGTCGGAACGTATCCTCCGCGAAGAAGTGACTGCGTGATACGGATCGTTCGGCCGTCTGCCTGCTGACGGGCGGCCGAACGGGATCACAGGTTGTTGAAGCCTACGGCGTGCTTGGTTTCGGAGCCGATGATGGCATAGCCGAGAGCGCCAGCCGGCACCACGATGCGGCGACCTTTGGAATCGGTGAGGTTGATGGTCTTGCCGTTGTCAACGGCTTGCGAGATGGCGTCGTTCACCTCTTCGGCGCTTTGGTCGGTGCTGAAATTGACGGGACGTACCACGTCGCGAATGCCCAATTCGATATCCATGACTCTCCTTGTAATGGTTTACTGTTCAATGACAACAGGTTATGTGCGGAACATATTCCGACCGCTCGACCAATCAGGCTGATTAGTTCATGCCGTGCCCGCCTCGTTTACTGCACGTTGGGTCTTTCGCCGGTGGCGTCTTGGGACTCCCACTCGTCTATCTGCTCCTGCGCGCGTTGCATGGTGGCTTCGTCGCGCTGCAGCAGCGGGATGAGCATGGTGGCGGCTTCGCTGTGCGAAGCGGGAATGTGGTCTCCGGTCGCATCGAAGCCGTCGGCCGTTTCCAACTTGCTGATCACGGCGGTGGAACTTGACGGCATCGACTCGTGAAGTTCTTTCGCGGAATGTTGTGGGATGAACGTGCTGACCGGTATGCGCTCCCGGTCGTTCGTGTCATCGGAGGGAGCGGAAGCGTTCCGCGTCGGATTCCGACTGGGGTCCATGTCGACGTGAGGCTCGGCGTGTGTGACGGAATCGGGTTGGCCGAACACTTCCGTGGCATCATTCGGAACCGTGTTCGCGGTATGGACCGGCCTGTCGCCGGTCCTATCGAAATTACCCGTCGTGTCATCGATGCCATAGGCATTGTCACGGTGTTCTCCGGCCGCATCGACCGCACCGACCGCACCGTTATGCGCGGCGGCGTTGCGCTTTCGAGCGGACTCATCCAGCAGCGTACCGACGGTAATCGTGCTCGGAGGACGATTACCATTCGCGTTTTCGCCGCGCTGCGGAGTGTTCGCGGCACGGTTCCTTGACGTGGCCACGCCAAGTTGATGCGCCAAACGTTCCACTTGGGCCTTGAACATCATGATCTTGGCATTGTCGGCCTGGTTCAATGCGGAAATGAAATCGCCGACCTGCTCCATCTGCAGCCACAGGTTCGCCCGAAGCATGATCAGATCGTCAAGACGATTGCCGAGTATGCGTCCGTATGCCGAAAGCAGCGCGTTACGGTGATTCTCGTCGAGACGAGCGAAGATCCAAGCCAAATCGCGAGCGGGATCATTGATCTGCATATCCTGCCAATTGGTGACGGCGGTGATCGAAGATCCGGAAAACAGCAGATCGCCATCGTTCAATCCACCATGAACGGGACATGTGGCGAAAGACCACAAACCATCCGTCTCGATGATATTCGCCCAACTGTTGGTAATCTCCTGAGGAATATGGCCGGCCTGACGAAGCCGTTTGATCCAAGCGATAAGCTGCGAGCGAATTTGACCGGTGGTATACGTCGGATACCGAGCGGCCTGGAGGAAATCCGGACGGAGTCGGTGAATGGCGCCCAACGTGGTGCCGACGCTCGAACAATCATCCAACGTCAGCAGATCAAGACGACGAGCCTGACCGGAATGGTGGGAGATGACCATGACGGACGTGTCTGCGGTGGCGCATCGCTCCTGATTGGCGTTGGAGAACGCCACAATCCTATCGAGCTCGAATCCCAATCCGGCGAGCTCACGTGCCTGAGCTAGCGTCTGGGCCGCCCTCACGCGCCCCTCAAGACGTTTGCGTCCCCTCTCGTCATTGGAAACGAACACATCATACAGCTTGCCGGTCGAATCCTGAACGACGGCATGGTCGATGCCATAACTTTCGTCGGTCGAATTGGTCTGCTCGCTGGGACGCACGCCAGCGATGGCGGCCTTCGGCATCGCCGCACTGGTCAAGGCGGCCATCATGAGTTTGCTTCGTTCAGTCACACAGTCAACACTAATACATCGAAGAACATAGAAGAGGCAAAACGTCGACGTTTTACAGGCAAAACAATCAAAGAAAACGAAAATCATCCGACTCCGCATCGGCGTAAGCCACGCCAATCTGCCACAATAGAGCGCATGAACGCGGAAGAAATCCTCGACGGACTGGACGAGTCGCAACGGGCGGCGGCCGTCGCCGTCAACGGTCCCGTACGCATCATCGCAGGTGCGGGAGCCGGCAAAACACGGACCATCACCCGAAGAATCGCCTATGCCTGCACCACAAAACAATGGAATCCCAAACGAACGCTCGCCGTCACCTTCTCCGTAAAAGCGGCCGCGGAAATGCGCAACCGACTCTCGAAACTCGACGTGGCGTCAGACGTCAAAGCCATGACATTCCACTCCGCGGCATTGCACCAACTCCGCCGCATCTGGCCCGACGTATGCGAAGGCCCCATGCCGTTCGTCACCAACAACCAGCGCGAACTGGTGGAACGCGCCCTACGCAGGGTGACCACCTTCCAAGTGGACGACGACACCATCCGCAACCTGCAGTCGGAAATCAACTGGTGCAAAATATCGCTGATCGCACCATCCGACTACGCGCGCGTATGCGCGGCGACCCACAGGCAGCCGCCGTCAGGCCTCGAACCCCAACAATTCGTAGACGCATACCAGGCATACGAAACGGAAAAAACCTCACGAAACGAAATCGACTTCGATGACATCCTCCTCATCGCATGCCACCTCCTGGAAAGCGAAGAAGAAGCTGCGGAGGCAATACGCTCCACAACACAATGGCTCACCGTCGACGAATACCAAGACGTATCCCCACTGCAACACCGCCTACTCACCCTCTGGCTCGGCAACAACCGCAACATATGCGTGGTGGGAGACCCCGCACAGACCATCTACTCGTTCGCAGGGGCAAGCAGCTACAACCTGCTCAACTTCGCATCCGAATTCGGCAAACTCAGCGTCGACATCAACCTGACCAGCGACTACCGGTCAACACCACAGATCGTAAACTACGCCAACCGCATACTCAAAGCATCACCGCAACGAAACGACTATCTGAAACTTAACTCCGAAAGAGGCCCAGGACGCCGCGTAAGAGAAACCATCTACGCCAGCGACTGGGAAGAAGCTCAAGGAGTCGCGGCACGCATACGCAAACTCGTGGACTCGGGCGCATCTCCGTCCGACTGCGCAATCCTGACCCGAGTCAACGCGCAACAACAGATATTCTGTAAAGCGCTGAAGGAACAGCACATCCGATACCGCATACGCCGAGACAGCGGATGGCAGAATTCGGCGCTCGCCGACGATGCCCAGACTCGGCTCGCATTGCTGGAAGCCATGGGAGTGGGGGCTGATTTGGGTGGAGCGACGATCTGCACGATCCACGCTTCGAAAGGTTTGGAGTTCAAGCATGTGTTCCTGATTGGATGCTCGGAAGGTCTGCTGCCATACGGGTCGCCGCCGGAAGGCGATGTGCTGGAAGAGGAGCGCAGACTGATGTATGTGGCCGTGACGCGCGCGGAAGACACGCTTGACGTCTCATTCGCGCGTTCCCGAGAAGGGGATTCGGGCGAACGGGGACGTAACGTCTCGCGTTTCTTCCGCTGATGATTCGTCTGATGATTCGTTGGCTTCGCGATCGGATGGCTGCCGGCCGGCTGTCAATCTGTCATCAATCGGTTGCCGGCCGGCAAGCGGGCTGGGAATCACTCGGACTTGTCTTCCGAAGGATCGTCCGATCCGTCTTTCTCTTGGCCGGGGTCGTTTTGGTTGGATTCGTTGCCGTCGTCCTTGCCGCTTTCCTCGTCGAGGAGTTTGCTCAATTCGGCATCCCAATCGATTTCCACCGATGCGTCCGCGGTGTCGTCGCTGCCGTTCTGGGCGGCGCTGCCGTTGGCTGCCGCATCGGCGTCTTGGGCGTCGACGGCGGGGGTGTCCTCGATTGACATCGTTTTCTCATCGGGAAGCTGGGGCAGAAGATCCGGATGCGACCACTTCGCGTCGCGCGCTTCGGGGCCTTCCTGCGCGCAGATGGAGTCCCACAACGCAGCGGCCTCGCGCATGCGTTTCGGTCGAAGATGCATGCCCACCAGGCTTTCGAACGTGCGCTCGGCAGGGCCTCCGATGGCGCGTTCACGGCGGAGCATCTCTCGAAGCTGTTCGATATGCGGCAGATGCGCCATGCCGGCGCGCCAGACCACGGAATCCACCCAGCCTTCAACCAAGGCAAGCAACGTTTCCAAGGACGCCATCGCCTGCTTCTGTTCCGGAGTGTCGGGAAAAGCGACCTTGGTGATGTTCACGGCGTTCGCCATGGAATCGGGATCCATGCTTTCGGCGTCGCGGATCTGCTCTTCCATCGCATCCATATCGATGGCGATGCCGCGTGCGTACTTGCTGAGCAGCGCTTCGAAACGCGGCATCAACCACGGCACGGACGCGTACAGGCGTGAGTGGGCCAATTCCTGCAAAGCCAGATAGCTCATGACCTCGTTCACGTCGATTTCCAGCGACTTCGCGTACTCGACAACGTTCTGGACGATAAGTCCGCCGGCCGGATTCTTCAGCAGTGCGATTCCCTGATCGAAACTGCCGCGGACCTCATGGGAAAGGTCTCCTGCCGCGCGTCCGAGCTGCATGGCGAACGATGTGTTGCCGAGAAGCCGCATCAGCTGTGCCGGATCCTTCATGTCTTCCGGAATCGGGATCTGCACCGGACCTGCGAAGAACCCTGAAATCTCAGGCTGCTGCTGGTCGTCGCCGAAACGTGACGACAGAATCGAAGCCAAAGCCTCGTTCATGGAATCGGCAACGGGGGAGGCGAACTGGGCCCAGGAATCGATCGCGCCATTCACCCAGCCGGTACGGGTGAGTACTTGGGTCTCGCCTTCGGCCGGGTTGAATTCGCAAGCCGTGTCAAGCCACAGATTGGCTTCGCTGATGACGCGACGAGCCAAGTCCGCATCTTCCGCATTGACGTTGCTATGCGATTCGGAATCGCCGGCCTTCTGCAGAGCGAGCGATTTCGCCAGCTTGACATTGATCGGCCCTTCTTCGGTGATGCGCTGCATATCGCCGAACGTGTTAAGGCCCCCCGCGGTGAATGCCTGCATCATCGCCTGTACCTCCGCGGGCTTGGGAAGATTTTCGGGATTTTGCCGCAAAAGCTGTTCCCGCAGCTCCTCCGGAAGATTGGAGACCTGCTTCCACGCCATCTCGCCTTGAATAGGTCCGAAGCAATCGATAAACCATTGGTGGATCGCATTTTCGTCCATGTCGTTCCCCTGTTCTTGCGTTAAGCGTTTTTTCAAGTTCGACTGGTTCCATACTATGGGAGGTATGCACAAGATGCGTCAAACACGTCAAGTACACGCCAAAAGCACACGCCATAACGTCTTCGGGCGTGTCCGTATTTGGTGGAAGCGGGTCGATCGCTGGTTCGAAGTGCGTTCATGGAGATATCTGATGGGACTGTATTCGGTGGTTCTGTGCCTGTGCGTGCTGATACTGCCGAGCGCATATGCGGTTCAGTCTCCCGGTCCCACGCAGAACGTGCTTGGCGAATCGTCCGGCCAACAGGTGATCGACGTGTCCGGTGTGAAGACGTATGAGGATTCCGGGCAGCTGCTGTTGGTGACGGTCAACGCTTCCGGCGTTCCCGGGTATCCCGTGACCAATCTCGAAGCGCTCGTAGGGTGGGCCAGCTCGAAGATCACGGTGATGCCGCAGGAGGCCGTGGTGCCGGTCGGCCAGACAGCCGAGGAATACAAGGAATCCAGCGACAAGCAGATGACGTCATCGCAGGATGACGCCACGGCGGCTGCGAAAAGCTTCCTTGAATCGCAAGGCTATGACGTGTCGAACATGAAGGTGAGCATGCATGTGGATGATATCGGCGGTCCCTCGGCTGGCATGATGTATTCGCTTGGCCTGATCGACAAGGTTACGGGGGAGAACCTTTCAGGGGGAAAGATCATCGCAGGAACCGGCACCATGGACGAGGACGGCAACGTCGGTGAGATCGGCGGCATCCGGTTGAAGATGCTGGGTGCCAAACGTGACGGTGCCACCTGGTTCCTCGCACCGGAATCCAACTGTTCCAG
>CAVAQZ010000039.1:0-15315 GCA_963590945.1 Dysosmobacter segnis
CTCGATAGCTCAGTGGTAGAGCACTTCCTTGGTAAGGAAGAGGTCGTGAGTCCGATTCTCACTCGAGGCTCTCATGGCGGGATAGCTCAGCTGGCTAGAGCGTACGACTCATAATCGTAAGGTCAAGAGTTCGAGTCTCTTTCTCGCTACAAAGGCCGACGGAATGTCGGTATAGCAACGAACCACAAGAGGTGAACTTAAATGGCAAGCAAGAGCGCCGACATTCGTCCGGGCATCACGCTGGCATGCACCGAGTGCAAGGAGCGTAACTACATCACGACGAAGAACCGCCGTAACACGCCGGATCGTCTTGAGCTCAAGAAGTTCTGCTCCCGCTGCGGCAAGCAGACCGTGCATCGCGAGACCCGCTGAGCGAGTTCAAAGCTTTCAACCCGACCATGTGGTCGGGTTTTTTGTTATTCAAAACAGGTTCGTCCGTTCGGGCCCGCGGCCGGGTGCCGCAGGGCCGGGGTTTCGGTCGGGTATGCTGAGCAGCATGACTAGTTTTGCTGATCTCACAACCATTGGCGTAGGCGGACCCATCGCAATGTTCGTGGAACCGACCACGCGTGTCGGCGTCATCGAAGCCGTCGAGGATGCGGATGCCAGGGGCCTTCCCCTGTGCGTCATAGGCGGCGGGTCCAACATGCTCGTGGCCGACACGCCGTTCGATGGCGTCGTGGTGCGGGACGCGCGCCGTTCCGTCAGCGTTCTCGACGAAGCCTCTCCCGTTGAGGACGACACCAGGATCGTGCGCGTGAACGCCGAAGCGGGCTGCAACTGGGACGATTTCGTCGACTACTGCGTGAACCTTGGCCTTGAAGGCGTGGAAGGGCTTTCGGGCATTCCCGGAACCGTGGGCGCGTCCGTGGTGCAGAACATCGGCGCATACGGCCAGGAGGTCGCGTCCGGCGTGCAAAGCGTGGAGGTCTGGGACCGCGAGGAGAAGCGGGTCAAGGAGCTCGGCCCCGAAGAACTGCGATTCGGCTACCGCGCGAGTGCGTTGAAGTCCAGCATGTACGAGGCTCCCGCGCGGCCGGCCGAACGCTATTTCCCGACGCCGCGCTACGTGGTGCTGTCGGTCACCTTCGCGCTGGTCCACAGCGACACCGGCACGGTCGGATACGGCCAGCTCGCCAAGGCGCTCGGCGTTGAGGTGGGCGACCGCATGCGCATCGAGGACATTCGCGCCGCAGTGCTCAAAGTGCGTGCGGCGAAGGGCATGCTCGAGGACTCGCACCGCTACCTCACCGAGGGCATGAGGGGAACCAAGAAAGCCGAATTGGTGGCGGTCGCGCACGACGCGCAACGCACGCAGTCCGGCAATGACGAGCCGGACTTCAACCGGCACAGCTGCGGCAGCTTCTTCATGAATCCGATCCTGACCGCCGAACAGGCGCGGTCGCTGCCTGATGAAGCCCCACGTTTCGATGCGAGCCTGCCGGACGGGACCGACGGCGTCAAGACCTCGGCCGCCTGGCTGATCGACCATGCGGGATTCCATAAGGGATACAGGGTCTCCGAGGACGCCACTGCCGGACTCTCGACGCTCCACACGCTTGCGCTGACCAATCGCGGAGGCGCGGGCGCGCAAGACATCGCCCTGCTGGCCAAAACCGTGCAGGACGGCGTCGAGGCGGCATACGGCATCCGCCTCGTGCCGGAGCCGGTCGTCGTCGGCATGGACCTGAGCTGACCCCGCACTCCATCCTCCATGAAGGTTGCGCCGCCGTCCTATACTCGCTTCTTGTTCCAGGGCGTGGACGCCCTGGACGTATGAAAGGCCATGGGGCCGCGGGAGAAGAGGAGCATATGAACGTATTTCGCAAGAAATCCGTCGAACAGACGCTGGCGGAGACCGGGGAGTCCGGCCATTCGCTCAAACGGAATCTGACCTGGTGGGATCTGGCCATCATGGGTGTCGCGGTCGCCGTGGGCGCGGGCATCTTCTCCGTCGGCGCGCAGGCGACCGCGTTCCATGCCGGCCCCGCCGTGGTCGTCAGTTTTCTGATCGCAGGCGTGGTATGCGGCGCATCCGTGATGTGCTACGCCGAATTCGCGTCCATGATTCCGGTCGCGGGTTCCGCATACACCTTCACCTACACAACGGTCGGAGAGATCGTGGCCTGGATCATCGGATGGGACCTCATCCTGGAAATGCTCATGGCCGGCTCGGTCGTCTCCAAATACTGGGGCGTGTATCTGAACCAGTTCTTCGAACTGGTCGGATGGAACATCAACACCAACGTCGCGATCGGCTCCTTCCACTTCGATTTCGCGCCGATCGTCATCGTCGCCTTCTTCACCACGCTGCTGGTGCTCGGCACCAAAATCGGCGCGCGCGTGGACGGCGCCCTTACCGTGCTGAAAATCGCCATCGTGCTGTTCATCGTGGTCGTCGGCTTCTTCTACGTGAAAGCGGAGAACTTCACGCCGTTCATCGCGCCGAGCGAGCCCGCCGCATCCGACGGATCCGGAATATCGGCCGTCATGGAACAGCCCCTATGGCAGTGGGCCACCGGCATGGAACCCAGCATCTACGGCGTGACCGGCATCATCTCCGGAGCGGCACTCGTGTTCTTCGCGTTCCTGGGATTCGACGTGGTGGCCACCGCCTCCGAAGAAGCCATCAACCCGAAGAAGAACGTGCCGTTGGGCATTGCCGTGGGCCTGGGGGCGGTCATCGTGCTGTACACCCTCGTGGCCATCGTCACCGCGGGAATGGTCTCCTACAAAGACCTCGCCGCGCAATCCGATCCGTCACTTGCCGTGGCGTTCAAGATGGTCGGCGCCGACTGGGCCGCGACGATCATCAGCCTCGGCATCGTGATCGGCATGGCCACGGTGGTCATGGTGCTGCTGCTCGGACTGACCCGCGTGGTGTTCTCCATGAGCCGCGACGGTCTGCTGCCGCGCGCGCTGAGCCGCACCGGAAAGCGCGGAACGCCGGTATGGCTGCAGATCATGGTCGGCGTGGTCATGGCGCTGATCGCATCCTGCTGCGATGTCGGCATCCTCGCCGACATGGTGAACATCGGCACGCTTTCGGCGTTCATGCTGGTGGCGATCTCCATTCCGATCATGCGCAGGACACGCCCCGACCTGGAACGTGTCTTCACCATGCCGGGAAATCCGTGGATTCCGATCCTCATCGCGCTCGCCAACGTGTGCCTGATACTCAATCTGAGCGTGATCACATGGATCCGTTTCGTGGTATGGCTGATCGTGGGCTTCGCCATATATTTCGGCTACGGGTACCGCCACGCCCGGCTCGGCACCGGAGAGCTTGAAGTTGCCGAACAAGAGTAACCTAGAACGGTACATGTCGTTGTCGAGGAGGTAACCATGCCGTATGTTATCGCTCAGCCTTGTGTGGACGTCAAAGACAAGGCCTGCGTGGACGAATGCCCGGTCGATTGCATCTACGAGGGTTCCCGTTCCCTGTACATCAATCCGAACGAGTGCGTGGATTGCGGAGCCTGCGAGCCGGTGTGCCCGACGGAGGCCATCTTCTACGAGGATGATCTGCCTGAGGAGTGGGCCTGGTACAAGGACGCGGCCGTCGGTTTCTTCGCCGAAGTGGGAGACATGGGCGGAGCTTCCGCCGCAGGCCCGTTCGGCAAGGATCCGGAACAGGTCGCGGCTTTGCCGCCGCAGAACCAGTGATGCCGGTGCCTGAATAGGTGTTCCGTATTGTTGGAGGCCGTCACGCTCGGTGGCGGCCTCCGTCGTATGCTTGAACAGGTTGTCTGACGATTCCGGCCGCGATTTTCGCGGTGATATGACGCATAAGGAGTGACGGATGGGTTTCCATGAGTTCTCATCGCCATACGATTGGTCCCGCATCGCATCGTACAAGCGCACGGCGAAGGCCGCGTTCGGCGGCATGATCGACCTGTCGGTGGGGTCTCCCGTCGATCCCGTGCCCGATTCGGTGCGCAAGGCATTGGCCGCGGCGTCGAACGATCCGAATGCGTACGGATATCCGGTTACCGCGGGAACGGCCGACCTGCGGGAGGCGGTCGGCGAGTGGTTCCGCAAGACCCGTGGCGTCGATCTGCGCCGGATCGGCGCGTCCGTGGTGCCGACCGTCGGCTCGAAGGAAGGCGTCGCCCTGATGGCGTCCCTGCTGCGGTTGGGCGGGGGAGACGTGGTCGTGCAGCCCGAAGTCTCGTATCCCACGTATGAGATCGGCACGCAGCTCGCCGGAGCCGAGACGCTGAAGGTGCGGAACGTGGCCGACGTCGACTCCTGGAGGAACGTGCCCGGAGTGAAGGCCGTGTGGGTCAATTCGCCATGCAACCCCACCGGCGAGGTGTACTCCGCGGAGCGGATGGCGGGCATCGTGTCCGCTGCGCGCGAAATCGGGGCGGTCGTGCTTTCCGACGAATGCTATGCGCTGATGCAATGGGGGGAGCCGACCGGCGACGTGCCGGAATCCACGCCGTGCGCCCTGCGCTCCGACGTATGCGGTGAATCCGCGGACGGCGTCCTGGTGCTTTACTCGTTGAGCAAGCAAAGCAATATGGCCGGTTACAGGACCGCTTTCGTTGCGGGGGACGCGTCTCTCGTGGACTCGATGGCGGCCTACAGAAAGCAGATCGGCCAGATCATCCCCGGGCCCGTCCAGGCGGCCATGGCCGCGGGGCTGCGCGATCTGAAATCCGTCAAAGCGCAACGCGAACGTTACAGGGAACGTCTCGGAATCCTCGTGGGGGCGCTTCGAGCCTACGGGTACTGCACGGACATGCCGGACGGCGCGTTGTATGTGTGGGTGAAGGCCAAATCGGGCGACTGCTGGGAGGACATGCGTCAGCTCGCCGAAATCGGCATCATCGCGAGTCCCGGCGAATTCTACGGGGCCCCGGAATATCTGCGGTTCTCCGCCACCGCCAGCGACGAGGACATCGAGTCCGCCGCGCAGAGGCTGGCTCGCTGAAAGGCGTTTCGGCCGCGCGCATGCCGGATTATCGGCCGAGGGCGCCTTTCCGTTGGATGCGCTTGGTTTCCGGCATGAAAAAAGGGTTTCCGGACTTCTCCGGAAACCCTGAAGGCGGAGTCAGAGGGATTCGAACCCTCGAGCCGCTAAAAACGACTAACACCTTAGCAGGGTGCCCCTATCGGCCACTCAGGCATGACTCCACTGTTTCGTCAATCGTAATCGACGCAACAGCATGTAACTATACCATCTATTTGAAGGCAAAACACCATATTCCGGAAAAATCCCTCGAAACGGAGGGATTTCCTTGGAAAACGGCGGCATTCGGACGCGTGATTCCCTAGATCGGATTGCTGTCGTTCGAGAACGTCACGGCCACGGCCGCTATCACCAAGGCGATGCCGATGCATTCGCCGATGCTCGGCATCTCGCCGAACGCGACCGCGATGAGCGTGGCCATGGCCGGATTGATGGACTGCATCACGCTGTAACGGTCGGACGGAATGCGCCTCATCACCACCTGGTCGGTCAGATATGGCAGGAACGAACCGCACAGCGAGACCAGAAAAAGCACCAGCATGAGCATCGCGGTGCCCCTGGCGCCGGTGAGCCAGGTGGCATCGGCCTTCGGACGGATCACGTGCGATACCGCGCCGGGTGCGAGGAACACGGATTGCAGGATCCAACCCAACGTGGTACCCATGCACAGCATGTCGATGGGATGGCCTTTCGAAGCGATTTTGCCTCCCAGAACGATGTAGCATCCCCACATCGAGCCGCCGATGAGGATGGCGATCAGGCCCACGAGAAAATTGCCCCCGCCCGCGCCGTTCAGGGAAATGCCCGCGAGCAGCACCACGCCGGACGCGGCAAGCAGGATGCCGACCCGTTCCCTCCAGCTGTGCCCGGTGATCACGGCCACGGAAAGAGGGCCGACGAATTCGATGGCGGTGGCGATGCCGATGTCCATATTGCTGATCGCCACGTAATACATGGTGTTCATCGTCACCAAGGACGCGCCGAAAGCGACCAGGAATCCCCAATCCCGGGCCGTTTTCGGCAGAAGCGCCCGCTTGCGCCAGGGCCTGCGCCATACAAGCAGCAGGATCGCCATGAACCCGACCCGATACCAGGCCGCGTAAACGGCGTCGAGTTGCGTGAACGCGATTTTCGCGACGCCTGTCGCGCTGTAGATCAACATCGCCTCAAGGACGACTATCAGAAAAACCGGCATCCGGTTCAAAGCTCGCATGATCAAGTTCCTCACGGCGAATCAGACTACTCCGAAGGAGCAACGGACCGTCCTTGTGAAATGACGCGCCGGCAAAACGCGGCAAGGCGCGTCGTTCGAACAAATGTTTTAAAAACTTCCGTTCTCGCCTATCATGGAATCATGAGCACGGCACCGAGAATCGCAGCGGCCAAACGTGACTGGGGCCACGATGAGGCCGGATGCACCGTGCTGCACGTCGACATGGACGCCTTCTACGCGTCGCTGGAAGTCGCAAGGCATCCGGAATACGCGGGCAAACCCGTGATCATCGGCATCGGCAACCGCTCCGTGGTGTCGGCGGCAAACTACGAAGCGCGCGAATACGGCATCAATTCGGCCATGCCGAGCGCGAAAGCGAGGAAACTCTGCCCCAACGGAGTCTTCCTGCCGGTTGACATGCGCTACTACCGCGAAATGTCGGAGACAATCTTCGAAGAGGTGTTCGAGCGAATAACCGACCGGATCGAACGGGTATCGGTCGACGAATGCTACATGGACGTCTCATCGGCGCTGCTCGCCTGGAAAAGCCCGAAAAAGATAGGCGAATGGATTCGCGAACAAGTACGTTCGAAATACAACATCACATGCTCGGTGGGCATAGCGGCCAACAAACTGGTGGCCAAAATGGCATCGACCAACGCCAAACCCGACGGCATGCTCATGATCCCCAAAGCAAGACACGCCGAATTCGTGCAGATGATGCCGCTGCGAGGCATACCCGGCATCGGCCCCGCACAGGAAAGACGCTTGAACGCATGGGGAATCAACAACGTCGCCGACCTGGCGAAAACAAGCGTCCGAACATTGGCCGAAGCCACGGGCTCCACAATCGCGGCACGCAACCTCCACCTGGCGGCCCAAGGACTCGACGAAAGGCCAGTAACCGCATACCGCGCGGAAAAATCGATAGGAGCCGAGCGAACATTCGACAAAGACACCCAAAACATGGAAGAAGTCTGCTCCATGCTGCGCCGGTGCTGCGACGACGTCGCCGCAACCCTGCGAAAACGCGGATTGACGGCACGCAGAATCACCGTGAAAATACGATACCCGGACCTAAGCTACGCCACCAAAGGCCATACGCTCGAACAGCCGACGGACACGGCAGGCACCCTATACCCGCAATGCGTGCGACTGCTGCTCGACGTCATGGGAATGCCGGAAACCTCACGATCGGCGATATCACTGACGAGACCAATACGATTGGCGGGCATGAACGTCGCCGGCCTGCTGAAAACCGACGAAACCGCAATCCAACCCTCCATCGACGACCTCCTGGAAGAAAAAGACGCGCACGAACACGCCGACAAGACCGGACGGGCAACCGACATGCGAACCAGAACCGAAAAGATACGCGGCGCCGAAGCCGCACTCGACGCGGTACGGGAAAAATACGGAAACGGCAGCGTCGGCTTCGGCATATAAAGACGCATGAACGGTTCACCGAAAACACGGACGTTCGTTATCCTTGAACCAAGAAACAGAGAAGAGACAGGGGACAGGCAGATGAAGCACAAAAAAGACGCCATGCACGCCAACAATCCCGAAGTACTCACCTCAGGACGCATCAGACTCGCGGTCGTGGCAAGTATCGTCGCGATACTGGCGCTCGCAGTCGGCGGATGGTGCATGGCCGACCATATTCGAGACGCGCGGTCCCGTAATTCCGCGGAAGCCACCTCTTCCGCCACGAAGGAGACCACGAAGGAGACCGCGGAAGAGCCCGTTACGCAAACGCAGGAGCACCACGGCAATTCTCCCGATTGCCCGGATACCGACTGCATAGCCATGCTCGTCAACGGCGATCTGCTGTTCCACGAGGGATTGTGGAGCCAGTTCGCGGGGGCCGACACGTCGGCCACGGACGGAACCGCGTTCGATTTCACCGATCTGTTCGAACCGATGCGCAAATACATCGAGGCTTCGGACATAGCGGTCTGCGAATTCGAAACGCCGATCGCGCAGCGTGGCGGACCGTACGCCGCATACCCGATCTTCAACATTCCGGCGGAAGTCGCCGACGCCGCGAAGAACGTCGGATATACCGCATGCACCCACGCGACCAACCATTCCTGGGATCAGGGCTCGGACGGCATCGCCAGACTGTGGGACACGCTCGAACAGAACGGCATCGCGCAAACCGGCTCCTACAAAACCGAAGAGGATTCCACGAAGCCTCTGGTCATCGACTCTCCGACGGGCGGCGGCAAGCTCGGACTGGTCACCGGCACCGTCTCGTTGAACGGATTCACCGCAGACTACGACTGGCAGGTGGACCGTCTGAGGGATGTGGGCGATCCCAACCACCAATCCGATATAGACAAGGCCGTCGCCAAGGCGAAGGCCGCCCGCGAGCAGGGCGCGGACGTGGTGGCGATCGCCATGCACTCCGTGCAGGAATACATCGACTACGCCGATTCGTGGCAGCAGACCGAAGCCCATGAGCTTGCCGACACCGGCGCCTTCGACGTGATATACGGCGCCGGATGCCATTGCGCGCAGCCCATCGAGAACTACAACGGCACATGGATCATCTACGGTCTGGGCAACGCCGTGACCGAATCGGCCAATACCGCCGACACCATCGTGAACAATCAGGGCGTCACCGCACGCGTGCAGTTCGCGGGAAAGAAGGGCGTGGCCGGCTCGTGGCGGGTGAGCCGCATAGACTGGCTGCCCACGGCGAACGTGAACCAAGGCAGATACCAATGGTGCCCGCTGTCGAACGACCATCCCGACGGCGCCTGTTGGAGCGAGAGCGAGGACGCGAGCGTGAGAGAGCGCATATGGAACGTGATCTACTCCATGGGGGCGGACCAGACCGTGGTCAGGGAGTGGAACATCACGGAGGAGCGGGCGAGTTCATCGGAATAGCGTTTTGACATGGCACAATATGCCGCATAACCGATGAATGTCGTATCCAACGTGATGCGGACCAGAAAAACAAGAGGTGAAGAAGCATGGTCGATGTGTTCAATACCCAGCCCGAGCGTACGGATCTGCCGCTGGTGGTCATGCCGGTGGTCGTCGAATCGTTGATCGAACCGTTCAAGAAAACGTTCGAACTGTTCAAGGATGTCGCCCGCGTGCGCATGTTCGAGGACTTCACTCTCGACGAGGACACCATCATCGAGCGTTGCGAAGGCGCCGTGGCGGTTATGGTGATCGGCTTCCATTGCCCGGATTCCGTGCTTGAGCGCACCGAGGCCAAATGCTTCGCGTTCGGCGGCACGGGCGTGGCCAGCTACATCAACCTTGAAAAAGCCAAGGCCGAAGGCATTCGGGTGTGCAACGTGGTGCATTATGGCGACCATGCGGTCGCCGAACACACCATGGCGTTGCTTATGGAACTGGCCCGTCATGTGGGCCGGCTCGATACGGAAGTCAAATCGGGCAACTGGGATGGCCTGGACGGCTACGAACTGAACGGCAAGAAGCTCGGGCTCATCGGATTCGGCGGCATCGGCCGGACCGTTGCCCGCATAGCGGGAGCCTACGGTATGAAGGTCTCGGCCTGGAACTCGCACGTTCCGGCACAGGTGTTCGCCGATCTGAATGTCACTCCCGTGGACGACATGAACGAGCTGATCGCCGATTCCGACGTCGTTTCCGTCCATATGCCGCTTCTGAACGAGACCCGCGGCATCATCACCGCCGAAAACCTCGATGCGCTGCGCCCGGGAACGCTGTTCGTCAACACGGCACGCGCCGAGATCATCGAACCTGGAGCATTGCTCGCACGCCTTCAGAAAGGGGATGTTCGGGCGGCGCTCGACGTGTTCGACTACGAGCCGCTCGCCGCGGACGACCCGCTTTGCGCCATTCCCGGAATCGTGCTCACCCCGCATGTGGGATGGCGTTCGGACGGCGCGTACGTCGGCATCACCGAGCAGGTCGTCAAATCCGTGGCGGCTTTCATCAAGGGTGAGGATTTCAACGTCGTCGTGTGACGGCCGTCGCCGTGGTTCGGTAGCTTGAAACCATGCAGACCATACTTGATTCCGCCGAAAATCCCGCGCATGACGCGTTCGTCGAGAAAAAGTCGGAATTCATCGCGGACGCCTGCCATATCGATTCGTTGGATGAGGCGGTCGTGTTCGTGCAGAAGATTCGCGACATGCATCCGAAGGCGCGTCATGTGGCCTATGCCGCGGTCTGCGGCGGCTCCGACGGGCGTCTTTCCGAACGTATGAGCGACGATGGGGAGCCGTCCGGCACCGCGGGCAAGCCGATTCTCGATGTGCTGCGCGCCAATGAAATGACGGACTGCGTGGTTGCCGTCACCAGGTACTTCGGCGGCATCCTGCTTGGATCGGGTGGTCTTATACGCGCCTACGCCACCGGCGCTTCGATCGGGGTCAAGGCCGCGACGAAGGCGATGATCGTGCCGTGCGCCGAATATCGGGTGACGCTCGACTATTCCCAGTTGGGCAGTTTCCAGAATCTCCTTTCGCAGGTGGACGGCGAACAGGCCGACGCGCAATACACCGATCGCATCGTGCTGTCCGTGGTGGTGCCGCAGGAACGTGTGCGGACGTTCGAATCGCGGGTGGTGGAGACCTTCAACGCCGCGGTGTCGCCGCAGTTGGTCGGAACGTCCAACCGGCCGGTGAAGATGTGATGTCCGGCGCGGTTCCGGCAAAAAGGTCCGGTGGAGAATATCGGATGGAAACGTCGGGCCGGACGGCACGCATGGTGAAGTGCGGAGCGGTGTCGTAAGGTGGAGAACATGAGTGAGCAGGCTGGGAACATGGCTGAGGACATTACTGAAGACATCACCGAAGACGCGGTTGGGAGCGCGCAGGGCGAGAATTCGCAGAGGGATGACGAGATTCCGGCGGATTTCGAACCTCTGACCGCAACGTATGAGCGTCTGCGTCATTCGACCGACGCGCGGGAGCTCAGCGAATTCGCAAGGCGCCCGTTGCCCGACCGCTCCGAACAGGCGGCCTTCTCCCGCGCCACGGCATTGCTTGAGGCCGTGGCCGGCAATCCGAACACCCCGGAGGACGATCGCGTGTTCCTCGCCGAGACGATGCCGTTCCCGAACGTTCTGGTCAAACTGTCCACCGATTCGTCCGAACGGGTGCGCAAGGCCGTCGCCGCCAACGACGACGACAAGAACTGGCTGGTCGGGCGCCTCACCAAAGACGAGTCCGTCCAGGTGCGCGACATCGCGCTACGCAACAAACGAACGTCCTGGAAGATGCGTCTGGAAGGCGCGCAGGATCCGAACATGGACCAGCCCACGCTCGACTTCCTGGGTGTTCTGGGAACCGAACTCGAGCCGAACGCTCCCGCAGTGCTGTCTTCCATGGTTCGCAGGGCGGTCGCCCTCAATCCGAACGTTTCGGACGAGACCCTGAACAAGCTCGCGCAGGACCCCTCTCCGGAAGTGGTCCACGCCGCGCAGCGGAGGCTGTCGGGAAAGTAGGCGCATCGCCACCGCCATGTGGTGAGTCATGTGCGTTGTGCGTTGGGGTTCGGGCATAAACTGTTACGTATGACAGAACAGACCGAAAACGCAACGCGTCTTGCCCGTCCGCTCATCCGCCTGGCCAAGCTGGTAGGTGTGGCCACCAGCTATGTCGGCATGAGCCACGACTACCATGAAATCGAAGATGATGTTCTGGTGGCGGTGCTCAAGGCGCTCGGCATCGACGCCTCGACCGACGAGGCCATCGACCAGTCCATCTCGTCCATTATCCGTGAACGTCGTGTCCGCATCGTTGCGCCGACCGTTCTTCATGCTGTCGGCAAGGAAAGCCTCGTTGAGGTCCACGGCGGCATGTTCGACCTTCCCAAGGCGTCCATCACCTTGGAAAACGGCGATTACTTCACCGGTGAGATCTCCTATGAAGCCGGTAGCAACACCGCGCTCGGAGTGGACGGCGAGTTCGTCTTCGCGTCGCAGCTGGTGATTCCCGCGGATCTTCCTGCCGGATACCATACCCTCGAAGTCTCGTTGGGAGATAAAACCGAAACCGCCACCCTGATCAGCGTCCCCGAAAAGATCGAACTGCTTGATGAGATGAAGCAGGGTTCGCTATGGGGCTGGATGAGCCAGCTGTACTCCATCCGTTCCAGCGGATCGTGGGGCGTCGGCGATTTCGAGGACCTCAAGACGCTGCTTGTCGAATCCAAGAAGAAGACCGGCGCGGATTTCATGCTGATCAATCCGATCCATGCCGCGGACCCGGTGCCTCCGCTGACGCCGTCCCCATATCTGCCGATTTCCCGCAGATTCATCAATTTCACGTATATCCGCCCGGAAAGCATGCCGGAGTACGCCGCGCTGCCGGAAGACACCAAAGCGCAGATCGACAGGCTGCACGATCAGGTGGAGATGCTGAACGGCGACTCCCAGATCATCGACCGAGACAGCATGTGGCGTGCGAAGATGAACGCGCTGTGGATCATCTACAAAGCCGGACTGAGCGACGAACGCCGTGGCGAGTTCGACCGTTATCTGGCCGAGTGCGGAGAAGAGATCGAATCCTACGCGACCTGGTGCCTGTGCTACGACAAGTGGGGCGCGCCCGAGGGAAGGCCGGGCAGCTGGGTGCGCAAATACAATCGAGATTCCGCCGAGGTGGCACGGCTGCGCGAACAGTTCCCCGATACGCTCGAATTCTACCGCTGGCTTGAATGGATCGCCACGGAACAGCTCCACGCCGCCCAGCAGGCGGCGCGCGACGCAGGAATGAAGATCGGCATCATCTCCGACATGGCCGTCGGCGTGCATCCCACGGGATCCGACGTATGGTGGAATCCGGAACGGTTCGCCAAGGGCGCCACGGTCGGCGCGCCCCCGGACATGTTCAACCAGCAGGGTCAGGATTGGAGCCAGCCTCCGCTGAGCCCGATCTCGCTGGAGAACACCGGCTACAAGGTGTACAGAGACATGGTGCACGGCATGTTCTCCAATGCCGGAGCCGTTCGAATCGACCATATTCTCGGCCTGTTCCGCCTGTGGTGGATTCCGGAAGGCAAGAAGGCCACGGAAGGCACCTATGTGCATTACGATTCCGACGTCATGCTCGGCATCCTCGCTTTGGAGGCGTCCCGCGCGGGCGGCGTGGTCGTGGGGGAGGATCTCGGCGTGGTTCCGGATTACGTGTCCAAGTCGTTGTCCGAGCACGGCATCCTGGGATGCGCGGTGGAATGGTTCGAACAGTTCGACGGCGAATTCCGCGCGCCGAAGGATTGGCGTCCTTACGCGCTCGCGTCGGTCAACACGCACGACATGCCACCGGCGGCCGGATACCTGGAATACGGCCATGTCAAGCTGCGTGAGCAGCTCGGGTTGCTGTCGGGGCCGGTCGAGGAGTTCCAGGCCTCGGCCACGGCCGAGCACAATGCCATGCTGAACATGCTCGTCGAAGAAGGCTATCTCGACGAAAGCACCCTGCAGGACGAGCTTGCCAACGAGGACGAGATCATCAACGCGTTGTATCGCGGCCTCAAGGGATCGCCATGCAAGCTCATGGCCGCATCCATCGTCGACGCAGTAGGGGAGAAGCGCACGCAGAACCAGCCCGGCACCAATAACGAGTATCCGAACTGGCGAATTCCGCTGGCTGACGGCAAAGGTGACGTGGTGACGCTGGAGGAGCTTTTCGACAACCCCCGACTGCAGGAAATCGCGGACATCATGCGCGGCTGATCGCGTTTTCGTTCCATGGGCGCTTCCCGGTTTCTTTCCGGGGAGCGCCCCTTTCATTCGTGTTGCCGAATGTCAAGGCAGGCGATACACTAGTAGATTGTTGTGTTTCCCTACGGGGTCCTTCAAAGCGCTTTTCCCACTCGCCATCGAGGACTTTCAGGGAGCCCACGGATAATGAGACCTGAAACGGCACCATTGCAACGCCTAACCAACGTTTGGCGCGGTTAAGGGTCCGGAACACAATATATAGAAAAGGTACATCGTGAAAACTTTCACTCCGAAGCCAGCTGATCTGACTCACGACTGGTACGTCATCGACGCCACCGACGTGGTGCTCGGCCGTCTTTCTTCCCAGGCAGCCCTTCTGCTGCGCGGCAAGAACAAGCCGACCTACGCTCCGCACGCCGATTCCGGCAACCACGTGATCATCATCAATGCCGACAAGATCGCTCTGACCGGCAACAAGATGGGCAAGGAACTGTACATGCACTCCGGTCGCCCGGGTGGCCTGCGTCGCGATAGCTACGCTCAGCTGCTCAAGACCAACCCCGAGCGCATCATCAAGTCCGCTATCAAGGGCATGCTGCCGAAGAACCGTCTGGCCAAGGTCCAGCTGGATCGTCTCCACATCTTCCGTGGTGCTGAGCATCCGCACGCAGGCCAGCAGCCGCAGGTTTTCGAGATCGCCCAGGTCTCGCAGCAGGCTAAGTGAACCGAAGGGAGATAAGAAACATGGCTGAAAACACCAACAACTCCGCGGTTCTCGAGACCGAAGAGGAGCTCACCTCGTACACCACCGAGACCAACGCTGGCGCTGGCACCGGTACTTCCGCTATCGCTCCGGGCTACGGCACCGGTCGTCGTAAGGAAGCCGTCGCTCGTGTTCGCCTGGTTCCGGGCACCGGCAAGTGGACCATCAACGGCCGCACCCTGGAAGAGTACTTCCCGGCCAAGCTGCTGCAGCGTGAGGTCAACTCCCCGATCGTTCTGCTCAAGCTCGAAGGCAAGTTCGACGCTATCGTCCTCGTTGACGGTGGCGGCACCACCGGCCAGGCTGGCGCAATCCGCCTGGGCGTTGCCCGCGCTCTGAACGCCATCGATCGCGATGCGAACCGCGCCGCCCTGAAGAAGGCCGGCTTCCTGACCCGCGACGCCCGCGTCGTGGAACGCAAGAAGGCTGGTCTGCACAAGGCTCGTCGCGCTCCGCAGTTCTCGAAGCGCTAAAGCTTATTGCTTTATACGAAACCCCTCGAATGTTCGCCATTCGAGGGGTTTCCTCGTATTCTGCCGTCGACAGGGTTTTCGAAGAAATTCGAAAACCCTTTTTTCATGCCCGGAAACGGCTTCCTTTCAACGATTCCGGTCGATTCGGCTTACATGCTCTTTGCCGTGCAGAGCCTCTGGGATAGTGTGATTTCAGATAATACTTTGTAGTAC
>CAVAQZ010000040.1:0-14987 GCA_963590945.1 Dysosmobacter segnis
GCCTATACCGCGGCCAGCGTGCAGGATGGCAAGATCGTAGGCTACGATGTGACCACGAACAGTGACCTGACCCGATCCATAACGGCCGCGGCGAAGGCCGTCGGTGCCACGGACGACGATCTGAAAGACAACGGGAAAACCGACCCCATGGTCTGGGTCGTTCGCGAACTCACCGATTCGAAGAGCGGCCTGTGGAACGGAAAACTTCGTGATTTCTGCGATGGCCTCGCCAAACAGTCCGAATTCCAAGCGCAGACCGGAGTGGCGGTGAACCAACTGGACGCGGACGGCAAGACCGCAACGACCGGCAACGTGCTTGTGCCGGGAATCTACGCCATTGTGGATAGAACCTCCCCGACGGACGGCACAGGCGAATCCGTCAAAGCGGCGATCATGATGATGAACGGAACCGCGGTCAACAACGTCACGCAACTGGTCACGTCATCAGGGCAGGCCACGACGCTCGGCCAGGTGGTGTACAAGGTGTCCGACGTCGAAGCCCCCGATAAGAAGTCGAAATCGGGAGACGACTGGAAAACGGTCGTATCCGAAGCGATCGGCACGAACGTGACCTACCGCATCACGCAGAGGATTCCAAACTGGACCGGATACGAGCACTACTATTTCGCCCTGAACGACACGCTCGGACCAGGTTTGGACTATGTCGGGCTGCAGTCGGTGAACATCGACGGCAAGACGCTGCCGGAAAGCTTCTACCATGAAACGATCGATGGCAGAAAGGTCAGCTGGCTATTCGGAGACTCCAACGGAGACCTGCTCGCATCCAGCGAAACGAAGGCGGCATTGCCGGTCGGCTCCACCGTCACCTTGGTGTACGAGGCGAAACTCAACGGCGACGCCATCATCGGTTCCCCATGCAACGTCAACTCCGTGGACCTTGAATACTCCCATAATCCCAATGGATGGCAGGAGCACGCCACACTCCCCGGCGATGAAGTCAAAACCTGTACCGGAGCGGTACGGCTACGCAAAGTGGACGCCAACGGAGACCAAATCAACGGAGCGAAATTCATCATCTCCCAGAACGTGGATGGCACGCAGGCGTTGAGCCTCGTCAAAACCGGAGAAGGCCGATACCGTCTCGCCACAGACAAGGACACAGCCGGCACGGTCAACGAATTCGAAGCGGGAAACATCACCATCGAAGGGCTGAAAGGCACCTACGTGATCCGCGAACGGCAGGCGCCCGAAGGATTCTCCTCACTGGCTCTGCCGGAAGCGGTGTTCACGGTCAACGTCGACGAAACCAACATGACATGGAGCGTCGAAGTCACCACGGATCCCAACAAGCTCGTCAAAGCGGAAGGAAACCAGACCATAGCCATCACCAACGTGCGCTCGATCACGCAAATGCCATTGACCGGCGCCGCAGGACTGACCTCCATCCTCACGCTGGCGGCGATACTGTTGGCCGCCGGACTCATATTCCTAAGACTAAGCCGCAAGACGGGAGACTGAACCGACAGACACACAAACGCGACAACGACTCGGACGATTCGAACAGAACCGACGCAAGACCCCCGAAAGGAAGCGCCATGGCAGGCCCAACGGCACGCAAAGCTCGCCACAAGGCAAGAATCCCCAAGCAACGTCTTGCGAAATGGTTCATCGGAACCATCCTCATGATGGCCACTGCAACACTGATCAGCATACCGGTCGTCCTACGAACAGCGGACAGTATCGAACAAACGTGCGAATCGACAACATATGCGGGCGTAGTGGCAAACACCACGCCCGCATCCATCAACGCAATCAGACAACAGGCACAGCTATACAACAAAGCCCTGAAAAGCAACGGCAGCCAAGCCGGAGAAACACAGAACCCAGACGGCATAGCCGACTACCACCAACAACTGACGATCCCGCCAAGCGACATCATCGCCACCATACAATACCCACGACTCGGCATCGAACTGCCAATCAGACACGACGCAAACGAACAAACACTCGCAACAGGAGCCGGACACTGGCAGGGAACAACCCTCCCCATCGGAGGAGAAGGCACCCACGCCGTCATCACGGCACACCGAGGCCTGGCAGACAAACTCATGTTCACCAACCTCGACCAAGCACGCAAAGGAGACACCTTCACCATCAAAGTCCTCGGAGAAACCCTCACATACCAAGTAACCAGCATCACCATCGTCGAACCGGACGATTTCAAATGGATCGACGCCAACAACAACGACGACCTCGTCACCCTCATGACCTGCACACCATACGGCGTCAACACACACCGACTCCTCGTCACAGGAACACGCACCACCAACCCAACTCCCGAAGAACAACACGCAATCTGCCCAACCAACGGCACCATAGCAACCGGAACATTCGCATGCACAACCATATGGGCATCCACATTCCTGCTGATCCGACACAGCTACAATGAAATACATGATCGACGAAGTACTGTTCCTACGCCACGGACGCACCTCCTACAACCTCGCACGACGCCTACAAGGACAAATCGACATACCCCTCGACATCATCGGCAGATGGCAAGCCGACCAAAGCGCATACGAACTGGCAAAAACCCACTACTGGGCAAAAATCGCCAACCTCGCCGAACACCATGACCAGCTCACACAACCAGCCGACACCACACACCAAGCCAACACCGACGAAATCGACAACGCGCCAGCAGCGAAACGACGCATGAAAATCATCTCATCCGACCTATTCCGCGCCCAACAAACCGCGCACGCCATCGCCGACCTACTCGGACTCGACATCACCCTCGACCCAAGACTCAGAGAACGCAGCTTCGGCGAATGGGAAGGCATGACACGAGAAGAGATACGCGACAAACACGCACAAGACTACGACTCATGGCGCTCGCATACCGGAGGCGAGCTTAGGCATGGCGTCGAAAGCCGCGTCCATACAGGCAGGCGAGGGGCCGACGCCATGCTCGACATCGTCGCGAAGCAGGGGAGCGATCCCACGCCCACAACGCTGCTCGTGGTCGGTCATGGGTCATGGATCGTGGCGACCGTGGAGACCCTATTGGGTATGGATCCGGACAATCTGAGCAATCTGGGCGCCATGCGCAACGCCTTCTGGACGCGTATGACGGTGCATGGGAATCCTTCGAATCCACATTGGCTGCTTGACGCGCATAACCAGGGGCCTGCCATCGCGTACCTGACGGATTGGGAGAATGGTCCGGACCAGCTTCGCAGCCCGGACATGCCGTTGTGGAAGCCCATCGTCCAGTAAAATCCCAGACGGTCCGGCAATCCGTGTCCACGAAGATGAACGCTTGATGAAATTTCCGGCCTTCGAGCAGGCGAATTCTCAAGGTTGGACTATGGTTGAGAAGGTTGTGTGCCCGGACCGTGCCGGGCTGCCGCACAGCGATGAAACGTGAAAAGCGCAAAGGCGGAGGTGAGAGACATGTTGAGAATGTTCAGGACGATTAACGGCCAGGTGGAACAGATACAGAAACCGGAGAACGGATCGTGGTTGTGCCTCTCGGAACCGACCGACGTGGAACTTGCCACCGTGTCCATGGAAACGGGAATCGACCTGGCCGACCTGCGCGCCCCTTTGGATGATGAGGAACGTTCGCGCGTCGACGTCGAGGACGATTACACGATGATCATCGTGGATATTCCGACAGTCGAGGAGCGCGGTGGAAGGGATTGGTATGAGACCATCCCGTTGTCGATCATCATCACGCAGACATGCATCATCACGGTATGCATGCAGGACACCCCGGTCCTTCATCCGTTTATGGAAGGGACCATCCGCGGATTCAACACATATATGAAGACCCGTTTCATCCTGCAGATCCTGTACCGCAACGCCACCATGTACCTGCGTTATCTGCGCATCATCGACCGTGAAAGCGACAAGCTCGAACTCAAGCTGCGGCATTCCATGCAGAATCGTGAGATTCTCATGCTGCTCGAGTTGAGCAAAACCTTGGTTTACTTCACCACGTCTCTTAAATCGAACGAAATCGTGATGGAGAAGCTGACCACGTTGCCTCGCATCAAGCAGTATCCGGAAGACGAGGATCTGCTCGACGACGTCATCACCGAAAACAAGCAGGCAATCGAGATGGCCAACATCTACAGCGGCGTCCTTGCGAACATGACCGACGCCTTCGCGTCGATCGTGTCGAACAATCTGAACAACGTGATGCGTATCTTCACCATCATCTCCATCACGCTGTCCATCCCGACACTGGTCTTCTCGATGTACGGCATGAATTTCCAGCAGGGCATGCTCGGCATGCCGTTGTCGGACAAGCCATGGGGATTCGCGGTCGTCATCGCGATTTCGCTGGTCGTGTCCGGCATCGTCACATGGTTCCTCACCCGTTCGCGCATGTTCAAATGAGATCCGTCCGTATGAAACGTCTGCTACATGCCGTCGCCGCAGCGCTTTGCGCGGCATCGCTCTGCATAGGTGCTGGCGGCTGCGGCACTTCGATCTCCGTGGTGACCCATGGGGTGGCGCAAGGACCGACGATCACCATCGGCGTCGCCGCCGACCAGCCGGGTCTCGGATATCTGCACGGGGATGAGTATTCCGGCTTCGACATAACGGTGGCGAAATACGTGGCCAAGGCATTGGGGTTCGCGGAAAAGCAGATCGTGTTCAAAAAAGTTCTTCCGTCCACCCGCGTCTCGTCTCTGACGGACAGTGCCATCGACATGGTGGTGGATTCCTTCGCGGCCGACGATGCGGCCGATGGCGAGGTATCGTTCGCGGGGCCGTATCTGAACGTCGGGGAGACACTGCTCGTTCGTGCGGACAGCGCCGGGACGATAACCGGCATTGGCGCCGTCTCCGGCAAAACGGTATGCGCGGCGAGAGGCAGCGCCATCGCCGCCCACGTGCGCGACCTTTCCGAAAACGCGAATGTCGAGGAACGGGATTCGTATCCGCAATGTGTGACGGCTTTGATGATGGGGCAGGCCGACGCGGTCGCCGTTGACGATGCGGTCGCTTCTGGACTGGCCTCCGGGAGGGGCAGCGAATATCTGAACGTCGTCGGGAACGCGTTTGCGCGGCGATCTTACATGGTCGCAGTCAAATCGGGCCAGGACAGCCTGATGAAGCAGATTGACGTCGCTCTGGAATCGATGATATCCGACGGATCGTGGGCGCGGGCCGTGGAGGATATGGCCCAGCGGATAGGTTACGTTCCGGACGCCGTGTTGAATCCTCCGTCAATAGCCGGCGGGAACTGACGCAATGCTTCTTGGATAATGGTTGTCGCCTTGCGATGTGTCCAGTTGCGCGGCTAATTTCGTGCACTATGAGTGACATCGAGAAGAGCGCACAGCCGCAATCGAAGGAATCCGCCGAACCGTCATTCCGCTATAACGCGAACATGGCGCAGGACATCGAAGAGAAATGGCAGCAGGTCTGGGATGACGAAGGCACTTTCTGGGCCGCCAACGTCAATGGTGATCTGAAGGACGGCAAGGGCCGTAACGCCGAAGGGCGTCCGTCCTATTTTGCGATGGATATGTTCCCGTATCCGTCGGGCAAGGGACTGCATGTCGGCCACCCGTTGGGATACCTCGCCACCGATGTGGTCAGCCGTTACCACCGCATGAAGGGCGAGAATGTGCTGCATGCCATGGGCTATGACGCTTTCGGTCTGCCCGCCGAGCAGTATGCCGTGCAGACCGGCCAGCATCCGCGCATCACCACGGAGCAGAACATCGCGAACATGCGGCGCCAGCTGCATCGTATGGGCCTGAGCTTCGACAACCGTCGTTCGTTCGCCACCATCGACCCGGGATATGTGCGTTGGACGCAGTGGATTTTCTCCCGCATCTACGATTCCTGGTACGACGAGGACTGCACCAATCCGTCCGGCTCCAAGGGCTGCGCGCGTCCGATCAGCACGCTGATCGAACAGTTCGAATCGGGAACGCGCGCCATTCCCGGATTCGAAGGCAGGTCCTGGGCCGATCTGAGCGAAGCCGAACAGTCCGACGTGCTCAACGATTTCCGCCTGGCATACATCTCCAAATCCCCGGTCAACTGGTGTCCGGGTCTCGGAACCGTGCTCGCCAACGAGGAGGTCACCGCCGAAGGAAGGTCCGAACGCGGCAACTTCCCGGTATTCCAGCGCGAATTGCGCCAGTGGTCCATGCGCATCACCGCATATGGCCACCGTCTGATCGAAGACCTCGACGGCATCGACTGGCCCGAAAAGGTCAAGCTCATGCAACGCAATTGGATCGGCGAATCCCACGGCGCATCCGTGCATTTCGATGTCGAGACCCCGAGCGGCGTCAAGGATATGGAGATCTATACCACGCGTCCGGACACTTTGTTCGGCACCACGTTCGCCGTCGTCTCTCCTGAACACCATCTGCTCGAGGACGTTCCCGCCGAATGGCCCGAGGGAACCCCGGAAAGCTGGAAGGGCGGACACGCCACTCCGGCGGAAGGCGTGAAGGCGTACCGTCGGGCCGCCGAATCCAAGACCGCCAAGGATCGTGTGGACGAAGCCGGTGAAAAGACTGGTCTGTTCACCGGTCTGTATGCGGTGAACCCGATCACGGGCGCCAAGCTGCCGCTGTTCACCGCGGATTACGTGCTCATGGATTACGGTACCGGCGCGATCATGGCCGTTCCTGGAGGCGATCAGCGAGATTACGATTTCGCGGTCAAGTTCGGTCTGCCGGTCATCTACACCGTGCAGCCGCTGCCAGAATCCGGCGACGACCTGGCCAATTATGAGGGCAAGGCTCCGTTCGTTTCCCATGACGGCATCGTCATCAACTCCTCCGTGGAGTCCACGAAGGCCAACGGCGCCGAACTGAGCCTCGACGGGCTGCGCGTGGATGAGGCGATCGACAAGGTCAACTCCTGGCTGGAGGAAGCCGGTGTCGGCAAGGGCACGGTCAGCTACCGTCTGCGCGACTGGCTCTTCAGCCGCCAGCGCTACTGGGGAGAGCCGTTCCCGATCGTGTACGGAGAGGACGGAACGCCGCACCTGCTTCCGGACGACCAGCTGCCGATCAACCTGCCGGACGTGCCCGACTACAGCCCGAAGACGTTCGATCCCGAAGACGCCGGGTCCAACCCGGAGGCTCCGCTGAGCCGCAACGAGGATTGGGTCAAGGTGGAGCTCGATTTGGGTGACGGCAAGAAGACCTACTACCGTGACACCAACACCATGCCGAATTGGGCGGGATCGTGCTGGTATTACATGCGCTATATCGATCCGACCGATACCGAACACATGGTCGAAAAGGACGAGTTCGATTATTGGATGGGACCGAACCATAACGAAACCACCGGCAAGGCCGGCGGCGTGGACCTGTACATCGGCGGTGTGGAGCATGCGGTTCTGCACCTGCTGTACTCCCGTTTCTGGCACAAGGTGCTTTTCGATCTTGGATTCGTTGATTCCGCCGAACCGTTCCACAAGCTGTTCAACCAGGGCATGATCCAGGCATACGCCTACACCGATGATCGTGGACAGTACGTGCCGGCCGCCGAAGTGGTCGAAGGACCCGCCGACGCCAACGGGGAACCGACGTTCACATGGAACGGCCAGCATGCCAACCGCGAGTTCGGCAAGATGGGCAAGAGCCTGAAGAACATCATCACCCCTGACGACATGTACGAGAACTACGGCGCGGACACCTTCCGCCTGTATGAGATGGGTATGGGCCCGCTGGCCGAATCCCGTCCGTGGAACACCCGCAACGTGGTCGGTTCCATGCGTTTCCTGCAGCGTCTGTGGCGTAATGTCGTCGATGAGACCACCGGACAGGTGAGCGTGACCGACGACGAGCTCGACAACAAGACGCTGAAGCTGCTCAACAACACGATCGCCGAAGTGACCGTGGAAATGGAGGCGATGCGTCCGAATACGGCGATCGCGAAGCTTATCGTGCTCAACAACCATCTGACCAGCCTTGATTCCGTGCCACGTGCCGCCATCGAACCGTTGATCCTGATGCTTTCGCCGATCGCGCCCCATATCTGTGAGGAACTGTGGAACAAGCTCGGCCATGCCGAATCCCTGGCCCACGCCGATTGGCCTAAGGCCGATGAACGTTACGTCGGTCAGGACACTGTGACCGCGGTCGTGCAGATCAAGGGCAAGGTGCGCGCCAAGCTCGATGTCTCCCCGGACATCGATCCGAAGGAACTTGAGGAACTGGCCCTTGCGGCGGTCGCCGATCGACTCGGCGGCAAGGAGCCGCGCAAGGTGATCGTCAAGGCTCCGAAGATCGTTTCCATCGTTCCCGCGGAATGATCTCGACGTTGACGCCGGAACGGTGGACGACTGAATATCGGGTATGTGGATAACCTGCATTCTCCGACCACAGGAGCCGTTTCAGGTAGACAAAGTGCCCATGCATCCTTCATGTTGGATGCATGGGCACTTTTGGTACGCGAAGGAACGAAACATCGCCTGCGACAACACGGCGGCTGCGCGACCTCGCCATGCCTCGGAAGGCCCAGGGGCCACCTCCGCCTCCGAAGATTTCGTCAGACGTTCGGTCGGACGCGTCGAACCCGCCGGACGATGCTGGTGCGTCCACGCGGAAAGCCAAAAAAACCAAGCCGGGGCTTGCCGATCTTGTAGGGGTAAAGGAATCCGATCGTTTGGCCGTGGCGGTTCAAACCAAACGTGATCTTCCCCGAATCGCCTTCCGTCCGGTACATGCGTTGATCGCCATACTGACGTTGACCTGCGCGTTGTGCGCCAGCTTGACCATGCTCATTCAGCAGGCCATCCATTACAGTGAACTGCAACGTGACAGGACGGCATACTCATCCGTTCAGACCGTACAGCAGGAGCATTCGCAATCGGACAATGAGACACATGAGCGGTCCATGGGATCGGAAACTGAAACCATGCAATCGGTTCCCGATCCCATGGACGGGTTGGTTGACATCAATTCAGCGGGATTGGCGGAACTGCAAACGCTGAACGGTGTGGGACCTGCGATAGCACAGCGCATCATCAACTACCGTACGCAGATCGGACGGTTCGACAGTGTGGATCAGCTGTTGGAAGTCAGCGGCATCGGAGCGAAGACCCTATCGAAATTTAAAGACCAGGTGTGTGTGCGATGAGAGGGCGTTCAGGATCGTTGACGGAGCGTGAGCGGGGGAGTCTTGACTATCGGTTGCTTCCGGTAACGCTGTCGGGCTGGGCCGCAAGCCTCGCCACGCATCTCCTGTTCGAATATTCCACGGGTGGTGCCGCTTCTCGGACGATTCCTGTGGAGCCATTGGTGCTTCTGTTGCCGTTGACGATTCTTCCGGGCATGCTGTTCCTACGATTCCATGGCAGATTGCGGACGATTGCCGCGGCGTGGCATTACGGCATCGTTGTGTGCATATTCGGTGCGCTGATCTGCGCGTCCTGCGCATTGACCTATGACCTGATGCAGCATGAGGACGCATCCTTCGAATTGGCCTCGGCGGACAATCCGCAAGTTGTCGCGTCGATTCGTTTGACGACACCGGTCACAACCTCCGACACTCGTACGTACGATTGCCAGGCGGATTGCACGATCAGAGGCGTCATGTCGGACGGAATCCAACAGAACAGCTCCGCAAGAGCGCGAATCTATGCGGACGGGCCGTACTGCGCACGACTGAAACAGGGTGGAGCCTACAGTGTGTCCGGCAAGCTATCGCAGTCGCAGTATGGAGCGAGACCACTATGGTTGACCGATATCAGCGGCAGTGAGCTCATACATGATCCAAACCCTGTGATGAAACTCGTGGATACGATGCAGCAAGCATTCTTCGCGCAGACATCACGACTGTCGGACCAAGGCCGAATACTGGTTCCTGGATTGACCTTAGGCATCCTCGGACAAGACTATGTGCCTCCCACGGACGGAAGTGCCGACAACACGTCCAAGAGTGTGGACGCCACCTATGCCAAACAAGTGGAGAACGCGTTCAGAAAATCCGGGATACTGCACCTCATGGCCGTCAGCGGAGGCCATCTCGCGGTAATCGCGGCATTGGTCAAAACGGCATGCTCGTTCTTCCTTGTACCACGACGAGCCACGGCATTGCTGATGGCATGCGCATACACGTTCCTGGCCATTTGCGTATACCCATCGGATTCCGTCTCCAGAGCCTTGATAATGGGACTGGCCTCGGCGACATGCCTGTTCGTAGGAAGACGTAGCCAATCGTTGGCAACGCTATGCTGGACGACTCTGGCAATGCTCATCATCAAACCATACATGTCGCAGAGCTTCGGTTTCGCCCTTTCCTGCGCCGCAGTGCTCGGCATCGTGCTGTTCGCAAGTCATATACACGCGTGGCTGCAGCCCGTCATGCCCGAATTCATCGCCGAATCGATGTCCATGACCATCGCGGCGCAACTCTTCACCCTGCCCATACAGGTGCTGATAGAACCGGAACTGCCGGTCTTCTCCATCCCCGCCAACCTGATGGTATCGCCTCTGGTCAGCTTCTCCACACTGGCCGGACTATCAAGCCTGTTCATATCCTGGGCAATGCCCACAACGGGCTTCCTGCTGGCATACATGGCATCATGGGGAACCGCGGTAATGGAATATGTGTCTCGCAACCTCGGAACAGGAAACCACGCCACCGTCGCATGGTCAGGCGGCATACAAGGAGCGCTGCTGATCTGCTCAATAGAAGCGGTATGCGCCGGCTGCATATACATGATCCACCACCTATACAATCGAACAACTGTTCGAATTATTGGAATGCCCGGACGAAAACTCGTCATCAACCCCATGGAACGACTCCGCGCATGGAACGAACGCACAATCAACGACATAAACCACATGAAATGGCAAGACGAACGACAATCCAAATGAACGACAGTCCGAAACCCACATACACAACAACGAACACTCACCAGAACAAGCACCGCTTGTCCACCGATACGGCGAAATTGAATACTATGCCAAAGCCACCCGCAGCAACCCCACCCTTCCACATCGTCTTCGGAGGAAACCCCTACCTCAACGCGCAAACGGTACGAAACCTACGCCATGCCGCACAACAAAACCACCCCGACGCGGAAACCATAGAACTCGACGCCACCAACGCCGACAACTACGCCTTCGACGAAGCGGTAAGCCCATCACTGCTGTCAAACCAAGCAATCGTCATCGTCAACAATCTGCAGAACGCCGATGAAAAACTCGCAGACGCAATGGTCGCATACTGCAAACAAGCCAGCAAAGAACCACACAACGCCAGCATCGTCATCTGCCAACACGAAGGCGGAACCAAAGGAAAACAACTCAAAGACCGACTCGACAAAGCCGGCGCGCGCATAGACACCGTACCCGACCTGAAAAAACCCGAAGCAAAACTCAACTTCGCCATACAATGCTTCGAACAACACCACAGACGCGTCGAGCCAATGGCCGCCCAACAACTCACCGCAGTACTCGGCGACGAAATCGGCGAACTCGCCGCAATGGTAAACCAACTCTGCTTCGACTTCGACGACAACCCAATGCCCCTGGAACGCGTCAACCAATACCTCACGTCCAACCCGCAAGTCGACGGATTCCGCATAGCCGACCTCGCATTGGCAGGCCGATCCGCAGACGCCATAATCGCCATGCGCGCATCCGTGGAACAAGGAACCGCGCCGATCGCACTGATCGGCGCGCTCGCAATGAAGCTGCGAACCATGGCCAAGGCATCTGCCGTACGGTCCGGCACCATCAGCGCCGCCGAAGCGAAGATGCAGCCGTGGATGCTCAAGAACGCGCAACGACAGCTTTCCGGTTGGACATCCGATGGAATGAGCAGATGCATCCAAATGCTGGCGTGGGCGGATGAGCAGAGCAAAACCAACGGTTCCGATCCCATCTACGCTTTGGAAAGGTCCCTCGAACTCATTAGCAACAAAGGACGGATCAACTAGCATGCGAAGCATCACAGTCGTAACGGCGGCCACCGGAGAGGATATGCAACAGCTTGGGGAGCGTGTCGCCAAACTTGTCCGCGGGGGAGACGTGCTCCTATTGTCCGGGCCTCTGGGAGCCGGAAAAACCACGTTCACCCAAGGATTCGGTATGGGGTTGGGCATTGAAGGGCCAATCGTCTCGCCGACGTTCACGATCGCCCGTGAGCTCGACGGACGTTTTGCGGACGGCGGCCACGCGCATATGGTGCATGTCGACGCATACCGCCTCGGAGGCAACGCATACGCTCCGGGACAGGATAGCGTCGATCGTCTGCTGGATGAGCTCGAATCGCTCGGATTGGATGAGGAACTGGAAAATCCGAGTGCCGATACAGTCGTTCTTATGGAATGGGGTGAGCAGATGGCCGCCGCCTTGGCTCCTGAACGCCTTGAGATTCATATAGACCGTCCTCTTGACGCTCCAGCCACCGACGTCAACGGGGAACTGACCAGTCGCGGCACGCGAACAGTGACCTTGGTGCCGGTCGGACAGGCTTGGGAGTCCTTTGACTTCGAACGCAACGTGCGCTAGCGGAACGGCTTCTAGTGCCGGTTGTACAGTAGTGTGCGGTTTGGTGCAAGGAGTTTTTGAAGAATGCATACATTGGTGATTGACACCTCGTACGGTTCGACGGTTGGTGTGGTCGGTCATGAGCCGATCATCGAAACCGATTCACGCACACATGTGGAGCGGTTGCAGGTAAACATTGTCAAGGCCGTCGAGAGTGCTGGACTTCAGGCAAACGATGTCGAAAGGATTGTCGTCGGGGTGGGTCCCGCGCCGTTTACCGGGCTTCGTGCCGGCATCGTTGCGGCCAAGGCTTTGGCGTTCGCCACCGGAGCGCAGCTTATAGGCCAGGATGTGCTTACCGTGCAATCCCAGGTTCATGCGGGTGAACGAGACGGTCGTGTTCATTTGACTCTGGCTGTGAACGATGCTCGGCGCAAGCAACTGTATTTCACTTTGGTTGATTCTTCCATGCCTGGTGAATTCGCCACGCTGGTCGACATGGATATTGATTACCCTTCTTCGATCGCGGCTCGCGTAAACGAAGCGGTAAAAACGTTCAGTCAGGAAAGGGCCCTTGATTGCGTGGTCGATGTCATTGGTCATGGCGCGGCTAAATATTCCGGAGATTGGGATGCGATTGAGCATCTCGGTACGGTGGACGACCGTTCCCTGCTTGACGGCGGTACAGCGGGTTTGGCGAGTTTTGCGGCGTTCGCGACTCGAGATGAGGCTTTGGCGAATCCGCGGCCGGTCGAACCGCTGTATTTGCGTCGTCCGGATGTTTCCGTACCCAATCCGCTCAAGCATGTGCTCAACCATGCCGGAGCTGAGCGAACGGAGTGACGGTATCTTCATGATTGTTGATCATTCGACGGTGAATCTTGAGGAATCCGTCAGCCAGGTCGCCGCTTTGGAGTCGGACCTGTTCGGCCGCGGCGCATGGAGCGAACGATCGGTCATGCAGGAATTTCAGGCTCCTGCCAGAACGTATCTGCTTGACGTTGAGGATGATACGATTCGCGGATATGCGGGTTTTTGGTATGACGGAGACGACGCGGAGATCATGACCATAGGCGTGGCTCGGGAGTTCCAGCGCAGTGGAATAGCTTCCGCACTGCTGGAAAGGTTGATCGCTGATGCCCGAAAACAGGGAGCCAAACGCATGCTGCTTGAGGTCCGCGTCGACAACCAACCGGCAATCGGCCTGTATGAGCGTTTCGGATTCACGCGTATGGGATTGCGCAAACGCTATTACCAGCCGGAGGGAATCGACGCCTACACCATGAGCCTTGACCTTGAGCCGCGCGTCGTCGGCTTCAACGCAACAACGAAACAACAGACGGAGCAGCAATGAGCGAACCAATCGTACTTGGCGTCGAATCCACTTGTGACGAAACCGCCGCGGCCGTGGTGCGGGGCCGTACCCTGATTTCCAACGTCGTGGCGTCCTCCATGGATGAGCATGCCCGCTATGGCGGCGTCATTCCGGAAATCGCGTCCCGTGCACACGCCGAATCGTTCGTGCCCTGCGTTTCCAAGGCGTTGGCCGATGCCGATATGACGTTGTCGGATATCGATGCCATAGCGGTGTCCGCCGGACCGGGATTGGCGGGATGTCTTGCCGTGGGCGTGTCGGGAGCGAAATCCTTGGCCTGGGCCGCCAATAAGCCGATTTACGGCATTAATCACGTGATTGGCCATATTGCGGTTACTCAGCTGCAGTTCGGCGCGTTCCCCAAGGACGCTCTTGCGTTGATCGTTTCCGGAGGGCATACGTCGTTGCTGCATGTGGAGGATGTGGCGAGGCATATCGACGTGGTCGGCACCACACTTGACGATGCCGCTGGAGAATGCTTCGACAAGGTGGCGCGGCTGTTGGGATTCCCGTACCCTGGAGGGCCCCACATCGATCGGCATGCGCAGTTAGGCGATCCTCATGCCATCAAGGTGCCTCAAGGGCTGACGCAGGGCAAGGCCGGGCAGCAGCATCCGTATGACTTCAGCTTCTCCGGAGTGAAAACCGCTGTGGCGCGATGGATCGAGGAACAGCAGTCGGAAGGCCGTGAGATTCCCGTTGATGATGTCTGCGCGTCGTTGGCCGATTCCGTTGCCACGGTGCTTGCCAAGAAGGCCATGCGGGGCTGTGAGCAGTATGGTTCCAAGACGTTGATCGTCGGCGGCGGTTTTTCCGCGAATTCGCAGCTACGCGCCAAACTGCTTCAGTTCGGTTCCGAATGCGGTGTTGACGTTCGAGTCCCGCAACTCGGTTTGTGCACCGACAATGGCGCCATGGTGGCCATGCTGGGAGTCAACCTTGTTCAATCAGGAGTCAAACCTTCCTCGCCTGATTTTCCGATTGATTCGTCCATGCCGTTGACGAGGATTTCCATGTGAGTCGTCTGAGACGTAGATGATGACACGCTGATGATTTGCTTTCCGTAAAATTTAGTGTATTATCTCTGTCTTGTGCATAGCGCATTCCTGCGTAGCTCAGTTGGCAGAGCATCCGACTGTTAATCGGACGGTCACTGG
>CAVAQZ010000041.1:0-11888 GCA_963590945.1 Dysosmobacter segnis
TCACGTCCGGACCGGGAAGCGACGACGAGTATTTCCCCCTTCACATCCCGCAAAAATAATCGAACACCGTCTCAAAAAGAGACAGGCGCCTGGGTGCGGATATCGATGTTCGTCTGACGTCCGACGGCGAACCGGTCCTCTTTCGCGATCGTAGGAAGGGGCGGCTTTCCCGTAACGGCATCGACCGCAAAGTCAACAAACTGATGTATCGGCAGTTCGAAACCAAGGAACCGGAATGCCCGGGGAGAGGTAGCTTTTCAGGGATTGGAAACTACATGCGCGTCTTGCGCCCTGCTGCGTGGCTGACGCCTAAGATGGCGACCGTCACGGAATCTGCTTCATCACGCTGATACTCAGAGCCGGTATGGTCCATATGGTCGGATCCGGTTCCGGCATTTCCTCGACAGGTGTCTCCGGGGGCTCTTCAACGTGCTTTTCCGTATATTTCAGATACATCATGTTCAGTCGATGCAGATGGTCTTGGAAGCGGCCTGCGGGTTTTTCCTCGGACTCCTCCTCGAGTTTGGTCACACGTTCGACGGATTCCCCCTGCCCCGGATATTCTCCGGAGATTTCGGCGGATGACCAGACCAATTCCCACTCCATGTTCGCGGGCAGGTGGAACTGCGAGACATCGTCGGATCCGTTGACCAGGATCATCAGATTCGGTTCGTCGTTGGAAAGCAACTGCATGGCGAATGTTCGCATCTGCGGGTTCGTCCAGTCGGAATCATGCGGCGCATCCCCGTTGGGCATATGCCAGAGCACGCGGTCGGATTTCTTCAACAGGCCGATTTCGCTGAGTCTGGTGAAGAAATCCTCATGGTTGTATGAATTTCGTGACTTGCGCAGGGAGATCAGTCGCGAAATGAGGTCGAATCGTTTGAATTCCGGGGTCTGTTCGGTGCTGTACAGCCAATCCCAGTCCAACCATGTGGTTTCGTTGTCTTGCGTGTAGGCGTTGTTGTTGCCGTTCTGCGAATTGCCGAATTCATCGCCTGCCAGCAGCATTGGCGTGCCGAGGGAGAGCATCAGCATTCCCAGCATGTTCATCGCCGCGCGTTCGCGTTGGTTGTTGATGATCTGATTGTTGCTTGGACCCTCGTGTCCGAAATTCACCGAAAGATTGTTGTCGGAGCCGTCCCGGTTGCCTTCTCCGTTCTCTTCGTTGTGTTTTCTTTTGTACATGGTCAGATCGGCGGTGGTGAAACCGTCGTGGCAGGCCACATAGTTCACGGATGCGGTCGATCCGCGGCCGGGATCCGTCGCGAACAGATCGGCCGATCCGCACAATCTGGTGGCCAGCTCCTGCATGGTCGTTTCGCTGGGCTGCCCGCTTCGGCCGCGCTCCACATCGGTGAGCCAGAATCTGCGGCTGCAGTCGCGGAAACGGTCGTTCCATTCCGCGAAGGGGATGCCGAACTGTCCGGTCCGCCATCCATTGGGGCCGATGTCCCAAGGCTCCATGATCATCTTCAGGTTGCCGAGCCAGATGTCCGACCGCAGGGCGTAGAGGAACGGGTGGTGGTGGGTGAACTCGCCGTCGAGTCGTGCCAATGTGGCGGCAAGGTCGAAGCGGAATCCGTCGATGCCGATTCGTTTCGCCCAGTATCGCAGCGAATCCACGGCGAACGTCGTAACGTGCGTGTTCGTGAAGTCGAACGTGTTGCCGCAGCCGGTGGTGTCGTACAGGCGGCTGAGGTCCTCTTTGGTGCGCCGATAGTAGGAGAGGTTGTCGAGTCCTCGCCAGCAGATCGTCGGTCCCTCCGGTCCTGATTCGCAGGTGTGGTTGTATACCACGTCCATGATCACCTCGAATCCCGCTTCATGAAGGGCCCGCACCATGTCTATGACTTCCTGGCGAACGGCTCCGGCTCCGGCCTTCTGCGCACGCTTGGTGGCGTATGAGGCTTCCGGGGCGAAATAGCCGAGTGTGGAATAGCCCCAGTAGTTGTTTCGTCCGCGTTCCTGCAGGAACAGTTCCGGTTGTTTCGCCTGAATGGGAAGCAGTTCGATCGAGGTCACCCCCAGATCCTGCAGGTATGAAAGCGTGGAGGGGTGGGCCAGACCGGCGTATGTGCCGCGAAGTTCCTTCGGCAGCCAGGGCGCGTTCGCGGTGAATCCCTTGACGTGCAGTTCATAGATGACGGTTTTGCTCCAGGCCACGTGCGGATGTTCCGGGTCCGTGTCGTGTTTGTTCGTGGCCCGATCGTCGATGGCCACGGAAATCGGCATGTGGCCAAGCGAATCCACGGTGCTCATCTGGCCTAATGGCGATCCCTGGACCTTGCCGTTCAGGATCTTGCACTCGTAGGCGAAGGCTCCGGGGTGGAGCTCCATCTTGCCTTCGATGCCCTTGGCGTAAGGGTCGAGCAGCAGTTTGTACGGATTGAAGCTCACTCCATGGTTCGGGTCCCAAGGGCCGTCGACACGGTATCCGTATTGCATGCCGTCCCAAGCCTTGGGCAGGTGCACGTACCACAGGCCGTAATTGGGGCCATCCATGCGGAACAGCGTTTCCCGGAGATTGAGCGAGGTGATTCTACGGGTGCAGACGCGATGCTTCTTCGCCTGTTCGATGAAGGAATCGGTGGAGTCGTCGAACAGGCGCGTCGCGTCGTTGTAGAAAAGGCTGGGATGGTCAAGGGGCTCCAGAACGCAAAACCACGCCTGGGTTGCTGACTCGGATCGGACGACGGCGTCCGCTCCGCCATCTTCGGTGAAATACAGTCCGGGGCGTGTTGCGTAGCGATGCAAAGGCGGATTTTTCATAGACCCAATTGTAAGCGACGGCAATCGCCGATTTGTTGACTGCAAAGTCATGTCTGGCCACTGCCTGCTTGGGTTTCGGAGATCGGTGCCGTACGGAGGGAGTGACGAGACACGCTTTATAAAAAACTTTATGAAAAGGAATTTGCAAAACATTTTAAAAAAGTGTATAGTCGTGGGCTATCAGGCAGAACGATCTGTCGGATAGAGGCTTTCAAAGTGGAAAGGAACGATCATGAAGGCTTTGGTGCTCACAGGAGTGAAGGAATTCGAAATCCGGGATCTGCCCACTCCCGAGATTCTTCCCAATGAAGTGCTGATCAACACCGCCTACGCGGGCGTTTGCGGAACGGATCACGATCTATATGCCGGCCGCCCGGGATCCGCGGCGGCGGTTCCTCCGATCGTGCTTGGCCATGAGAACTCGGGCGTCGTCGCCGCGGTCGGCTCCGAAGTCACCAACGTCAAGGTCGGCGATCGTGTGGCGGTCGATCCGAACATCTACTGCGGCCAATGCGAGTACTGCCTTACCCAGCGTCCGGAACTGTGCGATCATCTCAGCGCCGTCGGCGTGACCCGTGATGGCGGGCTGGCCGAACAGTTCACCGCTCCGGCCACCGTGGTCTACACGCTGCCCGACAACGTTTCCCTGCGCGATGCCGCCGCCATCGAGCCGGTTTCCTGCGCGGTGCACGGCCTTGACCTGCTTGATCTTCACCCGTACCAGAGGGCGTTGGTCATCGGCGACGGTTTCATGGGGCAGATCTTCGCCCAGCTGCTGCAGGCCTACGGTGTGCATCAGGTGGATCTGGCGGGTATCTTCGATGAGAAGCTGGATCGCAACAAGGCGATGTTCGGCGTTGCTGAAACCTACAATACGACCCGGGAGCAGATTCCGCCCGAGTCCTATGACGTCATCGTCGAGGCGGTCGGACTTCCGGCCACGCAGGCCCAGGCCGTCTCGGCTGCGAAGAAGGGCGCTCAGGTGCTGATGTTCGGCGTCGGTCCGCAGGAGGCCCACTTCGAGATGAACACCTACGACATCTACAAGAAGCAGCTGACCATCCAAGGTTCGTTCATCAATCCGCTGACCTTCCGCGACGCCATCTCGTTGGTGTCGTCGGGCAAGATGAACATCGGCGGACTGATCAGCCATGAGCTCGGTCTCGAAGAGGTGCAGGATTTCCTCGACGGCAAGATCTCCGGCGTCTCCAAGGCGGTCGTCAAGATCGGATGACGTCAAGGGGACGTGTGGTTCCCCCGACGTTTGTGCCGGGGGATCGCGTGCTCTTCTCACGCTGCGACCGTCGCTTTGCGTGAACCCGGGTGCCATGGTGGGAGATCATGGCACCCGCATTCAAAAATTCCCATTATGATTAGATGGTTTCCTCAATGTTGAGTGAAATTGAGTAAAGGTGCTCGCATGATTGAAATTCTTGAACGATTGGGTGTTCCTCGCACGCTGATGCTTGGCTTCCTCGCCGTTGCCATATTCATGACCGGTGACGGCTTCGAACTGACGTTTCTGTCGAAATTCATGGTGGACCAGGGATTCTCCTCGTCCCAGGCGTCGCTGCTGGTCACGGTATACGGTCTGTTCGCGGCGCTCGGAGGATGGTCCGCCGGCGTGCTGGCCGAGATGTTCGGCGCGCGCAGGGTCATGCTGTTCGGCGCATGCTGGTGGATCGGCATCCACCTGCTGTTTCTTGGCGTGGCCATCCCCAGCGGCGTCTATCCGCTGATTCTCGGCCTGTACGCCTTGCGCGGTATCGGCTATCCTCTGTTCATCTACAGCTTCGTGGTGCTGATGGCGCAGTACATTTCCCCTGCCAGGCTTGCTTCCGCCACGGGATTCTTCTGGACCTGCTTCTCCTTGGGGATCGGCGTGTTCGGCGCTTATCTGCCGAGCTTCATCATGCCGGTCTTCGGTGAATACAAGACCTTCTGGTTCGCTCTTCCTTTCTCCGTCGTGGGCACCGTCATGTGCTTCCTCTTCGTGCCGAAGAACAAGATCGTCAAGGGTGAGGGGCTGAGCCGTAAGGAGCAGCTGAGGGAACTTTCCGAAGGCGTTACCATCCTTTTCACGAACCGCAAGATTCTCATCTGCGCCATCGTCCGCATCATCAACAATCTGCTGCTTTACGGTTTCCCCGTCATCATGCCGCTCTACCTGTGCACCACGCACAATGGCGGCATTGCCATCTTCGAAACCGAGGAGTGGATGCGTATCTGGGGATTCGTGTTCGTCGTCACGCTGATCTTCAACACTTTCTGGGGCTGGTTCATGGACCGTTTCGGCTGGGTCTGGCCGATGCGCTGGTTCGGCTGCGCGGTGCTCGCCGTCGGTTCCGTGGCCTTCTATTACATTCCGCGTTGGTTCGGCGCGAATGCGCTGATGATGATTGTCGCCTCGGTCATCGTCGGCATCGGCACCTGCGCCTTTTCTTCGCTCCCGACCATCATGACGCTGTATGCCGGTGAGGGCAAGCAGGGTGCCGCGCTGTCCGCATATAACCTTGCCGCAGGTCTTACCACATTCGCGGGGCCTGGAATCGCGACGATCCTGCTTCCGTCGATTGGGTATGGCGGTGTGTGCTGGATCTATGCCGCGCTGTATGCGCTGGCGTTTGTGCTGACGCTGTTCATCCGCCCGAAGCAGCCTGGATTCGACGAGCGCGGTCATCGTATCAGGCAAAAGGTTTCCTGAGCGGCGCTACGCAACGGATTTACATAAGCCGATACTTCATGCAAACTGGTTCATGCGAATCGATTCGCGCAAATCAATCTGTAGAAATCAACCTGTATCAATCAATCCATATCAACCACACACAAGGAGAACATCATGACCAAGCCCATGACCGCATTCACCACCGATCTTCAGCATTCCGGCATGATCGCCAAGGATCTGGACGAGACCATCGCCTTCTATACAGAAAAACTCGGATTCGAGGTCGCCGGCATTTTCCAGAACGGCGAAAACCGTTGCGCTTTCCTACGTTATGGCCATCTGACCATCGAAACCTGGGAGGGCGAGCCCGCTCCTCTCATTACCGGTGCCATCAATCACTGGGCTTTCGACACCCCGGACATCGAGGCCGCCTTCGAGAACGCCAAGGAGCTCGGCCTGAACTTCAAGGACACCGAGATCCAGCATATCGACAGCTTCTGGGACCACGGCATCCGCTATTTCAACGTGTATGGACCCAACGGCGAGACCATCGAATTCTGCCAGATCGTCTGAGGCTTTTTTGACGAATGACGGCGAGGGAGGAGCGTTCCTGTTCTGCGAATCAGGAGCGTTCCTCCCTCGCCGTTTCATAGCCGTTTCTGTGTTGTGTGAAAGGCGTGGAACATAAATGACATGGCTTCTTTCGGTCCCAACCGCGAGAAACAGGCATAAATTCCGCGTTGTGTGCAGCGTGCATGTCGGCCATCTTGACGTGTGGATTATGAATCGTTGGAAAATAGCCGTTTCTGTGTTGTGTGAAAGGCGTGCGGCGCGATGGTTCACCCCTTTTTGGGCCACAACCGGTAGAAAACGGTCGTAACTGCGAGTTGTGTGCGGAAATCATGGGCGAAGAACGCAAACGGATGGCGTTAAAGGGCTGATTGCGTGCAGTCGTTCGTCGCCATACGCGCAATGGCGCACATGCCTCAGGCGTCCACGTTGCAGATTTCGTTGACGTAGGATTGCACGAATCTGAGCGCCGCCCCGATGATGTTCTGATCTTCCGCGCATAGGCTCTTGCGCATGATGAAGTCGTCCTTGAAGGGGCTTTTCCCCTCGACCCGTTCCCTGAGATCGGCCATGTCCTCGTCGCTGAGGTATTGCGCGGCCTCCCCTCCGATGATGATGTCGCCGGCGAGCAGCGCGCGTACATTGCTGATGGCCTGCGCCACGTTGTCGAGCCAGACGTTGAATCGCTGGCGATGCCCGGACTCGCCCTGCCTGAGCACGCTGAAGAAGCCGGAAAGGCTTTCGCCATCCTCCATCAGCGCTTCGGGGGAGCAGTAGGTGTCCATGCAGCCGCGTTGTCCGCAGTAGCATTCATTTCCTCCTGGCACCAGCGTCATGTGTTCGATGACCCCGTTGCGCAGATTCGGCCCCTGATAGAGCTGTCCGCCGACGATCACCGCGCCGCCCGGGCGCATCTCCAGATATACGCAGACCGCGTCGTTGAGCGTGTGGTCGAGCCAGAGTTCCGTCATCGCGGATGCGTCGGAATCGTGGATCATGATGCACGGAACGTGCACGTTCTGCGCGATGGTTTCGAGTTTGAGTCCCGTGTTGTTCATGATGTTGCCGAAGCTGATGGTCGTGCCGTCGGCGGAGACGATGCCCTGGATGGTGAATGCCACGCCGAGGACGCTGGTTCCGCCCCGTTCGGTCTTCATGGCGAACGCGTTGATGATGTCTCCGATTCGCTGATAGTATGCGTCGGTGTTCTGATAGTGGAGCGTGACGCGCTGTTTCGCCATGACGTTGCCATGCAGGTCGATTGCGCGCAGATTCAGGTCATTGGGCCTCATCGCAACGCCGATGGCCGCTTTGCATCGGGATTCGAATACGAAGGTCTGCGCTTTTCTGCCTCCGGTGGATTGCAGCTGCTTGCCCTTGCCTACCAGTCCCTCCTCTTCGAGGACCCGTAGATTCTGTGTGATCGTCGGCAGGCTCAGCCCGAGCTCTCTTTCCATCATCTGTTTGGTTGCCGGGCCATGCATGTACAGATATTTGGTCAGGGCCCTTTTGTTGAGTTCCTTCATGACCATGGCCGGCGTGGCTTTCATGTTCGCTCCTTTTGTGCGCGGAGGTGGGTTTCCCTCCAATCATACTTTATAAAAGTGTTTGTATAAAGTTTGCCTGAAATTGCAACAAAACAAAAATACTTTAATAAAAGTACTAGGTAGAATTGATTTTGGATTGTTCGTTAAATGGACTCAGAATGAACAAAAAGCGTCAAAATAACTACTTTTTCCTGAAAAATGTGCGAAATTAAGCGTCAATTAAACAAAAAAAGATAAAAAACGAACATTAAACTCACGACACGACGAAGAGTATACAACGCGTTTTTTCTCGAGTATATTGTGACTCAGGTCACAACATGTGCCCAGCAACGCGTCCGCAGGTCATTGCGACAGGCGGGAATAAATGAAAACTACTTTGCAACCCCCAAGAATCGAGGAGGACTTCAAGTGGCAGACGCAAAGAAGAAGGAAGAACCGACCAAGCCGACTCCGGAAGAGAAGGCCGCGGCCGCGCAGGCCGAGGTTGACGCCCTGGTGAAGAATGGCCTGAAGGCTCTCGACGAATTCGAAAAGCTTGATCAGAAGCAGGTCGACCGCATTGTGGCCAAGGCTTCCGTGGCGGCCCTCAACAAGCATCTGGTGCTCGCCAAGATGGCCGTGGAGGAGACCGGTCGTGGTCTGGTCGAAGATAAGGCCACCAAGAACATTTTCGCCTGCGAGCATGTGACCAACTACCTCGCCGGCCAGAAGACCGTCGGCATCATCCGTGAGGACGACGTGCTCGGCATCGACGAGATCGCCGAACCGGTGGGCGTCGTCGCCGGCGTGACCCCGGTCACCAACCCGACCGCCACCGCGATCTTCAAGTCCCTGATCGCGCTGAAGACCCGCTGCCCGATCATCTTCGGCTTCCACCCAGGCGCGCAGAAGTGTTCCGTCGAAGCCGCGAAGATCGTGCGTGACGCCGCGATCGAAGCGGGCGCTCCCGAGAACTGCGTTCAGTGGATCGAACATCCGTCCATCGAGGCCACCGGCGCGCTGATGAAGCACCCCGGCATCGCCACCATTCTGGCGACCGGCGGCCCGGGCATGGTCAAGGCCGCGTACTCCTCCGGCAAGCCGGCCCTCGGCGTCGGCGCGGGCAACGCCCCGGCCTACATCGACAAGGATGTAGACGTCGTGCGTGCCGCCAACGACCTGATCTTGTCGAAGCACTTCGACTACGGCATGATCTGCGCGACCGAGCAGGCCATCATCGCCGACAAGGACATCTACGATCCGCTCATCAAGGAACTGAAGCACCGCAAGGCGTACTTCGTGAACGCCGAGGAGAAGGCCAAGCTCGAGCAGTACATGTTCGGCTGCACCTCCTACTCCGGAAACAAGCCGGTCCTCAACTCCGTGGTTCCGGGCAAGTCCCCGCAGTACATCGCCAAGGCCGCCGGCTTCGAGATTCCGGCCGACGCCACCATCCTTGCCGCCGAGTGCAAGGAAGTCGGCGAGAACGAGCCGTTGACCATGGAGAAGCTCGCCCCCGTTCAGGCCGTGATCAAGAGCCCGAACAAGGAAGACGGCTTCAAGATGTGCGAGGAGATGCTCAAGCATGGTGCAGGCCACACCGCGGCCATCCACACCAACGATCAGGCTCTGGTTCGCGAATACGGCCAGCGCATGCACGCATGCCGTATCATCTGGAACTCCCCGAGCTCCCTGGGCGGCGTGGGCGACATCTACAACTCCATCGCACCGTCCCTGACCCTGGGCTGCGGCTCCTACGGCGGAAACTCCGTGTCCGGCAACGTCCAGGCCGTCAACCTCCTCAATGTCAAGCGCATCGCTCGAAGGAACAACAACATGCAGTGGTTCAAGATTCCGGCCAAGACCTATTTCGAGCCGAACGCGGTCAAGTACCTGCGCGACATGTACGGCATCGAAAAGGCCGTCATCGTGTGCGACAAGGTCATGGAGCAGCTCGGCGTGGTCGACAAGATCATCGACCAGCTGCGCGCGCGTTCCAACCGCGTGACCTTCCGCATCATCGATTACGTCGAGCCGGAGCCGAGCGTCGAGACCGTCGAGCGCGGCGCCGCCATGATGCGCGAGGAGTTCGAGCCGGACACCATCATCGCGGTCGGTGGCGGTTCCCCGATGGATGCATCCAAGATCATGTGGCTGCTGTACGAGCACCCGGAAATCTCCTTCTCCGACGTCCGCGAGAAGTTCTTCGATATCCGCAAGCGCGCCTTCAAGATCCCGCCGCTGGGCAAGAAGGCCAAGCTCGTGTGCATCCCGACCTCCTCCGGCACCGGTTCCGAAGTCACTCCGTTCGCGGTGATCACCGATCACAAGACCGGATACAAGTACCCGATCACCGACTACGCCCTGACTCCGTCCGTGGCGATCGTCGATCCGGTCCTGGCCCGCACCCAGCCGCGTAAGCTGGCGTCCGACGCAGGCTTCGATGCGCTGACCCACTCCTTCGAGGCTTACGTCTCCGTGTATGCCAACGACTTCACCGACGGCATGGCGCTGCACGCGGCCAAGCTCATCTGGGACAACCTGGCCGAGTCCGTCAACGGCGAGCCGGGCGAAGACAAGACCAAGGCCCAGGAGAAGATGCACAACGCCGCCACCATGGCCGGCATGGCCTTCGGCTCCGCGTTCCTCGGCATGTGCCACGGCATGGCCCACACCATCGGCGCTCTGTGCCACGTGGCCCACGGCCGTACCAACTCCATCCTGCTGCCGTACGTGATCCGCTACAACGGATCCATTCCGGAAGAGCCGACCAGCTGGCCGAAGTACAACAAGTACATCGCTCCGGAACGCTACCAGGAGATCGCCAAGAACCTCGGCATCGACCCGGGCAAGACCCCGGCCGAAGGCGTGGAGAACTTGGCCAAGGCCGTCGAGGACTATCGCGACAACAAGCTCGGCATGAACAAGAGCTTCCAGGAGTGCGGCGTTGACGAGGACTACTTCTGGTCCGTCCTCGAGCAGATCGGCATGCGTGCGTACGAGGATCAGTGCGCGCCGGCGAACCCGCGTATCCCGCAGATCGAGGATATGAAGGACATCGCCATCGCGGCCTACTACGGCGTCAGCCAGGAGGAAGGCCACAAGCTGCGCGTCCAGCGTCAGGGCGAGGCCGCCACCGAGGAGGCCTCCGAACGCGCATGAGGTTCGCATAGGCCAAGCCTTATATGAATAAGGCGCGTCGCGGCTACACGGCACGCGCCCATACATAAGGAACGGTTCGTAAGGAGCCCGGTCGGGAATGTTCTCGGCCGGGCTCCTTGCCATTTGCACGGCCTCAGGCGCAAGGGTCTGGATTTCACGTGTGTTTTTTCGTATCGTGGCTGCATGGGCGAAATTACGAATCGACGATCCCGTCAATCTCGAAGAAGGGGATGGACGCGGGCCTGGCTCCCCGGACAGCCGGGCGCGTTGGTGATGGCGCTCTCGCCGGCTGTGGCGGGAATCGCCCTGGCCTGGATCCAAACGGGATTCTCATGGACGCCGTGGTGGCTGCTGATCTGCTGGCTGCTGTGCTACTGCGTGCAGTTCTCCGCGGCACGCTGGTTCAAGTCGCATTGCGCGCGCCGTTGGATGATGCAACCGCTGGTTTACTGCATTGCGCTCTGCCTGTTTGGTCTGCCGTTTGCGGCGTTGCATCCCGGAATCCTCGTTTGGGCTCCGCCGCTTGCGATTCTCGCGGCGGTTTCGTTCTATGCCTCATGGATTCGCAAGGAACGCTCATTGTGGTCGAACGCGGTTGCCGTGGTGGCCGCCTGCCTGATGCCGGTGCTGACGTTCTGCTATGGCGTGGATTCTCCGCGTATTCCGTATCTGACGGCATCGGGAACGTCGTTGTTCCTGATGTTCTTCACGGTGCAGTTCGGTTCGGTGCTGTTCGTGAAAACGATGATTCGGGAGCGGGGAAGATGGCAATATGTCGCGGCCTCCTGGATCTGTCACGGTGCGATGATGTCATGGTGGATCGTCGTCGGCAACGGATATATGGTCGCGTTGTGGGCGATATTGCTGGTACGCGCCGCAGTGTTGCCGATGATCGCGCGTAGGCATGCGGTGAAACCGCTGGTCGTTGGCATGACGGAATTCGTGACAAGCGTCGCCGCGCTTGCGCTTAACGTCGCCGCTCTGATCTGACGGCATGCGGCGACACGCGCGAATTATGTATGTTCGCACCTGATGCTTAAATAAAGAAGTTGCCTGATTTTAGGGCTCGCGAATTGGAATTAAAAAAGCGAGCGCGGCACGGGAAGTCACTTGGGTGATGGACCGAATGGCTGCGCACTGATGTGGTATGGCCACGGAACTTCCACGGTTCCGGGGGTCTTCTGCGCCGGTGC
>CAVAQZ010000041.1:11898-14769 GCA_963590945.1 Dysosmobacter segnis
CTGGTAAACAGTAACTAACGAATCGCTAGAAAGGGCGGAAGGCAATGGCGGGACAGAAAATCCGCATCAGGCTTAAGTCCTATGACCATGAGGTCATCGACCAATCGGCGAAGAAGATCGTCGAAACGGTGACGAACGCGGGTGCAACTGTGGTTGGCCCGGTTCCGCTCCCGACCGAGAAGAACGTGTTTGTTGTTATCCGTTCTCCTCACAAGTACAAGGATTCTCGCGAGCATTTCGAGATGCGTACCCATAAGCGTCTCATCGACATTGTGGACCCGACCCCGAAGGCCGTGGACTCCCTCATGCACATTGATCTGCCCGCTGATGTGAACATCGAGATCAAGCTGTAAGGGAGGAGGGAACCATTATGTCTAATCGCACCGCACTGCTGGGCAAGAAGCTCGGCATGACTCAGGTCTGGGACGAGAACGGTTTCTTCGTTCCTGTGACCCTCGTTGACGTCTCCACCAACGTGGTGACCGCCGTCAAGTCCGAAGAATCCGACGGCTACAAGGCCGTCCAGCTTGGCTACGGCCAGGTTGACCCGACCAAGGTGACCAAGCCGCTCGCCGGCCACTTCGCCAAGGCTGGCGTCACTCCGCGTCGTCACCTCGCTGAAGTCCGTACCGACAACGCCGAAGAGTTCGAGCCGGGTCAGGAACTGACCGCCGAACTGTTCCCGGAAGGTGCTGTGGTCGATGTGACCGGCACCACCAAGGGCAAGGGCTTCGCCGGCACCATCAAGCGTTGGGGCTTCAAGTCCTATCGCCGTACCCACGGCTCTCACAAGAACGAGCGTCGTCCTGGCTCCGTTGGCGCATGCGCCACCCCGAGCCGTATCCTCAAGGGCAAGCGTATGGCTGGCCGCATGGGTCATGTGACCAACACCACGCTGAACCTCACCATCGTTTCGTCGGATGTTGAGAACGGCGTTCTCGCCATCAAGGGCGCCATTCCGGGCCCGAAGGGCAGCATCGTTCTCGTCCGTTCGGCAGTGAAGGGAGCCTGATAAATCATGGCAAACGTTACTCTGAACGTTACCGATAAGCAGGGCCAGGCGGCCGGTACCGTCGAGGCTCCGGCTGAGATCTTCGGTTTCTCCGCCGAAGAGGTCCAGTCCCGCATCCCGCTGATCCACCAGGTCGTCGTGGCTCAGCTCGCAGCTGCTCGCCAGGGCACCCACGCCACCAAGACTCGTGGCATGGTCTCCGGCGGTGGCCGCAAGCCGTGGAAGCAGAAGGGCACGGGTCGTGCTCGTCAGGGCTCCATCCGCGCACCGCAGTGGTACCACGGCGGCACCGTGTTCGGTCCGCAGCCGCGTGACTACTCCCAGCGCACCCCGAAGAAGATGAAGGCCGCTGCTCTCAAGTACGTGCTTTCCGATCGCGCCAACGCCGGTCATGTGGCAGTCGTGGACTTCGGTGTCTCCGAAGCCCCGTCCACCAAGGCCGCCATCGCCGCTCTCACTCCGGTGACCGAGAACAAGTTCACCACCGTGGTGCTCTCTCGCGAGAATGTGAACGAATGGCTGTCCGTTCGTAACATCCCGACCGTTCACCCGATCTTCGCCGATCAGCTCAACACGTACGACGTGGTCACCGCTCAGTACGTTGTCTTCTCCAAGGAAGGCTTCGACGCCTTCGTTGCCGCGAAGACCGAGCCGGCTGCAAAGGAGGCCTGATTTTCATGGTCGCTATCCACAAGCCCGCATACGACGTCATCCTCAAGCCTGTCGTTTCTGAGAAGAGCTACGCTCTTTCCGATCGTGGTCAGTACACCTTCGTGGTGGCGCCGAACGCGAACAAGGTTCAGATTAAGCAGGCAATCGAAGAGATCTTCAATGTCAAGGTGACGAACGTCAACACCCTCAACCGCGCCGGCAAGCGCCAGCGCACCCGCACCGGTTTCGGTCAGCGCGTCAATCAGAAGCGCGCCATCGTGACCGTTGCTGAGGGCCAGACCATCGACATCTTCGGTAACTGAAGGCTAGCCGAGAAAAGTTAAAGGAAGAACTAGATTATGGCTATCCGCGTTTATAAGCCGACGACTGCAGGCCGCCGTAACGCGTCCGTCTCGGACTTCTCCGAGCTCACGCGTTCCACGCCTGAGAAGTCGCTGGTACGCAAGCTCAGCAAGACTGGCGGTCGTAACTCTTACGGCCGTATGACCTCCCGCCATCGTGGCGGCGGTCACAAGCGCCAGTACCGTCTCATCGACTTCAAGCGTTGGGACAAGGACGGCGTGCCGGCAAAGGTCGCTCACATCGAGTACGACCCGAACCGTTCCGCCCGCATCGCACTGCTGCACTACGCAGACGGTGAGAAGCGCTACATCATCGCTCCGGAAGGCATCAAGCAGGGTGACGTCATCGAGACCGGCGCCCAGGCCGATATCAAGCCGGGCAACAACCTGCCGCTGCGCAACATCCCGACCGGTACCGTGGTCCACGCCATCGAGCTCCGCCCGCTGGGTGGCGCCAAGATCGCCCGTTCCGCAGGTGCCTCCGTGCAGCTCGTCGCGAAGGATGGCGCTTACGCCCAGCTGCGTATGCCGTCCGGCGAAATCCGCAACGTGGACGCTCGCTGCCGCGCTACCGTCGGTGAGGTCGGCAACTCCGATCACGCCAACATCCAGCTCGGCAAGGCAGGTCGTGCACGTTGGATGGGCAAGCGCCCGATCACCCGTGGTGAGTCCATGAACCCTGTCGATCACCCGCACGGCGGTCGTACCCGCGGTGGCAAGCCGCCGGTTTCTCCGTGGGGCAAGGGCGAGGTTCGTACCCGCCGTCCGAAGAAGGCTTCGAACAAGATGATTGTTCGTCGTCGCCCGAATGGTAAGAACCGTAAGTAAGGGAGTGTCGAGTAGATG
>CAVAQZ010000042.1:0-9862 GCA_963590945.1 Dysosmobacter segnis
CATGTTTCCATTGACGCCCATGCCGCCACGGTACATCGAGGGGTATCTCGTCACCGTTGCGGACAAGATCAGCGCCACCAAGGAAACCCTTTCTCCCGAACGATTCAACAAGCCGAAATCCGGTAAGCCAAATGTCGGAAGGTAAAAAACAACAGCATGCTCGCTTTGGAATATCTGTTCCTTTGGTTCCTGTTCTATTCACTGATCGGCTGGATCTACGAATCGACGCTTCTTTCCTTGTCGGAACGTCGTTGGGTCAATCGAGGTTTCCTCAACGGCCCGCTTTGCCCGATCTACGGATTCGGCGCATCCATGGCGGTCGTGCTGCTGCATGATCTGAGCAATCCGATCGTCATCTTTCTGATTTCGTCGTTCGGCGCATGCGCGCTCGAATACGTCACTTCCTGGGGACTGGAGAAGATTTTTCACGCGCGATGGTGGGACTACAACCACTACCGGTTCAATATCAACGGCAGAGTCTGTTTGTTGGGAGCGATCGTCTTCGGAATCGCGGGCGTGATCATCACGGATATCGTACAACCTGCGGTCACGCGGATCACCTTCATGATTCCGTTGCGTATCGTGCATTGGATGTGCGCGGTGTTCGCGATTCTGATCATCGTCGACACCATCGTCACAGTGGTTGGACTCATTGACTTCTCCGCCAATCTTGCGAAATTCAGCGAGGTCATACAAGCATACGCGGAAAAGGCCGGGGATTCATGGCAATGGGGCAAGGAGGAATTCATCGGCAAAATGCATGATTGGGCGGAATCCTCCCAGGAAATCGTCGGTACCATGCAGAACACCGCTTCTTCCATACTGAATAGGCAGCAGCGTCGAATGATTAGCGCCTTCCCGCGCATGCGATCCACGGAATCCACCAAATACAGCAAGATCATCGAAACCTTGCGTGAGCTGTTGCGCAATACTCCTTTGTCGAAGTAGCGCAAGACAAAGCAGCTGATTGAGAGTGCATGCGAACGTCCGTCGTGGTTTATGCCGCGACGGACGTTTTGTTCTATGCCGCAACAGTCGTTACGAGGTCTGCGATGTCTGCGAACCCTTATAGTCGGTGATGCCGGCTCCCATATTCGGATGCTTCATCGAATACGCCTGGTCCGCGCAGTAAAGGACCAGTAGTATCGCCGCGACCGCGGCGAGTTTGCGTCTGTCGAAACGGTCAAGCAGATTATCAAGCGCCGGAGCCAGCAGATACACGATCGCCAATCCTCCCAAACCGAACGTCAACAGGCCTTCCGCGCAGATACGTCCGTTGAGATTGAGGAAATAACCCGTATAATCCCACCAGCGTTGACCATCGTGCGTCATTTCGAGATACCACGATGATCCGTATTCCAAACATCCGCAGAGCACGACGGAGGCCACGAATTCCATAGCCGGGTTCGGGCGCAGCTTCTTCAGCAGCGTCAGAATGATGATGCCGCCGGTGCCGTAGATCGGGAGCCATGGTCCATGCAGGGTTCCACGATTCACGAACATGCCTTCGGAGATGAAGGCGAGGCTTACCTCCCATATCCAACCGGCGATGATGAAGATGAAGAACATCATGACCAGGTTCACGAGCGAATAACTGCGGTCGGCGCTGATCGCACGGGATTGATGGAATCCGGACGCCATCGGCGCTGGTGCGAGGCGGCCAGGATATACGGTGCCGTCAATCAGTTCTTTGCCGGACCGCAGTTGGCTCAGGCTTTCCCGATAATCCTCATATCGGTTCACCGATTCGGCATGCAGGATGCGCACGCCCAACCATTCGCGAAGGAAGCCTACGAAGCCTTGCGGTTTTGGGGCAGGGACCAGTTCCGATTCGATCGTTTCGATGGCCTGCACCACATCCGCATAGGTTTTGTTGACGACATGCGGATCGGCCTTGACGTACAACAGGTCATCACTGAGCATCTGCGCGCCGTCGATGTGTTCGGCTTTCGCCGTAGTGCGCAGATATGCATAGTATTCGGCGAAGAAGGCCGCGTTATAGCCATTTGAATAGAAGATGCCGCTCAGGCCGAACGTGACCAGGCTCAGCAGGTACCATCCCAGGAATGAAAACTCGGCCACGAAACATTCCCATTTGTGGCCTTTCATCATGCGCTTGGAAAGACGTATGGCTTGCAGGCCGCTGATGTTCGGGTTCTCCGCCACAATGTAGGGAACGGCGAAATACGAATAACGCTTGATTATTCCGCCGATGATGGTGAGAGACCATAGCGTCAGGAAAAGATTCTCCAGGAACATGGTCCATGCCATATTGACCCACTTGCGGGTATGGATGGGATAGAGGAATCGGCTGGCCGGAATCTTACGGTAGGTGCGCCCCTCGAGAAGCATGCGGTTCATCACCACGATATATGTCTGCTGGATGAACAGGGTCACGAAGATGATTACGGCCAGGGAAAGAATCACGGGCGCGGCCACCGATATTCCGCCGTTATGCACTATGGAATTGACGGCATCGGTTATGGAAATGAGAAACGCTCCGGAAGAGAACGAGTTAAGCGCGGACGCGAGCACTCCGCGTTTGCGTCCGAGCATGGCATTGGTGTCGTTCCTGACGATTTGCCGCTGGCTGCGTTCGGCCTGCTTTCGGGCGTGCGTTTCGTCGCCTGTGGCCAGGCTCGTCAGGACATCGCTCCAATTTGAAGGCCGCGAAGCCGGATCCTCAAGGCTGGAGATCTCGTAGGAAAGGTCAAGATTGATCGACCATAGCGAAGACGTGTATCCAACGCCGAACATCGCGGCGAACAGGCAGATGATGACGATCATCCAGTAGTGTCGACGAAAAACCTTTCGCGCTTCGGATTTCATGCCTTTACGATTCATGATGATTCATCCCTTCTCTCGACCTTGGGATGATTTTCACTTTACTCGCCGATGCCTCGCATATCCGGGTTTTGGCTGATGCGGACGGATGAAAACGGCTCTGCGTGGCTGTCTTCGTCTTCTGAGAAACTGTAGGATGCGTAAAACGCAGTAGATATCCGCAAATTCGATAGGGGAGAAACACAGCTATGGCTCACGTCATCGATTTCAAGGAGGCCGGTTTCGATTCCGTCCTTGATGAACTGGAATGGCGCGGGTTGATTTCCCAGTCCACCGACAGGGAACGACTCGCAGAAGCGCTGAACGGAGAGCCCATCACCTATTATTGCGGCTACGATCCGACCGCGGCGTCCCTGCATATCGGCAATCTCGTGCAGCTGATCAACATGCGCCATCTGCAGGCGGCGGGACATTATCCGATCGCCCTTGTCGGCGGCGCCACGGGACTCATCGGAGATCCGAGGCAGTCCGGCGAACGCACGCTGAATCCGAAAGATGTGGTGGCCGGCTGGGCTGAGCGTCTGAAGAAGCAGATCGGTGGAATTCTGGATACCGAAGGCGACAATGCCGTACGTTTCGTGTCCAACTATGACTGGACCGCATCCATGACGGTCATCGATTTCCTGCGCGATGTCGGCAAGAACTTCCGTCTGGGAACCATGCTTGCCAAAGACACCGTGGCGCGTCGTCTCAACTCCGAAGAGGGAATCTCCTTCACCGAGTTCAGCTATCAGGTGCTGCAGGGCAACGATTTCCTGCATCTGTATGACGAATACGGTTGCGTGCTCGAGATCGGTGGTTCCGACCAGTGGGGCAACCTCACATCCGGCCTCGATCTCATCCATAAGGTTCGCGGTGTCGACGTGAACGTGTTCACCAGCCCGATCATCACCGATGCCCAGGGCAAGAAATTCGGAAAGTCGGAGGGCAACGCCGTCTGGCTTGACGGCACCATGTTGAGCCCGTACAAGTTCTACCAGTTCTGGTTCAACCGCCCCGACAGCGAGATGGAAAGCCTGCTCAAGGCGTTCACTTTCCTGCCGAAGTCCGAGATCGAGCGTCTCATCGAGGAAAGCAAGACCAATCCGGGCGCGCGTGAGGCCCAGCGCACGTTGGCTTGGGAGGTCACCAGCCTCGTGCACGGCGAGGAAGCGACCCGTCAGGCGATCGAGGCCGCCGGAGCGCTGTTCGGCCGTGGCGGCCAGCTGTCCGACATCGACGAATCGACCCTCGAAGCGGCTCTCGACGGTGTGAAGATCGACGGTGAATTCGCCAAGGCGTCCGTGGGGGACCGCATCGCCGAAGCCGGCGTGAAGGCGGGCCTGTTCAAGTCGATTTCCGAAGGACGCAAGACCATCAAGGCCGGTGGCGTGTATCTGAACAACGTCAGGGTCGAGGATGAGGAGCAGACCCTGACCGAAGATGATTTCCTGCATGGCCGTTTCGCGATGATTCGCCGCGGAAAGAAGGTTCTCGGCGCTGTCGAACAAGCGTGACGAGACCCATCAGAAGACCAAACTTAGACCATAGAACAAACTCATAAGGAACAGCATGGCAGAAGAACAGCGCGGATCGCGCGGCAAGTCCTACGGCAACCACAAGTCCTACGGTTCGGGCAGGCCCGGCAACCGTTCGGGCAAGGGCTTCAAGCCGCGTGGCAACGGCGGCAAGTCCTACGGACATAAGTCCGGCGGTTTCCGCAACGACGACCACAAGGGTGGATTCCGCAAGGGCAACGGCGGTTTCCGCCACGATCACGATTCTCGCCGCGATGGTGAGAACGAAGGACAGGAGCGCCGCTTCCACAACGGTCCGCGCAAGTTCAACCGCGACGGTGAGCGTCGCGACGACAATCGCGGTTTCCGCTCCAACCGTGGTAACGGCAATCCTCGTTACCGCCATGATGGTGAGCAGCGTGACGGCGAACGCCGTAACCTCCGTCGTGACGATCGTCGTGATGGCGAGCGTCGTGACGACCGCAGGACCTTCCATAAGGACGGTGAGCGTCGCAACTTCCACCGTAATGACCGCAATGATGGCGATCGTCGCAACTTCCGTCGTGACGGAGACCGCCGCGACTTCCGCAACAACGGTGAGCGTCGTAATGATCGTCGTGATTTCCGCCGTGACGACCAACGTCGTGACGATCGCAGGAACGACGTCCAGAAGACCGAAGGCAACGAGCGTCGTGAATTCACCCGTGAAGAGAAGATGCAGTACCGTGAGGCCAAGCGTGGTGAGTATCTGTCGAAGCCGCGCCGCAATTCCGACGGCACGATGAGCTTCCCCTCGCAGAACCCGTACACGCATCGTCGTCCGGATGAGCCGAAGATGCCGAAGGGCATCGAATGGAAGATGCTCACCGCCGATGACCGTGAGCGTCTGCGTGGCCTGTCGAAGGAACATGCCGAAAACATCGGTCTGCATATCCTTGCGGCCTACACGCTCGAGGAAAGCAATCCGGAGCTGGCCCTCGAACACGCCAAGTGGGTCGCTCGCCAGGCGTCCCGTATCGACTTCGCACGCGAGACCCTCGCGTTCGTGGCCTACCGTCAAGGAGACTACAAACTGGCCGCGCGTGAGTTCCGCACCGCGTTCAGAATGAATGGTTTCCTTGATTATCTGCCGTTCATCGCGGATTGCGAACGTGGATTGGGCGAGCCGAAGAAGGCCATCGAAGTGGCCATGAGCGATGACGCGAAGTATCTGCGTGGTGAGGCCAAGGCGGAGATGTTCCTTGTGTACGCGGGCGCACTGGGAGATCTTAAGATGTGGGACAAGGCCATCGAGATCGTGCATACGCTCGGACGTTCCAAGGGACTGGCCGGCGAGTACCGCATGCGCGCCGTGCAGGCGGAGCAGTATTTCCTTGAGGAATCCGGCCGTTCCGAGGAAGCCATCGAGCTCGATCAGCTGCTCGACAAGCTTGAGCTGCGTTACGCGGACGTTGAGGATGACGAAACCTCTGACGATCTGGTCGTCGAATACGATATGCAGGAGCTGAACGATGAGCTGATGGATATGCTGGGCATCACCGAAGAGGACGCCCAGTATGCTCCGGAGGATGAGGATTCCGACGAAGAGTCCGATGACGCCATCGACGCCAACGGCGAGACCGACGACGAAACCCAGCTTGACGCCGAGGAGTTCGAAGAAGGTGCCGAATCCGAAGAGGAACCCGCGAACGAGCCTGAGTCCGATTCCGAAGTTGAGGAAGAGTCTTCGGAAGAGTCTTCCGAAGACTCCGAGGATAACGAGTGAGGTGACGTGGCTCACATGTTGAAGTCCACGAATCAGCCATTGAGCGAAGCATACAAGCTTGCGCTCCTTGACCTTGACGGCGTGGTCTACCGGGGCAAGAATCCGGTGGACCACGCCGCGCAGAGCATTCATAAGGCTGAAGGTTTGGGAATGTTGGTGGAGTACACCACCAACAATTCGTCGAGGTTGCAGTCCGTGGTGGCCGACCAGTTGAGGGGTTTCGGTCTTGACGTCGAACCATGGCAGGTCATCACCTCTTCCGTGGTGGCCGCCAGGATGGTCGCGCGTGAGGTTCCCCAAGGAGCGAAGGTGTTCGTGCTTGGAGCGCAACATCTGCGTGATGAGGTGGCCGGACAAGGGCTGCGGGTCGTCGATAAGGCGGAAGACCAGCCGGTCGCGGCCATCCAAGGTTGGTATCCGGATATGAGCTGGAACGAAATGGCTCAGATCGCCTATGCCGTGGAGCACGGGGCCACGTATTTCGTGACCAATCGTGATCTGACCATTCCACGCGAGTTGGGCATCGCACCAGGTTGCGGATCCATGATCATGGCCGTGATCAATGCCACCGGCGTTGAACCGGTGGCATCGGCGGGCAAGCCCGAATCGGCCATGTACGACGAGGCGCGTCTGCTTGCCGCCCATGGTGGCGGAGAGCCGATGGCCAAGCATCTGTGCCTTGCCATCGGGGATCGTCTCGACACCGATATCGAGGCGGGAAACCGTGGCGGTTATGATTCGCTGGCCGTGTTGACGGGCGTCACCAATCCGAATGAGCTCATGCATGCTCCGGCGCATCTTCGTCCGACGTTCATCGCCAAGGATCTGCGTGGCCTCAACGAGCCCGCCCCTGTGGTCGAACGCGCGCAGGACGTTTGGATTTGTCGGAACGCTCAGGCCCGACTCGTCGACGGCGAACTGCAGGTCAACGACACCGAGAGCGTGGATGGATTGCGTGCGGCCTGCTGCGCCATGTGGGAGGCCGCCGATAATGTTCTCGGACTCGACGACGTCACTGTTCCGCAGTTCCACATCGATTGAGAACCGCAGACACGACCACAAGGCACGTATTTTGCAGAACAACCATTCACGAAACGCAATCCGTCTCGACCTTGCGATGCTGGAGCGCAACCTATCGGATAGTCGTTCCAAGGCGCAGCGTCTGATTGCCGACGGCAAGGTCAGCGTCAACGGCATTACCGTCACCAAAGCATCAGCCAAAATCACGCAGTCCGATGTGATTGCGGCTGATCACGGTGACGGTTACGTTTCCCGAGGCGCCTACAAACTGGTGGGTGCCTTCGAACTGTTCGCACAGCACGGTTTGCGTTCCGCGAACGGTTTGCGATGCCTTGACATCGGCGCCTCGACGGGAGGCTTCTGCGACGTGTTGCTGCGTGGGGGAGCGGATCGTGTGATCGCACTGGACGTCGGACATGGCCAGCTTGACCCACGGATCGCGAACGATGGCCGCATCATCGAAATGAGCGGCGTCAACATTCGCGATGTTCAGGCGGACGACCTGCCGTATCCACCCGAGATGATCGTGTCCGACGTCTCATTCATTTCGCTGACTTACGTGATTCCCGTGATCGCGAGGATAGCGGCGCGAGGGGCCCACATCGTGCTGTTGGTCAAACCGCAGTTCGAGGTCGGCAAAGGCAACCTCGGCAAGAACGGCATCGTCGAAAGCGAGGCGTTGCGTCAACATGCTCTCGAAACGGTGGTCGCATGCGCCGAAAGCAACGGTTTGGACGTGCGCGCCACCGGACCGTCGCCGATTGAAGGCACACACGGCAACGTCGAATATCTGCTTTATGCGGTGGCACGGAACCGCGATACCCATACCTGACCCGCAACACGGGCCGTAACCAGGATTCAACCCAAACGGAATCGCCGCGCTGCGGTCGAAGCACCAACATCGCAAATGAGTCGGTGCTTTACATTGCATGCTGGTTCAACCTTGCAGGAAATGGTCGATCTGATTCTGCTTGCCCATGATGATGAGCTCGTCGTTACGGTGCATGATGAGCTCTTTTGAGCCGTACTCGAACTCTTTTCCAGGGGATTTGATACCTACCACGGTTATGCCGAAACGTTCATGAACACGTGCGTCGCCGATGGTGTAGCCGACAACGTGCGCAGGAGTGTGGATCTTTACGACGTTGTAGGCGCCTTCGAGTTCGATGTAGTCAAGATAATTGCCGGAAACCAAATGTCCGACGCGTTTGCCCGCGTCGGTTTCCGCGTTGATGATATGGCGTGCGCCGATGCGCTGCAGAATACGTGCGTGTTCCTTGGAAACGGATTTGGCCCAAATATCGGAGATGCCCGCGTCAAGCAGATTGCCGGCGGTGATCACGGAAGCCTCGACGCTGTCGCCGATGGCCACGACGGCGGTGTCGAAATCGGATGCGTTGATCTGTTCCAACGCCATCACATCGGTCATGTCGGCCTGCACGGTGGGAATCTGCGACGACCAGCGGTTCACCAACTCGCCGTCTTTGTCCACGGCGAGCACGTCCTGGCCCATCATGTCCAGCGTAGTGGCCACGGAACTGCCGAAACGACCCAGTCCGACCACAAGAACGCTTCTGGTGTTATTCGCCATGATTGTTCGTGCACCTCTTTCGATTTGCTTGCTGCGAGTTCAAGTATAGGCTTAGCCGACCACGATCTGTTCGGTGGGGTAGCGCACGGCTTCGGTGTTGTGTGGTCGGGAGACGGCATAGGCGATGGTCATGGGACCCAACCTGCCCACGAACATCGTTCCGGCGAGAAGATACAGTACCAGAGGCTGATTCGCGTCCGCCACTCCTACGGAATATCCACCAAGACCGAATGCGGAACAGGTGTCGAACAGGGCGTCGCATAGCGAGCAATCGGTGATGACCATGAGCGACAGTGAGATGACGGTGACGAGCATCAGACATGTGGCACTGACAGCGACCGCGGTCATGATGACCTGCGTGTGGATGCGACGATGGAACACATTGATGTCGCAGCGTCCGGTGAACGCGGCACGGCACACCAACAGAATCACCGCGAACGTGGTGACGCGTATGCCGCCGGCTGTCGAGGTGCTGCCTCCGCCGATGAACATGACGATCGAAAGGAACACTTTCGTCGCATCGCTCACATCCGGCATCCAGGAAAGATCGAATCCGGAGCTCCTCGGCATCACCGCAGCCACCATGGCGTGCCAGAGACGCGGCTCGACCGCATCGCTGGCGAACAACGCCTGATTGCGCCATTCCATGATCATGAACCACGTGAACGATGCTATCACGATGCAGAAGGTGGTCGTCAACGTGAGTTTGGTATGCAGGCTCCAACGCTTCGGCGGCCTGTGCAGACGCCACGAGCGCATAAGGTTCAGCAGTACGGGGAAGCCGAGCGTTCCGCAGAATGCGCTGGCGAGAATGGGAAGTCCGACAGCCCAGTTGTTCACGTGCAGACCTGCGCCGTCCGGCGTGAATCCCGCATTGTTGTATGCCATGACCGCGAAGAACAAAGATTCCCACAGTGTGTAGCGGACATTCCCGCGATTGACTTTGTACAAACCGGGGAACAGCGCGATGAACGTTATACCCTCGATGACGAGCGCGGTGGTTATGACCACGGTGAGTACGCCCTTGACTTCGCCGAGCTTCGTTGTGCCCAGTTCGTTGGCCGTCAATAGACGTTGCGTCGCCTTGAGATGGTGATTCACGGCCAACGCGATGAGCGAGGCGAAGGTCATGACGCCCAAGCCACC
>CAVAQZ010000042.1:9872-13911 GCA_963590945.1 Dysosmobacter segnis
TATGAGCACGCCTTGGCCGAATGTGGTCCAGTGCGTGGTCGAGTTGACGATGGAGATGCCGCAGGTCGACGTGGCGGACACCGCGGTGAAGAAGGCGGTGGTGAATGTGGTGGTTTCGTTTTTCGGCGTGGCGATCGGCATGAGCAGCATGACCGTCGAGAACGCCACCAGAAGAATGAAGTAGAGGATGGTCAGGCGGCCGGGATGCGACGTGAGCCTATGCATGAGGCTCCGCTTGCGTGGCGTTCGGTCTTCCGCCATGGCCTTTTCGAAGGTGTCTCCCGAAAACCACCATGCATAGCCATGCGAGGCCTCACGGTTGGAGGAGGACTCGTCAAAGACGAGGTTCGACATGCGTTCCTCTCTCCTTTTCTGCGACGTCGTTCTTTATCTATCCTTGGGCTATTGTAGGCATATGCGTGACCAATGGACGTAATGTCGGCAAAGTCCGCCACTTGTTTGGTGGTTTTGACGCGTATTGTCCGCCTTCGTTCATTTGTTCGATTATTATTGGTTTCGATGATGTCCGTTGACGTTGGGCCGAGATCTTCGGCCGGATGCTGGAAGGGGAGTGCGATGCCTGATTCCCGTCATGCCGTGGTGGTGACGCATAGTCGTCTTCGTGAGAGCGGTACGGTGGTGGAGGAAGCTGTCGAGCAGCTGTCCACCGTGGGTTTTGAGGTGTCGATCATCGATAATGTGGAGGCTCCCGATTTCGGCGCGGAGACCCCATCGGTTCCCGAAAACACGGAAATCGTCGTCGTGCTTGGCGGTGATGGCACGATTCTGCGCGCCGCGGAACTGGTGCATTGCACGGGCGTGCCGATTCTCGGTGTGAATCTTGGGCACGTCGGTTTTCTGGCTGAGTTCGAAAGCTTCCAGATGAGCGAGGCGATACGCCGCATCGCGCAACACGATTACTCCATCGACGAGCGCATGATCGCCCATGTCGACGTGTGGCTTCCCGGTCGGTCCTCTCCGATCGAGGATTGGGCGTTGAACGACATCACGCTGGAACGTGCGGATCGTGGAAAGATGGTCGAGTTGTCGATCCGTGTCGATGATGTCGAGATGAGCTCGTTCGGATGCGACGGGGTGATCGTGTCGACCCCGACCGGTTCCACGGCCTACGCCTTCTCGGCCGGAGGGCCGGTGATGTGGCCGAACGTCAAGGCGTTGCAGTTGATTCCGCTGGCCGCGCATGCGCTGTTCGCCCGTCCGTTGATCATCGGCTCCGGTTCCACGTTCGCCATCGACATCCTTGAGGATTCCGTTTCCGAAGGTTGGATCTGCTGTGATGGCCGCCGGCAGCGCGCGCTGCCCAAAGGCACGCGCGTCGAGGTTCGTGAATCGAAAAGCACTTTGCGGTTGGCCCGTCTTTCCGGTGTCCCCTTCACCAACCGGCTGGTCACGAAATTCGATCTGCCTGTCGTCGGATGGCGTGAACAGGCCCGCAAGACCGGTGAGACGCACCACGGCCATACGTTCCCCGAAGACAGGAAGTGAGAATCGATGCTGGAGGAACTTGAGATCCGCAATCTCGGTCCGATTCGTTCCGCGTTGATTACCCCTGCCGGAGGTATGACGGCGATTACCGGTGAGACCGGTGCGGGCAAGTCGATGCTGTTAAGCGCGATCCGACTGATTTCCGGAGGTCCTTCCGATTCCGGCCGTGTTTCGGTCGGCGCAAGCGAGGCATGGGCGCAGGGCATATTCGAAGTCGCTTCGTCTCCTGCTGCGGTGGAGGCCGCGCGGGAGGCCGGTTTCGAACCCGAGGACGGGGAACTGTATCTGTCTCGTAAGATACCGGCTTCCGGCAGATCCCGTAGCATGCTTTCCGGCCGTTCGGTGCCGCGTTCGGTATTGGAGTCGATCGCTTCGGAATTGGTGACGATTCACGGACAGGCGGACCAGCTGCGTATCGCGTCGGCCGTTCGTCAGCGCGAATTCCTGGATCGTTATGCGGCCGACGGCGTGGCGTTGTCCGCATACGGCAAGGCGTGGCGGGCTCTGAAAGCCATGGATGAACGTTTGGAACGATTGAGCAGCCAAGAATCCTCCATGCGCCAGCAGGCCGACTATCTGCGTGAATCCATCGAACGCATCAATCGCATCGATCCGCAGCCGGGTGAGTTGGAGGAGTTGAAATCCAGACGTGATCGCATCGAGAACGCGGCCGAGATCGCCGAAGGCGTGAACCGGGCGTTGGGAGCCTTGGACGCATCCCAGGTAAGTGACGACATCGAATCCTCAAGCGCGTCCGATCTGATTGATCGCGCCGCTCAATCATTGAGAAGCATCCATGTCCAAGGCGTGTTCTCCGAACTTGCCGACAGACTTGATTCCATCAGTACCGATCTGTCCGACGTGGTGTTCACTCTGTCGGGAGAAGTCGACAACGATCTGGGTATGGAAGATCTGGACGCCATCAACGGTCGTATCCATGAATTGGATGAGCTGACGCGTCGGTGGGGACCGACTCTCGCCGATGTGATTTCCTGGAGGGACAAGGCGGTGTTCGACTTGGAAGATCTGGACGCATCGCCGGAGAAAGTCGAACGGCTCGGAGCCGAACGCGCCCAGCTCTACGAAACCGCGTTGAAGGCCGCCCGCACAGTGAGCAAGCGCCGCTCGAACGCGGCGAAGGAACTGGCCGGCAAAGTCACGGACGAACTTTCGTCGTTGGCTATGGGCGGTTCGAAATTGGAGATTCATGTGAATGAGCGCGAACAGTTGGACGCCAGCGGCATGGACGACATTGAATTTCTGTTCACTCCTTTCCCCGGTTCGCCGCAGTTGCCGATGGGCAAAAGCGCTTCGGGCGGCGAATTGAGCCGTCTGATGCTCGCGCTTGAACTCGTCGCAGCTGAAAAGCATGTTGTGGCGGGCGGAACCGTTCCGCCGATGACGTTCATCTTCGATGAGATCGACGCGGGCGTCGGAGGCAAGGCCGCGGTTGAATTGGGCGCCCGTCTGGCCAAGCTTGCGCAATCCGCACAGGTCATAGTGGTCACGCATTTACCGCAGGTTGCATCCTGGGCGGACGAGCAATACGTGGTCTCGAAGTGCCAGATGGACGACGGGTCGACCGCGACGGCCATCAAACAGGTGGGTGGCGAGGCACGAGTGCATGAGATCGCGCGTATGCTTTCCGGAAGCGAAAGCGACGCATCCCTCGACCATGCGCAGGAACTGCTCAGGTCGTCGGTATTGGACTAGTCTGCGGCGGCGAATCGACTACGTATAATAAGGAGGCGATTGTGAAGCGGATGCCGAATCAGGGGAAGGCCGCCATCTTCGATCTTGATGGCACACTTCTTGATTCCATGGGCGTGTGGGATCAGGTCGACGTCGATTTTCTATCTCGCCGTGGTTTTGACGTTCCGGACGATTACATGGTCAAGGTCGCGGCCATGCAGTTCAGGCAGATCGCGGAATACACGATTGCGAGGTTTGGTCTTCCCGACACTCCCGAACAGTTGATGGAGGAGTGGGATGAGATGGCCCGCACCATGTATTCCACTGTGGTGGAAGCCAAGCCGTTCGCGCGTGAATATCTGGAATCACTCAAAACGGGCGGAGCGAAGATGGCGGTCGCCACATCGTTGCCGCCTACACTGCGTGAACCCGCGATGAAGCATGTCGGCATCTTTGATTATTTCGATTGCGTGGTCAGCGTCGATGACGCCGGCGACGTCGGTAAGGACAAGCCTGATGTGTATCTGCTCGCGGCGTCACGTTTGGGAGTGGAACCGTCCGACTGCACGGTTTTCGAAGATTTGCTTATCGGCATGAGGTCCGCGAAATCGGTGGGTATGCGCGTGTGGGCCATGCATGATGATTCGTCGGATGCCGACTGGTCCGAAATCTGCGACTTCGCCGATGGCGTCATGTTTGATTTCAGGGACGCTCCGCAGTTGTTGTAATTGAAATGTCGTTCACTTTTGAAATCATGATTTGAAAATATTTGAACGTTTCAAAAGATATAAACCTTTCAAAAACTCTTTGAATTTTTCATTTCGACTGCTCTCTGTAGGCT
>CAVAQZ010000043.1:0-13427 GCA_963590945.1 Dysosmobacter segnis
TGTATTTTGTCAAATCGAGGTGGACGCTTTCAGCACTTAATCTGAACACGGTCGGCGTCCAACTTGAACACCGTCGGCGGCTGGTTCTTTGTTTTGTTGTTTGGTTGGTTTATTTCATGAGGGCGTGTCTGTTCCGGTAGGATTCGCCATGGAAACGGACGATCCTGCCGTGGTGCACGATGCGGTCGATGACCGCGGCGGCCATGTCCCCGTCGCCGAACACGTCGCCCCACCTGCTGAACTCGAGGTTCGAGGTGAAGATGACGCTGCGGGTCTCGTAGCTGTCCGCGATGACTTGGAACAGGAGCCTGGCCCCGTCGATGTCGATGGGCAGGTAGCCGAGCTCGTCGATGATGACCAGCCCGGCCCTGCCGATCGTTCTGAGCTCGGCGTCCAGCCGGTTCTCGTCCTTGGCCTTCCTCAGCCGCATGACCAGGCTCGAGGCGGTGAAGAACCTGACGGGGATCATGCGCTGGCAGGCGAGCACGCCGATCGCGATGGCCAGGTGGGTCTTGCCGCAGCCGACGTCGCCGTAGAGCACGAGGTCCTCGGCCCGGTCGACGAAATCCAGGCTTTCCAGCTGCTCACGCCCCCAGTCGGATGGGAACGAGGCCATGCTCCAGTCGTAGCCGTCAAGGGTCTTGTTCTGGGGGAAGCCGGCCTGTTTGAGCAGCCGCCGGCGTTTGGATTCGGCGCGGCTCGCGTTCTCCCTTTCGAACAGGTTGGCGAGGAAGCCGAGCTGGCCCGGGGTCGCGTTCTCGACGGCGTCGCGCAGCACGCAGTGGGTCAATGGCAGGTTCCGCGCGAGTTCCATGACTTGTTCGGGCGTGGCCTTGCCGGCCACGCGCCCGCCGTGTTTGCGTGGCTGGCCGCTTCGTGTGCTCATTCGGTCTCCTCCATGTATTTGTCGTAGCGTTTCAGGTCCTGCCCGCCTTCGGCCGTCCTGCCTTCGAGGATGCGTCTGGCGCATGTGGCGATCGCCGCGCGGTCGATGGTCCGTCCGGCGTCGATGACGGTCTCCACCGCTTTGACGGTGGCGGCGAACCCGCATTCGGTGGCCACGGCGCGGATGTCGTCGAGCAGGTTGGCCCGCGCGCGCCCGTCCATGCGGTCGAGCAGGGAGCGCACGGTCCCGGGGAAATCGCTCCTGATCGGGCTTTCGCCCCATATGCGCGGCTTGCGCGCGATGATCGCGAGCAGGCTCGTCGGATCCGCCTGGGTCCTCGTCGATTTGCCCCACACGCGTTCCAACGTGACGATATGCCCGCCGTCGGGATCGCGAAGCTCTATCTCGAAGACGCGCACCCCGGCCTGCAGACGCATCGAGCGCCATTTCGGACCGGCCAGATACCGGTTCGCGTCGATGACGACGGAGCCTGTCTTGTCGGCCTTCACGCTCCTCCAGTCGCACGGGTCGAAACGGACGCCGGGCAAGGGCAGCATGTGGTCCTTCTCCGCCTCGAACAGATCCCTCACCGGAACGCCGTGCCGGTAATGGTCCGATCCGGCGACGCGTTCGCACGCGTCGAGCCACACGCGGGTCAACGCCCGGAAGCTCTCGGCCGACGGCATCGGCACCATCAGGTTGCGCCGGACGAAGCCGACTGCGTTCTCCACGCTGCCCTTCTCATGGCCGGAACACGGGTTGCAGAACCGGGGCTCGAACCCGTAGTGCGCGCAGAACAGGGAGAACAGGCGGGTCTGGGTGACCGTGCCGTCGGCGTTGCGGTGGCCCACGCCGGTGGCGTTGTCGAACACCACCACCCTGGGCGTCATGCCCGTCCTCTCGAACACCTCCAGCAGACCCTGGCACACGCATTCCGCGGTCTCGCCCGGCAACGCCACCGCCCAGCGCATGTTCGAATACGGGAACGACACCGCCAGGAAATGCACGACCCGCTCCACGCCCGCGACCACGGCCCGCGCCTGGCCGAAATCGACCTGGGCGCTTCCCGGCGACCACTCCAACTCGGCGAAGCCGTCCGACTGCGCGCGATGCTCCTGCCTCCAACGTTTGACCCAGCGCTGCACCGACGAGTACGAGCCCGTGAATCCGCATTCCGCCACGAGCCTCTCGTACACGCGGGTCGCGGTATGGCGCTGCTTGACCGGCATGCGCAGATCGGCGGTCAGCCATCCGTCGACGACGGCGGCGTACCCGTCGTCGACCAGCGACCTGCCCGGTCGCGCGCCATTCGATGGCCTGGGCGAATAATCCCCGTGGTTGGCGTACTTGACCACGGTCGTGCGCGATACGCCGAGCCTTCGTGATATCTCCTTATGCGTCAAACCTTGGCGGTCGAGCTGCCTGATACGCTGTTGAACACACACCGGTGTCGTCATTTCCTTTCCTCCCGGGAACCATCAGTTTGGTTGATAAGCACTCGGGAATCTACCAAGGAACCGGACGATGCCGGTGTTCTCATCCCACCGGCACCACCACCGACGACACTGTCCAAATTGAACGCTCAGGGTGTACAGAAACAAGTGCCGACGCTGGACACCTTTATTTGATCACATACAGGAGTCCCGCGTCGCGTCGACCCGCCCTGTTCCGTTCGAGTTCGAGGCGCCGTGATTCCGCGGACGTGATGCCGCCCGGCAGCCGTCCGATCGCGTTGTCCCTCAGCCATGAACGGAATGGTGCATCGTCGTTCGATTCGTAGTAGCTCAGCAGCCTGGCCGTGAAATCCCGTTTCAGGGACGGGCTTATGGAGAACACGCCTATACCGGCGTTGATGAGCGCGTGGTTCGCCGTCATGAGCGCCGTTCGTTTGTTCCCGTCGTTGAACCACTGTCCACGTGTGATCCGGCAGAACATGAGCAGGGCGCGGTCCTCCGGAGGTTCGATTTCCATCAATGAGCCGATCTCGTCATGGGGGGATTCCATGGTCGGAAGATCCGGGATCCAATCGGTCCCTCCGATGCGCACGTCGTTCGTCCTGAGCTTCCCGGCGTCGCGGACGAGGCCTTCGCCGAGGATCCGATTGTATTCGGATACGTATTGCCAGTCGACGGGCTGGTCGACGTTCTCGAACAGGAACATCCAAGCGCGTTTGATGTTGTTGACGACGATGATGTCGTTCACGGCCATATTCGCTGGGGCGCGGCCTTCGAGGATCTCCTGGGTGTCGGGGAAGGTTATCCCGTCGACCTCGATGTTGGCGGTCTTCCACATGACGTCGATCAATTGACGTTTCGCCAGTTCCACAGCCCTCGCCCGGCCCTCGTCGTTCACCGTCATCGTCGTCCCTCCTTATCCTTTCGCTTCGTTCATTCTATTTGACCCGTCCTCCTTCTTTCTTCGAACGGGATCCGGTTCAGAAGCTCGGTTCCTGTGGTTCGGAGAACCATGGACCCCCGGCACGCATCGGGACGGCCGCGGCCGCGGGTCGGCGGATTCGTCGTCCGTGGAGATCCGGACCGTCGCATGGCGGATGGAGATGCCGATGTCGTCGGCGGTGAGTTCGAGGACGCTGCGCCTCTCACCCGTCTCTGTCTGCCAGTCGCGTTGCGTGAAACGTCCGGTGACAATGACTCTGGATCCCTTGCGGATTCCGGATGCGGTCATGTGGTCCGCCAGCGGGCCGTACGCGACGCAGCGGATGAATATGGTCTCGCCGTCCTCCCACGCGCCGTTCCTCTCGGTGGCGCTGGTCTGCGCCACACGGAAGTTGACGACGGTCCTGCCTCCGGCCGTGCGCTTGGGCTCGGGATCGGAGACGAGGTTGCCCATGACCGTCATGGGGCTGCCGAAGCGGACACATTCACGCCACCGCACTTTCGCGAACTTGAAAAATGTAAGGAATCCCAATGATTCCAACGGTTGGGAAGGATTTTGGAAGGTGCTCTTCCCTCTAGAGAGAGGAACAAGTGTAAAAGTGTAAGCAAAAACGTTGGAATTCCAACGTTTGTTACTCTTTTCAGCATGCAAAAAGAGTAAACAAGTGTAAACATGAAGCATCACGTTCTCCAACGAAGACGTGGTTGCGGGAGGCGTCGGATGCACATGTCCCCGGACTGGGATGAGAGAACATGCCGGAGTTCCTTTCGACGCTAGAGTGACACACCGATTTGGTCCGTCATGTGTGTCACCTAATGTGTCATCGATATCGGCGTATCCAACGTCATTCGAAGGCGTCACACGACAAAACGGCACATGGGTCGAATCGGTCAGAATCGTTGAAAGGAAGCCGTTTCCGGGCATAAAAAAGGGCTTTCGAATTGCTCCGAAAGCCCTACTGGCGGAGAATACGAGATTCGAACTCGTGAGGCTGTTACACCAACACGCTTTCCAAGCGTGCGCCATAGACCACTAGGCGAATTCTCCAATTATGCAGCATCTCGCAACCCGAAGGCGTGAAACGCAACTTGATTAAGATACAACAGACTTGCATGGAAGGCAAACACGGCGTGTCGCGTGGTGTTCGCCTTCCGCTGTTCCGTTCTTCTCCGCCGTTCTCTCCGCCCGTCGCTTCGGTCCGCTTGCTTCGTCGGCCTCATCCGCCCCGGTGCATCCGCCCCGGTACATCCGCCCCGGTGCATCCGCCCGGCTTCGGTGGCCCAGAAGGCGTGCGTGACCCCTTGAAACCAAGCGTGAAACTCGGAAAACCGGGCGAACGGTTCGGATTCCCGCTACTGCACGTCGGCTGCGGGGTCGACGTATGTGATGGAAAGAACCTTTTTCGTGTCGCAATCGTAGGTGATGGACGTGATGGATGCGAGGGCGGTGTGCCGCAGCAGCATATTGTGCTCCGGATGCCCGGTCTCCAGCAGATGGCGGTAGCTCCAGATCGGTGATTCGTGGCTTACCACCACGATCTGTTCGCCCGGATGCTCCTGCACTTTTTCGAGCGCGAATTCCTGCACGCGCCGTGCGATCGACTGGTAGCTTTCGCCCCAGCTCGGCTTCCATAGGTTGCGTACGAGCTTCCAGTTGCCGTTTTTCCACAACGCGCCTTCGCCATGGCCGATGCGTTTGCCTCGGAATTCGTTTCCGGCTTCGATGATGCGTTCGTCGGTGGTTAGTTCCAGCGGATCCTCTTCGCGGACGGCACGCACGGCGTTGAGCGCCGTGAGGATCTCCCCGGCGGTTTCGCGAGTGCGTTCCAGCGGTGATGAATATACGGCGCTCACGCTGTTCGTCTGCGGGTTGACTGCGATATAGTGCGCGGTGGCCTGGGCCATGCGCACGCCCGTTTGCGAAAGATGGAATCCGGGAAGTCGTTCGTAGAGCAGATGTTCGGGGTTCTCCACTTTGCCGTGGCGTACGAAATGAATGGTCGTTGCTGGCATGTTTTCGCACCTTTCGTCGAGTCGAACGTCTCGTTTGACGGGCTTCGCTGTGGTTCCAGCGCGGGCCTTACCCAATCGTAGCTAAAAAATTTACCGAATTTTATTCTTTGGGAATTTAATTTACCGCGTGTTACGGCAGTACCAGCGCATAGAGTTGCCTTTGGCTGAAAAAGCCCGTATAAAACAGCATCTATTCCGCAACACGCCCCCCATGAATCAGTTTGCCTTCAAGTCGAGTTGAAGTGAGACAAATTAGTGAGACGAATTGAAGTGACCGGCATGAAGCGTGCTGTGGAAATAGGGACTGAACGGCGCGGAACCCCAACAAAAAATCAACATGGCCAACAAGCCAAACGAAACCGACCTGTACGCGACGCAAAGCGGCAGGTACAAGCAAAACCGTGAGCAGAAAGGAGCGGCAAAGCATGACCAATAATGTTTTCGCTGGTGTCAAAAGCATCAGTCATCGTCTTTTTGGAGGGTACGCGGAGCTTCTTCGCATACCACATACCGCGCGATTTTCGGTCGGCTCGGTGATCGCGTGCATGCCGTTCCCGATGGTCGGCATGACGATCACGATCTCCGTGCAGCACTATTACGGCAACTATTCGCTGGCAGGCGCGCTGACCGCGGTGCAGGCGATCGCATTGGCCGTGGCCAGTCCGGTGCTGGGCAAGTTGGTCGACAAGTTCGGTCAGCGCCAGGTTTCGATTCCCACGATCATTGTGTGGATGATTGCCGCTACCTCGCTGGTTTCGTGCATCACCGCCCAAGCGCCGTCATGGATTCTGTTCTGCATCGTGCCGTTCATGGCCGCGATCCCACCGTGGGGCGCTATGAGCCGCCGCCGTTGGACCACGCTGTTGAAGGGCGATTCCGAGAAGACGAACCGCGCGCTCTCGCTGTCCGGCGTGTTCGACGAATGCATGTGGGTGGTCGGCAATCCGCTGGCGTCCACCTTGGCCGTGATCTCCGGCGTCCTCGCATTCTCGTTCACCGGCATGTGCGTACTGATCGGCGCGCTGATGTTCCTCACGGAACTGACCACCGAACCGAAATCGCAGACGCAGCTGGCACGCGAGGCCGGCATGACCCGCAAGGAATACCGCGATCACGAGGCCGCACGCTCCAAAGCACTGCAGGCTGAAGCTGCCGTGGAATACGCGCGTGACCGTGCCCGTTCCGAAGGCAAGACCGAAGCGGAAGTGCAGGCCGCCATGGAGAAGGCCGCGGCCGACGTGCAATCCGGCCGTAAGGAGTCGATCTGGGGTCCGGGCCTGATCGCGGTATGCGCCACCTGGTTCGGTTTGGGCGCGTTCCAATCGGCCGCAGGCATTTCAATCGTCGCGTTCGCCACGGAAGCGAATATGAAACAGTACACGGGCTTCGTGTTCGCCTGCTTCTCATTCAGCTCGCTGATCGGAGCACTCGTATACGGCGCGAAAAACTGGACCATCCCACTGTGGAAGCGCTTCTACTTCTGCCTGACGGTGGTCAATCTGGGTATCGGCTCGTTCATGTTCGCCAAGCATCTGTGGGTCATCATGATCATCTACCTGCTGATCGGCATCTGCCAGGCACCGACTTGGGTGAACGGCAACCAGCTGATGCTGCATCTGGTACCGCCCACACGTTTCACCGAAGGCGTGGCCTGGATGGGTGCCATGAACTCGATCGGCGGTTCCGTCGGCTCGGCCATTGCCGGCCAGTTCATCGACCGCATGGGCTCGCACGGAGGTTTCCTCGTGGTCACCGCGCTCGCGTTGACTTCGTTGGTGATCGCGCTGATTGGTTTCAAGCAGATCAAGGATTCCACCGAGCAGCCGATGCTTACTTCCGTAAGCGTGTGATCTTGCGATTCGTGGGGATTCGCGAGACCTGAGATTGCACGGTTTCGCAAGGGATAATAAAACAAAGTAAGAAGATACGAGGAAGGGCCGCGTCCGTATGGTTCGGATGCGGCCCTTCCTCGTATCTTGAGTCAGTCCTGGCGTTTTTGGCCTGGTTGCCCGTATCGGCGTCCAACCGTCAATCGGGCAACCACGTCGAATTTGCGCGCCGGGTCGTTTACCGAGCTGTTCGTGCCGGATCGCCGGCATCGGCTGCCGACGGCTACTTAGGCCAGCCGTCGGGCGTGTGTTCGAGGGACCAGATTCCCAGCTTGTGCGAGAAGCTGTTGAGCCATTTTTCCTCCAGCTCTTCGGGGGTCAAACGATTTTCGGTTTTCTTCAATCGGTTCATGGCATTGGTGTGGGTGTCGTCCAACAGCCACTTGCGGGTCAGGAAGTTCCACACCATGACCACGGCGGTGGCCACGAGCTTGCCCACATTGGTTCGAATCATGTATTCGGTGTGCTGGGTGATGTATGCGTCATGGTTCATGCCATACGTGGAGATCCAGATGATGGCGTCGTTCATGAACAGGCCGATCACGGCTCCGACCACGAAAATCAGAATCTCCATCCATCGAGCCATGTCGTCACGGTGTTTGAACACCAGTTTCATGCTTGCGAGATAGTTGAAGATCAGGGAGATGATGAAGGAGATGGTGGCGGCGAGCACGTTGTGCATGTGGAATACGCCGACGAGAATGTTCAGGATGCCCCAGTCGATGATGAAGGCGATCACGCCCACGAGGCCGAATTTCATAAGCTGTTCAATCAGTTTTCTCACACGTGCCATTTAACACGCGCGCGAAGACGGCTTCCGGTTTTCGGGGGTGTTAAAGCCGGGCCGCCACCAAACTTGGGTCAGTCCTTTAAATCCATCTTTCGAACTCAAATCCTGGGACCACTCGTCAAAGTTAAAAGAACGACACATCCGAAACGATACCCATCTTAACCAGCGTAAATCTGATGGTCACCAGCACGAAGAACGCCGCGACAGCGGGAATATTACGCATGATCAATGCGATATATTCGCGGAAGAACGCAGCCGGATAGTAGAAGGCCGCGGTGCGTCCGCCTACGCAGACTGCGTTGATGCCAAGTCGTTTGGCGAACATCGCGGCGCGCAGGCAATGGTAGGAGCTCGTGGCGATTGTGCAGCGTGAAGCGCCTCCACGGGCTTCCATGATCGCTCGAGAGAACAGCAGATTCTCTTCGGTGGAGGTGGATTTGTCTTCCAGAAGGATGCTGCTTTCCGGCACGCCCTGAGAAAGCAGATAGTTGGCCATCGCACGGCTTTCGGAAATCGCTTCATCGGCACCTTGCCCTCCGGAGGTAATGATTTTCGCCTGACGATCACCTTCTTTCCAGGCTTTGATCGCCGCGTCCAGGCGTCCGCGCAAAAGGGGAGTGACGGTTCCGTCGTCGAATATGCTGCATCCGAGCACGATAATGTATTCGGTTTCCGGCGCTTTCTTCGTTTTGTAGCAGACGTCGTTCGAGAACCATACGCCAATGAGCGCGATGGGAACGTACCCCACCATCAGTCCTATGAATGTCATGATGTCGACGTAGAGCTCCGAACCCGACATGCCATTTCCCGGTCCCCAAATGAACCAGTATCCGGAGAACAGCAACATAACGCCCCATGCGAAGGGGAGCAGGTGGGTGAGCGATACGCCTTCATTCCGTACGTTGATAACCCCGTTTGCCAATAACGCCACGCCCAGTATGAGGTAGATGACCGGTAGCGTGTATGCGAATGCGTATCCTGCTACGAGCCGCCATGTGAACTTTTCAGTGTCGATCGGCTTGTTGGCTATCAGGTAGATGAATCCGCTGAGGAAAAGAATCATCGCCGCTTCCAGAACGAATCCGTTCGAAATATGATTCGGATATTTCCTGGCCAGAACAACGGTGACGATGCAGAGTATGACGCCAAGGGTGCAAAGAATAAGGCCTAGCGTTGTCATAGAAGTCCCTCCCGGAGCGTGTGGTGAGCTCATTGTATAGCGGTATGGGGATGGCAGGATCGGTACGGGGAAGACTTGGGGGAGCGGATGTGGGCGTCCGTGAAGAAAGTTGCGAATGGCGTGCGTGGTTGGCGTAAATATGTTCGTTCAATGAATATTTTGTACATAATGGTTTCGAAACGGTGGGGAAGTTGCGTATATCGCCGATTTCAACCATGCCGGACCGCCATGTTGCGTTAACCTCAGAAAGGATGAACGGGTGTGAAAAGGGAGGCATGATGATGGCTGACGGAAATCGATTGGCCGAACAGTGCCGTCAGGAGTTGGACACTCGGGATTCCATGGCCGCTCTGGCACGTCGACGTGCGGACCCTTCGAAGGCTTCGGATCCGCATCGGGACGAGACTTCCGCTTTTGAAGATACCGCCACCACCCAGGTGCTGCCGCCGAGTTTCATTCCTCCGGCACGTCCCGTGACGGGTGCCGTCCAGCAGGTTACGGCCGGCTCGTCCGTACGTTCTGCAGTTGCGACGCCGCCCGCTGCGGACAAAAGCCAGTCTTCCGGTGGCATAACGCCGAGAGTCGCATCCAGTGCCCCGCATTACGCGGACTGAAGCCTCGCCGGATGGCTCGGCCACCATCCGCGTTACTGAGATATTCCGCCCGGTTACGGATGAAACGGCAGTGGCAATGGCGACTACTGGTCGACCGTTTCCCCGGTGCCATCCGTGGTGCCGTCGCTCGATTCGTCCGCATAACCGTCTTCAGTGTTCTCGCCGTTGCCATCGTCCGTGCTGATCGGCTGCAGAGCCTCTTCGAATCTTGCGGCCTGCTCATCGTATGCGGCCGCGGCCTCATTGGCTTTGCTCATGGTGGCATCCACGTCGGTGGTGCAACTCAATGTTTCGGGAGCGGCCACTTCCTCCTGATACAGTTCGGAAAGCCTGTCAAGATCGTAGGCCGTGTCGAAAGTGCTGAAGATCTCGGCTATTTTGGCTTTGTCTTGGAATGCTTTCGAATACGAGCTGTTCATGGTGGTCACGGCCTCTCGGCAATCGTTCAGGGCCGTCAGCTCGCGCACCTTCTGAGAGCCACGGAACCCCATGAGTCCGAATGTGATTCCACACACCACCAGAATCGCCAACACTATGGCGGCAATACGGCGCGTAATCACCTTCACCCGCGTATTGACCCGGTTTTCACCGTCTCGGGCACCTTGAATGATGGCGGCGTCGAACGGATCAGAAGAATCTGCGGAGAAAACGTTCCGGGCCCCAAAATCATTCCGATTGCTGGAGAATGTGCGTGGTGAAGCCGATTCGCCGTTCGGTTTCCTTCCGTGACGTGCCATTGACCCTCCAACAGTTGCGCCCTATATTCCGGTGTTCATCGGTGTACACCGAAAACATACAAGGCGTATATTACCTTCTCCACCTGCGTCTTACATTTCCCCAGTGTCGACCATCGCCCCGTTCCGCGATTTCATTTGCGAGATAACGGTGTTGACTACCGGCAACGCTTTCCACGAAGCATGGTTTCCTGATTAAATTGATGAGGAAACTGACGCGAAGAAGGATTTTTACCATGGGTTTGCTGAAAAGATTTGCCGTCACCTTGGCCGCCTGCGCCATAGCATGCGCGGGAGTGCCGGCATATGCGCTGCAGGATACCGTAATCAACGATTCCACAACGCAGAACTCCTCCACCACCACGGTTGACGAACAGGTCACGGACGACAACCAGGAAAGCATGCCGAACAATCCGGACGCAAAACTGCCGGACACGGTAAACGAGGAAATTCCCGACGACGCCACGGTCATTTCGGAAAACCTGGCCGTAACCAGCACGGGTGAAGTCAAAAACATCGAAACCGGCGAAACCGTAACCGACGAAAACCTGATCGGCACACAAACCCAACAACCGGATCCACTGGCCAAAACGGACGGAGAATCGTTCATACCCGTGGACGTCACGGAAGTGAAGGAAGCCTTAGAACAGTCCGATAGCACGCAGAACACCGATGACGAGCAAGCCTCCGAATCCGCCGCAACCACAACCGGCACGGTAAACCTCGCCAAATTCGACGGCAACGACTACGGCGCGCACTGGGGCACCTACAACAACACGAAAGCGTTCTTCGACTATCAGAACAATCTGTTCGTACAGCAAGCCAAAGGCGTGATCGACGTTTCCGTATGGCAGGGAGACATCGACTGGTCCAAAGCGAAAGCCGACGGCGTGGAAGGCGCGATCATCCGCCTGGGCTTCGGCTCCGGCAACAGCGTCGACGGTAAAGCGCAACGCAACATCTCCGAATGCAAAAGACTCGGCATTCCCTTCGGCATCTACTGGTACTCGTATTCATATGATTCCGCCGGCGCTCGCGAAGAAGGCGAGGATGTTGTCGCCAAGTTGAAGCAGCTTGGCGTAAGCCCGAGCGATCTTTCATACCCGATCTACTATGATTTGGAAAAGTGGACTTGGACCGGCCATACGCCTCCCACCGATCCGAATGTGTATAACGATATTGTCAACACGTGGTATGGCGTGCTGCAGTCCAGCGGATACAAGAACCTGGGCGTCTACTCGTACACCAGCTATTTGCAGGGGCCGCTGAATCATTCGAATATCTACTCCAAGACCACGTGGGTGGCCCAGTATGGTGCCGTCATGGGATTCAATTCGTTCCCGACCAACAGCCGTGGATGGCAGTACACCAGTTCCGGCCAGATCAACGGCATCGACGGCAACGTGGACATGAACGCCTTCGGCAATAAGGACTATGTGAGTGGTGGATCCGATAGCGGCGCGGTTACATACGAAGTGAAAGGAGACATGGGGAAGGAGTGGCAGGCTATTGGCGCAGAAAAAAGCGTAATAGGCAAACCTATCGCGAACGAAGTTTGTGACTGGACCGCAGGGCGTGTTAATTGCTATCAGAATTTTGAAAATGGCGCAATTTCTTGGACTCCTTCGACCGGAGCACATTACACAACGGGAGAAGTGCGTAAAGAATGGGCCCGTCGTAATTATGAACACGGTGTTTTAGGATATCCGGTTGAAGATGAAAAAACACTTTCGAATGATTGGATATACCAGAGTTTCCAACATGGGTATGTTTGGGTCCAAGGCTCTGATACCAAATATATTGTCTTATATAACCTTCGTGATTCTTTTGATGAGAATGGTGGCTATGCGGCTTTGGGCGGTCCCGTCGCGAACGAGGAGAAGATGGGCCGTGGGTGGTGGCGTCAGCGTTTCCAGCACGGCGATGTGTGGAGCAAGGATGGCACGTCGTACAGGTATGTGATCAAGTACAACCTCCGTGATTCGTGGAATCAGCATGACGGTTTCTCGTGGCTCGGCGGTCCCGTCGCGAACGAGGAGAACATGGGCGACGGCTATTGGCGTCAGCGTTGTGAGAATGGCGATGTGTGGACTCGTAACGGTTCGTCCGAGAAGTATGTGGTCATGTATAACCTTCGTGAAGAATACTATTCTCAAGGGGGGTTTGATAAACTTGGTGGTCCAATATCGGATGAGGAAAAGCTCAGTGAAAACTGGCGTCAGGATTTCCAGAACGGTTCGGTGTTTGCAAACTAACTGACACCTGAATTTGCTTAGGTTCTTTTGCTGGCGGCTCATTGTGCTTGATGCTTAAGAAGTTGGACATTGGCGTGATCATAGAGTCGCGGATTGTCCGGATATCTCTTGGGGATGTTTTGTTGTGGGTTTTTTAAATAAAAGTCATGAATCCAGATTATTTAAACCTGAGTGGTGTTTTCTGCTGCTTTCTCTTGTCGTTGGTTTATTCTTCGCATTTCTGATACCTGCTGGTGCTGGTGCCGATGAACCGAATCATATTGCTCGTACGGCAAGTATTGCTCACGGAAATATCGTCGCAGATAAAATCACGGATCACCTTGGATATACATCTTCTCTGGATACAGAGAAAAAAGACGCTGTACTTTATGGCGGTGTAGTTGATAACGCTTTGACGGATACGGCTTGGGGCAATATGGTTAAATTCCATACGGGGAAAGGCTCCGAGGGAGGGCAAGCCAGATATAGCTTCCCCACATGGAAGACGCCTGGCGTGGTTAGTGATTTGAGGCTTGGCCAGGGGAACCATGTGGAAGCGTTTTCTAATGCTGCCGTTAACTCGCCTCTTGTCTATTTGCCTTATGCTATAGGTTATTGGATTGCACGGCTATTTACGAGTAATGCTTATGCCGTCATTATTGTAATGAGAGTTTTTGGACTATTCTTCTTT
>CAVAQZ010000044.1:0-13332 GCA_963590945.1 Dysosmobacter segnis
CGATGGTACTGCACTCGGAAGGGTGTGGGAGAGTAGCACGCCGCCGCATTCAATCTTGTTTGGCGGGGTTCCCTTGCGGGAACCCCGCCATTTTTTTACCCATATGGTTTGCTCGGCATCGATGCCGTAGGCGTCTTCCAAACGCTCCTGATATAACGCTTATAACACTTCGGATATATGGCTACAGGTTCGTCACGTGCGTCACGGCATTCCGGATGTGGGATATCGGTACGGCTATTATCCATAACCATGCATACGAGATCACATACCCTATACGTGGTAGCCGCAACGGTCCTGGTCTGTTGCCTCATCCCGTTCGTCGGAGTCGCTCTGCGCGACTCGGCCACGGTGACGGCAGGGGAAACGACCATCCTGCGGGCCCTGGCCACAGGACCCGAGTGTCTGCGTGACTTTTCCGCGATATGCGCGTATCTGTTTTCCACGGTCGGTTGCATCGCATTGATGGGTCTTCTCACGATGCTTGACATACGAATCACGGGAAACCGAAAAATCGTGATGAGAGACGTGGTCGTTTCCGCAGCGCCGATCGTATACGTGACCGGCGTGAAATGGCTGGTTGAACGTCCACGCCCGATCACATCGGAAGGCAGCGGTCTGCTGCCGGGAGATCCCAGCTTTCCAAGCGGACATACCGCCGCAGCGGTGATCGTATCCGTCATGATGATTCTCACGGCCCGTAATTGGGTGCGTAAACGCTTTCCAGAACACGAAACGGATAGAAGACAAGTATATTTACGCAGAATCGTATTAGGCGCCGTGGCGCTGGTTCTCGTGGTTGCCTGCTCCCGTCTGCTGCTCGGACTGCATTACCCGACTGACGTGATCATTTCCGCCGCCGTGTGCCCGCTGATCTCATACGCGATCTGGTGCGTGTGGAATGAGACAACCGCATGAACGAAATCTGAGAAAACACGTTGCGGATTATGCCCGGATGACAACAGGTTATCCGGGCTTTTTTGTTACTGCTTAGGAGAGATGGACGGCAGAGATGTTCGATAATGCTTGAAAACATTGAATTTATAATATTTTTTATTGAATATATTCGATTTTCGCATGAAGATTTATGCGGTTCCCGCATTAGTTAGGGGCTCACGTTTTCCCGACAATGAAGTCGTCGAGTCTTCCGCATGGATGCGGAAGACAAGAGAACTGAGGAACCAAGGAAGGAAACGTCATGTTGGAAATCAACATGGATGACGTCGTTGCGGTCGTTCAATCCATTGCGCCGCAACTGATCGTCATTGCCGTAGCGCTGGTGCTCGGCATCATCATGACCATCGCGGTCAATAAGAAAACCGTGGCAAACCAAGACGTACGCAAACTCGTGCATTCGACCGGCTGGATCGTTGTGGCGATCGCGGCAATTACGTCGATCTCCCTGGCGTTGACCGGCCCGCTCAACAGCATGCTGACCATGGCCACCGCAGCCAAGCACGAGCTGACGCAGGAAACCATCGACAAAACCAACGAACTCGCGGTGAACATCGAACGGGAGGGCATCACCCTGCTGCAGAACAACGATGATATGTTGCCGCTGAGCAATACAGGCAACATCAACGTGTTCGGCTGGGCATCCACCAATCCGATCTACGGAGGTACGGGTTCCGGCGCGTTGTCGGACGCCTACGACACCACGTCGCTGCTTGACGGCCTGCATAACGCGGGTTTTACCACCAATGAGGAACTGACCAAGTTCTATACCGACTATTCCACCACCCGTGGCGTCATCTCCGTAACATCAGCCGACTGGACGCTTCCCGAACCGGCAGCCGACACGTATACCGATGAGCTCATCGACAACGCGAAGAACTTCTCCGACACCGCAATGGTGGTTATCGGCCGTGTGGGCGGCGAAGGTCTTGATCTTCCTACCGACATGAAGGCCGATGACGTGATCTACAACAACAATTCCACGGATTACGAGGACTTCCCGGATGGTACGCATTATCTGGAACTCAGCCAATCCGAGAAGAACATGATCGATATGGTCACGAAGAATTTCGAAAACGTCGTACTGGTATACAACGGCGCCAACGCCTTCGAGCTGAACTTCGTGGAGGATTATCCGCAGATCAAATCCGTGCTGTGGGCTCCTCATCCGGGACAGGCGGGATTCGATGCGCTGGGTGAGGTGCTGTCCGGCGAGACCAATCCGTCCGGCCGTAATTTCGAGTATTTCTCTGAAGATCCGGTGTTGACCGGCAACCTCTCCAGCGAGCAGGTGCTTGGAGCCGCCGACCGCGGTGTGTATTCATTCATCAAGCATTTCGCGCTGAACGAGCAGGAAACCCAGCGTAATGGTCAGCTGTGCACCTGGGCCAACGAACAGTCGATCCGCGAACTGTATCTGAAGCCGTTCGAGACCGTGATCAAGGCCGACGGTGACGCCCAGGCCGTGATGGGATCGTTCAACTACATCGGCAACACGTATTCCAGCGCCCATACCGGGCTCAACCAAACCGTGCTGCGTGGTGAGTGGGATTTCAAGGGCTTTGTGGAGACGGATTACTTCTCCGGCGCCAATTACGCCTATCAGACCGCCGACCAGGCGATCCGCGGTGGCACCGATGCGATGCTGGCCACCACCGAGACCACCAATCACATTACCGACCAGAGCGCCACGTCCGTCAAGGCCATGCGTGTGGCCGCGCGTAACATCCTCTACACGGCGGTCAACAGCTGGCGTTATGCGGACGGCGAACCGGACGATCCGATGCCGGTCTGGCAGGTGGCTCTGATTGTGGCCGATGTGGCGCTAGGCGTGCTACTGGTCGTGCTTGAAGTAATCGCCATCAGGCGATTCGCAGAACGCCGCAAGGAGGTGAAAGCCGAATAGCTGATCTCGCGAGATTAATCGCAATAATCTCAATTCCATAACCGGAAATTCCATAACCGGAAACTGCCCTGGATGGCGTCCTCGCACAAGCTGCGCGGACGCCATCTTTTTTGATGTTCAGCGCCGTTCATCGTATGCGATAAGTCGGGAGATATCCAATTGTGCGCCCAATCCGACAGGTTGTGTAATAGGCGCCCGATGACGATTGGAAGGCTGGTTCAATCAGACTAGCGGCGAATCCTTGCATGCGGTGATGCATGGGGATTCACAAGTTAGTGCAAGGGAGAATCAATGGAACTCGAAGAACTTTCGGTTGTTGAGAAAGCTGCGATGCTCTCCGGCGGATCTGAATGGGATTCGCGAGGCAACGACAACGTCGGTATTCCCAGTTTCGTGATGAGCGACGGCCCCCACGGTGTGCGCCGTCAGCTCGGTGAGGGAGACCATCTTGGTATCGGAGCGTCCAAGCCGGCCACCTGCTTCCCGACAGCGGGAACCGTGGCGAATTCCTGGGATCCGGAGCTTGCGGAAGAAATGGGCGAGGCTCTCGGCAAGGAAGCCCACGACCTCGACGTGAACGTGTTGCTCGGCCCGGGTCTGAACATCAAGCGCAATCCGCTGTGCGGACGTAACTTCGAATACTATTCCGAAGATCCCATTGTTGCCGGCCGTATGGCGGCAGGCCTGATCCGGGGTATTCAGAGCAACGGTATTTCCGCCTGTCCGAAGCATTTCGCGGTGAACAGCCAGGAACTCCGTCGCCAGGCCAGCAACTCCGTCGTCGACGAGCGCACCATGCGCGAGCTGTATCTCACCGGTTTCGAAATCGTGGTGCGTGAATCGCATCCGATGACCATCATGACCTCCTACAACGAGATCAACGGCGTCTATGCGCACGAAAACAAGCATCTGCTGCAAGAGATCCTGCGTGACGAATGGGGCTTCGACGGCATGGTCGTCTCCGATTGGGGCGGTTCCAATTCCGCAGTCGCAGCCGTCAAGGCCGGTGGTTCCCTGGAAATGCCGTCTCCGGGCTTCACTTCCGTGAGGGAGCTGGAAGGCGCGGTCAAGGCCGGTACCCTGGCCGAAGCGGATCTCAACGCACGTGCGGCGGAAGTCGCCAAAATCGCGGCGCAGACCAGGCTCATCGGCGTTGGCCGTGACGATCTGCTCACCGACGAAATCGCGGCGGAGCACCACAATATCGCCCGTAAGGTGGCGGAAGGCGCCAGCGTGCTGCTCAAGAACAACGGCGCGACCCTGCCGCTCAAGCGTGGCACGCGCGTTGCCGTGATCGGCGATATGGCCGCGACCGCACGTTATCAGGGATCCGGTTCCTCCAAGGTCAACGCGACCAAGGAAGAGAACATCCTCAACGAGATCAAGAACGCCGAAGGTCTGGAACTGATCGGCTACGAGCAAGGCTATGACCGTCAGGGCAAGGCCGATCGTGTGCTGGTGGAAGACGCCGTGGCGCTGGCCAGCAAGGAAAACGTCGATGTCGTGGTGGCCGTGGTCGGTCTTGATGAGCGTAGCGAATCCGAGGGCCTCGATCGATCCACGATGGCCATTCCGCAGGTGCAGAACAATCTGGTCGAAGCGCTCAAGGGCGCGGGCAAGCCGATCGTGATCGTGCTCGTTGCCGGTTCCCCGGTGGAACTGCCGTGGTTCGACGACGTTGACGCGGTGCTGTATGTGGGACTTTCCGGACAGGCCGGCGCCTCCGCGACCGTGCGTACGCTGACCGGCGAAGTCAATCCGTCCGGTCACTTGGCCGAAACCTGGCCGTTGCGTTATGAGGATTGCCCGAGCTCCGGATGGTATCCGGCGATTGGGCGTGATGCGATCTACCGTGAAGGCCCGTTCGTCGGCTACCGCTATTACGAGACCGCCGATGTGGCCGTGCGTTTCCCGTTCGGCTATGGTCTGAGCTATTCCAGCTTCACCTACAGCTCCATCAAAGCCACCGAAGATGGCGTGGATGTGATTGTCTCCAACGATTCCGACGTTGCCGGCGCCACCGTCGTACAGCTGTATGTGCGTGGTCCACGCAATGGCGTGTTGCGCCCCGATCGCGAGCTCAAGGGCTTTGCCAAAGTACAGTTGGCCGCACATGAAAGCAAGACCGTGCACATCGATTTCGACCGTTACACGTTCCGTCATTTCGACATGGCAAGCAACGAATGGAAGACCGAATCCGGCGAATGGACGCTGCTCGTTGGAGACAATGCGGAGAATCTGCCGCTTTCCATCAAGCACACTGTTGTCGGCGATGTGAAGGCGACCCCGGCCGATCCCGCACTTGGCGGCTATCTTAAAGGCCATGTCAAGGAAGTGACCGACGCTGAAATGGCAGTGCTGTTCGGCCACGAAGTGCTGGCTCCGGGCAAGCCGGTGACGTTCGGTGAGAACGACCCGATTATGTCCTGGGTTGATTCCAAGGGATTCGTGGCACGCACCGTGGCCAAGACCCTGACCAACCGTGAAGCGAAGATTCGCGAAAAAACCGGTTCTCCGGACCTCAACACCTTGTTCATCCTGAACATGCCGCCGCGCGCCATGAGCAAGATGACCCAAGGAATGGTCGATTCCGCGATGGTCGACGCAATCGTCAAAATCGCCAACGGCCATACCTTCCGCGGACTGGGCGGCGTCATCGCCGGCTTCTTCCGTAATCAATCCGCAAACAAGCGCACTGCAAAGGAGCTGAGCAATGACTGATAGCGTCAAGTCGACCAAGGAAGTCGGACCGATCCGCAAGTGGATCAATGATCACCCGAATATTTGGGAGTTCATTCTGTTCAACGTGCTGTCGAACATTTCCACCATCACCCGTTTCGTGGTGACCTGGATTGGTACCGCAATCTTCATCAGTGGCATGGGACTGACTCAGCCGTTCCACTTCCTGATTTTCAACTACGACACCCAGGGCAATGGCCTTGGTGGCTTCCTGACCTTCCTGCTCGCCGAAGTGCTTGCGCAGGTGGTGAACTTCTTCGTGCAGATGAAGTGGGTGTTCAAGTCTGATTCCAGCTTCAAGGACGCCGCTTGGAAGTATGTGATCCTCGCGGTGATCATCGTGGTCGTGAACCTCGTGCTGCCGGGCTATGTGACCGGTCTGTGCCAGGGCTGGGGCATGAACGCCGGCATTGCGGGCACCATCGCATCCGTGGTCAACACCGTGCTCGCCGTGGTGGTGAGCTACCCGCTGCTCAAGTTCTGGGTCATGCCGAAGAACAAGGAAGCAAAGAACGAGGAGGCCGCCAAGTAAGCGATTTTTCTCCAAACGTTTCCGGCAGGTGCAGCTTTTCCCGCTTTCGGTGAGATCCTGCCGGAGACGGACTTCATCTCTTTCTTCTTTCCTTTTCCCGCCCGGGTTCCCTTTTCCCCGGGCGGGTTTTTCTATTCCTTCATCTGTCTGTGGGCGTAGTCTGAGATTCGCGCAATGTAGGAGACGTTATCGCTGTGCGGATCTGCGTACGGAGAGGAAAGAACTGACGAGGATTCATGAAAAGGCAGGAGACGGAAGCGGCGATGAATAATGCGGTTGAGACAATCGTCAAACGTGTGGACCGCACCAAGGAAACGAAACTGCTTCATCGTATTGTGGCGTTGGTGGCCGTTGGCATGCTGCTCGACGGCATCGACGTATATATGGCCAGTACTGTGGCCAGTAGTTCGTTGGCATCAAACTGGTCCACGGTGCAACAGAACGCCTATTTTTTGTCAGCGGGTTTCGCGGGCCTTCTCGTCGGCTCGCTTTTGGCTGGTTTCATCGGCGACCTCAAAGGGCGTCATGTGGCATACCAATTGAACCTGCTGTTATTTGGAGGCTTTACCTTAATTGGTGCCTTCTCACCCAATATGACGTTTCTGACCGTATGCAGGTTTGGCGCTGGCATCGGTCTCGGCGCGGAAATCGTCACAGGATACGCAATGGTCAACGAATTCGCCCCGGCGAGGACCCGCGGGCGGTTGTGCGCCCTCATTTCGTTGCTGGCCAACAGTGCCGCCCCGGTGACCATGCTGTTGTGCGCATGGATTATTCCAAGGTTCACATGGCGCCCGATGTTCGTGGCGATCGGAGTGCTTGCGGGCATTCTATGGTACTTACGCCGTGATATTCCGGAATCTCCGCGATGGCTTGCGGTGCATGGCCGTTACGATGAGGCCGACGAGATCGTACGCAGGCTTGAAGCGAACGGCGTTGACGAGGCACCGGTGGAATCGTCTTCCGAGAACGCCCGGTTTCGCTCCGTCTGGCTGTGTTTGTTCGTGGCCTTGATTGCGGTTGGCGCCACGAACGTTTGCCAATACACGTTCACTTCGTGGGTGCCGACATTGCTTGTCAAGAAAGGCATCGACTTGAGCGGCACATTGTGGATCAGCACGCTGATGCTGCTCGGAGCGCCGGTGGGTTGCGCGTTAAGCGCGTTCTTGGTCGATCGGCTCGGCCGCAAACAGGTCATCGTGCCCGCGTTCCTGGCAACTGCAGCATTAGGTCTGTTGTATGCCGCGCAAACTCAGCAGGCTTTGGCCATTGTCGTTGGATTCGCGCTGACCACGTCTCTGTATGTCACGTTCTGCGCCGTCATAGCCGTGTACACACCGGAGCTGTTCCCGACCAAGGTGCGTTTCCGCTGCGTGGGAGTGGCGAACGCGTTCGCGAAATTGTTGACGGTGTTGATGCCGATGATTGTCGGCTGGATGCTGACCACCTTGGGGTCCGCGTCGATCTTCATCGCGATCAGCGCCACCGCCGCGATAACCGCCATCGTTGTGGCCGTGTTCGGAATGGAAACCGGTGGCAAGTCGGTCGGTTGATCGCAAGATCGTAAGTGGCTCCGATTGATGACGGTGCGGCGATCTCGGAAATGAAACGAACGAAGGAAGCAAGTACGGCAGACCTCCAGTGAGGAGCGGCGGTGTGACGGCGGGAGATGCGGAAATTGAACATGAAAACAGAGGGATCCTCGAAAACAGAGGGATCTTCGAAAACTGCGGAATCGGTGGAAATGACGGAATCTTCAGCAACTGCGGGAGCCTCAACAATCTTGGAATCACAGGAACGATCCAACAAAGCCGGACAATCGCAGGAGCCTCTAATCGGCAGACTTCCGGCGCTGATCGCGGCGGTGATCGTCGTTGGAACCGCAATCGGCGTATGCGCAGGACTCCTCACGCTCATGCTGTACGGCATCGAACATGTTGCGCTTGGCTATGTGGAGAACACGCATGAATCCGGCCCGTTTAACGTGCCGGCCGCTCGTCGTGCGATTTCCGTCACTGCAGGTGCCACGATCGCCGCAGTCATCTGGTGGCTGCTGCGCACACGCAGCACAAAGGTGCCATCCGTCAAAAAAGCCGTGAATGGCGATGAGATGCCGATCTGGCAGACCGTCGTGCACGTGCTGCTGCAAATTTTCATCGTCGGCACAGGCATGTCGATCGGTCGAGAGGTCGCGCCACGTGAACTCGGAGCCATGTTCGGCCAGCGTTTCGCCCGCGTGGTGCGCCTTGACGCGAAAGACACGCGCATGCTGGTCGCCATCACCGCGGCCGCCGGTTTGGCCGGCGTCTACAACGCGCCGCTCGCCGGCACGTTCTTCGCGGTGGAGATTCTGCTTACCGACGTGACTCTTGAAACGGTGGCGCTCGCATTCTCCTGCTCCGCGCTCGCCTCGTGGGTGGCGTCGCTCGTCAAGGGCACGCATACGTTCTATGTTCTGGGGCAAGCCGATGGGCTGTTCACGCCGGACTACATGGTGTTCGCGCTTATTGCGGGATTGATTCTGGGTGTGGCCGGCGCGTTGTTCCGCCGCGGCTCGCAGTGGGCCGAAAAGAACAAGCCGACAGGCAACGCGATTTTGTGGATGTTGCCGCTTGCGGGTCTGATCACCGGCATGGTCGCGATTCTCGTGCCGCAGGTCATGGGCAATGGCCGTGCCACGGCGCAATTGAGTTTCTCCAGCGATGCCGATCTGGCAGTCATCCCGATTCTGCTGCTGTCTTTTGCTGCCAAAGCGATCGTCACATTGCTGACGATTCGTGCCGGTGCTTCCGGAGGCGTACTGCAGCCTGGCATTGCGCTGGGTGCTTCCGGTGGTGCGATACTTGGCGTTCTGTGGATGCAGATGTTCCACACGAATTCGATCGGCATGTATGCGCTGCTGGGCGCGTGCGCGTTGCTGGCGGCCTCGCAGCAGGCCCCGCTAATGGCCATCTGCCTGGTGATGGAGCTTGCGGATGCCCCGATCAACCTGTTCGTTCCCATCGGATTCGCCGTCGCCGTTAGCGCCCTGACCGCATCGTTGCTGGCCAAACCGCTTGCCGAAATCAACCTTGTCGGGCTGCGGCGGTCGTGAATGAGATGGCTGTGATTGCGGCGATTGCGGTCGCGACGTCTGTGATCACAATCGGCGCGATCACATGGCCATGAGACCGGTTTGCCGCGGAATCAGCGCGGTCAACCGGAACCAGTGGTCTTCGGTGCGGATCGTCACCTCGCCTCCGTACTGTTGGGCGATATGGCGAATCGATTTCACGCCAAAGCCATGCCGGTGGGTTTTGTCTTGCTTCGTGGTGCGGAAATTGCCTTCGGCGTCCTTCTTCAACGTGGAATCGTAATAGTTTTCCACACGTATGACGATGAACTGGTTTTGTTCATACAATGCGAGCTTGATGAGACGTTGGTCGGCGTTCGGCAGTTTCGACGTCGCTTCGATTGCATTGTCGAGCGCGTTGCCGAACAGCGATGCGATATCCATCGACGACATGTTGTTCAGCAGCGATCCGTCCGCAACGGTTGTGAACGTGATGCCGCGGTCCGCGCAGGTGCGTTCCTTTGTGGTCAGAATGACGTCCAGCACGGGATTGCCGGTATGCTGTTGCACGCTGTAACGTTGCACCGATTTTTCCAGCTGTTCGAAGCCGGCTTCCATATGTTCCGGATCCACTTGTGCGCGTAATGCCATGATCTGATGCTTCAGGTCGTGCGCAAGACGCCCCAACGATTCTATGTTCTCTTTCGACTGCAGATATTCATGATGCTGGCTCTCCAGCTGCGCGTTGATGGAAGCGAGTTCCGAATTCGCTTTCATGCGTCGCGCCTGCTCCTGCTGTGCGTACAGGATTACGAATCCGCAGAAATCCACCAACGTGCGGATGTAGAAGATTTCCTGACCGGCGGTGCCGGAAAAAGGCGTGTTCGTCGAAACGAAACTCAAGTTGCTCATGGCGAACGTGACAAGGGTGATCGCAACCGTAACCATTGCGGCGGAAGTTGTCGGCAAAGACGGGATGGTCTGGCTGAAATTATCATGCTCGACAAACCATGCGAAGGCGAAACATAGCGCATATGTGACGATCAGTGAAATAATCGCGCACCAATCGTAATGAAGGGAGCCATTGCGCATGCCCGTGAACGTGACCATCTGCCAATGCAGGGAAGCGACCAATTCCGCCAAAACGAACGCGCGTGCCGCGACGTACAGGCTTTCGCGTTTTCCGGCGCCGGTGCCGAACAGAATCGTCATATACATTTCGCCGAATGCCAGCAACATGCCGATGATCCAAAACCAGAGCGGCATCAAACCATCGAAATACTGCACGGCGACTAACACTATGAGGCTGCCGATGCTCACGGAAACCGTGCGTTTCAACGGTACTCTGCGATATATCGACGCGATATACACCAAGCAGGCCAGCCATTCGCAAATGGCCGTATATGAGCGGGGAATATCCGGGAGTGTGCTGGTGATCGAAGTCGTCAACCCGCTTTGCGGAATCACCTCGGTCGCGTGTGCGGCGGCAAGGAGGACGGAAATCACTTTCCGCCTCCCATATAGTTGGTCAATGCGGTAAGAAACGCCTTCTTACGGGGACGGCTTACACGCAGTTTCTCGCCGTTCGACATCACGCAATCTTGGTCCACGACGCCGGAAATATGCTTGAGATTGACCAGATAGCAGGAGTTCGAGCGGAAGAAACTGTAGTCGGTGAGCTTCGTCTCCATGTCTTTCAACGTGCCGTTGATCGACAGTTTGCCTTCCAGCGTGTGGATCACGATGGTGTGGCGGATCGATTCGAAATAGAGGATATCGGAAAGATCCAGCCGCATCTGGCCTCCGCTTGTTTCGATAAGCATGGAATTGCTTTCGCTGCGGCGGACCATGTCAATCGACTTCTTCAGCTCCTGCGAGAACGCGAACCATGGCACAGGCTTGAGCAGGTAGGAAAGGGCCCGCACCTCGTAGCCGCTGATGGCGTACTGCGGCGCCGCGGTGATAAACACGATCACCACTTTCTCGTCGCGTTCGCGGATGCGCCGTGCCGCGGCCATGCCGTCCATCTCCTTCATCTCGATGTCGAGAAGAAGGATGTCGTAGGAGGGGGTGTATTTCTCCACGATCCTTGCGCCATCGTCGAATACCGAGACCGTGAACTGCTCATTGTTTTCGTTTTGATAACGATTCAGATAATCGAGTACGAGCTGGCAGCTGGCGGGGTCATCTTCGACCACTCCGATTCGTATGTTGCGCATGCCTGAAAACCTTCCCTTTCGTGGTTCCTCATTCATTGTCTCGCGCCCGCATGATAAAAAATACGCTGTAATTCGCAATCTAGAGAATAATTTCCTTTTTGACTCTGTGCCGGGTGTGCGACACGCGTTGCCTAATCGGGTGAAGTGTGTATTATGGAACGTGGCTCAACGAAGAGATCTTCGCTAAACCAAAAGAAACATAAGTTAATGCTTTGTGGCGCAGTTTTGTCGAAGTAGTGAGCTGCGTGACTGGGCACAGAAAAGTAATCCCTTTACAACGGATCGTGAGGCACGTACCTGCCTCTGAAAGGATGACAATCATGGCAGAAGTCGTATTCGACCATGTTACTCGTATCTACCCGGGCAACGATAAGCCGTCGGTGGATGATCTGAATATGGATATCAAGGACGGCGAGTTCCTGGTGCTGGTTGGCCCGTCTGGCTGCGGTAAGTCCACCACCCTGCGCATGCTCGCTGGCCTGGAAGAGGTCAACAAGGGCCGCATCCTCATCGGTGGCAAGGATGTCACCACTATGCAGCCGAAGGACCGCGACATCGCAATGGTGTTCCAGAACTACGCTCTGTACCCGCACATGACCGTCGCCGACAACATGGGCTTCGCTCTGAAGATCGCAGGCACTCCGAAGGAAGAGATCCGCAAGCGCGTCGAAAAGGCCGCTGAGATCCTCGACCTGACCGAGTATCTGGATCGTAAGCCGAAGGCTCTGTCCGGTGGTCAGCGTCAGCGCGTGGCCATGGGCCGTGCAATCGTTCGTGAGCCGAAGGTCTTCCTCATGGATGAGCCGCTGTCCAACCTCGACGCCAAGCTCCGTGTGCAGACCCGTACCCAGATCGCCGCTCTGCAGCGTCAGCTGGGTGTCACCACCCTGTACGTGACCCACGATCAGACCGAAGCTCTGACCATGGGTGATCGTATCGCCGTCATCAAGCTCGGCATCCTGCAGCAGGTCGGCGCTCCGACCGAGCTGTACGATCGCCCGGCCAACGTCTTCGTCGCTGGCTTCATCGGCTCCCCGTCGATGAACATCAACACCCATCCGGTGGTCAACGGCAAGGCGAAGATCGGCGAGGACACCGTGGACCTGCCGGCTGAGGCCGTCAAGAAGCTGACCGCTGAAGACAACGGCCAGATCGTGGTCGGCTTCCGTCCGGAAGACGCATCCCTGGCTGCCCCGGATGATCCGAACGCCTTCTCCCTCAAGGTCATGAACGTTGAGGATCTGGGCTCCGACGGCTACATCTACGGCAACATCATCACCGATGACTCCGCAGCTGAGGCATCCACCATGATGTCCGACCAGAACAAGCTCACCACGATTCGTGTGAATCCGCGTGCCCTTCCGAAGGTCGGCGACACCGTCAAGATCAAGATCGACCCGTCCAAGATGCACCTGTTCGCTCCGTCGACCGAGTTGCGTCTGAACTAAGGCGATACGAGTAGCCAACCAGCCGGTGTCGTGAGACGCGGTTGGGTGGTTGAATGAAACTTGACGGAGATGTCAATCTCCGTCAACCATTAAACGAGACGTTCTCTTCCTCTCTTACTGTCTCGTTGGAGAAGCCCCGCGTAGGTGCGGGGCTTCTTTTTGCGTTTTCGTACGTTTGCTGCTTTATTGCACCTACTGTGATTTCCGTCAGTATGGGGATGGTGTGGCCCGTCCGGTGTTCCCATACCGACGTGATTGGTGTGGTTTGCGTCGGTTCGGGGATGGTGGGGATCGCCTGGTATTCCCGTGCGTACGCTTGCGGTATGGTTTGCGTCGGTTCGGGGATGGTGGGGGCCTGCGCTATCCCCGTGCCGCCGCTTTGCGTGGGCGGTTCGCGTGCGGGCATGCGAAAAGGGGTCCCGTGGCCGTGTGAACTGCGCCCCGATTGTTGGACGCTGTTAAATAGGATACAGGTCTAGGCTGCG
>CAVAQZ010000045.1:0-2608 GCA_963590945.1 Dysosmobacter segnis
TGACGGCATGATGTCATGCAACGCTGAAGGAAGGTGTGTTACATATGTTCGTAGGTAAGGCAAGCGTCGTCATTGACGGCATGCGGCGCAATCTCGGGTCGGAAGACTGGAAGCGCTGAGGAAACCCAAGGAAAGCATGGCCCAAACAAAATCGAATTCCAAAGCGGTCAAACCGATTCGCGTGCTGAACAAGGAGAACAAGGCGAAAAAGCACCATATCCGCAAAGCGATCTGTGGTTTTCTGGCGGTGGTGACGTCAACCGTCGCGTTTCTCGGCACCATGACGCATATCCTGCCGGAAGAGATTCAAGCCTGGCCGTTCGTGCCGGTCGTGGCTTCAATCGTGCCATGGTTCGCGCTGCTTGCGGTGGTCGCGCTGGTCTATGCCATTTTCGGAAAGCGAAGATTCTCGTTGCTGCTTGCCCTGGTCACCATCGCCTTGCAGATATGGTGGCAGTATCCGTTCTTCTACAACGAAACGAAACTGCCGCGCGCCGCAATCGCGGCGGTCTCCGGGGTGAACGTCAACACCACCGACGGCTATGCGAAACTCATGACCTGCAATGTGTTCAAAGGTCGTGCAGACGCGCAGCAGATCGTTGATCTCGTGCGCAGTGAACATGTGGAAGTGCTGGCGTTGCAGGAAACGACGGATGAATTCATCGACGAGTTGAACGATGCCGGTATCGCCGACGTGCTGCCTTACGCGCAGGTGGCGAGTTCGGATGGCGTGTACGGCAACGGCATATGGTCGGCGAGTCCGCTTGCCGACCCGTCCGACGACGATGTGGATTCGAGCGCGTCGTTCATGCCCGGGGCCACGGTCGGTTTCAACGACGGCAATACGCCGGTCCGGTTCATTTCCGTGCACACCACGTCTCCGACGGATGGCTACTGGCAGCAATGGAAGCGTTCGTTGGACGAGCTTGGCCGGCTGCGCTATGACACGAGCTGCCGGTTCATCTTCATGGGCGATTTCAATGCCACGTACGACCATACGCCGTTCCGCAATTTCCTCGGCACGAGATTCGTGGACGCATCGCGTCAGGCGGCCGGTGGATTCGTGCTCACATGGCCGGCGAACATCGATTACATACCGACGTTCGCCGGAATCGACCATATTGTGTTGGACTCCGGCATGCTGGCGGGGCAGGTCAAGTCCGTGACGATCGACGGCACCGACCATAAGGCGCTGCTGGCGACGGTGCAGGTGGACGCGTCCTGATCCGGATGATCGGTGTCGGGCTTGCTCGGAGCGGCGAATCGGCAGGTAGACCGGTCGGCCGCTCGACTGGCCATAAGTCGGCCGACCGGGCCGGCCAATCCGTTCCGTCGGGCGGATCAGTCAATCGGCAGGGTGGATTCGCGCTGAATGAGTCGGCAAGGCAGGTAGTCCACGCCATGATGCGGATTGCCGTTGATGGCGTCCATCAGGTATCGTGCCGCGCGGCGTCCGATCTGTTCGGTGTCGTTGTCGATGCTGGTGAGCGGCGGGCGCGAACTGGTGGTAAGCACCTCCCAATTATCGTGTCCGATGACGGCCACGTCGTCGGGTATGCGCAGCCTCGCCGATTTCAGGGCGTCGATGCAGCCTCGCGCGAGCTGGTCGCTTTGGCACACCACGGCGTCGAATTCAACGCCTTGGTCGAGCAGCAGTCGTGTCGCGGCGCGACCCCAGTTCTCATCCCAACGGCCGTATCTGATCGGGCCTGCCGGTTCAAGGCTCACTTCGGCCAAGGCCTCCAACGCGCCCTTCGTGCGGTCCGTGGCGGCGGTGTAGGTTTCGTCGCCGCCGATGATGGCGATCTTGTGTTTGCCGCACGAGATGAGGTGATTGACGGCCATGCGTCCCGCTTCGACGTTGTCGCAGGTCACGGAGCAGTCGTTGGTGTCGGTCGATGGCCCGTATACGTATACCAGAGGAACGTTCCAATCCTGGCCCAGCGAGGGGCGGGGGTTGGTCTCGCGCTGCACGATGAGCAAGCCGTCCACTTTAAGGGACAGCAGTTTTTCCACGTGGATGCGTTCGAGCGCGTCGTCCCCGCGCGCGTTGGCCAGCAGCACGGAGGCCGATTGGGTGCGCAGCTCGTTTTCGGCTCCGATGAGGATCGGCGTGGAGAAGCGGCCTTGCAGATCCGAGGTGATCAGGCCGATGGTTCCGCTGCGACCTTTGGCCAGCGACTGAGCCAGCTTGTTGGGGGAGTAGTTGAGCTGCTGCGCCGCGGCAAGCACGCGTTGCCGGGTCTCCTCGCTGACCCGGGGTTTGCCGTGGAGCGCTTTCGAGGCCGTTGCGAGGGACACATTGGCCAGTGAGGCCACGTCTTCCAAGCGACTTGTTAGACGGATGTCTTTGTCCATATGATCCATCCCTTCCCGGTGGTTCATGGCCGTCTGCGTACGCACGCGGTATGTCGCATCGAATGCCGTTCTGCGACAATTTTCATTGTCGTAAGACCGACGATGTTCTTGTGATTGTATTGCGATACCCAGTGTATCAAATGATGCGAAAATAAGAAAATGTTTTTCGCATTTTCGTTTCTTTCTTGTTTTTTGTGATTTCGACAATCGTTCTACAGGTTGAAAAATGTTGATTTCTCGGGGATTGTTC
>CAVAQZ010000045.1:2641-13155 GCA_963590945.1 Dysosmobacter segnis
GTTCGTATTCTATCTGTTGTATCCGCTGTTGGGAAAGCGATTTTGCAAAAAGAAAAAAACGTTGTATAGTGAAAGGGCTTTCGCACTTTTGACTCGATGAAGGAGAGTGCTGGCGGAAGTAGTTTTTGGCGGAGATACCGCCAATCGCCTCAATGTTGAGAGCGACAGGAGAAAGAAGTAGATCAATGGTCTCTTTTAACAAGATCACCCGTGTCGTGGCGGGTCTTGCCGCAACCGCACTGCTGATTCCGATGGCCGCCTGCGGCGCCAGCGGCGGCAGCTCCGGCGCATCCACCGCTGATATTCCGGCGGCCGGAACCGATGACGGCACCGAGATCACCCTGTGGACCCGCTCCCCGCTGGAGCGCCAGGCCAAGAACGCGGTCGAAGCCTACAACAAGTCCCACAAGAACCAGGTGAAGCTGGAAATCATCCCGAACGACGACATGGAAGGCAAGGTCGGCGGCGCTTCCCAGACCGACTCCCTCCCGGATATCCTCGCGGGCGACGTCGTCCGTATTCCGTACTGGGCGTCCGAAGGCATCTTCACCGACATCACCAAGCAGATCGACGGCCTCGACAACAAGTCCGACCTGCAGCAGGGCCACATCGAAGCCGGCACCATCGACGGCAAGGAATACACCCTGCCGTTCATCACCGACGTTTCCGTGATGGTCTGGAACAAGGACCTCTACAAGAAGGCCGGACTCGACCCGGAGAAGGGGCCGAGCACCATCTCCGAGTTCGTCGAGCAGGCCAAGGCCGTCGCGGCCCTCAACGAGGACGGCGTCGCGGGCTCCTACCTGGCGGGCCAGTCCGGTGGCGCCCTCGTGTTCGACCTGTTCCCGTCCGTGTGGGCCGATGGCGAAAACGTCATGAACGAAGACGGCACCGAAGCCACCCTCAACAATGATTCCATGAAGGCCGTCCTCGACGCCTATAAGGAGCTCGCCGACACCACCAACGGCCTCGGCGCAGGCTCCAAGGAAGAGACCGGCGCAACCTGGACCGCACCGTTCGCCAACGGCAAGATCGGCGTGATGCCGTACCCGAACACCTCCAGCACGGCTCTGTTCGAGGCTGAGGCCGACGGCGGCTTCGAAGTCGGCGTGACCCCGATCCCGGGAACCAAGGAAGGCAAGACCTCCACCTTCCTCGGTGGCGACGCCATGGGCATCTCCAAGGACTGCAAGAACGTCGCACAGGCATGGAACTTCCTCGCATGGCTCATGAGCGATGACGCCCAGAAGGAAGTCTTCGCCGACAACGGCGACACCGCATCCAACATCCAGACCCTGAAGACCGCTTACGATGACGCCGATCCCCGTGTCCAGACCATCAACTCCGTGATCATCGACGGCAACGGCAAGACCCCGAAGTCCGCGGCGTTCAACGAGGCGTTCAACGCGGCCGGCTCCCCGTGGCAGCTGCTGATCCAGAACGCGGTTTGGGGCACCAGCGACCTCAAGGCCGACAACCAGGCGATCTCCGACGTGCTGGGCCAGTGATCGCGTAACGGTTCTTCATCTCACCTCCTTCCTTTTCCATAACAACTGAATATCGATAACTGAACAAGCAGACCGCGTTTGTGGTCTGCCATGAGAGCCGCCGGTATCAAAAGAGAATGCCCGACCGGCGGCTCTCATGGCGGATTTCAAAGAAGTCTTCCAACACAGAAGTTTCAAGGAGAGAAAACAATGTCAACTGTTTCCAAGAGCGCCGCGCCAGTGAAGACGCGCCGTTCGAAGGCCAAGGCGGAAGCGACCCGCCGCGGCCTGTTGTACGCCCTGCCGGACTGGCTGATGATCGTCGTCCTGTTCTTCGTGCCGATCGTTCTGCTGGTCATCATGGCATGCTCGCGCTGGTCCCTCATGGGAGGCAACCAGGGAATCAACTTCCCGGAGAACTTCGTCAAGGTATTCCAAAACAAGCTGTTCGGCGGCTCCATCCTGTTCACCCTCGAATACACGGTGATCGTAACCGTCTTCCTGCTCGTGCTCGGCCTCGGCCTGGCCCTGATCGTGCAGGAAAGCACCAAGTGGAACAACCTGCTGCGCACCTGCTTCCTGCTGCCGTCCGCAACCGGTCTGGCCTCCGCGTCGCTGCTGTTCTACGCGCTGTACTCACCGCAGGTCGGACCCGTGACCAAGATCCTGAGCTTCTTCGGCCTGATGGACGCCAACGGCTCCGTGCTCGCCACCGGCCAGAGCGCGCTGTGGGCCACCATCATCGTCATCGTATGGAGATTCTCCGGCTACTACATGCTGCTCATGATGATCGGTCTGCAGTCCATTTCCGGCGATCTGTATGAGGCCGCCCGCATGGACGGCGCCGGAACCTGGCGAATCTTCCGTTCCATCACCCTGCCGCTGATGAAGCCGACCATCGTGATGTGCCTGGTCTACTGCGTCACCGGTTCCATTCTGGCCTTCGACCAGTTCTTCATCCTCACCAAGGGCGGCCCGAACAACTCCACCATGACCGTGGTGCAGCTCATCTACAACTTCGCCTTCGATTCGAAGAAGGACCTCGGCATGGCGGCCGCACTGTCTCTGATAGTGCTTGCGGCCCTGGTGGTCATCAATTCCATCCAGATGCGCGGTATGCGCGACAACACCAAGTAAAAGGAAGTGAAGCGCATTATGACTACTCCATTGTGGAAGCGTATCATCGCTCGCGTTCTCGAAGGGTTGCTCGCCCTCGTGTTCATCTCCCCGCTCGTGTGGGTCGTGGTCTGCTCGTTCAGCCCGCAACCGGGTTCCGCGCAGTCCGACGGCTGGGGCGTCAACAACTATCTGACCCTGTTCGGATACCAGGAAGGCCTGCCGCACTACCTGCTCAACTCGATCATCGTCACGCTCGTGGCGGTCGTGTTCTCGGTGGTGGTCTGCACCCTCGCCGGCTACTCCTTCTCCCGATTCGACTATCCGGGCCGTAATCTCGGCTTCATGGTGACGCTTTCCATCCTCATGGTGCCGTATGCGTCGCTGCTCATCCCGCTCATGGTGTGGTATAAGAACATCGGACTGAACGACACCCTGCTCGGCGTCGGACTGGTCATCACACTGTTCCAGCTGCCGATGTCCACCTTCATCATGCGCAACGCGTTCGACGCCATCCCCAAAGACATGGAGGAGGCCGCCCTGGTCGACGGATGCAACTCCCTGCAGGCTCTGGTGAAGATCCTCGTGCCCGTCGTCAAGCCGTCCATGGTCACCGTCGGCCTACTGGCGTTCCTCGAAGCGTGGAACAACTTCATGATCCCGCTGTACCTGTCCTCCTCGAGCAAGGCCACGTTGCCGCTGGCGCTCGTCAACATGCGTCAGCAGGTCATGGGCGTCATCGACTACGGCGCGACCGAAGCCGGCGTCGTCGTACTGCTTATTCCTTGCGCCATCCTGTTCCTTGCACTGCAGAAGTACTACGTCAAGGGCTTCATGGCCGGAGCTGTGAAGGGCTGATCATGAACGTAACAATCACTTCGCCTTTCTGGAAGAAGCGTCGCGAACAGATCGTCGAATCCGTCATACCGTACCAGTGGGGCGTGATGAACGACGAAATCGAAACGGAAGTCCCTGACGACCCCGCCGGCAATCAGCTTTCCGACAATAAAAGCCACGCCGTGGAAAACCTGCGCATCGCAGCCGGAGACGAAACCGGCGAATTCCACGGCATGGTCTTCCAGGACTCCGACATCTACAAGTGGCTTGAAGAAGCCGCATACGCGCTGTCGTACCATCCGGACGACCAATTGCGCGAACTGTGCGACCATACGGTCGATCTCATCGCGCGAGCCCAGCAGCCGGACGGTTATCTGGATACCCCGTATCAGATCAAAACCGGAGAATGGGAGAATCGCGAGCGGTTCACCCTCATCCAGCAAAGCCACGAAATGTACGTGATGGGTCACTTCATCGAAGCGGCCGTCGCCTACCATGACGTGACCGGCAACCAGCAGGCGCTCGACGTGGCCTGCCGCATGGCCGACTGCCTGGACGCGAACTTCGGTCCGGAAGACGGCAAGATACACGGCGCCGACGGACACCCGGAAATCGAACTGGCGCTCGCCAAGCTGTACGACGTCACAGGCGAGGACCGATACCTCAAACTGGCACAGTACCTGCTCGACGTGCGTGGCGAAGATCCGGACTTCTACTCGAAGCAGTTGGCGGCCATCGACGGCGACTACATCTTCCGCGACCTCGGCTTCTACAAGCCGGAATACTTCCAGGCCGCGGAGCCGATCCGCGACCAAAAGGACGCCAACGGCCATGCCGTGCGAGTCGCATACCTGTGCACCGGAATGGCGCATGTGGCCCGCCTTACGGCGGACCAGAGCCTCCTCGACGCGACCCACCGACTGTGGAACAGCATCGTAGGCAAGCGCATGTACGTGACCGGCGCGGTCGGCTCGACCCATGTGGGTGAATCGTTCACCTACGACTACGATCTGCCGAACGACACCATGTACGGCGAGACATGCGCATCCGTAGGCATGAGCATGCTCTCGCGCCAGATGCTGCTGCTTGAGCCGAAGGGCGAATACGCCGACGTGCTCGAACGCGAACTGTTCAACGGAGCCATCGCGGGCATCAGCCTCGACGGCAAGCAGTACTACTACGTGAACGCGCTGGAATCCACGCCGGACGGACTCGACAACCCCGACCGCCACCACGTGCTTTCCCACAGGGTCGACTGGTTCGGCTGCGCATGCTGCCCGGCGAACATCGCACGCCTCATAGCGTCGGTGGACCGCTACCTGTACACGGAGCGGGATGATGGCTCCACGGTGCTTTCGCACCAGTTCATCGCCAACGAAGCGGTATTCGACTCCGGGCTGCACGTCGTGCAGCATTCCGACATGCCCTGGAACGGCCACGTCGCATTCGAAGTGGAACTTGCCGAAGGCGTGCGGCCGGTGCGATTCGGGGTGCGCATTCCATCATGGTCCATGGATTCGTATGCGCTCGCCGTCGATGGCGAGTCTTGCGAAAAAGCCGTTGGGGATGGATTCGTCTACTTCGACGTGCAGGCTGGCCAGGTTTTGCGATTGACGCTCGATTTGGATATGTCGGTCAAACTGATTCGTGCCAATTCCCACGTTCGCAACGATGCCGGAAAAGTCGCCGTCATGCGGGGGCCGTTGGTGTACTGCGCCGAGCAGGCCGACAACGCCGGCGACCTGTGGACGTACCGTTTGAAGGATGGCGTGAGCGGCGCGGATGCCGTCGTCACCCACGAGGGCGATCTGCTGGGTGGTGTCGATGCGATTGCGGTTCCTGCGATTCGTGAGGAGTCCGACGCCGATGGCGCTCCGTTGTATAAGGAAGCGGATGTCTGCTGCGGACATGATGCGGTGAGTCTGAAACTCGTGCCATATTACGCATGGTCGAATCGCGAACTGGGTCAGATGATGGTGTGGATTCGCCGATAGCGGCGCCAAAATCTTGTTTTTCGTGAGGTTCCTCATGAAAAACTGGGTGGATTGCCGAAGATTGGAGCCTGAGGCGATCCGCTGACGGAAATGAGAGACCGGTCATCCCTTGAAAGAGGGATGACCGGTTTTGTTCATCGCACGTGATTGTTGCACGGCGATATTGCATGATTGTTGCGCGATGATATCGCATGATCCAACATATGAATCGTAAGAGAAAATATTTTCATTGATTTTCGCAGATATTTGTAGCGAAAAAACCATGATGGTTAAAAATTGCGAAAAAATTTCGCATCAGGTATACTTGTTTTCGTCCGACGGATGCTCCAATCCAAATCCGCCGAATGTCAATCTCATTTCCTCAAAAGTCAGGAAGCGCGGATGCGCCCGCGCTTCATCGACAATAAGCCAATGACGGCTTGTACAGGAGAAAAGATGCAACCGAGAAGAAAGAAAAGGATGATGGCGTCCATGGGCGCCCTGGCCGCAGTGGCGACACTGTTGACCGGCGGCGTCGCTTCGGCATATGCCAACGACGCGTCCAATCCGAATTCTGATATGGGGTATCCGAGTTTCAAGGGCGCCACGGATCCGATTCCGTCGTCCGGCGTTTCTTACGTACCCACCACCAGTTATCTGAAGCAGGTCTTCGACGAGGACCTTGCCAATGGTGCGGGCAGCGACACGTCGCACGATTTCTGGATCGACAAAATGCTTGCCAGGGAAGGCGCCGATCCGGTCGGAACCGGAAGCAACGACGCCGGAGAATACTGGTACGAAGGATCCGACCACAATCAGTACCTCTTCAGCCGTGGCCGTGCCGCATACATGTACGACCATGAGCCCGGATCCCTGGGCTTCGTCGGCAACGCGGCCTACTGGGACGAGACGGGCAACGATGGTTTCACCGTCACCGTGAGCGTCAACGGGGCCGAGGTCTCGCTGAAGGAACAGAGCGACCAGCGCAAGCAGACGCCCAGCTACTTCACCACGGTCTTCGCCAACGATGACGGATCCATCAAGGTCACGGAAGTCAAGTACATCACCTACAACAACGTGATGGTCGCCAACTTCACCGTGACCAGCGCTTCGGACGCTCAAATCGTAATGACCGCGTCCTCGCCGTTCGCGCAGGACGGTGAGGACGGCGCCGCGGAACTGACCGGCAGGATGAACGTCAAGAACGATCTGACCACCATCTACCCGAGGTTCTCCGGCAACGGCTTCACCGCCAAAGACGGCAAGCTCGTGTCCGCCATGGACGTCAAGGCGGGGGAGGGCCAGACCACCAAACTGCAGCTGGGCCTGATCGCCAACGAGCTGCCTGACTCCACCACCGAATACGAAGCCCGCTTCGACGGCGACCTGACCGATCCGGCCGCATCCTACAAGGATTCCGTGACCACCTACAACCAGTGGTGGTACGAGAACATTCCATACGTGGAGACTCCGGAACACAACATCGACAAGACGGTCTTCTACCGTTGGTGGCTGAGCCGCTTCAACATGCTCGACGCCAACATGCCGGGCAACACCTTCCAGTATCCGACGTCCATCGAAGGCGTTCTCGGATACAACAACCAGATCGTGCTGACGTCCGGCATGTTCATCAACGACACCAAGTGGCTGCGCAATGCCGAATATTCGTACGGAACTTGGGTCTCCGCGGGCCAGACCGCCAAGAAGGGCAAGTCCGGATACTACTATTACCACGACAATCCGGGCGACCCGGCCAACTGGAACCACAGCTACACGCAGTACATCACCAAGGCCGGCTGGGATTCCTATATGGTCCACGGCGGACCGTCCTCGCTGGCCGAAGCGCTGGGCGACTACGGTTCCCAGGACGTCAAGGGCCTGCTCAACTCAAAGAGCGAGTCGGATTACAACGACAACCAGAACGATAACGAGAACAGCCTGATCGACTGGTCCTGGTGGTCGATGACCGGTAACGATGCCGATGCGGTCTCCTTCTCCGAACCCGGACGCTCCGGACAGCGCATGGACCGTGCCGACGGCTCGGCCAACATGTGGGCCAACGCCAACGCCGCGGCCAAGGCATATGCGGCTGCGGGAGATACCGTCAAGTCCGAGGAGATGCAGAAGATCGCCGACGACATCAAGCAGGATGTGCTCGACAATCTCTGGGACTCCGACAGCAAGCTGCTGCTGCACAAGTGGATCAGCGACGGGGCGTTCGCCAAGTACAAGGAACTCAACAACTACTATCCGTATTCCGAAGGGCTGATGCCGACCGGAAGCGACGACTACGACAGCGCGCTGCGCCTGTTCGCGGACGCCGACGAGTTCCCGATCTTCCCGTTCTTCACGGCCAACCAGGCCGACAAGAAGGCGCTGAACTTCCCGGGCTCCAACAACTTCTCGATCATCAACGCTACTCCGTTGCTGCAGATTTATTCGGCCGGCATCCGCGACTACAACGCGGCCGACAACGGATACATCACCAACGAGTCGTACAAGAAGCTGCTGTACTGGGTCGCTTTCTCCCATTACCAGGGCGGAGACAACCGTTATCCCGACCAGAACGAGTTCTGGAACATGGACAACAATTCGTCCGGAAGCACCATTCCGGAGAAGAACAGCGACGCATCCAAGAACGGCGGCAAAATCACATACCGTTCCTGGATCCACCATACCCAGCTCGGCACCACCAACTGGACCGTCATCGAGGATGTCGCCGGTGTCGTTCCGCGTGAGGACAACAAGATTGAGCTGAACCCGATCGAGATTCCGGATTGGAACCACTTCACGGTGAACAATCTGAGCTACCACGGCAGGGACATGTCGATCGTGTGGAACAACGACGGAACGTACGACGCTCCGCAGGGATACACCCTGTACCTTGACGGAAGCGCGGTCTTCACCTCCGACAAACTCGCACATCTCATCTATGATCCGGCCAACGGAACCGTTGAGGTGAAGGACGACTCCGGCGCCAATATCAGCGGTGTGACCACCGCCACCATGCCGAACGCCAACGAAGTCTCCTACGGTTCCTACAGCCGTGTCACCCAGATCTTCGCTCAGTCCGGCCAGAACGTTGACGAGGCTTCCCAGAGCCAAACCAACGTGGCGCAGGGCGCGGACGTGGAAGCCACCTACGAAACCAAGGGATATCCGGCAACCAACGCCGTTGATGGAATGAACGTCATGGAATCGTTCTGGGGCACCAAGGGAACGGAGAACGCCAAGGATTCGATCACCGTCAGGTTCAAGGACGGCGCGCAGACCATTGACGACGTTCGTCTCTACTTCTACCAGACGTCCTCCAGCCAGACGATTTCCGGCTACAGCGAGCCATCCGTGTATACGTTGGAATTCCAGAACGAAGCCGGAGAATGGCAGGTGTTGCCGAACCAGGTTCGTACGCCCACGTATGCGGGCGCGAACTACAATCGTGTGCAATTCGATCCGGTGAACGCTCAGGCCATCCGCGCCACCTTCACCCCTCAGTCGGGAATGGCCGTGGGAATCAAGGAGATCCAGGCGTACAACACCGGCATCAAGCCGACCGAAGAGCCGACCAACGCGGCTCCTGAAGTCGACGCATACGTGTCGAGCAGCACGTCCTCCGGAGCGCAGATCGTCGGTTCCGTAAAGGACGACGGCTTGCCGAACGGCGAGATCTCCTCGAAGTGGGAGCAGGTTTCCGGCCCGGAGAACGGTGTCGCGAAATTCGTCGACGAGCAGTCCACCAGCACCACCGTCACTTTCAACAGGGAAGGCGACTACGTGCTCAAGCTTTCCGCATCCGACGGCGAGAAGACCGGCGAGAGGCTGATCACCGTGCACGGCATTCCGTCCGACGGAACGGTCAACGTGGCCCCGCAGTCTTCCGCGACCGCAAGCTACACCAACGTGTGGCAGCCGAAGGACAACGCCAAGAAGGTCGTCGACGGTCAGGTCGTGTACACCAACACGCCGAACGAGACCTGGAACAACTGGGGTGACTCCACCGGCGAGGACGCCACTTTGCAACTCGAGTGGGCCGGATCGGTGCCGCTCAAGAAGGCGAAACTGTACTTCTGGACCGATCATGGCGGCGTGCCGATGGTCAAATCCTGGAAGCTGCAGTATACCGATGCCGAAGGGAACTGGAAGGACGTCAAGCTTGCTAGCGGACAGTCCTACACCGTCGTGGAGAACCAGGGCAACGAAGTGAAGTTCGCTGAAACGGTTGAGACCAGCAAGCTTCGCGTGGTGTTCCCGAAGGGCTCCTACGTGGGTGTCAGCGAATTCGAGGCATACGCCCTCGATCCGGTGAGCGTGAGCGATGTGAACCGCATGGTCAAGACCGGCACCAAGGCGTCCGATCTTGCGCTGCCGACCACCGTCAGCGCCGCTTACACAGACGGCGTCCGTCGTGATCTGACCGTCACCTGGAACAAGGTGACTGACGAGCAGCTGGCATCCGACTCGCAGTTCATGGTGTCCGGTGTCGTGGCCGGTGCTCTTGCCGGAGCGAAGGCCGTCATCGGCGTGCGTTCCGATGCGGGGGCGCAGACCTCCGGTTCGGCCCAACCGATCGAACAGGCCGTCTACCAGAACTCCAAGTCGATCGACCTGCCGACCATGGTGCCGGTACGCTTCCCCAACGGCATGCTCGATGACCGCAAGGTTGTCTGGGACGATGAGTCCGTCAAATCGATCGATCTGACGAAGATCGGCGATTACGAGGTGAAGGGCTCCGCCGAGGCCTCCAGCTCGGAAGCGAAGATCACCGTGCATGTTGTTGCCGATCCGTCCGGTTCCGTGACCCCTGATCCGGAACCCGAACCGGAACCCGAACCGGAACCTGAACCTGAACCGGAACCTGAACCTGAACCGGAACCGGAACCGCTTGAAGGCTGGATCGAAGGCAAGGCGTCCGACACCACCGTCAGCGCCGAGGCGAGCTGGTCTCCGGCCGCGGGCAAGCTCAACGACGGCAAACTCGTCGATGATGACTTCCCGACCGGCGACGATCAGGACGTCAACGCCTACGTGTGGGGAACCTGGGGCAAGGCATCCTCGGGAATGTACGCTCAGTACACCTGGGATCAGGCCGCTCTGGTCAAGA
>CAVAQZ010000046.1:0-13058 GCA_963590945.1 Dysosmobacter segnis
GCACCACGTTGCCGCCGTGGTGGCGCACGAAGGCCGCCGACTGCACGAACATGCCACCGCTGCCGCAGCAGGGGTCATATACGCGCCCATGGAAGGGCTGCAGTATCTCCACCAGCGTGCGGACGATGCACGAAGGCGTGTAGAATTCACCGGCGTTCTTGCCTTCCATCGAAGCGAACCGGGCCAGACAGTACTCATAGGCGCGCCCCAGCAGGTCCTTCTCGCTCTCGCCATCAGACATCTGCACGTTGGTGAATAGGTCAACCACCTCTCCGAGACGGCGCTTGTCCAGCTCGGGACGGGCGAAGTTCTTGGGCAGTACGTCCTTCAGGGCTTCGTTCTCGCGTTCGAGGGCGCGCATGGCGTTGTCGATGCTCTGACCAATCTCGGATGTGTGGGCGTCTTTGGCGATGCTCGACCAGCGTGCCTCCTCAGGTACGAAGAAGACATTCTTCTCCACGTAGCAGTCGCGGTCCTCTTCGTCACCGTACCCCTCCTCTACGAGCTCCTGGTAGCGTTCGTCGAATCGGTCGGAGAGGTATTTCAGGAAGATAAGCCCCAGCACCACGTTCTTGTAGTCGGCGGCATCCATATTGCCGCGCAACACGTCGGCGGCATCCCACAGCTGCTTTTCGAAGCCGACATCCGCTGTGTTCTTGTCCTTGGCCTTAGCCATTCGCGTTCAGTCCTTACTCTTCGTTGTTCACCCACAGTTCGCACTGTTCCATCACGATGGAAAGAGCATACTCCATACCCTCGGGCGGATACTTGTGATGCTTCAGCAACCGTTTGATGGCCACGCGCATGGCCGCTCTCGCGCTTTGCTTCTTCTGCCAGTCCACAGTGCGTAATTCGCGCATCTTGGCGGTAAGCTCTTGGGTGATGGCCACCAGCTCGTCATTCTTGCCTTTGTAGAAATCGGCCACCGCCTCAGGTTGCGTCAGCGCCTCATAGAAGGCGAATTCCTCCTCGGTAAGTCCCAGCCCCTTCGCCTTCTCGTTCTCGGACATCATGTCTTGGGCCATCTTCAGCATTTCCTCGAACACCTCGGCGTTCGTGAGCTGTCCGTTCAGATAGCCGTTCACCATGCCCTGCATAAGCTCGGAGTACTTCTTGGACTGGGACACACTGCGCTTGCGATATCCCTTGATCTGATCGTCTATGAGCTTTTTCAATAGCTCGTAGGCCAGGTTTCGTTCCTTCATACGCGTAAGGCTCGCCAAGAACTTCGGATCGAAGACCGATATGCTCTCATCTTCCACACGGAACAGGTCGATCACACCATCGGTATGCACGATGTTCTGCTCCAGAAGGGCGTTGATATGCTCGTTCACCTGCGCCAGTGTAAGTTTGCCCTTGTGGCCGCCTCCCGTACCGCCACCCTGCTCGGTCAGCTGTACGATGAGCTCGCGTACCACTTGGAAGTAGCCCGCCTCTACGCGCTGATCGTCGGTGGCGCGGCTCTTCGAGAGTCCGTAGGCCTTCAGCATGATGCCGGCCTGATCCACGAACTCGCGAGCGCCGTCCTCGTCGGCTGGAGCCAGGATATGGTTCACGCCGCCTGTGATGATCTCACTTCGTTTGGCAGCGGATGCCGTGGTCATGAATTCGGAGTAGTCGTAGCCGAACATCTTGTCGCGGCACACGGCCAGTTTCTCCAGGAATTTGGGGTAGGCCGTCTCTCCGATGTCCATGTCGCCGTAGTTCTTCTGGTCTCGCTTGGTGTAGTCGCGCATGGCGCGCTTGAGGGAGTTGGCGATTCCCACGTAGTCCACGACCAGACCGCCCTCTTTATCTCTGTATACGCGGTTCACGCGGGCTATGGCCTGCATCAGGTTGTAGCCGCGCATGGGCTTGTATACGTACATGGTGGCCAAGCTTGGCACGTCGAAGCCTGTGAGCCACATGTCCACCACAATGACGATTTTCAGCGGATCGGCATCGTCTTTGAAGCGTTTGGCCATCTCCTTGACGTGGGCCTTGTTGCCCACCACGTCGAACCACCATTCCGGATCCTGGTTGCCCATGGTCATTACCACGCCGAGCTTGCCCTCGTCCTTCCAGGCGGGGCGCAGCTCGCAGATGCGCTGGTATATGGCCATGGCGGTCGGGCGTGAGTAGGCCACGATCATAGCCTTGCCGGTCAGCTCGTTCGCGCGGTTGCGCTCGTAGTGTTCCACAATGTCGTCGCACAAGGCGTTGATCACCTCGGGCGCTCCCAATACCGCATCGAGGTTCGCGAACCCGCGCTTGCTCGCGTCAATGGTCTCGGCGTTGGTCTCCTCGGTGAGACGCTCGTACTCGGCATCCACCTTGGACAGGATGCCTTGGTCAAGCTTCAACGACACAACGCGGCTCTCGTAGAACACTGGGCGTGTGGCATCGTCCTCAACCGCCTGCGTCATGTCGTAGATGTCGATGTAGTCGCCGAACACCTCGCGGGTCGAACGGTCCTCGGCCGATATCGGCGTGCCTGTGAAGCCGATGAAGGTGGCGTTGGGCATGGCGCGGCGTACCAGGAGCGCCGTGCCGGTGTGCTTCTTGCCGTTGGCGTCGAAACGCTCTTCAAAGCCATACTGGCCGCGGTGCGCCTCGTCCACCATCACCACAACGTTCTCACGATCGGAAAGCGCGCTTTCCTCCTCCTCGAACTTCTGCATGGTGGTGAAAATGATACCGTTGGCCCAGCGACTCGATATCTGGTACGCAAGATCGGCGCGACTCGTGGCTTGCACCGGCACCTGCCGCAGGAAGTCCGAGCATTTGGAGAACTGCGCGAAGAGTTGCGAGTCCAGATCGTTACGGTCGGTGATCACGACGATGGTAGGGCTATCCAGGCGTTCTTCAAGCAGATGGGCCAGGAACACCATGGAAAGCGACTTTCCGGAACCTTGCGTATGCCAGAACACGCCGCCTCTGCCGTCTCCGCCGATGGCCTCGCGTACGCTGTCGAGCGCTTTGTTAACCGCGAAGTACTGGTGATACCCGACCAGAATCTTGGCGTCTTCGGAGAACAGAACAAAGTTCTTCAGGATATCCACCAGACGCGCCTTGGGGAACATGCCATCAAGTGGTGTCTTCCAGTCGGCGAACTGGGTGGCCTCGTAGCTTCCGTCCGAGCTCTTCCACTCCACGAAACGTGACTCGTTGGCCGTTATGGTGCCCACTTTGGTGTGCAGCATGTCGCTGATCACGCAGAAGGCGTTGTAGGTGAACAGGCTTGGTATCTGTTTCTTGTAGTTCTGTATCTGCTGGTAGGCGTCGGCGTCGTCGGCTTCGGCGCGGGCGGGACTCTTCAGTTCGAAAAGCACGAGCGGCAGGCCATTCACGAACACTATGACATCAGGGCGCTTATTGGTGCCGCGCTCCACGTAGGTCCACTGGTTCACCACATGGAACGTGTTGCGTTCGGGGTTGTTGAAATCAATCAGCCGTACGATGTCGGTGCGGTCCTCCTTGCCGTCGAACCAACGCACCTCAACGCCTCCTTGGAGCATGTCCATGAAGATTTTGTTCTTGGCAATGAGGGAGCCGCCCTCGATATCTCTGAGTTTGACGATGGCGCCATCCACCGCGCGACGGTCGGTCCCGGGATTGATTCGCTCGAGTGCGGGACCGATGGCGTCAGGCAGGAAAGCGTCATCGAAGGCATCGGAGCTACGCGGCACATCGGGGCCATACAAATGCTCGTAACCGTACGTGCAAAGGTATTCAATGATGCCCTGCTCGAAGGCGTCTTCGTTGAAAACGCTTGTGACTGCATGCTCGACGTTACCCATGCGAAACCTCGAATCGACGGCCGCGCGGCGATTGACCGCGCGTAGTGAAATCCCAACCAACACGATAACCCCGTAATTCTATCAATCAGACAAGAAACTCGTGTTCTCATGGAACATTGATTCGCGCTGAGGCAACGCGACATCGTCAAAGGCCCACGGTCGCCATGACCTGTATGGGCTCCCTCCTCATGAACATCGGAACAAACAAGGAAGTGGCCCGGCGGCCAGTCGGGCCACCGAGCCACTTCACTCGGAAAGGAGGTTTCTTCCGCTATCGCGCGCCACCTTGCGCGCTTCCAAAACTATCGACTTTCGCGGCCCGGCGCATTCACCGTACTGCCCTTGCCGCCCTCACGAATCGCTTCTTCAGTTATTCTTCAGTTATCGCCATATTCAGTTATCTCGAAGGCGTTGCGCCCGGACCTGATGCCAATGACGCTTCGTTACGACCTGGCGAAGACTCGTCCGATCCATAACTCCGGCCTTCGATGAACAGTATACCTCGAAACCGCACACGAAACACTGATAAAACCGCCTTAAATCCCAATAATTCCAACGCTTCTTTACATTCATACAAAAATAACAGAAACGCACACCGCAACCCGATTCACCTATCAAAAGCGAACATCCCCTGAACCGTTCTGCGCGATTCAGGGGATGTTCGCCCGTATATCGTATGGCGATCAGACGTCACTCGCCCGCTTCAGCCGCAACAGGCTCGACACGTTCGAGCGCCGAGCCCTTCTCGCCGTTATCGGAATCCGGATGAATCTGGTGTCTGTCGTCATGCTCGCGCCACCAGTTGGACAGCACCGAGCCGGAGATGTTGTGCCATACGCTGAAGAAAGTGGACGGCACAGCAGCCAGCGGATTGGACGCGAACGAGGCCAGAGCCAGCGTGGCGCCCAAGGCGGAATCCTGCATGCCCACCTCGAAGGTGATGGCCTTCTGCTGCGCGTAGCGGAAACCCTTCGGATACACCTTGTACATCAGCTTGGAGAACCCGAAGCCCAGCGCGTAGCCGCACAGATTATGCAGCATGACCACCGGGATGGCCAACAGGGAGGCCGGTACGAACAGCTTCGGACCGTTGACCGCGACCACCACGCCGATGATGAGCAGAATGGCGACCTGGGAGACGATCGGCAGGGCCACCGTGACCCTTTCGATCTTCTCCTTGAACACGGCATGGCAGATCACACCGAGGGCAATCGGGAAAAGCACCACCTTGACCGCGTTGAGGAACAGCGATTCAACCGGCACCGTCACGTACTGGGAGGCAAGCCACTGCATCAGCAGAGGAATCATGAACGGGGCGCACAACGTGGAAAGGATTCCAATGGACACGTCCAACGCCACATCGCCACGGCTCAGATAGCTCATCACATTGGACGAGGTGCCGGACGGACAGCAGCCGACCAGGATCACGCCGACCGCCAGAGCGCCGTCAAGATGGAAAATCCAGCACAGCAGCACCGCGATGAGCGGCATGATCACGAAGTGGGCCACGGTGCCGACGACCACCATCAACGGCTGGGTGAGGATGCGCTTGAAATCGTCAAGCGTCAGCGTCAAACCCATGCCGAACAGCACGATGCCCAGGAAATAACCGGTATACGACTTGCCCCACAGGCTGGCCTGGGGGACGAAATAGTTGAACACCGCCCATACGATCACGATTGCGGTGAACCATTTGGTGAGCCAGTCACCAAAAGCCTTGATCTTTTGCATTTCTCTCTCGATTCAGCGAATGTTTCGCATTCGATACATCAGTTACTCGATATCGCTTCGATTGCTCGACACAACCTATGACAACGTACACCACACACGCGGCACCGCACCGATACGCACAAGCCGCGAACCACATCCACCAGCGCAACACGCCGAAGTGTGCATATTCCAGATCTCGTGTATAGTGTTCATCTGTTGCGCTTCCTCAGGAAGTGAGAACATGGTGGCTATAGCTCAGTTGGTAGAGCATCTGATTGTGGTTCAGAAGGTCGCGCGTTCGAGCCGCGTTAGCCACCCCGTCGAAACCTCGGAATGTCCTTCCGAGGTTTTTTGTTATTCTCGGACCGCATACCGTCCGAGATTCCCGACACGATAAGGCAAAGGAGCGACCATGCTGTCTTTCGAAAACGACTATTCGTCGGCTGCGACACCGGAGATCATCGCAAGGCTTGCGCAGAGCGCGCAGAACCAATATCCCGGATACGGCAACGACGATGTGTGCGAGGAAGCGAAGCGCAAGATCCGTCAAGCCTGCGCACGCCCCGACGCCGAGATCTTCTTCCTGGTCGGCGGCACGCAGACCAACCAGACCGTCATCGATTCCATCACCCCGCAGTACGCGGGTGTCGTGGCCGCGGACACCGGCCATGTGAACGTGCATGAGGCCGGAGCCATCGAAGCGACCGGACACAAAGTGCTCACGCTCCCCCACCATGACGGAAAGATCGATGCGGCCGAACTCGACGAATACTGCGCCACCTTCTACGCCGACGCCAACCACACCCACATGGTGTTCCCGGGAAGCGTCTACATCTCCCAGGCGACCGAATACGGAACCCTGTACACGCTCGCCGAACTCGAAGCCATACACGAGGTGTGCGTGAAATACGACATGCCGTTGTTCATCGACGGCGCGCGTCTCGGCTATGCGCTGACCGCCACGGGCAACGACGCGACGCTTGAGGACATCGCGCGCATCGCGGACGTGTTCTACATCGGAGGAACCAAGGTGGGAGCCATGTTCGGAGAGGCCGTGGTGTTCACGCACGGCAACATGCCGAAGAACTTCGTGACGATCGTCAAGCAGCACGGGGCGCTGCTCGCCAAGGGATGGCTCCTCGGACTGCAGTTCGACACGCTGTTCACCGGCAACCTGTACCTCGACATCGCGCGTCGCGCCAACGACGCGGCCGACCGTATCCGCGAGGTGTTGGCGGAACGCGGCTACACGCTGACCTTCGAAGCGCCGACGAACCAGATATTCATCACGCTCGACAACGAGACGTCCGAACGCCTGCAGCGCGATGTGCGTCTCGGTTTCATGGAAAAGGCCGACGACACGCATACCGTCATGCGTATCTGCACGAGCTGGGCCACCACGGACGAGCAGGTCGACGAGCTCATCGAATTGCTCTGAGTCCGGTCCGAATGCGTCCGACGCGTCCGAACGTTCGAGTGCGGAAGAAATCCCATGCCGATGGCACAACAGGATGGCTCAACAAGATGGCGTAACGAGATGGCACAATAAGAACCATGACTGAAGACAATCGTGCATTGGGCACTCCCCTTGGCAAGCATCCGACCCGCGTTCTGTTCCTAGGCTCAGGCGAACTGGGCAAGGAAGTGACGCTGGAACTCATGCGGCTGGGCGCGTGGGTATGCGCTGCGGATTCGTACGAAAACGCTCCGGCACAACAGGTCGCGCACGAGAGCCGCGCCCTCGACATGGCGAACGCCGAGCAATTGCGCGCGCTGTTCGACGAGATCCGGCCGGACATCATCGTTCCGGAGGTCGAGGCGATCGCGACCGACGAACTGGCGGAAGCCGCCGAGCGAGGCATTCAGGTGGTGCCGAGCGCCGAAATCGCGTCCATTTGCATGGATCGCGAACGACTGCGCGTTCTGGCCCATGAGGAACTGGGCCTGCCCACCACCCCGTACCGTTTCGCCGGATCCATCGAGGAGCTTCGCGCGGGAGCCGAAGCCGTGGGATATCCGTGCGTGGTCAAGCCGATCATGAGCTCGTCCGGCCATGGACAGTCCATCGTGCGCTCCGCCAAAGCGATCGACGCCGCATGGGTCGAGGCCCAGGAAGGCCGACGCGCCCACGATGAAGGAGACGTATCCCGCGTGATCGTCGAGGCGTTGGCTCCGCTCGACTATGAACTGACCGTGCTGACCGTAAGCTCATGCGCCGGAATCGTGACCTGCGCGCCGATCGGACAGCGCCAGGAAAGCGGAGACTACCGCGAATCCTGGCAGCCGGCCTCATTCACCGACTGCGTGCTCGACCAGGCGCAGATCATCGCGCGGACCGCGGTGGAAGGACTGGTGGCCAAGGCGCAATCCTCCGGAGAGAAGGGATGGGGCGTATTCGGCGTGGAGCTGTTCGTGCTGACCGACGGTTCCGTGCTGTTCAACGAGGTCTCCCCCCGCCCGCACGACACCGGCATGGTGACGATGGCATCGCAGCGATTGAGCGAATTCGCGTTGCATGCGCGTGCGATTCTCGGTCTGCCGATCACGCAGGAACATGTTGCGCTGACGTTGCCGGAAGGTGCCGTGGCAGCCAGCCATGCGATCGTGATCGCGGGCGACGGAGAAGCGGAATTCCGCAACGTCGGCGAGGCGCTTCGTGAAGCCGGAACCGATTTGCGCATCTTCGCGAAGCCGGAGGTCCACGGACATCGTCGCATGGCGGTGGCGCTGGCCGTGGGCGAGGATGAGGCCGACGCACGAGGCAAGGCCGCCCGGGTGGCCGAATCGCTTGATGTGGCCATCGTCTGAGGCCACTGCGGGACCGCTCTGCGGGCAGGCTTCAAAAACGCGCTGAAATACGCCGATTGTAGCCTCCCGTTGGTATCTTGTAACCGTCAAGTTCACCAAACTATCTACCTAACCATCCCCAGGGAAAGGCGAGTAATGGAGAAGCTGGAAAAGCTCTACGAGGGCAAGGCCAAGCAACTGTACGCAACTGACGACCCGGAGGTGCTTTGGGTCGAATACAAGAACTCCGCTACCGCAGGCGACGGCGAAAAGAAGGAAGATTTCGCCGGCAAGGGCAGGCTGAACAACCTCATCACCACGCTCGTCTTCGAGCTTCTGAAGAACCGCGGAATCGAAAGCCACCTCGTGGCACGAGTCGGAGACACCTCCCAGCTGGTCAGGAAAGTCGACATGTTCCCGCTGGAGATCGTGCTGCGCAACACCGCGGCCGGCCACTTCTGCTCCCGTCTGGGCGTTGAGGAGGGCATCGACCTGAAGGAGCCGGTGCTCGAGTACTTCCTGAAGAACGACGACCTGCACGACCCGTTCGTGAACGACGATGACCTGGTCGCCCTCGGCACCTGCACCCGTGAGGACCTCGCCGAGATCGCGCCGCTCGCCCGCCGCATCAACGAAGCCCTGATCGAGATCTTCGCCAAGATCGACGTCAAGCTCGTGGACTTCAAGATCGAGATGGGCCGCACTTCCGACGGCACGCTGCTGCTCGCCGACGAGATCACCCCTGATTCCTGCCGCCTGTGGGACCAGCGCGACAAGTCCGGCAAGGTGGAGCATCTCGACAAGGATCTGTTCCGCCGAGACCTGGGCGACATCATCCCGGCATACGAGGAGATCGAAAGCCGACTGGCCCAGCTCGCCAAGTCCGAAGGCCTCGAAGTAGCCGAATAATATCTGCGAAGCCCGCATCGAGACGCGAAGCCCGGTGCGGGCTCTCTTTGTTTACCCGTCAATAAACCCTGTTGAGACCTACGAAGGAGACGACACATGGTTTTCCGCGTGTATGTGGAAAAGAAGCACGGCTTTGACGTCGAAGCCCAGCAGCTCGCCAACGAGCTGAAGACCATTCTTGGCATCGAACAGCTGAAGAACGTGCGCATCGTCAATCGTTACGATGTGGAAGGCATCAGCGAGGAATTGTTCGCCCAGGCCACCCCGACCGTATTCAGCGAACCGCAGGTGGACGACGTGTCCGCGGACCTGCCCGATTTCGGTTCGGACGCCGTGTTCGCCGTCGAATATCTGCCTGGCCAGTTCGATCAGCGGGCCGATTCCGCCAGCGAATGCATCCAGCTGATTTCCCAAGGAGAACGCCCGACCGTGCGTTCCGCCAAGGTCTACGCCCTGGAAGGCGAATTGGGCGAGGAAGACGTCAACGCCATCAAGCGTTACGTGATCAACCCCGTCGAAGCCCGCGAGGCGTCTTTGGAGACCAAGACCACACTCAAGGCGCAGGTGCCGGTTCCCGGCAAGGTGGAAGTCATCGACGGCTTCCGTTCCATGGACGACGCAGCGCTTGAGCGGTTCATCGCGGAACGAGGACTCGCCATGGATCTGGCGGACCTGCAGTTCTGCCGCGCGCATTTCACCGAGGAGCAGCGCGATCCGACCATCACCGAAATCAAGGTGATCGACACCTACTGGTCCGACCACTGCCGCCACACCACGTTCGGCACGCAGCTCGACGAAATCACCATCGACGACGCGACCGTGAAGGCCGCGTTCGACAAGTATCTCGAGATGCGCCACGAGCTCGGCCGCGACGCCAAACCGGTGTGTCTGATGGACATGGGCACCATCGGCGCGAAGTGGCTCAAGAAGAACGGCATTCTGAAGAACCTCGACGAATCCGAGGAAATCAACGCCTGCACCGTCAAGGTGAAGGTGGACGTGAATGGCCAGGACGAGGATTGGCTGTTCCTGTTCAAGAACGAGACCCACAACCACCCGACCGAGATCGAACCGTTCGGTGGCGCGGCCACCTGCATCGGCGGCTGCATCCGCGATCCGCTTTCCGGCCGTTCCTACGTGTACCAGGCGATGCGCGTGACCGGCGCGGCCGATCCGACCGTTCCCGTGTCCGAAACGCTCGAAGGCAAGCTCCCCCAGCGCAAGCTCGTCACCACGGCGGCTTCCGGATACGCATCCTACGGCAACCAGATCGGTCTGGCGACCGGCCAGGTGGACGAGATCTACCATCCCGGCTATGTGGCCAAGCGCATGGAGGTCGGCGCGGTCGTGGCTGCGACCCCGGCCGATCACGTTCGCCGCGAGACCCCGGCTCCGGGAGACAAGATCATCCTGCTCGGCGGCCGTACCGGACGCGATGGCATCGGCGGCGCCACCGGTTCCTCCAAGGCGCACAATGTGGAGTCGCTGGAACTCGACGGCGCCGAGGTGCAGAAGGGCAACGCCCCGATCGAGCGCAAGCTGCAGCGTCTGTTCCGCCGCGGCGACGCATGCCGTCTGATCAAGCGTTGCAACGATTTCGGCGCTGGCGGCGTGTCCGTCGCCGTCGGCGAGCTTGCCGACGGCCTGTACGTGGACCTCAACAAGGTTTCCAAGAAGTATGAGGGACTGGACGGCACCGAACTGGCGATTTCCGAATCTCAGGAACGCATGGCCGTGGACGTTGCCGCCGAAGACGTGGACGAGTTCCTCGGCTACGCCAAGGAGGAGAACCTCGAAGCGGAAGTCATCGCGACCGTGACCGAAGAGCCGCGCATGACGATGACGTGGAACGGCGACACCATCGTGGACCTGTCCCGCGAATTCCTCGCATCCAACGGCGCCCCGAAGCATCAGGTGGTGCACGTCGAAGCGCAGCATGATTACGCGACCCCGTGGGCTTCCGGCTCGTTGAACGAGCGCATGCACGCCATGCTCACCGATTTGAACGTGGCCTCCAACAAGGGTCTGTCCGAGCGTTTCGACTCCACCATCGGCGCGGGCACCGTGCTCATGCCGTTCGGCGGAAAGAAGCAGCTGACTCCGAACATGGCCATGGTGGCCAAGTTCCCCGTGTTCGGCGAGACCACCACCGCCTCCGCGATGGCATGGGGCTTCAATCCGTACATCATGGAGAAGAACCAGTTCACGGGTGCGTATCTGTCCGTGGTCGAATCGCTTTCGAAGCTGGTGGCCGCCGGCTTTGAGCATGAGAAGGCCTATCTAAGCTTCCAGGAGTACTTCGAGAAGCTGCGCGACGAGCCGGAACGTTGGGGCAAGCCGATGGCCGCGGTGCTGGGCGCCCTGATGGCTCAGATCGATCTGGGCGCTGGCGCGATCGGCGGCAAGGATTCCATGTCCGGAACGTTCGAGCAGCTTGACGTGCCCCCGACTCTGATTTCCTTCGCCGTGGCCGTGGGCAACATGAAGCGTGCCACTTCCCCGGAGTTCAAGGGAGCCGGCCATCGTGTGGTCCGCATCGCTCCGCGTTACCTTTCCGATGGTCTCACGCCGGACAAGGATGCGCTGCTGGAGGTCTTCTCCACGGTCGAGGAGCTCACCGATTTCGGCGATGCGCTGGCCGTGTCCACTCCGGGCTACGGTGCGACCGCCGAGGCGATCTTCAAGATGACCGTCGGTAACCAGATCGGCGTGAAGCTGGATGATGCCATCTCCGCGGACGACCTGTTCGCCCCGGCCTACGGCTCCTTCATCGTGGAGCTGGCCGACGGAGCCAAGGTTCCGGCCGTGTCCAACCTGGTGCAGGTCGGCGAAATCGGCGAGACCACCGAAGAGTATTCCTTCGCGGCCGCAGGTGAGACGCTTGACCTGGACGAGCTCCAGAACGCTTGGGAAGGCGGCATCGAATCCGTGTTCCCGTACCGTTCGAAGGGCGAGGACAAGGGCAAGACCGTCGAGACCGTGTCCTTCGAAGCGCCGAAGAAGACCGTGTACACCGGAACCGGCGTCGCCAAGCCGCATGTGATCATCCCCGTGTTCCCGGGCAACAACTGCGAGTACGATTCCGCCGCCGCCTTCGAGCGTGCGGGCGCCGATGTGAGCACGCTCATCGTGAACAACCTCACCCCCGCCGCCGTGGCCGAATCCACCGCGGCTCTGGTCGAGGAGATCAGGAAGAGCCAGATCATCATGATCCCCGGCGGCTTCTCCGGCGGCGACGAACCGGACGGTTCCGCCAAGTTCATCACCGCGTTCTTCCGCGCTCCTGCGGTGACCGATGCGGTACGCGACCTGTTGAACAACCGCGACGGCCTGATGCTCGGCATCTGCAACGGCTTCCAGGCGCTCATCAAGCTCGGACTGGTGCCGTACGGCGACATCGTGCCGATGACCGCCGAATGCCCGACGCTGACGTTCAACACCATCGGCCGCCACCAGAGCCGTCTGGTGCGCACCCGCGTGGCCTCGAACCTTTCCCCGTGGCTGGCGAAGACCGAGGTGGGCGACATGCACACCATCGCCATCTCCCACGGTGAGGGACGCTTCGTGGCTTCCGACGACGTGCTTGCCCAGCTCAAGGCCAATGGCCAGATCGCCACGCAGTATGTGGACGAGGCCGGCGTGCCGGGTATGGATCTGGACGTGAACCCGAACGGTTCGCTGCTGGCCATCGAAGGCATCACCAGCCCGGACGGCCGCGTGTTCGGCAAGATGGGCCACTCCGAACGCTACAGCAACGGAACGTTCGTGAACGTGCCCGGCGAGAAGGACCAGCCGCTGTTCGCGGCCGGTGTGGAGTACTTCGCCGCCTGATGCTCCAGGACTGGGTTTGATATAGACCGCTCGTAAACGAAG
>CAVAQZ010000047.1:0-12927 GCA_963590945.1 Dysosmobacter segnis
CGATGGTACTGCACTCGGAAGGGTGTGGGAGAGTAGCACGCCGCCGCATTCAATCGTTTTGTTGAGGGGATTCCTTGTTCGAGGGATCCCCTCTTCGCATATCCGGGGAAGCCCGTCTGCGGGTCGAACTCCGGCTAGAGATCGAGGTTGTCAACATAGTTCGGAGTGTTGCCGTCCGCTTCCATCTGGGCGCGGTTGACCATCTCCCAAGCGTCCTCCCAAGCCGCGAACTCCTCCGCGTAGCCCGGATACGGTTCGATGCCGCGGCACGCCCACGCGATGGTCTGCTCGTCGGTGACCGGCTTGGACGGGTTGAAATCCCCCGTGAGCCCCTCCGGGATGGGGACGGTGTAGCTGGCGGTGTCCTCGGCCAGCTCCTCGTCGGTCATCGGTTCCTCGAACTCCACTTTGCGAAATCCCAAGTCTTTTGCCATTTTAGATACCTTCCTCATCTTTGATATGGGTGATATGGGGGCTATGTCCCCGTCTGGTATTGACAGCATACCACCGGACAATGCCCCCGTCGTCATTGCCGAGTTAGTGACAAATCTTTTCCCGTATGAATCGCACAATCAGAGGCTGCGATGTGTCCGGATCCTTTGCGTGACGCGGGAGGCAGGCCGGAGTGGACGTACTACGGGTTGCGCAGATGGTGGAACGCGAACAAGGACGCGCTGACCCTGGACGAGGGCACGGGCGAGCCGTGGTGGCGTGAGAACAGCAAGGAGGGACGAAGGTTTACGGCAAAAAGGTCATATTCATGCTTCCTTCGACCAATGAGGAACTGGCCGAGGAGCGCGCGTCCTACACGGTGCCGATTCCGGATGACCTGACGGACGTCCGGAATCGGAATTGAGCGGCAATATGAATTGGCAGCGGAAAAACTGGAGTTTCATGTTCAGAGGAAAGCCGATCATCGTGGAATGACTGGTTTTGGGATCGGTGCGGCTTGTTTCGGATTCACCGGTTTTATTGGAGATCGTCCGTCCACGCTTCGAGTTTCATATGGTTGAGCTCGGTGTTGGGATCGTAGGTGTCCTGCAGGCGTTCCTGATACATGGTGACCAGCTCGTCACGGCGTTCCAAGGCTTCCAGAGCGGCTTCACGGATTGTCTCCCATTCGTAGGGTACGATTTCCTCAGGAAACATCATTGTGGCTTGATTCGGTTTGTCTCGTTGAACCAGATCGACGAAATCAATCAGATCCCGCCAACGTTCGGAAGCTATCAATCGCGCGGCATATGCGTCGGCGAGCGGCTCGCAGGTATGGTTGTCGCGCAGGAATCGGTCGGCTTCGTCCGTATCTCCGCTGATGCGCATCAGATCGTGGCGTAGGAACATTACCGCATGCTTGAACTGGTCATGTGCGGTAATGGCGATTTCCTTTTCGGAGAGCAGCGCCGAATCGATCATCGCAAGATTGGACAGTTCTTCGTTGGAGAGCGAATCGCCCAAGCTGAACAAGTCGGAATCGAGTTTGATGCCATCGAAAGAAGCGGCCTTTTCGGAAGCGGAGCCGGAAGGGGAAGCGGCATCGGCATGGTCGGTTTTGATATTCGATGAGCCCTTTTCCTTGCTTTCTTTTCCTTGCACGGTTTCGGATGCGAAATCATTCATCGTGGCCATCGCATTGTTCAACGCATCATAGGCGAACATGCGTGTATCGTCCCATTGCGCGAAGGAAAGGCCACAGGAAAGCAATTCGATCATCTGCATGGCGTTGAGACGGAAATCCTCGTTGCAGGCCACCCGTGTAATCATGCGGAGCGCCTGTTCTCCCGTCGTCGGATCGGCGTTGCAGGCCACGGCGTCCATGTATACGCGAATGGTTTGGATGAGATCTTTCAGATAGTCGAATCCCTCATTGTCCCGGTCGGCAACGTTGCCGACGAACCGTGCGGTCATTTCCACGGCCTTGGCAAGGTTTGCGACGGCGTCAAGCCAGCGTGTGCTGATGATCGCATTGCCGACCACCGCGTCCACTCCAGACAGCGCCTGCGATTCGACACGGAACGTAGGCATGTCGATCCGGGGGATTTCCACGCCGGTCTCGTTGCGTTCGGCGGTGGGCACGATTGCCGCGATGGAATCGAAATACCATTGCATGGGCATGCTGATCACGTTGTCGGCGTCGGGGAACGGTGCGACGGGAACGTTGTTGCGATTGCGTTCGTCTTCGTGGCTTGCTTCGCGAATCAGCTGGTTCCAGAGGAAGGTGGGGCCATCGAACTCACCCGAATGCAGCCAACCATTGTTGATGTAGTCGGTGAGGTCTTCCATCTCCTGTCGGCGGTTGATGCCGTTGTTCCCGTTGCTCATATCTCACCTTTCATATGCGTGTGATCACGCATGCACGTATGAAAGGCTACCGCAAACCTCGTGTAAAAACCATAGAAAAATGTTACGAAATGCGAATAGCGGTCTGAAGCCGTTTTGAAAACCAGACCGCTATTCGTGAAACGTTGCGTGAAACAGTTGGGGCGGATTATGTGGTGGTTGTACGTCAGTACTTGTTGGCGCCGGAGCCGACGAAGTTGACTTCGAATCCGCGGTGGTAGTGCAGGAACATGTCGGCGCCGTAGCGGTCCACCGGGCGGTGGGTGAAGAGCATGCGGATGGCGAAGGCGGTCTGCACGTCTTCGGGCAGGTTCATGAACTCCTTGTGCGCATCCCAGTACGGGGTCATGGTGATGGCCGCGTCCGGCACGTAGGCGTAGCCGTAGCCATCCTCGTTCACATATCCCATGAACGGCAGGTCCCACGCGTTGTGCGCGGTGAGGGCCTTCTTGAAGTCCTCCACCTGGGCGAGGGCCTCGTCGCTGATGCCGAGTTCCTTGGCTACCTTGTTGGCCGCCGCGGTCTTCGCGTCGGCGTCCTGGCCGAACATGCTCAAATCGACGGTGATGACGGTCTTGTTCTCTGCCATGATGATTCCTTTCATGCTTCGTTGCATCGCAAACATAAGCAGTGTTCGTTTTAATGTTCGCTTCGTGTTGTAATCGAACATCGAACGGATGATGGTTTTGTCTTATTGGTGGTCGTGTATTGCGTCCGAGAAATACGATAGCACGCTTTTTTCGTATAAAAGTGTTGAAAAATCAACCGTTTACTTCATGTGTTGCGGAAAATCGTTGCAATGAAGCCGATTGTGATAGGTGATTTTTCTTGAAAAAAGTAACATTGAGCGTGTTCTTTTTCTTCTGCTATTACGTGTTATATTTCTGTTCAAATGAACATTTGAAGGTGTGGGGCAACCTAACGGAGGCTCTCAAGGTGATGATTTCCGCCGTCTAACTTGATTGAGTCCCGATGGTTATAGCGCGGATTTACCCGTGAGATGACGGTAGAGTTCAGGATCGACTGGTTTGATGAGTCTGAGCGTGGAGATGACCACCCTGGACTCTTTGCCGTCTTCACCGAGGTTGACGGACTCATGCACGTCATGCAATGAAGCCGCATTGCCTACGAAATAGTATGAGGTTTCCTTCTCTTCCGCCTTGCGACGAATGAAAATCGGTACGAAGTGGCTGTCCTGCCATGCTGAAGTACGCTCGGTTCCGTCAATAAGCCACCGGAATTCATTGGACTTCAACGATCGATTATTCTTGCTGAACCACTCGATCTCGCTGGCGTTGAGGAAACGGTCGCCATATTGGCTGGCTTCGTACTTGATGAAGATCGGCATGGTGTTGGTAGGGGAATCGAGCTTGTATCCTCCGACGTTCTGCGCGACTTGCTCAGCCTGCCATCCGCACAGCCGCATCACGTCGAAAACACTGTATTTCTCACCGTAGATGAATCCGTGATTCGGAAGGATTCGATGCTTTGCCGCGTTCCTTTCCAGATGCAGCGCGTTATACAGACCCGCTTCAACGGTGTCGACGAGGAACCGCTTGAAAGTCGCGTTGTTCAATTGCGTCAGGAATGCATCCGAAAGTCGGCAACGCTCATCCTCATCGAGGGTGATGAAAGAAGTTCGCCCGAAACGTTGGGCGTTCGCAGCGATGAAATACGAATAATCAAGCGTCGCAAAAGCGGAACGCCACTGCGTCTCACTATTATCGGCAGCGGGAAACAGCACGGACAGCAGTTCCTGAAGATCAGCCAACCCCAACGAATCCGATGTTTTGACGGCATCGAACGCCGCGACCGACCTTTCACTGCACTCAGGATCGATCGTGCGCCAATCCAAACCGCACAACACCGCCAAAATCAACAGTTCATGAGGTCTCAGCCCACGAAGCTGTGTGGAAGTCAGCATCTTCAACATGCCATTATGCACACTGGAAGTCGGCTCGAGCTGTTCCAAATATGAAACGGTCGCATTCCTGCCCCGGGAAAGACTCTTCTCACGGGCTCTCACGAACGACAAATAATCATCGTTCTTCGAAGCCATGGTGAACACCAGCGAAGCATCGCGTCGCGCAATATCCATGAGCATGGGAATCCGCCCCAGCTCATATCTCAGTTGCTGATATTGACGGCCCAACAACTGCATATTCGACAAGTCGGCGGTGTCGAGAGAAGCCAGCACGCGCTCGCGGGCGATCTTGTCGAAACTGATGGAGGAGACGCCGATCGTTTCACGTTGCAGATTCTTACGCGCCACGTCACGGTCGCCGGTATTGCCGTACAATGCGATCGGAATCAGGTAGTTGTTCGTGTAGTTGCCGATGAAGTCGATGACGACGACCGAATCCTTGCCTTGCGCCTTGCGCAGTCCTCGACCGAGTTGTTGCGTGAAGATGATGCTCGATTGCGTTTGGCGGAGCATCACTATCTGGTTGATATGCGGGATGTCGATGCCCTCATTGAACAGATCAACGGTGAAGATATAGTCCAGTTCGCCGTTTTCCAGTTGCTCCACCGCAAGATCGCGTTCCTCCTGGGAGTTCTCCCCGGTGACCGCTTTGGTACGGTACAGGCGTTCCGCCTGCTGGTTGATTTGCTGATTGAACAGCTCGGACAAACGCTTCGCTTCTTCACGACGGCTGCAGAAAACCAGACCTTGCACTCTGGTGCCGGCCTCGCTGTATGACTGGATTTTGTCGATGATGTAGCGCACGCGGCTCGGACTGGTGAGTTTCTCAAGCCATAAGGACAGGTCGTTGCGCTCTTGGTCGCTCCAATTGTTGGCCCTGACCCGCTTGCCGAGCAGCTCGCCATCCGGGGGCTCCTGAATATATTCGTGGACGCCGTAATAGTGGAACGGGCAGAGCATGTTTTCTTCAAGGGCTCGTTGCAGACGAATCTCGTATGCCACGTTGTTGCCGAACAATTCGAAGATGTTGGCTCCATCGGTACGTTCCGGTGTCGCGGTCATGCCGAGCATGAAATCAGGGGTGAAGTATTCGATGATCCGCTTGTAGGAATCCGCTGCGGCGTGATGAACCTCGTCGATCAGTATGTAATCGAAATCGTTCGCGTTGAACTGCGCCAGCACTTCCGGACGAGACATCGTCTGCACGGTCGCGAACAGGTATCGACGATCGTGCTCCTTGCTGGTTCCGGAAAACAGGCCAAGTTCGTCATCGGTGCAGCCAAGCACTTTCTTGTACGATTCCCTGGCTTTCTTTAGAATCTGTTCCTGCTGCGCGATGTATAGCATGCGTTTTGGTTGGAATTGACGGACATCGAATGCGGACAGATATGTCTTGCCGGTGCCGGTTGCGGAGATGATGATCGCCTGACTTTCGCCCTGTTTGCGCAGTTGGGCCAGATTCATCAACGCCTCGACCTGCATGGCGTTTGGGGTAATGGTTTTTGAAGGAACCTGCGTTTGCCGACGTTTCGGCTGGTTCTCCGGCGCGTACTTGTTGAAATCCTCTTCATATAATTTGAGCCACGCGTCGGTGAGCGGCTTCGACTCGCTGATCTGGGAGTCGATCTCGGCGGCGAGCTGTTCGGCCAATCCGCTGTTGTCGGTGGTCGAGACCTTCAGATTCCACTCGCGATTGGAATTCAACGCGTTGACGGTGAGGTTGGAGCTGCCGATATAGGTGGAGTAGAGCGATTCGTCATCTTCCGTGTGATGGAAGACGTAGCCCTTCGGATGATACGGGAAATCGGTGGTGGTTTTGACGTCGTCGGTTTGGCCGGGTTGCCAGATTCGTACTTGGATTCCCGTCTCCCGTTGCAATTTCAGCAGCTCCGCGAACGCTTTCGGGGAATTGAAATAGTTGAACGTGGACGTGATGATTCTGCCGGACTGATGGTCGTTGTTGTCTGCGAAATCAAAGAGATCCTGCTTCAACGTCTGCAGCGCGCCTTGACTGACGAAGGCGACGGACATGTCGAAATTCTGACTGCGCCTAAGCTCGTCTTTGATCGCATATTCCATGGTTCTGCCGTCATGATTCGCGATCAGCGTCGGTTCGTACCGCGCGTCAACATCGTCGTTCTTCTCCACGAATCCGGAAAGAACCGCTTCGACCAGAGAGGAATTCCGCCGGTTGTTTTCATTCGATGCCATTGTCGTCACTTCCTTGTGAAATCCATCGCGGAGATCAACCGCACTGCCTCGCGGTCGGCCGGAGCCCAATCCAAACCGGATATTTCGCTTGGGGCAAGCCATCGAATCGCCTGATGTTCCGTCAGTTGTGGAGTGCCGCTCAACAGATGGCAGATGAATGAGGTGAGCGTCACAGTACCGAAGTCGTAATCGTAAGAGGAAGCGCATATCTCATCGGCGACTTCGACCTCGCATAGCAATTCTTCCTCGATTTCGCGATGCAACGCCTCCCGTGCTGTCTCGTGGACTTCGATTTTGCCTCCCGGGAATTCCCAGAATCCCGCCAACGACTTGCCCTCACCACGCTGGGCGCACAATATCTTGCCGTCCCGAACGATGACTGCGCCTACGACATTGATGGTCTTGCGAGACGGTCGCGTGGAAGGTTCGGTTGCGGTCATGTCATGCTCTTTCATCTTCGCCAGAGGAAAATCAGGACCAGGATACACAGCGGAGAAGATTTCATTGAAGCGGATCGTGGATCTGCTGTGGATCATGGTGGAGCGGCCGATGAGCGCGACGCGCATTGATCATAATCATTATTCGCAATGGTTCGAATAAACGGAACAAGAAGGATGACGAATGTTGATTGATGCTTTGCTCGTGTTCAATATGGGAGGGGGAACACTGCTGGAATGGCATGCGGACTACTGCCAAATGGTCACGAACGACGGTGAGAAACGAGTGATGCATGAAGATTCGGATTTCGGTGTCATCGCAAGACTCATGTCGACCCATATACCGGAATCCGTGACGGTGATGTTCTCGGAGGCGGAAAGCGAATAGATTCGCAAGTCCTGCCGCAACACTTTTTTTGAATGCAAGCACCATCCCGTCGCATCGTCATACCCCATGCCGGGAACCATGGTGAAGGATCGGGAACATGGCTTTTTGATTTTCCGCAGGATTGGATCTTCTCCTTATGCGGTGACGGGATGGTGCTTGTGAACGGCTCCGCTACTGCTCGAACGGATAGGTCAGCCCCCAGTCGGCGCGGAGGGAATCCATCAGTTCCATGATGCGCAACGTGTCGGCATGCGGCATTTCCGGGCATTCGGTGCGGCCGTCGAGCACGCCTTGCGCGGCCGCCGCAACCTCGTACTCATAACCGGTCAACTGCGTTGGAACGTCATAGTGGGCCTTGACCTTATGATCGTCGCCGTACACGTCGATCGACTCGACGTTGTTGATGTTCTGGCACACAAGATAACCGTCCGTGCCCCACACGGAACCCATGCGGTCGGATTGGCAGAGAATGGAGCTTTGCGCGGTGGCCATCACGCCGTTCTCGTAATGGAACGTCATCGAATCATGCGCGTCCACACCGGTCTCATACGCGCACATGGACGATTCGATACGTGCGATCGGCGCATTATGCATGACCATGTCGATGAAGTTGATCGGATACACTCCGACGTCCAACAACGCGCCACCGGCCAACGCGGGATCGGTGATGCGCGCCTTGCCCGTGGTCGGATAACACAGATTCGCGTCGATCATCCGCACCTCGCCGATCGCGCCGCCGCCGATGATGTCGTCGATCATCTTCCTCGACGGCATGTAACGCGTCCAAATCGCTTCCGCGCACAGCATGCCGGTCCGCTTGGAAACGTCCAGCATCTCACGGGACTGCCCGGCATTCGCTCCGAACGCCTTCTCCACCAGCACGCCCTTGCCGGCCTTCATGCACAGCACCGCCTGTTCGGCGTGAAGATTATGCGGCGTGGCGATATACACCAAATGCACGTTCGGATCGGCGGCCAACTCCTCATACGAGCCATACGAAACGGCAAAACCATACTTGCGTGCGAAAGCGTCCGCGCGCTCGCCGTCGCGTGCCGCAACCGCGTACGGGGCCACCAAATCGTGATATCGGCTGTCGGCAGCCATTTTCACCAACGTTTCGGCCATATGCTCCGCGATTCTTCCCGCACCGAGAATCGCCACATTGACTTGTGCCATGGAACCTCCTTGTAACCGTTCGTCCGCCTGCGATCGACATGTGTCGATCCGGCATGCGCAAACTCGACATATGTCAGTGACCAGCGTACCGCGTCATGTGCACGCGCATGCGTACCATGGAGAGCCGTGGCATCAAGGAAACCGGAGAAATACGAGCGAGGCACCCGCAGTTACACCATGTCTCGCATACGCGGCAAAGACACGACCATCGAAAAGGCCGTGCGTAGTTTCCTCTTCGCCAAAGGCCTGCGATTCCGTAAAAACGACAGACGATACCCGGGCCATCCCGACGTGGTCCTGCCGAAATACCATACCGTCGTCTTCGTGAACGGATGCTTCTGGCACATGCACGACGATTGCCCGAAAGCCGCTCGCATTCCGAAATCGAATGTGGAATTCTGGACTGCGAAACTGACGCGAAATCGTGAAAGAGATGCCAGACAGCATGCCGAACTCGAAACGATGGGCTGGAAGGTGATCGTTGTATGGGAATGCGAACTGGGCAAAAAGGCACGAGAGGAACGGCTGGAACGGCTGTATGCGCAGATCGTGGACGAATCTGAGGATGGGGCCGTTGCCGAATCCGTTGCCGAGTCCGCGGATGAATCCGCAGGCGAGTCCGTGCGCGAACCAGCCGCAAACGAGCGAATCGGCTCCGGAGAAAACCACACGTGAGCAAATGCCGTCCGACGTTACACGGAACGTGGTAGAACCATGAAGTATGGGAAACGTTGAGAACAATGCGCTGCCGCGGATGTCGCGCCGCGCGCAGGTGGCCAATCCGTTCCGTGCCATGGTGTTCGGCGCGATGGCCGATGAAATGATCGCCGCCGGCACGGATGTGGTGAAACTAAGTCTGGGAGAGCCCGACTTCGGCGCCCCGCCGGCCGTGAGGGACGCCATGCGTGAACAGTACGACGGCCGTGCGCTGCCATACACGGCGGCAATGGGCCTGCCTGAGTTGCGCCAGGCGATCTCCGACTTTTACAAGGAACGCCACCATGTGGATGTGGATCCCAAGCGCATCGCCATCACCGCAGGCGGATCCACCGCACTGTTGCTCGCCGCCGCGTTGACGGTCGACGAAGACGATGAAGTACTCATAGCCGACCCGTCATACCCATGCAACCGCGAGCTGGTACGCGCATTCGGCGGCAAAGTGGTGGACGTGCCCACCTCGGCGGAAACACGATTCCACCTCACGTCGGAACTGTGCCGCGAATACTGGTCGGAACGAACCAAGGCCGTGATGATCACATCCCCGTCCAACCCGACCGGTACCACCATAGCGTTCGACACCTTGAAAGCGGTATGCGATCTGGCCCGCGAACGTGGCGCATGGCGCATCGTCGACGAAACCTACCTGGATCTTGCCGATCGCGAACCGGATGGATCCGACGTGAAATCCGTGCTCGCATGCGATCCGGACGCCATCGTATGCTCCAGCTTCTCCAAATTCTTCGGCATGACGGGCTGGCGCCTCGGATGGATGGTTGTGCCGGAATACGCGCTCGAGGCCATGGACGACCTTTCCACCAATTTCTTCCTGTGTGCGCACACGCCCACACAGCATGCGGCGCTCGCCTGTTTTACTCCCGAAACGTTGGCCGTGTGCGAGAAACGCAGGCAGGAGCTGCTGGAACGCCGCCGCATTGTTGTGGACGGGCTTGCCGAAATCGGACTTCCTCTGGAAGTCGAGCCGAACGGCGCGTTCTACGCGTATTTCAATATTTCCAGCACGGGCCTCGACGCATGGACGTTCTGCGAGCGTGCGCTGAAGGAGGCGCATATCGCGTTGACTCCGGGCCGTGATTTCGGAGAGGCGACGGCCGACACGCATGTGCGTCTTTCGTATGCGGCTTCGCGTGAGGCGTTGCGTGAGGGATTGCGCAGGCTTGGTGATTTTGTGGCCAAGTTGCGTGCGTGACGGGTGTTTCCGTGAGTCGTCCCGCGAGTCGTGATGGTTCCTTTTCGGTGCTGTTCTCTGTGTTTTTGCGTTGCTTTCGCGGCCATTGATTAAGGACGCTGGGCAACACCGAAAAGGAATCGTGCGGGATTCAGCTTTGCAGCATTTCCAGCTGTTTTTTGGCTTTCTGCAGTTTGGCGAAGATCTCATTGCGCTGCGCCGGATTCTTGACGCGCTGATGGTCCTTCTGCAGTTTGGCGACCAGTGTGGTGAGCTGCGCCACTTGCATGTGTCGGGTGATGCGGGCGTCGAGTGCCGTGGGGGAGGAGTCGCCCAGTATCACTTGCGAGCATAGCGATTCCCACAATGCGTCGATTGAATCCACCGTGGGATCGGATATGTCGAGCATGGCTTCTCCTGCTGCGGTCCATGTGGATTCGAACACGTGGAACGTCTGCGTGTGTCCGGCACGTCCGGGCAGCGCCCGTCGGACCGCGAAGGCGCATTCCTGCCTGGTCGTTCCTTCGAAATCAGCGTCGCGTACGCATGCGAAAACGATTCCCGACTTTCGCTGCGCCGCGATCAATTCGATGACGTCCGCCGGAATCGTGGCGTTCTTTGCGTGAAGCCGCAATCCGATCACCAGTATTTCCGGAATACGTGTTCCTGCGGCAAGCTGCGTGTTCTGCGGGCGCAGCAGGGAAAGCATGGTGACGGCTTCGATGTCGGAAGCCAAACGTTGCTTTGTTTTTACGGAAACGGGCACCTTCGCCACGAACAGTCCTTTGGGAAGCGTCGCTTTTTCGGCGGGGATTGCGCTGGAGTCCGGCAGTCCTAAGGTGAGTGCGGAAACGGAGCCGCAGGAGGCGATCGTCATCGTTGCCTTCCTTCCTTGAAGTTCGGATCTTGCTACGACTTTAGCAACGTTATGGCGGTCGGCGTGTAAATAAGCCATATGTTCCTATGCTTAAGCTTTCGTTTAAGCAACTATGCTTGTTGATTATGGTTAATCTGCATTCGCGCGCCACCAGACTCGGCGTGCTTGATATTGGTTCGAACACAGTTCATATGCTTATCGTCGATGCCGCTCCCGGTGCCCGTCCTGAACCGGAGGCGAGCACGAAGAGCACGGTTCGATTGATGCAATACCTCAAGGAGGACGGCACGATCAAAAAGGCCGGTGTGGAGGCGGTGCTCAGTGCGGTCGAAAAGGCCATGAAGCTTGCCGAGGAATACGAGATCATGCAGTTGCTCGTGTTGGTCACGTCGGCTTTGCGTGAGGCTCCCAACGGCGGGAAGATCCTGCGCGGCATCGAGAAGACGGTGGGGCAGCCGGTCACCGTGCTGTCGGGTGTCGACGAGGCGCGTCTGACGTTCCTTGCGGCCCGCCGCTGGTATGGATGGGATGCCGGACGACTTCTGGTCATGGACATCGGTGGTGGCTCCCTTGAGGTGGCCATGGGTTCCGATGAGGATCCGACGGTGGCTCTTTCCGTGCCGGCCGGCGCGGGCCGTGTTACCCGCGAATTCCTGCCGGAAAGCGGTGTGGCCAATGAAGAGCAGCTGCAGAAGGCCCGTAAACAGATCCGTAAGGTTCTGGAGCCTATGGTCGAGTCGTTCCCCAAGTCGAAGCACCCCATGCATGCGGTCGGCACATCGAAAACCATCCGGTCGTTGGCCCGTCTGGCCGGTGGCGTATTGCATCAGCCTGGCCGAGTGGATACGACCGTCATGACGTTGGAGCAGCTGGAGGATTGGCTTCCGCGACTTGCGTCCATCGCGCCGGACCAGCGTGTGGCGTTGCCGGGCGTGACTCCGGAGCGCACGTACCAGATCGTCGGCGGCGGACTGGTGATAGCCGAAATCATGAACGCGTTGGACGTGCGGGAGATCGAGATTTGCCCGTGGGCGTTGCGTGAAGGTGCGATTCTGCGCTGGCTCGACCAATTCGGCCGCACGAGGCTGGGTTTCTAGCGGTTTTTCGTCGTTTTCGGTATTTTCAGTGTTTCGGTGTAACGGAGCGTAGCAATGTGACGCTGCCGTACGTTGTCGCAACTGTGCTGCACGCGGCCGTACGATATCGGACTGCGACACGCCGGAATTTGGCGATTTGCGGTGACTCGCGTATTCTCTTCTCTTGCGGTGATCATAGCCTAGGAGAAACGCCCGGTCCCATTCCGAACCCGGAAGCTAAGGCCTAGCACGGCGATGGTACTGCACTCGGAAGGGTGTGGGAGAGTAGCACGTTGCCGCACTTAAACTTTTCGAATCCCGAGTTGAGCAAAGCTCCTCGGGATTTTTGTTTTCGTCAGGTGTGCTTGCGCCGGTATGGGGATACTTCGGCACGTTGACTATCCTCGTACCGACGCAATCAAGAGTGTTTATGTCGGTATGGGGATACTTCGGCATGTTGACTATCCTCGTGCCGACGCAGACAGGTGGGTTTGCGTCGTTACGGGGATACTTCGGTACGGGGACACTCCGGCATGGGAATAGTCGCGCGATGCGTACATGAAAAACGTTCGGAAGTGTAGGGATGGTGCAATTG
>CAVAQZ010000048.1:0-12914 GCA_963590945.1 Dysosmobacter segnis
GTCCATCCTCTCAAAGATACCGAGATCGTCCTCGCATGGACTGAGGCAAATGGCATATTCCATTGTTCTGCCTATCAGCCGACCGGCGCCGGACGGTTCCCCAAGGGCGCTCCATGCATTGCCCTCATGGTGCTGCGTATGGAGAACGACCTTGAGGCCATGTCCTTCCATGGCGGCGACGAGGATAACGAGCTGTTGGTCCCGCGTTCAAATATTATTGTCCAGGAAAGAAAGGAAGAGACAGTCCAATGAACGAGTTCAGCCCCGCACGCATCGAACTTGCACGGCAGTATCGGGGTTGGACCAAGAAGGAACTTGCGGAGCGCTGCGGTATGACTCCAACCTATATCGGAAGGTTGATTTCCGGTCCCGCCGCTCATCTGACCGAATCAAGCATCGAGAAGATAGCCTATGTGACAAATCTTCCCATCTCCTTCTTTATGATGCGCGCGTCGGGCATGAATCGTGACAGTCTCGCTTTCCAGCGCAAGAAGAAGATCACCAAGAATCTCGACAATCGTATCTGCGCGGAGTTTGAGATGCTGGCGGACACGATTTCCAGGGTCAGACTGATGTCTGAAGTGCCAGATGAAACAGCATCTTGGCTGGATGAGGTTGCACCAACCTCTGCGCCTCAATCGCGGGGTGCCCGACGTGCTGCGGCCAATACCCGCGCCATACTGGGGCTCCCGCCCACAGGAGCGGTGAGCAACGTGATACGAAGCGCGGAACGCAAAGGGGTAGTCATTGCCCCTTTGTCGGTGGAGGTGTCCGATGCGGTCAGCGATGGAGTGACCTATCCCGGCAAGGCCCTTATCGGTTATTTCCCGGAGAACAAGTCGGGCGACCGGCTCAGATTCACCATTGCCCATGAGCTGGGGCATCTGGTGCTGCACCGGAACCGTCGTCCAAAGGACGTGTCCCTGATGGAACGGGAGGCCAATGAATTCGCTAGTGAATTTCTCCTTCCCGAATCCGATGCGCGGGCGGTCCTCAGCTCCAGCATGATGTTGGAAGACTACCGGTATGTGAAAGCAGGCTGGGGAATTTCCATCGCCGCGACCGTGCGCTGCGCCTTCGATCTAGGCGTGATAGACAAGGATAAATACAGGTCCTTGTATGTGCGAATGGCGCAACGTCACTGGATAAAACACGAACCGGTGGAGGTCAGGGCCGAACATCCATTGCTTCTTGCGCAGATGTTGGGACGTGCGTTTGGAGGATTGGAAGACACAGGCCGCTCTATAGTGCCAAGGGCGGGAATAGAGGGATTTCTTGGCGTCCCCTTCGAACTGGCGAACGACTGGTGCGACAATGGGCTGACGGAGAAAGCCGAGAACTGGAAACTGTGAAGCCGGTCAATGGAATCCATTGGTAAATACTGAAATCGGTATGTTCCGCGCGGCCTTGACGGACATTTGCAAGCCGTCTGGCGAACGTGTCCTTGCCGGCTCCGGCCTTGATGAGTTCCAACGCCTCACGCCATCACCCATCGTCATAATGTCTCCTTCGATTCCCACACATACGTAAAACCGCACCTCCGATCATCGAATCCGAATTTCTTCAGTCCAACAATCGTGGTGCGGTTTATAGTCGATACGGCCCTTATGCGTCCCGAAGCGCATCGTCGTGGGACGTCTTCTATTTATTATCCGAGAATCTGGGAATGCCTTGCCGTCCATCGTTAGGTTTTTGCTTCATACGGCCTTCCTCCATTCCTTGGAATGCTTGAGCGTGGATTTCGGTCTGGCGATGGCCGTTCCCGGCCATGCCTTGCGGCTGAGGAACGGGTGCAGTCCTCGCAGGCTGTAGATGCACTTGTCGTTGTCCAACTGCGCGAGCTCGTCTGGCGTGAGGAGTTCACGGCCGGTGCGCTGGTAGTTGGTGGTGTGGCTGCCGGACACGCCCTTCGAATCGCTGGTGGTGCGGATGTCGATGGTCTCCTTGCCGAGCAGCTTGCTGAGCCATTCGGTGGTGGACTGCTCGTTGCCGCCGAGGAACAGCACCGAATCGCAGTTGCCGACGATGGTCTCCCACGAATCCTTGTACATCGTCTTGAGCTGCGCGATGGTCTGGAGGATGATGCTGACGCTGACCTTGCGCGAGCGTATCGTGGCGACGAGCTTGTCGAAGTTGGGGATGCGTCCCACGTTGGCGAACTCGTCCAGGAAGCAGTGCAACGGGATCGAGAGGCATTCGCCGGGGTAGGCGCGGCTGCGGCGGATGATGCTGTCGAACAGGCATTGGTAGAAGATCGCGGCGAGGAAGTTGAAGGTCGGATCCTCGTCGGGCAGGGCGAGGAAGATGGCCGTCTTCCCGTTGGGATGCCGGTATCCGCCCTCGTGCTCGTCCCGGTATCCGCCGATTCCGTCGATGCCGAGGTCGTCGTCGGAGAGGATCTCCCGGACCGGGCCGACGGTCAGCGGGGCGAGGCGCACCCCGAGGCTGATGATGATTCCCTTCTTGGTCTCTCCCGCGCCCTGGGTGAAGGGCCGGTACTGGCGGGCGGCGAACTTCAGCCCCTGGGCGAGCCGCCATGCCTCCCTCAGGTCCGGATCGTCATGGTCCGCGTCCGCGCGGTCCCATTCGGCGCGGGTTTCCTCGTAGATCTCCGTGGCGGTCCGGGCGACGGCGTCCACTTGGCTTTCCTTGGTCTCGTCTTGTTCGCTGGCCTCGAGCAGGTCGCGCATGTCGGCCACGGCGTTGAGGGTCTGGCCGGCGTCGATGTGCAGGCAGTCCCGGAGGATGTCGTCGGGCAGGTAGTAGACGAACGCGGTGAGCGCCGTCAGAAGGCTGCGTTCGGATTTGGTCCAGAAGTCGTCGGTCTGGTGCTCCTTGGGCGTGGAGCCGTTGGTGTTGTCCATGATGTTGGTGACGAGTCTCATGATCGCCACGTCGGGTTTCGTGGGGTCGATGTAGCGCATCGGATTGAATTTCGTCTCGCTGGTCAGGTCCACCAGGTCGAGCTGTTTGACCGTGTAGCCTTTGTTTTCCAGTTCTCCGGCGGTCTTCGCGTAGAGCTCTCCCTTGGGGTCGGTGCACGCGTAGTTCATGCTGCCCTTGAGGATGTTGGGGATGACGTGCGTGGCGGTCTTGCCGGATCCGGAGCCGCCGATCACGGCGGTGTTGAGGTTGCGTCGCGTGGCCTGGGCGTCGAGGCTCAGGCCCTCCGTGGCCGTCATCTGGAGGTTCTGGCTGGTGTCGGCGTCCGTGTATGGGGCCATCTCCCGGCTGGTGGACCAGCGTGCGGACCCGTACTCCTCGCCGTCCCTCCAGTTGCGTTTCATGCTCCACCGGTAGAGGTGGAACAGGCCGACCGCGCATGCCCCGCCCAGCCCGCACAGGAGGCTGGTCCGGTCGGTTCCCAGGGCGAGCGGATGCTGGAGCATGGTCGTCATGCCGTCCATGATCCGCTCCATGCTTTCGCCGGCCGCGATGCCGGACTGGATGCGGGCGGCCGTGAGGTCGGCGAGCCAGAATCCCGCGAGGATGGCCAGTGTCTTTACGATGATTCCCCTGATGTGTTCCATTGTCGTTTCCTCCTACTGTCTTCCTTCGTCGAGGTTTTCCCTGAGCCTGGTCCGGAACCGGCCGTATAGCGTCGTCCTGCTGGTGATTCTTCCTTCGCCGTCCGTCGTCTCGGATTCCCCGGCCTTGGTGTCGCCGCCGGTGGCCGCCTTCGTGTCCCGTGTCTCGGCCGAGCGTGCCGTGAGTGGCGTGACCACGGTCATGCCGTCCGGCGTGACGCTCATGCCGAACGGCCGTCCGCCCGCCATGAGCATGGACATGAGCCGGCCGACGTGGCCGGAGATGTCGACCCATTCCCCGGTTCCGGCGTCGGCCGGCCTGGCGTCGCTGACGGTGATCCGTCTCATCGTTCCTCGTCCGGGTCGTCGTGGCTGGGATCGAACGCGAGGACCCGGGCGTCGATGTCGATGCCGGACCCCTCGTCTCCGGCTGCGCCCTTGACCATGAGCCGTGATCCCCTCCGCGCGTTGCGTCGGATGTTCTCCGAGTGTTCGCCGCCCCGGGCGCGGATGGTGATCTTCCTGCCGCCGTCAGTCATGGCGGGCATGGTCTCGAGCAGCCATGTGATTGCGTCGATCTCCTGCGGTTCCCTGATGAGCGTGCCCTCGAACCAGATGGCGGGTTCCATCCGTTCGTCTGCTTCTTCCGTCATGCGTGTCTCCTTTCTACAGCGCTTTCCGTTGTCCGCGGTTCTGGTCGTGGCCGGGGGCGGTCGGGTCCGCGTCGAGCCCGTCGAGGTTCTCCTTGAGCCTGGTCCGGAACCGGTCGAGCGTTGACTTCAGATCCGCGTGCCGTCGTTCCGTGCCGTCGTGGTGCACGGCCGACGGTGTTTCGTTCTTCGTTTCCGGGCCGGCGTCGGGCGTTTTGACGGCTTCCGGCGCGTCCTGCCCGACGATCGGCCGATCCGTCGTCTTGTTCCTGGCCTGTGGGTTCTCCTTGCCGGTGAGTTCCTGGATGAGCAGTTTGGACGCCTGGCGGCGTTGGCGGTTGGTCCATCGTCCCTCGGACGGTTCGGCGGCCCGGTCGACGAGCCGGCGCGCCCATTTCAATGCGACGTCGGGCTTGTACGTGCCGTCGCGCCGGTATTCGTCGAGCCGGCCCTGCATGCGTTCGATCTGCGGCCAGGATTCCTCCGCGGTCTTCGAAGCGAGTTCCACCGATGCCGTGTCGAGCGTCTCGTCGGTGTCGCGGCTGCGTGTCTGCGCGTCGATGATCGCCCGGACGAGCGTCTGCGGGTCGGCCTGCATGGTGCGGCGTTCCTCGCCGCGGCCGGTGAACAGTTCGACCGGGGTGCCGGGTCTGAACCTGAGGTTGACGGCCCGTCCCTCGTTCTTCTGCCGCTGGTTCTTCCCGCTCATGAACATGTCGGTTGCCCAGCCGGTCAGGTCCCGGCCGTCGATGGTCGTGCCCCGTGGGAGGCTGACGATCATCTTCGGCCAGTCGCGTCCGTCCTTCGCGTGCAATACATAGGTGTGCGCGAGCCTGTTCGCCACCCATGCGTTCGGCCAGACCTGTTCCGCCGCCTCGGCCGTCCGGGTCGGTGTCTGTGTCGCAGTGGCGGGGTCGGCGTTGTATTTAGTCAAGTCGGCGTGCCGTTCCGGCTGTTCCTGCTGGGGGAGCGCGGGCGTCGGCGAGACGGGTCGGCCCTGGAGGATCGAGATGGCGGCCTGGTCGGTGAACTCGTCCCAGTCCGGGGCGCGCCGGCCGTCGTTCAGGTTCAGCAGCGGCTTCTGCTCCAGTCCCGGTTTGAGCAGTCCGCTGCGCATGATGCGGCCCGTCATGCCTTGGCAGACCGGGCCTCCGTCCTGTTCGCGCCAGGACTGGTATTCGTCCAGGAGTATGCGGCTTTGGGTGAGTAGCTCGCCGTCGCTCATGGCCTTGGCGGGGAAGGATTCCCTCATGTCCTCGCTGTGGCTGATGGTCGCCACCTGCATGCTCAGGTCGTCGTATTGCAGGTGCTTGAAGGTCATCGAGTCGAACAGTCCTTGCTGGTTCCGGTGCCAGGAGAAGATCATGAGGTCGTATCCGTTGTCCTCCTGGAAGAACACGCACGGCCGTGGCTCGTGCTCGACGGCGGCCTGCATGAGGCTGGCCTGGAGCAGTTCGGGGTCGAGACGGCCCGCCGTGGACGCGGCCATGGCGAGGCTGTCGCTCCATCCCATCGGGAGGGGCCGGCCGGTCGTTGGATCCGTCATGTGGTAGTCGCCCGGCTTGGCCACGGTGTCCCATCGGTCGGGCCGCTGGTGGTTCCACTGTTCGATGCCGGCGAGCATCGCGTCCATCGGGTTCCGCCCGTCCGCGTTGACGGTGAAGGATTCGTTGGCGCGTGTGGCGTCGCCGATGATGTTGTTCCGGTGCACGATGATGTCGCCCGGCTCGTAGAGCATGCCTACCGAATCCTCGCCCCACGTTCTCGCCGTGCCGGCCGTCCAGATCGTGTCGCCGGACGTGGCCCACATGGTCACGGGCCATGGGGTCGGGTCGTTGGCCCCGTTGATGGTGTCCTGGAAGATCGCGGCGCGCTTCGTCGCCTGTTCCTGCTGGTTCATTTTGTTTGCCTTTCAGCGGCCCTTGCGGGGCGTGCGGTCCCTGTTCTGGGTGGGTGGCGTGTGGTTCTTCTGTGCGGCGAGGTTCTCGTTGAGTCTGGTCTTGAACCGTTCGAGCAGCGCCTTCTTCGACCGGATCGGTTTCGGTTTCCGCTCCTTGCCGGACTGCTTGGGGCCGTTGGTCCTGGCTTGCGTCTGCTGCGGCGCGGTCCGTGTCTGGGGCTCGTCCGGTTTTGGTTCCGGTTCGGTCTCCGGCTCCGATGTCGGCGTCGTCCGGCCTGGCTTGTGTGCCTGCGCGCGGTTCCGCTCCTGGGTTTGTGTGCCCTGTCCGTAGTCGTCGCGCAGGATGGTATCGAGCTCGTCGCGCATGCTCGGGTCGGCGGCGGCCTTGCCGATGATCCGCTCCGCGAACTCACGTCCGGTCCGTTCGTTCCAGTCGGCGCCGTCCATGAGCTTGTCCCATGAGAGTTCGTGATGCCGGGCGGCGAGGCTGTTCGCCGCCATCTCCATGACCTCCGGGTCCACGAAGTCCCAGGCGATGCGTTGCGTCGGCATGGGTTTCGTGGACGGCTCGGCTGGTGGTTCCCGTGATGGGATCTCCGATTCGTTTCGGGTCTTCTCCGTCGTCCGTTCCTGTTGCTCCGTCTGCTCGACGGCGAAGTCGTCGTCGGCTACGTCCAGGCCCATGTTCTTGAACGCTCGTTGCACCGCGTGGCGGATATGGTCCTCGTCCCTGCCGGCGAAGTGCAGGATGAACTGGCCCTGGTCGGCGCGTTCGAGGTGGTAGTCGATGCCGGCGGTCTTGAGGCTGCGCTGCACCTCGCGCATGGTCGAGTCGTCGAGTTGCAGCTCGTGCAGGTCTCCGTCCTTCTTTCGCTGCAATCGTTTCTCGGACATCTCGCCGCTGTCGATTTTGGTTTTGACGGCCTCGCCGGCGGCGTGCACGCCGGTCTTGGCGAGCCTCATGCCGGAGCGGAGCATTGCCATGGCCACGCCTTTGGGGATTCTGAGCATGAGCTTCGCGCCTCCGGTGATGATGGTCTGGACGGCGTTCTGGATCTTCTCCTCCGCCTGTTCCTCGATTGGCATTGCGGTTTCCTTTCTGTTTGTTGGATGGTGTTTCCTGGGGCGGTTCAGATGGACCGTCCACGCTTGTGCTGCTGCTGTTGTTCGCGCTGCTCGGTCTCCGTCTGCTCGCGGTCGCGGGTCGTGTGGATCTCCCGTTCGATGGCGGACAGCTCGCTCTCGTACCGGTCGCACGCGTGCTCGCGGCGTTCCATTTCCTCGCGCGTCTCGGCCACGAGGTCGGGGTCGCCCTGTTGGATCGCGTCGTGCAACGCGATGACGGCGGATTGGAGCTCGTCGTGGGATTCGCGGACCTTCTCGCGCAGCATTCTGAGGCCTTTGGCGCTGTCGCCGCCCGCGAGCCGGGTCCATTGGATCGCCGCGTTCAGAGCCTTCGCCTCGCCGGCCAGTCGGTCGAGGCGGCGCGCCTGCGCCTGGTAGTAGCGCTGTTGGGCCGGGCTGACCCCGTATCTGAGCGGCAGGCGCTCAGGCGAGGCGAGGGGTTCGAGCCTGCTTGTGGGCTCTCCGAACCACTGGTACAGGCCGAGGGTCGCGGTCTTGCCGGCGTACCGGTTGCTCCGGTCTAGGATGATCTGGCCGCGGTCGCGGGGAAGGAACGCGCGCAGCGTGGAGCCGCCGTCGTCCACGAGACGCCTCGTGTCGAACGTGATCTTCTTCCTCCGGTGGGTGCCCGGCAGCCACACGGTGATCGTCTTTTTGGTTTGCTTGGCGACGAGCCGCCGGTTGAACGTGATGGGGATGATGGGCGTGTGAGCGAGTCCCGCCATGATGTTCGTCATGTCGTACGCCTGGCCGAGCCTCACGTCCCGAACCTTGAATCCGGTGTCCTTCATGGTGAACGTGAAGTGTTCGCCGCGCACCTTCACGTCCACTCCCTGCACGTCGAGCATGTCCCGCCAGTCATCGAAGGTCTCCGCGCAGGCGGTGGTCAGGTCGATCAGCATACGGAGCCTGTCCTTGACTCCCATGCCCTTCGCGGACGCGTAGATCTCCTCCATCGACATGCCGTACCGGCGCTCCAATGGCCTAGCGTTTTCAGCCCGCCGCGTCGTTCGCGGCGGCGTGGCCGTGCCCGGTCCGGGAGTCTCTTCGGCGCGTTCGGGATCGCGTTCCCTTGTCGTCGGGCCTTCGCCCGTCGTGTCTTCGTCGCCGCGCATTTTGCGTGCGACCCGCTCGGTGACGGGGTTGAATATGACGCTCAGTCCCTCCCTTGCGCACATTTCGTTGGCGACTACGCGCCATTGTTCGATGATGTCCTTGGGCAGTTCCGCCTTCAGATGCTTCCCGTACCGGGAGGCGGCGCACACCATGATGTGGTCGTGCAGATGGTGCCGGTCGGTGTGCGTGGCGACCACGAACCTGTATTCACCGCCGGTGATCCGACGTGCGAACTCCATGCCGAGCTCGTGCACCTGCTCGGGCGTTACGGGATCGTCGGGACTGAAGCTCAGCTTGATGTGGTAGGCCAGCCGGCTGTTCTTCCGGATGCCCTTCGGCGACCTGCGGTTGTCGTCGAGCATGGGCTCGGCCAGCGCGTCCCAGTCCGTCCTGGTCCGCTCGTAGTTCGAGCCGACCAGTCTTCCGCCGTCGGTCTTGGCGGGGTTGATGATGTACGCTATCGCCCCGTATTCGCCGCCGAGGTTCGATTTCACGGGGGCGCCGAGCTTGACCACGGCCATGATCAGGCCGCTTTCCCGGCGGCGCTCTTGTCGGCGAACAGGTCTCCCAGCAACCGCTCGATGCGGTCGAACGAGGCGCGGATCTCGGCCACCTGCTCGGCCGTGATGTGCTCGTTCGCGTTCGCCCAGTGGGCTATCTGGTTCACGTTCACGCCGATCCGGTCGATCTCCCGCGCGAGCGGTTCAGGATCCGTCAGCGGCCTGACCTCGATGACGTGGATGCGCCGTTCCGACAGCATCCTGCGCGCGTAGGAGCTGAACGACCGGTACTCCGGAGCGTACCTGGTCAGCTCCTCGTACAGCTTCCGCACCCGCTCCCACTCATCCTCGCTGAACATGATTTTCTTGCAGACTCTCCTGGATCTGTTGTCTCTCCAACTCATTCCGCACCTCTCCTGAAGATGAGGAGATTGGTTTTCCGTGATGCCGCGTGAGCGGTCTGGAGGCGTAGCCGACTATGGGGTACGGGTCTTCCCGGCAAGCCGAAACGCATCGCGTTTCGAGTGATTGTGGCCACAATCACGTCACTTGCTACTCCCATATCAATTTCATTGATTGGGAGCATTTTCGCACGGCATGATTGCGGAATGCCGTGAAGGATGATCGCGTTCACTCCTCGCTCCTTTCGCCCGTGGCCTTGAAGGGATGGCCGGTGTCTCATGCCAATCATCCGTCGTGGAAACGGCGACGGGTTTGGACACCTGGAGCAGGGGAAATGAAAAGGCCCCGCGAAAAAATCGCGGGGCCGGTGGGTTGTCGGTGGCGCGCATGTCCGTCATGCGCGCGGGCTCCTAGATGACTTGCATGTCGGAGCGGACGCGTTCCGCGGCGATGTCGATGTCTCCTGGCCATGAGGGCACGCCGAACATAAGCCGCACGCGGTCGAACGTCTGCGGGTCCTTGAGCGGTCTGAACATGCCGCGGTCGACGTATCGGGACATGTCGAAGATTCCGGTCGCCCCGTCGGAACAGGTGACCTTGAGCTTGTAGCCGGGCATGGGTTCGCATTGGGTCACTTTGATTGAATAGTCGATGGTCATGTCCGTCGCCTCCTTGTCAGCGTAGCGGGTCGATTCTGAACGGGTGCTCGAGGTTGAAGGCCAGATCCCAGTCGGCTTCCAGCTCTTCGGCATGCAGCAGCACCCACGCCTCGACCAGTTTGCGCTGCTTGCGCGGGAAGTCTCCCTTGAGCAGATTGCCATCGAAGGTGAAGGACGCTTCATGGCCTTGGTATCTGGCGTGGATGTGCGGCGGAACATGGTCGTCCGCGTTCATGGTGATGATGATTCCGAAGAACATGCTGATGACCGGCATGTCCGCCTCCTTGCTTTCGTTGTCTTCCATTCTAGGATATTCGCGTTCGGTCCTGGCGTGCGTGGCGGACGGCGGGGAACCATACGGATTGGTTTCGTGCCGCCCTTCTTCGGCTATCGCCAGTCGACACCCGCCTTGCGTTCCGCTGCGCGTCGCCCGCGCGCGAAGCTGTCATGGCCGGCCGGATGATGGTTGATGATTTCGCTTGCACGCCGAATGGTGATGGGCGCGTATTCACGGATGGCGCATGCCGTGACGATTCCGGTGATGAACATGATGTTGCCGGGTGCTTCGCTGATGGCTTCCGGGTCCATGATGTGCTCCTGTCTGGCCTGTCCCTGATTTTTTCTTTTGACCGACTGTCCAAACCGCCGCGCATCCGATCGCGCGAACATGGTTCCAGCCGGATCGAAACCGGGAACCGATGAAAACAAGACTGGAAAGGAACACGACATGGCATCCGATTACGTGGACGACTTCCTGCGCGACGAACGCGAGTCGTTCAAACGCAAGGAGACGGCGGCGAAGAAGTTCGACAACCGCCTCGACAACTTCCGCAAAAGCGCGCAGGCGCTGCGCGACGCGGCGAAACAATTCGAGGAGTCGTTCCCCGGCATGAGCCGGACGACGATCGCGGACAAGCTGGCGATGACCGGAACGGAGAAGAACATCGCGTTCGACGCGAAGGGCGAACTTGTCGCCGCGCCGGCCGGAAGAAAAACCGTCTCCGCCGAACCCGCCGCCGCGCCGACGGCCGCCGCCGAACCGGACACGTCGGATGCCGGACGACCCGCGTGGGCGTCCGGCAACTACTGATGATCGGATGTGATGCGGGAAAGGAAGGGCAGCAAGTTCGACGCCACGCTCCTCGTAGACAAGGACAAGGGCATCGTATTCGACTTCGGCAAATAAAGAAAGGAAAAAGAAATGACCGAAACACAGCAGACCATGACCGAATTCACCTACGCACCGGGGGAGAAGACCATCGTCGGAGACCGTTTCAGCCCGAGCGTGATCATCTTCTGGCTCAAAACCTCCATCGCCGCGTCCAGCACGCGCGTGCAGTACAAGGCGCCGAACACCCTGTTCGGACTGATCCCGCTCGGGGCCTCCACCAAGACCATCCCGCTGCGCAACATCGCCAGCGTCGACACGAACACGAAATTCAACCTCGGCAGCCTCGTCTGGGGACTGTTGTTCCTGTTCGTAGGCTTCGGCATGTTCAGCTCCAACGCACTGGTCGCCATCGTGTGCCTGGTCGTCGCCGTCGCGAACTTCGCGAACGTGATGAGCGCCACCCTGACATTCCATGATCCGTCCGGCGGCGCGAACGCCATCACCGTGAGCATCCTCGAGAAGGACAAGCTCATGAGCCTCGCCCAGGAGATCCAGACACGCGTGTTCGCGGACGCCGACCAATTGCGCCATGAGGAAAGCATGGACATGGCGCAGAAGCAGTACACGGCCCAGACCAACAGCGTGCTGATCCAGCAGCAGATGCTTGAACGTCAGCGCCGGGCCGACGACAACTCGCGGTCGTCGAGCGAGTGACGAAAAGGAACACGGCGCACGTGTCCGTGTTCCGTGAAACACCGGATCCGCCCTGCCGAAACCGTGATTATACTAAAGGTATAATCACGGTTCGCGCAGGCGGGCCCGGCGTTTTCTGTATCCGGGAGGAGACACGACGGAAGAGGATTGGAGCGAGGCCAAGGCGTGGGCGCGGGCGACACGTGAACGCATCGGCATGACCCAGCACGACGTGGCCGTGCTCACGCACCTCACCGTGGACATGGTCAAGAAATACGAGTCGGAGAAATACCGCCACCTGCAGCCCTCGGAGAAAATGAGGGCCATGCTCGAACATGCTCTCGCCGAGCATAGGCATGCCGTGGCGGCCATCGTGGAACGGTACAAGGGGGAGGCGCGGGCCACGCTCTCGTTCTCACGCGTCTCCGACCTGCCCGAGGGACTGCCCGACTGGATCAAGGCAGAAGCATCCGTGAAGCGCCGCGCCGCCGCCGTACGCGAGGCCGCCGTGCTGCTCGAAGCGGCCGGCGTCGCCGTCACCTACACCTACATGCCCGACAGGGCAACGGAGTAGAAAAGAGAAAGAGGGGTAATCATGCTTGGACTCTATGGGCTGGCGATATACCTGGGCGTCGCCATCATCGTCGCGGGCGTCTTCGCACTGCTTGTCGTCGTCGCGTTGGCGGTGGGGCTGGTCACGCATCCCATCCGCACGCTCGCCCTGGTGTTCCACAAGCTCGCCGCGCTGGCCGCCGGTCTGGCGTTGATCCTCGCGTTGATCGTCTGGTTCTGGACCGATCACGCCAAGCCGGACTTCATCCCGTGCTTCTGGGGATCCATCGGCGTGATCGTCGGATCCGTCATCATCCGCGCGCTGGCCGAGTGGGTGCTCGAACGGCCCACCAGGGCCGAGCGCCGCGCCATGGAACGGACTGCCGCGCAGAACACTGGTGGCACGATGATGTAGCGACTGGGAATAATGAACCCTGCAACCGGAATACGAAAAGAGGAGCATGATGGCCAAACCCGAGCTATCACAGCGCATCCAATCTCTTCCAGACGAACTGGTCGCTCTTGAAGGAGAGCGGGAGACCTCCGAACGTCTGCGGCGGATCGACGCGTTGAAGGACCGGGCCCGCGCGTTGGGGCCGTTGGATGGCGTCGAGGACATGGCGCTGGCGGATTACGATCGCGACTGGCTGGTGCGCTACACCTACAACTCGAACGCCAT
>CAVAQZ010000049.1:0-12866 GCA_963590945.1 Dysosmobacter segnis
GTTGGAAACAGGGTCGCAAGACCCAAATCACATAGACAGGAATAGGCAGGCATACATGCGTAAAGCTAAGATCGTAGATACCATCGGTCCCGCTACCGAGTCTCTGGAAGGCATCACCAGCCTCGTTGAAGCAGGTATGGACGTCGCTCGTCTGAACCGCTCCCACGGCACCCCGGAGGACCATCTCAAGGTCTACAACAACATCCGTGAGGCTTCCAAGGCCACCGGTCGCAACGTTGCTGCCCTGGTCGACCTGCAGGGTCCGAAGATTCGCTGCGGCTGGTTCAAGAAGAACGCCGAAGGCGAAGACAAGGTCCAGCTGACCGAAGGCCAGGAATTCGTCATCACCACCGACGACATCGAAGGCGACGAGCACATCACCTCCACCACCTTCAAGGGACTGCCGGGCGACTGCCACGCCGGCGATCCGATCCTCATCGACGACGGCAAGGTCCGTCTCGAGGTCACCAAGGTCGAAGGCAACAACGTGTACACCAAGGTCGTCGTCGCCGGACCGGTCTCCAGCCACAAGGGCATCAACCTGCCGGGCGTCGCGGTGTCCCTGCCGGCACTGACCGAGAAGGACGAGGCCGATCTGCGTTGGGCCATCCAGACCGGCGCCGACATCATCGCCATGTCCTTCGTGCGTTTCGCCACCGACATCGACCGCGCCCACGAGATCATGGACGAGGAAGGCCGCCGCATCCCGGTCGTCGCCAAGATCGAGAAGCCGCAGGCTCTGGAGAACCTGGAAGAGATCGTCAAGGCCTTCGACGGCATCATGGTCGCCCGTGGCGATATGGCCGTCGAGTGCCCGCTGGAAGAGGTCCCGCTGGCCACCAAGCGCTGCATCGAGCTCGCCCGCCAGTACGCCAAGCCGGTCATCGTGGCAACCGAGGTCCTCGGCTCCATGGTCAGCTCCCCGGTCCCGACCCGTGCAGAGGCCTCCGACTGCGCCAACGCCATCCTCGACGGCGCCGACGCGACCATGACCTCCAACGAGACCGCCGTCGGCAAGTACCCGGCCGTCACCGTGAACACCATGAGCCGCATCTCCAGCTTCGCCACCGAGCACGGCTTCGACCGCATTCCGGAGCTGAAGAACCTGGATATGTCCTCCACCGGCGCGGTGTCCTCCGCTGCCGTCGACCTGGCGGACAAGCTCAACGCCAAGGCGATCGTCGCCTACACCCAGACCGGTTCCACCGTGCACCGCGTGTCCCGCGAACGCCCGGCCACCCCGATCTACGGCATCACCAACAACGAGCACACCTACCACTGGCTGGCTCTGTCTTGGGGCGCCGAGTCCTTCCTGGTCGAAGAGGACTACCACGACAAGTCCCGCAAGGACCTCATGATCTACACCGATAAGGTCCTCAAGGACGCCGGCAAGGTCTCCGATGGCGACAAGATCGTCGTGCTGAGCTCCGCCCAGGGCGAGCACCAGCCGGGCCGCACCGATTCCATCTACGTCCACACCGTTGGTGCCTGCGACTGAGATAAGTAATCGGTCGACAGACTGAATCACGCCGGAAGGTCCTCCCCGAAAGACGTCGGGGAGGACCTTTCCGTCTAGTGCGCGGAAAAATGACAACGCCGAAATTTGCCCGAATCTAAGATGTGTGCTATGCTCACGTAGTTGTGTGCACGCCCCTGTATCCCAATTGGTAGAGGAAGCAGCCTCAAAATCTGCGCAGTGTGGGTTCGAGTCCCACCGGGGGCACGTTACGAAATCTAATCAATCCTGGCCCGGATTGGGCATGTTAAGTCAGGTCCAACTTCGGGTGGTGACACAGCTGAAAGAGACTGACATGGATGAAAAAAAGACTACGGAAGTGAATGAAGTTCTCACCGAGGAAGAGCTTAAGGCCGTAGCGGCTCCTGAACAATCCAACCAGGAGAACGAGTCTCATAAGCACACGGTCGTCGTGGCCGAGGACGAATCCGTGAATCGCATGGATCTGGTCGCCATGCTGGAAGACAACGGATATGAAGTGGTGGGCGAGGCCGCCAACGGTGAGGAAGCCGTCGATCTGACCCGTAAGTTCCGCCCGAACGTGGTGTGCATGGACGTCAAGATGCCTCGCATGGACGGCATCGAGGCGGCCGGCATCATCTGCGACGAGAACATCGCTCCGGTCGTCATGCTCACGGCGTTCTCGCAGTCCGATCTGGTGAAGAAGGCCACCGGCGCCGGCGCGATGGCGTACGTGACCAAGCCGTACGAGGAGTCCAAGCTGCTTCCCGCCCTGGAAGTGGCCATGGGCCGGTTCGCGGAGATCAACGATCTGCTCGACAACGTGGAACGCAGCGAAAACAAGCTTCGCGAAACCGAGGAGCAGCTCAGGAAGACCGAGGAGCAGCTGAAAAAGGCCGAGGAAACCCTCGAAGAGCGTAAGCTCGTCGACAGGGCGAAGGGCCTGCTGATGGACAAGGCGGACTTCTCCGAACAGGGCGCCTTCCGTTGGATTCAGAAGACCTCCATGGACCAGCGCATCCCGAAGAAGCGCTTGGCCATGGCAATCATCGCCAAGTACGGCGAACAGAAGTCGGAAGCAGAGGATGAGCGCTAACACAACGAATGTGGAAGGCACTTCACGCGGAACGCTATTGGTCGTAGACGGCCACTCATTGGCGTTCCGCGCTTTTTTTGCCTTGCCAGTAGAGAATTTCAGTACATCCGCAGGGCAGGCCACGAATGCCGTCTGGGGCTTCGCATCCATGCTTTCGCAGGTGATCGACGCCGAACATCCGGACCATCTCGCCGTCGCGTTCGACGTCAAGGGCGGAACGTTCCGCAGCCAGATGCTGCCGCAATACAAAGGCACCCGCGATGCCGCGCCGGAGGAGCTGCTCACCCAGCTGCCGTTGATCCAGCAGATGCTTTCCGCATTGGGCGTCACCTTCATCGAAAAACCGGGATATGAAGGCGATGACGTGATCGGAACGTTGGCCACGATGGGCGACCAGGCCGGATACCGTACGCTGGTGCTCTCCGGAGACCGCGACGCGTTCCAACTGATCAACGACAACATCACCGTTCTCTACCCTGGGCATCATTTCAAGGATCTGAAGCATATGACCGCCCAAGCGGTGGAAGAGAAATACCACGTCACGCCGGAACAGTATCCGGATCTGGCGGCGCTTCGCGGAGAAACGGCCGACAACATCCCCGGAGTGCCGGGCGTGGGCGACGGCTTCGCCGCGAAATGGATCAACCTGTACGGCGGTCTTGACCAGATCATCGAACATGCCGACGAGATCGGCGGAAAAAAGGGAGAGGCCCTTCGGGAGAACATCGAACAGGTCAAACTCAACCGAAGCGTAAACGCGCTGGTACGGGACCTTGACCTCGATGTGCGTTTGGAGGATCTCACCTTCGGTCAGGTGAACACGGACCAGCTGGATGACCTTTTCTCGAAACTCGAGTTCGGCGTGCGAACCAAGAACCGAGTGCTCAAAACATTCAACGCGGGCAAGACGGGCGGAACCCGTGCCGTACAGCAGCCCGAAGCCGTCAAACTGGAATTGCCGCAGACACAGACCGTAGGCAGCTCCGAAGAACTGTACGCATGGGTCGAGGCGAACATACCGGTCGTTCGGAAGCACGATCACGACGAATGCGCGGCGTCCTCCGCCAGCACGCGGTCCGGATTCATCATCGGGCATTCCGGCGATTGCGCGCGCGAGGTGGCGCAGTCCTGGCGGTTGCATGCGCAAGGCAACGCGAAACCCGGGAAAGCGTCGTTGTCATCCGTGATGCTGGCCGCGCATGACAAGGCCATACGCATCGACTCCATCGATGGGCCGATGGCCGAAGCGCTGCAGCGCGTACTGGATTCGTGCCATCGCAGCATGACGGTGCATGGTTACAAAGAGCAATCGCATCTGCTGGGCAGCGTCGGAATCGATCTTCCGGAGCCGCTGTTCGACACCAAACTGGCGGGATACCTGGTTCATCCGGATTTCCATGCCGAATCCCTGGAACAGGCGGCGGCCCACTTCCTCGACCTGCACATAGAGGAACAGACCGAGACCGCCACGCAGGGCATGCTCGATTTCGACGAACCGGACGACTCCCGGGAACAGGAAGAGGATGATCTTCCTCGTGAATGCGCGATCATCGGCATGCTCGCCGAACATCTTTCCGAACAGCTTGACCGCAGAGAGCAGTACGCGCTGCTTGAATCCATCGAGATGCCGGTATCCCGCGTGCTGTACGGCATGGAGCAGGTCGGCGCACAGGTCGACATGAGCCGTCTGACGCAAATGCTCGAACATCTGACCACACAGGCCGAGCTGGCGCAGGAGACCGCATGGCAGTATGCGGGGGAGCGGGTGAACCTGCAAAGCCCGAAGCAACTGCAGAAGGTTCTTTTCGAAGACATGGGCTTGAAACCGACCAAGAAAACCAAGTCGGGATCGTATTCCACGAACGCGGCGGCGTTGCAGACGCTGCGCGACCGCTCCTACGGCAACGACCGCGCCTGCCAATTCCTTGACGCGCTGCTGATGCACCGCGAGCACAACAAGCTCAAGCAGATCGTCCAGACGCTGATTGACGCGACCAACAAGCGCGACGGAAGAATCCACACCACGTTCGAACAGACGGTGGCGGCCACCGGACGACTGAGCTCCGTCGATCCGAATCTGCAGAACATTCCGAACCGCAATGCGGCAGGGCGCGAGATCCGTTCCGCATTCGTGCCCGGAGAAGGATTCGAATCGCTGCTGAGCTCCGACTATTCGCAGGTGGAGTTGCGCATCATGGCCGACCTTTCCGGCGATGAGGCGTTGATCGAGGCGTTCCGTTCCGGCAGGGACTTCCATAAATACGTGGCCAGCCTCGTATACGGAATCCCGGTCGACGAGATCACTTCGGACCAGCGCAGCCACGTCAAAGCCATGAGCTACGGCCTGGCCTACGGATTGAGCACATACGGTTTGGCGCAACAGCTCAAAATCAAGCCCAGCGAGGCGGAAACGCTGAAGCAGCAGTATTTCACGACGTTCGGCAAAGTGCACGAGTATCTGGAGTCGTTGGTCTCCACGGCCCGTGAAAAAGGCTATACCGAAACCATTTACGGACGCCGCAGGTACTTTCCGGGGCTCAACTCGCCGAACCGGGTCGTCCGCGATTCCGCCGAACGCGCGGCATTGAACGCACCGATACAGGGCTCCGCGGCCGACATCATGAAAATCGCCATGATCCGTGCGGAAGGGGCCTTGCGCACGGCCGGAATGAACAGCCGTATCATTCTGCAGATCCACGACGAACTCGTGGTCGAAGTCGCGCCGGGCGAGTCCACGAAGGTTTCCGAACTGGTGAAGGACGCGATGGAGCACGCCGTCGAGATGGCGGTTCCATTGGACGTTTCGACCGGAATCGGCTCCGACTGGCAGCTCGCCGCACACTGACAGCACAACGGACGACAGGGGTTGAGATGGCAACGCTGAAACAAGTGGTGGACGTACTGGAAACGCTGTATCCGCTACGATACGCCGAAAAATGGGACGAGCCGGGCCTGATCGTGGGCGACCTGCGCCATGACGTACGGCGTATCGCCTTCGCCGCGGACCCGTCCATGGCGGTGGTCGACCGCGCCATCGCGGATGGAACGGACCTGCTGGTATGCCATCATCCGTTGTTCTTCCGTTCCGTGCATGAGGTGTCCGGTTTGGGATTCCGCGGGGAGATAGTGCGCAAACTCAACCTTGCCGGATGCGCGTTGTGGGTGGGGCATACCAATGCCGACGCGTCGTACCGTGGCGTCGGCATGGCCGCGGCCGACATGTTCGGACTGGTCGAACAGCGTCCGTTGGAACCCATCGCCGACGAACGGGCCGAACACGCCGTAGGCCTGGGGCGAATCGGCAGGCTTCCCGAACCGATGCCGCTGCGTGATTTCGCGCAGCGGGTGGCGGACGCGTTGCCCTACACCGAACTGGGCGTTCAGGTCTGCGGCGATGCGGACGCGCCCGTTCAGACGGTGGCCGTTCTGCCGGGCTCCGGCGACTCGCTGTTCGATGAGGTTCGTGCGGCCGGCGTCGACGTGTATGTGACCAGCGACCTGAGGCATCATCCGGTGACGGACGCCATCGAACAGGCCCGGTACGAGGCCTCCATGCGTACCGAGTATATCGCCCTCGGCAACGGGGATGCGCGAATCCGCCCGGCTTTCATCAACACGCCGCATAGCGCCATCGAATCCATGTGGTTCCAGTATGCATTGGAAGATGTTTCGCAAGCCGTGGCCGAATCCACAGGAGATACGGTGCGGGCGCAGTGGATCTCCATGAACACCGATCCGTGGAATCTCGTGCTGCCGACCAGCGGCAAGGAGCGTTGAACCATGACGGATTCGATGAGCGGCGCCCCTGTTTCACCCAGCGACGTCGATGATCTGCTGAACGCGTCCAGCGACGGCGTCGACATGACCGTTCCCGCCGAACTGCTCAACAGTGAGCAAGTGTACAAAGGCGCGATCTTCAGCATCGACGACACCAGAATCGCCCTGCGGATGCGAGACGGCGGACGAACGGTGATCCGCAGGCAGGTCATGCGCCACGCGCCCTGCGTGGTCATGCTGGTGCACGATTGCGGCAAAGACCTGTATCTGGTCGAACGGGAATACCGCATCGGCTGCGACGCCTTCGCCTACGGACTTCCGGCAGGGCTCATCGACAGCGGGGAAGACGTGGAACAGGCGGCGTTGCGCGAGCTCCGCGAGGAAACGGGAGTCGCGCCCGCAGGGGAACACGGCATCACCTTCGACCATGTCGGATCATACTATTCGTCCGAAGGGATGACGGACGAACTGGCGCACATCATGGTGCTCCACCTGCATGAATGGAACGCCATGCAACGGCATTTCGACGGCGACGAACACGTCGAATCGGCATGGGTCACCTGGAAACAACTGCAGGACACGCGCATCACGGCGTCGAATTCAATGATCGCCATCCTGCATGAAAGCATTCGCAGGATTCAGGAAAATATCTCATCCCGAGGTTTCATTTTGGAATAAGCCCGCAGAGGAACACGATACTTTCGAATATATGCGACGGCGTGAGATACTGGATACATGCAAATCAGACCAGGATCGATGTATCCACTCGGCGCGAGCTATGACGGCGCCGGAGTGAATTTCGCCCTCTTCTCCAAAGTGGCGCAAAAAGTGGAGCTCTGCCTGTTCGATGAGGACAACAATGAGACCCGCATCGAAATGACCGAGCAGAATTCGTATGTCTGGCACAACTATCTGCCAGGAATACAACCAGGGCAGCGGTACGGATACCGTGTGTACGGCCCGTACGATCCGCAACGCGGCCTGCGTTGCAACCCGAACAAACTGTTGCTTGACCCCTACGCGAAAGCGATCGAAGGCAACGCCGACGGTGACGAAAGCCTGTACTCATACTGGTTCAAAACACCGGACGACCTCAGCCGGATGAACGATCTGGATTCCGCCGACCACACCATGAAAGCCGCCGTGGTCAATCCATACTTCGACTGGGGCAACGACCAGCATCCAAACATCTCATACCACGATTCGGTCATCTACGAGGCGCACGTGCGCGGCATGACCAACCTCAACATGGACGTGCCGCCGGACATCCGCGGAACCTACGCGGGACTCGCATACCCGTCGGTGATCGAATACCTGAAAAAACTGGGCATCACCGCAATCGAACTCATGCCGATCCACCAGTTCGTCAACGACAGCTTCCTGCAGGAAAAAGGACTGAGCAACTACTGGGGCTACAACACCATCGGATTCTTCGCACCGCACAACGCCTACTCCAGCTCCGGACAGCGAGGCGAACAGGTCAACGAATTCAAGTCCATGGTCAAGGCGTACCACAAAGCCGGAATGGAAGTGATCCTCGACGTGGTGTACAACCACACCGCCGAAGGAAACGACCGCGGCCCGACACTGAGCTTCAAAGGCATCGACAACGGCGCATACTACCGCTTGGTGGACAACGACCCCCGCCACTACTTCGACACCACCGGCACCGGAAACTCGCTGCTCATGCGCTCGCCGCACGCCCTGCAACTCATCACGGACAGCCTGCGCTACTGGGTCACGGAAATGCACGTCGACGGCTTCAGGTTCGACCTCGCCGCAACACTGGCACGCCAGTTCCAGGAAGTGGACAAGCTGTCGGCGTTCTTCGACATCGTCGAACAGGATCCGGTCATCTCCCGAGTCAAACTCATCGCCGAACCCTGGGACCTTGGCTCCGGAGGATACCAAGTGGGCGGCTTCCCGTCCAGCTGGTCCGAATGGAACGGACGCTACCGCGACTGCGTACGCGACTTCTGGCGCTCGCAGCCGTCCACGCTGCCGGAATTCGCCAGCCGTCTCATGGGCAGCTCCGACCTGTATCAGATGAACGGGCGCCGTCCGGTGGCTTCTGTGAACTTCATCACCGCGCATGACGGCTTCACCATGAACGACTTGGTGAGCTACAACGAAAAGCACAACGAGGCCAACGGCGAAGGCAACAGGGACGGCGAAAGCAACAATCGTTCCTGGAACTGCGGCGTGGAAGGGCCGACCACCATCAAGGACGTCAACGATCTGCGCCGTCAGCAGATGCGCAACATGTTCGCCACGCTGCTGCTCAGCCAGGGCATCCCCATGATCTGCGGTGGTGACGAAGTCGCCCGAACCCAGCAAGGCAACAACAACGCCTACTGCCAGGACAATCCGATCTCCTGGACCGACTGGAATCTGGACGATGACCAGAAGGAACTGCTCGCATTCGTTTCGAAGCTGATCCACCTGCGCCTCGACCATCCGGTGCTGCATCGCCGACGCTTCTTCACGGGCCGTGAGCCGGGAGACGGCAGCGACGTGCTCCCACAGGTTGAGTGGATGGATCATACCGGCTCCATCATGGACATGGAGGATTGGTCGAACACGCACGCCTTCACGGTGATGATCTACCTCAACGGCTCGGATATTCCCGAAACCGACTGGTACGGCAATCGGATGGTCGACAACGATTTCATCCTGATCTTCAACGCGCACTATGAGCCGATCATGTTCACCTTGCCGGACGAGCATTACGGTAAGAAGTGGCGCCTGGTGGTCGACACGCACAATCCGAACGGTCCGGAATTGAACTACGAGGCCGGTTTCATGATCACCGCGCAGTCAAGGAGTTTCCTGCTGCTGATGAGCGATCAGAAGCAGTCGCGGAAGAAGTAGGATTCCTCCGGTCGTCGGGTCGGTGCGGCAAAGTCCGTACCGACCCGTTTCGTTATGCCATGCGTGTTGTGCGCGGATGGCGGCAGTCGATCAAAGGTGCTCGAAAGGCCACTAATAATGGTGTGGGCTGCGCGTGCGGATTATGCTCGTCGCGAGCTGTCATGGTTGACGGGCCCGATGATCCGATGACGGCGGGGACTTCGCCGAATCGCCGGATCGCATCTTTGACGCAACGGTATTCTAGACCTGTGAGGCAAGACGGGACATGGTTTTCGTCGCTTTTCCGCCGGACCGTGCGATGTCTTCCGTGGAATTCCGCCCATCGGTCTGTGCCAATACCAGTTGCGTCTGCACGCGATCGGCTTCGATCGCGGCGATCTGCCGGGAGAAAATGATGAACCAGCCAAGGAACATCATGCCGGCAAGCGCCTCCACATTGGTCAAGGTGTTGTGGCCGCTCAACCATTGATAGCCGGCCGCAGCGCCGACGGCAATCGCAAGATCCGACACGACATAGACCACTTTCGAAAGTTGCGGGGCAAGCCAAGGCAACGCGATCAGCAGCACACTCATCAAACAGGGCAGTCCACGCGCGAACACATTATGCAGAATCGGATGAGGCGTGTAACGGAACATGCCGATGCCAATGAAGGCTATGCCGGCAAGCGTCAACATGAACGCAAGCAGCAGAATCCTGACTTTGAAATGTTTGGACGATTCCTCCAAACCGGTCTGCGTGGAATACGCCATGCGCATCCGATGCGTGGTGATGAGCTCGGAAATGGCGAAATAGCTGATGATCACAATGCAGATGCCGGCCAGCATGAGCGTCGAATTGAACATGCGGGCGGCGAATGTGGTGCGGTCTCCAAGCTGGGAGAAATTATTGTTGTACCAGTACGGATCATCGGAAGTAAGACCGGCGATGGTCACGCCGGACACCACGAAGAACGGCAGCAGGGAAGCGATGGTCTTCGCGCTCATCAACTCGGCCTGCACATGGGTTATATAGCCGACCACGCCCGCTATGGCGGCGCACAGGGCGGGCAGGTATCCGTTAAGCGTGCGGATGCCTATCATGCCGTTGATGATGGAAAGCATCATGAACGACGTTACGAAAACGGTGGAGGCATACACCACGGAAAGCGCGAGTATCTCGAAGATGCGGCGAACCGGAACCAGCCACCCGCGTTCGAGCGTGAGGGAACGTGACCTGCGGGCATAGCCGAAGCTGAAGGAGCATACGCCACAGGCCGCCACAATGGCGGAACAGACGGTAAGCAGACGCTGCGCGACGCGCCAGATGGCCGGAGCGGTCTGCATATACGCGTTCATGGCGATCCATGCGACCATCGCGCAGATCATGAAGGAAATGATGCCCGAGGACTCCGCCCGCTGATGCCGACCCATGCATGCCCCTTTCCTGAAACTAATCGTATTCTAGGCCTGTCGTTGTCCAAACATACGCTACAATGAAATCTTGTGTTCGCCTGCCGCAAGCGGGAAGAAAACACAAACGGGCTGTAGCGCAGCTTGGTAGCGCGTCTGCTTTGGGAGCAGAATGTCGCAGGTTCAAATCCTGTCAGCCCGACCGAAAACCCTTGAAACAACGGCGTTTCAGGGGTTTTTGCTTTGCCGGGCGGAACTTCTGTTGAGATGGTATGGGATGGTAATGTGTGTCCACTATTCCCATACCGACGCAAACAGGTGGTATCGCGTCGGTATGGAGATACTCCGGCAGGTTGACTATCCTCATGCCGACGCAAACGGATGTGTTTGCATCGTTACGGGAATAGTCGTACGGTCCGAATATTCCGAAACCATCTCAAAACGGTAGACGCCACATGGAAATTCGTGTTTTTTGGATACGATGGAGACTATGAACGCACTCCAAGAGAACCTGTGGCCGGCACCGTCCGCCAGTAAACCCCTGAACGCCACCGTAGTGGTACCGGGCAGCAAATCACTGTCGAATCGCTATCTTATCCTTGCGGCACTCGGCTCCACACCGGTCCGTTTGGTCGGTCTGCTGCGCTCGCGGGACACCGAGCTGATGATGGACGCGCTGCGTTCGCTCGGCGTACGTTGCGAAATCGACGCCGACACCGACACCACGGTTACCGTCACTCCGCCGTTGGACGGTCGTTTCCACGGCAACACGAAGGTTTTCTGTGGTCTTGCCGGCACGGTGATGCGATTCGTGCCGGGGCTTGCCATGTTCGCGGACGGTCCGGTTGAATTCGACGGCGATGAGCAGGCCTACGCCCGCCCGATGAAGCCGGTGTTGGACGGTCTGCGGCAGTTGGGCGCGACGGTCGACTACCACGGTGAGGAAGGTCGACTGCCGTTCACCATCACACCTCCCGCATACGGTGACGCGGCACAGGGGACTCCGAGCGTGGTCTCCATTGATTCCTCCGGCTCGTCGCAGTTCATTTCCGGCCTGCTGCTGATCGGATCGCGTGTGCCGGGTGGCCTTGAACTGCATCATACGGGGGAGAAGACCCCGAGTCTGCCGCATATCCGCATGACGGTGGCCGATCTTCAGGGCTCAGGCGTGGACGTTCAGGCCGACGAGGAGGCGCGTGTATGGTCTGTGCGACCGGGTGCCGTGCAGCTGCCGGCCACGGTGACGGTCGAGCCTGACCTGTCGAACGCCGCACCGTTCCTGGGAGCCGCGTTGATTGCGGGCGGAACGGTGCGTGTGCCTCATTGGCCGGAAAACACCACGCAGCCTGGCGGATTGCTTCCCGGATACTTGGAGCGCATGGGGGCGAAGGTCTCCTTCCCCGAGCGGGACGCGATTCGCTACTGCGAGGTGACGGGGGACGGCCGTGTTAAGGACCTCGGCGATTTTGACCTGACTGCGGCAGGTGAGATCGCGCCGTCGCTGGCCGCGGTGCTGGTGTTCGCCGATAAACCGACCCGCATGTTGGGCATCGGCCACCTGCGTGGTCACGAAACGAACCGTCTGGAAGCGTTGGTCAACGAGATCGAGCGCGTTGGGGGAGAGGCCCGCGAGCTGCCCGACGGATTGGAAATCATTCCGACGCAAGAGAAAAACCTCCGCCCGTCTGACATGGAAACCTACGCCGACCACCGTATGGCAACGTTTGCCGCCATGCTGGGCCTGCGCATCAAAGGCGTCCAGATCCGTAACGTGGCCACGACCGCGAAGACCCTGCCGAATTTCGTGGATATGTGGAACGGCATGCTCGAATGAACAGGTCCGCGCAACGGCGGCGAATCGCTGGGAATGGCGGCTTCATGAGCTGGTCGAACAAGAAGGAGACGAAGGTCTACGTACTATGCGGCTTCGTGTCCACTTTTTTGCTGTTGACGGTGCTTCTGGCCATTGACGGGGCGTTCGGTGTTCTTCTGAACGTTCCTCTGTCGCGCTTGAACAGTGTGCTGTTCGAATCCACGATGGGCCCTGGCGGAGTCAAATTGCTGAACAAGTATTCGATGTTCCTGGGCGTGATGTTGAGCTTCCTCCTGATGATGTTCATCGTAAAACCGTGGAGGCCTTATCTGAAAGCGCTTGGCACGGCTCCTTCGGGCAATCGCTTCCGTATGCTTGTGCTTGGTTTGCTTATCGGCTTTGCCATGAACGGCGCATCTGTTTTGGCGGCCGCCTCATCGGGC
>CAVAQZ010000050.1:0-12488 GCA_963590945.1 Dysosmobacter segnis
CGCCGGTCGAATCGTTGGCACGCTGCGGCCTACGTTTGGCTTTCGCATACTGGTTGAAGTACGCATTGCGTTCGATGGTGGTCATCCATGCCGCGAAATTCGTACCTTCTTTGAAGGATTCGAACGCCTTGAAACCCCGTTCGAACGTATCTTGGACCAAATCCTGGGCATCATCCGGATTGTTGGTCAGCTTCATGGCCTGCCGGTACAGAACGTCGACGACTGGCATGGCAAGCCGTTCGAACCGAGCCCGCTTGCTCGCCATGGTCTCCATTCGCGTTTCCGTCACGCATACCATTGTAGCCGCGGCAGCGTCACATTCCGTGCACATGCCTGCAGGTAGAATTGCTGTTCGGTACAACGAATACAGGAAGAGGACGAATATGGCTTTGACTCTGGAATCCTCCGCACGTCTACTCAGCGAACGCGGACTTCTGCGTGAGATCATTCAGGGAGACGTATGGACTCTTCATGCGCAAGACATCCAAGGATCCGCAACGCCGTTCGACTCGATCACCTACGACACCCGAGAAGTCGGCCAAGGCACCCTGCTGTGCTGCAAGGGCCGTTTCAAGGAAGAGTATCTGCACGGCATCGATGACCGAGGACTGGCCGCGTACGTCGCCGAAACGGATTTCTCCTCTCAGACCCGCGCTCCCGGATTGATCGTCGATGACGTTCGCAAGGCCATGAGTCTGCTGTCGGCTGAATTCTACGGACGTCCGCAGGACGAGTTGAAGGTCATCGGCATTACCGGAACCAAGGGCAAGACCACCACCGCGTATCTCACCCAGGCCATGCTCAACGGCTGTTCAGGAGGAAAGTGCGCGCTGTTCTCCTCCGTGGACAACTGCCTTGACGGACATACCTACGAGGAGTCCGATTTGACCACGCCGGAATCCATGGACGCGTTCCGCATGATGCGCCGGGCCGTGGATAACGGTATGGAATATCTGGTCATGGAGGTCTCCTCCCAGGCGTACAAGGTGGATCGGGTATACGGATTGACTTTCGATGTGGCCGCATTCCTCAATGTCAGCCCGGACCACATAAGCCCGATCGAGCATCCGACGTTCGAAGATTACGTCAATTGCAAGCGTCAGATCGTGAAGAACTGCCGCGCCCTCGTGCTTGGGGATCAGTGCGCCCATGCCGATCTGATTCGTCAGGATGCGCAGCTCGCGAACGTTGCCATCACATCCTTCGCCTTGGGAGACTCCTCAGCGGCCACCGTAACCGCCACACCCGAGGATGAGCGCCATAGCCGCTTCACCATCAACGTCGACGGCGTTCCCGCGGGGTCGTTGAGCCTGGCTTTGGACGGCGATTTCAATTACGCCAACGCTGCCGCCGCGGTCGCTGTGGCCTATGCGACCGGTTATGATTTCCGTTCCGCCGCGGCCGGCGACGCCTTGCGGGCGATGGAACCGGTACGAATCGCCGGTCGAATGGAACACTTCCACGATCCGGAATCAAACACCACGGCAATCGTCGATTACGCGCACAACTACGCGTCCGTGACCGCGCTCCTCGATTACGTTCAGCAGCGATACGGCAACGAAAATCCCGAGATCACGCTGATTACCGGATCCGCAGGAAACAAGGCGTTCGACAGGCGCCCTGAAATCGTCAAGGCCGCGCAAGACAGGATCGACCATCTCGTCCTCACGTTCGAAGACACCGACGACGAGCCCGTGGAAAGCATCTGCGGCGACATGCGCGACAGCGTCACCAACGCGTCGCTTGACGTGAAGACCATTTATGACCGAACCGAAGCGGTGGAGACGACCATCCTGGCAGACCGCGCAGACCGCCAGCGCCCGCATATCGTACTCATCATCGGCAAAGGCGAGGAACGTTGGTTCAAGGACCATGGCAAGCATGTGCCCTATGAAGGCGACGATCGCATCGTAAAGCGTCTGTTCGGCAGCAACAGCTGATTTCACGCACGAAACCGCAATCCGACCGACAACCACAACATAACAAGGCTGAAAACAAGTGATTACCCTTACACAAGCAACACTGGAACAGATCGAAGCGGAAGCCATGCGGCTCGGCGTGACGCTTCCCATCGAGCAGACCTCGGTGTGGGCCGCGTATCAGAGCACCATCAACGGACGCAAACCATGGGGAGCCTACATCGCTTCCGAAGACGGGCATATCGTGGCTTTCATCTCGCTGATCGACTTCGAAACGCACGGATACCATTACCTGCGTTCCATGCACGGACCGGTATGGACGGTCGAAGCCGACGAAGCCAAGGAACGCGAGTTCGCCGACGCGCTGGTCGACGCCGTACGCGCGACCGATAAGAATGTGGCATTCCTGCGCATCGACCTGAATGGTACGGATGGAACGTTCCCCGTGCTGTCCACGGTTCCCTACGACCAGACCGTGGTCATCGACGTGACCGGCGGAGACGACGCCATCATATCTCGTATGAAAAAACGCGGACGCCGTGACGTACGCAAGGCGCTACGTGAATGCACCGCGCAATGCACCGACGAGACCGAGCAGGCGACCACCGATTTCTCGCAATACTACGAGCTGATGGTCGAAACCGGCAAACGCGACGGCTTCGCTCCCGCGCCCATGCAGGATTATCTCGACATGATCACTGCGCTCGGACCGGATCATTGCCGTGTTTTCGCGGCCCGCGATGAACAGCGCGTGGTGGCGTGGTCCATCGTCACCCTCAACGGCAGCCATGCCGTGCGCTACTACGCCAGCATGCGTACCGATGCCATGCGTTCCCATGTGACCGACAAACTGTTGTATACCGAATGCTGCCTTTTGGGAGCCCAAGGCATCTCCGAATACGATCTGATGGGCATCGGCAGTGATTTCGCCCCCTCTTTGAAGGGCCTGAACGAATTCAAGACGAAGTTCACCGAGAATATCACCGCCGTGGCGCCAGGACGTGATGTTCCCGTCAAAAAAGCCTTCTACAACGCTCTGCGGGTCGCGCAGAATCTGAGGCGCAGGTTGCGCAAGTAGCCTGGTTCCGTTCGGCGCAACCAGCAATCAACGGTAAGTCCGAAGACACGCGCCACGGAAGACGAAGGTCCGTCGATCATGCACCGCGCAATCGACGGACCTTCGTCATTTTCAGACATCGTTCAGCCGTTATTCCGCGTCTTGCGGCTCAAACCGATCCGTATCGGGGCCGACATTGCCGAAATCATTCACATCGAAATCGGGATTCGCGTCGGATTCGAAATCAATATCCGCCTCATCCTGATCCTTGCGCGGTTCCGGTTCGACGACTTCCTGGAACACACGCTGGGACTTCGGCTTCTTCAGGTCCGGATCAATTTTCTCCTCAAGCATGAGGCGCGCGTCGCCTGCGGTGGTGAAGCTGCCGCAGATGAGCACGCCGTGGCCGTAGCCCACGCCCAGCTCGTCCTCGGAATCAACCATGTTGACCGCCTCCTGGATGGCGTCAGGCAACTCGGGAACGCACGTCACGCGTTCCGGACCGAACACCTGCTCGGCGACCTTCTTCAGATCCTCGGCGGGCATCACGCGATCGCGCCATGAATTCTCCGTGACGATCACATGGCTGAGCAGCGGTTCAAGCACACCCAGGTACTCCTCAACCTGCTTGTCAGCCATCATGGCGACCACACCGACGAGCTGCTGGAAGTCGTAGTTCTCCTCGATCGCGGCACGCAGGGATTCCGCCGCGTTGACGTTATGGCCGCCGTCGAGAATGATCGCCGGAGAGCTGCGGATCTGTTCGATGCGCCCCGGGATCTTCACCTTGCCCAACGCCTCGGCCACAAGATCGCCGTCCAGCGCGCCGTTGACGGGAATGACCGCTTCCGCCGCGCACAGGGCCGCGAGCGCGTTGTGCGCCTGGTGCTCGCCGAATTTCGCGACGGGGACTTCGGAATACGTGCCGTTGGGGGTACGCAAGGTGACCACTTGGCCTCCGACGGCGGGAACTCGGGTAACGACTTCCGCTTCGATGCCGTCGCGCACCAGATTGGCATGGTTCTCCTTGGCCGCGTTCTCTATGATCGGCATGACCGCTTCCTCGTGCGGCTGAACTCCGATGACGGCGGTGCAGCCGGGCTTGATGATGCCTACCTTCTCGGATGCGATCTGCTCGACGGCGTCTCCCAGCCATGCCATGTGATCCATGTCAACAGGTCCGATGATGGCCGCGTCGGCGTCGAGCACGTTGGTCGCGTCCCAGCGGCCGCCCATACCCACCTCAACGATCGCGACGTCAACCGGAGCGTCGGCGAATTTCCAGATGGCCATGGCCGTAAGCACCTCGAAGAAGCTCATCTTCGGCTTGCCAAGCTCCTCCATCTTCATATCGACCATGGCCACGAGGTCGCGCATCTGATCCCATGCATCCACGAAGTCCTCGTCGGAAAGCTGCTGGCCATCGATGGCTATGCGTTCGTTCACATGTTCCAGATGAGGAGATGTGTACAGACCGGTGCGCATGCCGTAGGCGCGGCAGATGGCTTCCGCCATACGTGCCGTGGAACCCTTGCCGTTGGTGCCGGTGATGTGTATCACGCGGTACGATTCCTCCGGATGCCCCATGATGTCGAGGATCATCTTCATCCGCTGCAGATCGAGATTCGTGGTGTTACGCTCCGAAGGACGGCCCATGATGTCGCGTTCCACGTCGATCATGCTTTCATTGTTGCGATTCGGATGTTCAAATGACATTTGCTCCGGCTTCCTCTCCATTTTCGAAAAACGCTCACTAAAACCTCATTTATTCTAGATGTGCGCATGAACGTTACGCGGTCGAAAAAGTTATAGGATTGTTTGCGGGAATTCGCAGATACGGATTCAAAAAGACCTATGCAGGAGATGCGATGAGCGAAATCATTACCGATAAGGACAAGGAATACGAGGCCCGGGAACAGGCTGCGGCACCCGGAGAGAACCAGGCCATGGAAGATCGGGTGAACAATCGTTCCCTGCGCCCGCGTTCCGAAGCGTTCAAAGAGTTCATGACCACCGGATGGGACGACAACGAGCCGGCCATCGAGCCTCTGGAATCCTCCGCGTACATCCAGGCACGTCTCGAAACGCTCGGAAAGGCGTTCCCCGGAGAACGCCTCGTGATTCCCGCGGGTCAGCCGAAGGTACGCAGCAACGACTGCGATTACGCGTTCCGCCCGGACACCACGTTCGCCTATTACACCGGTCTCGGCGAGGACTATGAGGCCGGCGCCGTTCTGGTGTTGAACCCCGTGCCGGTCGACTCCCCCGAGGCCGAGGCGGGAAAGACCCATGTTCCGGCGTTGTTCGTGGCTCCACGCGCCAATCATTACACGCAGGACTTCTTCATGAACGCCCATTATGGCGAATACTGGGTGGGCCCGCGGGCCGGATTGAAGGAAATGACCGCGATGACGGGCATCGAGACCAATGACATCGCGCAGCTCGCCGACGCTCTGAGCAAGGATGTGGGTTCCGAGGACGGAGCCATCCGTGTGCGTGTGATTCGCGAGGCGGATCCTCAGATCACCCAGCTGGTGGAAGACATTCGCGAGGCGAACGGTTTCCCCGATAGCGACGGCAATACCGCATCCGACGACAAGCTGCACGAGTTCGCGGCTGAGGCGCGCATGTGCAAGGACACGTATGAAGTGGGCGAGATGCGCAAGGCCGTGGACGCGACCAAGCACGGTTTCGACAACATTCTGCGCAAGCTGCCGAGCGCTCTGGGCAAGCCCCGTTCGGAACGTATGCTGGAAGGCGCTTTCAACGCGATCTCACGCGAGGAAGGCAACGAGGTCGGCTACGACACCATCATCGCCTCCGGCGCCCATGCTCCGATTCTGCATTGGATGCGCAACACCGGTACCGTCTCCTCGGGCGAACTATTGCTCATCGACGCCGGCGTGGAGGTGAATAGCCTGTACACGGCCGACATCACCCGCACGTTCCCCGCCAACGGCAAGTTCACCGATTTCCAGAAGAAGCTGTACCAAGCCGTACTTGACTCCCAGCAGGCCGGCTTTGATGCGGCCCGCCCCGGTGCCACCTATTCGGATATCCATCATGCGTGCATGCGTGTGATCGCCGAGCGCCTGCATGATTGGGGCATCCTTCCTGTCGACGTCGAGGAGTCCCTCTCCCCTGAAGGCCAGCAGCATCGTCGTTGGCTCGCCTGCGGCGTGGCCCATCACCTTGGTCTTGACGTGCACGATTGCGCCCAGGCCCGCTATGAGTCGTATCAGGGCGCGCCGATCCGCCCCGGTATGATCTTCACGATTGAGCCCGGCCTGTACTTCCGTGAGGACGATCTGCTGATTCCGCCGGAGTACCGTGGCATCGGCATCCGCATCGAGGATGACGTACTCATGACCGAGAACGGTCCCGAATGGATTTCCGCAGGCATTCCGAAGCAGATCGACGACGTCGAGGCTTGGATGGCCGAAATGGCCGAAGACCGTGCGTAGCCTCGCCCTCATCGTCACGTTCATCCTCGTGTTGCACGGAAAGGAAAATCATGCCGACTCCCGAGTTCGTTTTGCAGTTGCGTAAGAAGATCGGCCACGACCTGTTGTGGCTGATGGGCGTGTCCGGTTACGTTCAGGACGAACGGGGCCGGGTATTGCTGGGAAGACGTTCCGACACCGGCGAATGGGCCATGGTGTACGGCATCAACGAGCCCGGCGAGGAGCCAGCCGATACCGTGGCCCGCGAGGTCAAGGAAGAGACCGGCGTGGATGTCGTGGTCACCGATCTGGTGTCGGTGAAATCGTCACGACGCGTACTCACGTACGCCAACGGCGACAACACCATGTACATGGACCACTTGTTCGTCTGCACGCCCGATCCAACGGGTAACACGGAGCCGTACGTCGGCGATGAGGAAAGCCTCAACGTAGGCTGGTTCTCCCTCGATGCGTTGCCCGAACCATTGGCCGCCACCACGGTTGAACGTATGGGGTACGTGCGTGAGTATCTGGAGCGTAAGGTGCATGGCGACGCCCACGCGCAGTTCTGCTTCAACGGTCAGATCCACTGAATGGCGTCCAGCCGGAGCAGGACGGTGACTTCCGCGACGAGCCGATCGTCGTGGAAGTCACCGTCTATTTTTGTATCTTCGGACGGATGCGTTTGGCGACACGCTGGTATTTTCGACTTGTAGCTTTTCATTAACAGCGTTAATATATCAACTAGTTCAACGAGGGAATCCGTGCACAGGCGCAAGGAGGTGTCATGAGTAGCTACAGCGCTCAGCAGTCGTCAATCTCCGAAAACAACCGCTCACGGATCCTGCAATACCTGTATCACAACGGCATCAGTTCACGTGCGCAAATCGCAAAGGCCATCGAACTTACGCCGGCCGCAATCACCAAAATCACGGCGAAGCTGTTGTCCCAGAATGTCATCGAGGAAACCGGCGACATGGAAGGCAACAAAAACCGACGTTCCATCGGGTTGAACCTCAACTGCGGGAAATACCATGTGATCGGCGTGAAGTTCGCCCGCAGCCTGGTACAGATCGCCGTATTCGACCTCAAGTGCAACCGTATCAGCCTGACCGATCTGCCCACCGTCAGCGAAGAGCGCATCCCGGAGACCATCGAGCAGACACGCGAGACCATCACGCAGCTCATTCACGAGGATTCAAGCATCGTGGCCATCGGCATGGCGGTTCCCGGACCATATCTGGTGGAAGAAGGCCACACCGCCCTCGTATCCTCCATGCAGGGATGGCGCAAGGTCAACTTCATCAAGGAATTCAACAAGGCGTTCAGCGTGCCCGTGTTCATGGAACAGGACGCGCGAGCCGGCGCCCTGGCCCAGTTCCTGTTCAATCCGGCAATGCAGAAGGGCTCGCTCGCCTATTATCTGCTTGGAGAAGGCATCGGCCTTGGCGTGATCACCGATGGCAACATCTACTATGGCGCGCACGGCACCGCCACCGAAGTCGGACACATCTCCGTCGACGTCAACGGGAAACCCTGCGATTGCGGCAATGTCGGCTGCTTGGAACGCTACTGTTCGGCAGTGGCCATTCATGAGATACTTGATTCGAATCGGGATATCGTTCCCGACAGTCCGTTCATGACCCACGCGCAGGCTTGCACCGCACTGTTCGAAAAAGCGGAGGCGGGCAACGCGCGAGCAAGAAGACTGGTGGGCGAGATCGCCAAATACATCGGGTATGGCGCCGTCACCATCATCAATGCCTTCAATCCCACGCACATCGTGCTTGGCGACATCGTCTCCCAGGCCGGGCAGCAGCTGCTCGACGAAGTCAGAGCCGTCGTCGCCGAACGCACCATCGCGGAAATCGGCCGCGAGACCGATATAACACTGTCCGAACTGCCGACCGATGCGACCGTAACCGGCGCCGCGGCCGTGGCGATCACCAATTTTCTGGAACATCCCTCGATGTTCTTCGACGTTGCATAACACAGGCACGCCGCCAACAAAAAGAAAGGAAACACCATGTCCAAGCCAATCGTCATCTCCCTCGGCGAGATTCTGTGGGATATGCTCCCCACCGGCAAGCGAGCTGGCGGCGCGCCCGTCAACTTCGCCTACCATGCATCGCAGAACGGTGCGGAAGGTTACGCCATCAGCGCGGTCGGCAACGATGAGCTCGGCGAGGAGCTGATCGCAGACGCGCACAAGGCCGGCATCAACACCCTGGTGCAGACCAACGATTTCCCGACCGGCACCGTGGATGTGGCTCTGACCAACGGCATTCCGGAGTACACCATCGTCAAGAACGTGGCATGGGACCACATCGAGCTCACCGATGATCTCGTGGATGCCGTCTCCAAGGCCGATGCCGTCTGTTTCGGAACCCTCGGCCTGCGTTCCGAGCAGTCGCACGACACGATCGTCGAACTGCTGAAGCACACCAAGGAAGGCGCGTTGAAATTCTTCGACATCAACCTGCGCTCCGACTTCTATTCCAAGGAACTCATCGAAGAACTCCTCGACTATGCCAGCGTGTTCAAGATCAACGACGACGAGCTGCTGCTCATGCGCGAGATGTTCTCCATCCCGGAGTGCAACGACGAGGAAGCCTGCAGGTGGTTCATCGAAAACTTCGACCTCGACTACATCATCCTGACCGGAGGCGCGACCTTCAGCACGATCACCGCCAAGGATGGAGAGGTCTCCACCCTGCTGACGCCGCACGTCGAAGTCGCCGACACAGTTGGCGCGGGCGATTCCTTCTCCGGTTCCTTCACCGGCAAGCTGCTCGTCGGCGCGTCCCTGAAGGAAGCGCATCGTGCCGCAGTGAACACCGCGGCCTACGTGTGCACCAAGGAAGGCGGATGGCCCACCTACCCGGCCGAGGGAGTTCCGGACTATCTTGCCGAAGCGGGCAGGTAAAAAGTCTTCGGGAAACCGATCAGCCTTCATCATCACAGGGCCTCACGCATCTTTACATGGGCGGCACCCCGATCGTCGGACTGAGAAAATCGGATTCGATGATCGCCGATGCGGTTCATGCAACATGGCGAGAGGCCCTTTCATATGCGTTTATACGTGACTGTTGTTAGAATCGTTACGTACGTCAATCGATTTACTTATCCGGCTCACCCACCAACGAAGAAGTTGCCATGACAGTTGAGAACAGTACCGCCCACAACAACCCGATTCCCCGGTCCGTCACCGAATTCATGGACCGGATAGCCGACCTATGCGGCAGCGAACATGCCGGTTGGGCTGAGAATTTCAAAGCCGGATTCGCCAACACCCTGGCAACCACCGTGCTCCGGCACCCGGACGGCACCACGTTCCTGTTGACCGGAGACATCCCCGCCATGTGGCTGCGGGACTCCTCCGCACAGTTCCGACCATATCTGGCCGTGGCCAAAGACGATCCCGAATTGGCCGAACTCATCGCCGGACTAGTACGCCAGCAATTCCGCTTCATCAACATAGACCCCTACGCGAACGCATTCAACGAAACGCCAAGCGGGGCAACATGGGATCCAGACGATCAGACCGATTCGTTCGGACCATGGCTCTGGGAACGCAAATACGAGGTGGACTCACTATGCTACCCCATCCAGCTCGCGTGGCTACTGTACGTCAACACCGGACTCACATCCCATTTCGATGACGCGTTCATCTCCGGAGTGTGTAAGATCCTCGATGTGTTCGAGACCGAACAGAACCATGCCGACTCCCATTACCGATTCTTCCGTCCGAACAACGATCCGCGCGATTCCGTTCCGAACGGCGGCACAGGAGGGCCCTTCGCCGTGACCGGCATGACCTGGTCCGGCTTCAGGCCAAGCGACGACGCCTGCGTCTACCCGTATCTCGTGCCATCCAACATGTTCGCATGTGTGGCCATGGAGTATCTGAAGCGGATCTTCACCGAAATTCTTGACGACGGTCAGATCGTCGAACGCGCGGCGAAACTGAAGCGAGACATCGCACAAGGCATCGCCGAATACGGAACCGTCGAAAACGCCGCAGGAGCGCGCGTCTACGCCTATGAGACGGATGGCCTCGGCAATGCGCTGCTCATGGACGACAGCAACGTCCCGAATCTTATGGCGGCGCCATATTTGGGATTCTGCGACCCAGATGATCCCGTATACCTCGCAACCAGGGAAACACTGCTGAGCAGCGAGAATCCATATTATTTCGAAGGTGACTACGCCCATGCCATCGGCTCGCCCCACACGCCGGAAGGCTATGTGTGGCCGATCGCCATGGCAATCCAGGGACTCACCAGCAACAGCAAGGACGAAAAAGCCCTCATCCTGGATCAGCTCGTTGCCGCCGACGCCGGAACGCACCTGATGCATGAAAGCTTTGACGTCAACGATCCGACGCAATACACCAGGCCATGGTTCAGTTGGGCGAACATGATGTTCTGCGAATTGGTCATGGATTATTTCGATATTCGCGTACAGCGATAATACGAATTTTGCGATCATCCCCTTTCGTGATATATTGAAGAGTCCGTCCGCAAGGAAGGAAGCTTGATAAGTCAAGATTGGGGATGATCGGTTTCGACGGTGACCTGTTCGTCGCAGGGAAGCGTGCCGAGAACGTAGGGTCCGCTCGTGGATGCCCCCTACAAAAGAATAAGTGCTAAATCTAACCGCACTGAGTTCGCTCTCGCTGCCTGAGCCTCGCGCCAGGATTAACCAGTGAGCAGCCGCTCCGTTCACTCCTCCTCGTCTTTGGGAGGATGCTGAGCGTCGTTTAGAAGACTTGCTTTGACGGTTGAGCCACAGGGCCGTCAAGGGACTTTCACTGCGGATATGCTCGCCATCAGTTGTCTGCGACATCGGTGGGGGCAGAAAAATCGCCGCACGGCCAGCAGACTACGCACGTAGAAGACTGAGGGTACGGTTACCGGACCGGGGTTCGATTCCCCGCATCTCCACCAGAAGCGGAACGATCGAACTCTACCTTACGCGGGAGAGATTGGTCGTAAGATATAAGGGCGTCCTCGCTTAGCGGGGCGCCCTTTTCGCGTTCAGAGGCGCATCTGAGGGTTCTGAGACGGCCTAGAAGGCGCGTTAGGGCTTTGCGCGAGTACCGCGCGAAGAACCAGCGGCGTCCGATGACGCCCGAGCTGCGGCGGCGAGTCATGGAGCGCGACGGCTACACGTGCCGCCTCTGCGGTCGGTATATGCCCGACGGCGACGGCATCCATATCGACCATATCGTGCCGGTGTCCAAGGGCGGCAAGACGGTGCCGTCGAACCTGCGAGTGCTTTGCGCGAAGTGCAACCTCGGCAAACAGCCAAAGATATAAACTGGGATTAATTCAGCAAACACTCCAGGCTGTTTTCACGCAAGAATCGTTTGAGCAGCTCTATCGAGGCGTTATCGCTACGGAACGCAATCACGGCAGCGTTGCGAGGATGGCTTTCAAGAACCTCTCCTCCAGCTCCCAAAGCCTCGCAAGACAGGCGATTCGCGGATATTTCAACCAGACCCTTTTCACCCATGCGTATCGAAGGTACATCTGACAGAGACGCCGTATACCGCTGATCGGCATAACTCCCATCCTTCATTAATTTTGTCCGAGGCATCAATAGACTCAGATTTCCATCCGCACAAGAAACATCCAATTGGACGCGCTTAATTTTTGTTGAATTCCTCGACCTTCCAGAAGCCTCAAAAAAGAACGCTATGGGAATAAGCAAAATCGCTAGGTACAATCTCCCGACAATCATCCCCGCAACAAGGGCAATCGCAAAAAGCACAACCAAGAGAGTGAACAGCACCGCGAGACCGACTCTTGGCTTCACGCTCACTTCTATATTTGCTGATAATTGTACATTCGCCATAGCTGAATCATGCCTCAAAGATTCTTGTCGAGATTCAATGCACGCTCGAATGTCTGCGCTGCAAGCTCATATCGACCCGCAGCCATCAATTCCGTGCCTTGCTGAATCAGATCTTCAATTTCTTCCATAACGCACACCTTATCCATTCAGTAAGAGCTTATAGCCTTAAAGCCTCTATCAGGCTCGGTTTCCAATAGTCAGAAATCTCAA
>CAVAQZ010000051.1:0-12330 GCA_963590945.1 Dysosmobacter segnis
GGCTTGCCCAAGGTTACAAGATTACGGGACGCCCTTGGTATTACGAGGATGACCTTGAGGATGATTTCGAGGAGAACGAGCAATTCCTGTTATTGTCGTCATATCTTCAATTCTTCAATCGCAACATGGAGAAACATGGAGAATATGACGGCAGTAACGCTTTCCGCCTTACGGGCCGCATGATCAAGGAGCAACCGGGAGCGGAACGAAAAGTCGGAAAGAAGGTCGTGATATGGCGATTCCAAAGGAATATGAAGGACAACGGGTCGGCGTGAGCGGATACCGTGTGCTTAACCTCGACCTCGATGGAGTGTGCGCGGATTACGTAGGTGCGATGCGCGATTGGCTCGTGGCCAATAAACGTATGGATCCGAACACGGTACCCGACTGCGATGAATATAGCCTGACCTCGAACAGCGGATGGCCGTTCACCGGCAAGGATGATTACCTCGCCGCACACAGGGCCGCCGAGGAGGACCACTTATACGCCACCATGAAGCCAATCCCGGGAGTCTCCCAAGCATTGCAACGCCTGGCATCCGAACACGTGTACATTCGCATCGTCACACATCGTCTGTTTGTGTCCGGCCAGCATCGCATGGTCGTCTCCGACACGGCCCGGTGGCTTGATGAGCAGCAGATCCCTTACATGAGTCTATGCTTCGCAGGATTGAAGGACAGCATTCAGGCGACCGTGCATATCGACGACTCCCCCGAGAATATCCGCGTGCTGCGTGAGGTCGGCCAGCATGTCGTCGTATTCGACCAGCCCTACAACCGTGATTTTGACGGCCCTCGCATGACCGGCTGGGACGATGCGAATGTGGATCGCCTTCTTGAATGGTTCGACCATTGGCCCGAAACCGAAGAGTAAAGAGAAAGCCGGGATTGCGCAGCTCGCCGCCGTACTTGACTCTCGACGTCCAGTCGCGCATTCCCCTGGTAAGGTCTCTGCGCTTTCCGCGCATCCAGGCGCGGACCTGTAATGCCAATGCCTACAGCGGATCCTCCAATGATTCCGCGGGAGCTGTTTGGAAACGGCATTTGTGGAACAGGTTCGCGCCCTTGTGCATGACTATTCCTCCTCGAATCCCGAGTTCGTCACATTCACGTTTTTAAGGTTCCGTGCGTTTTCGTTGACATACAGGCCGGCCATGATGGTCTTGCCCACTCCCGGATCATCAGCCAAAAGGAAACGCAACGGCACCTTCGTCAGCATATCCCCATAAACCGCGCGAATCTGATGCGGCAGCGGATTGATATCGGACGAGTAGACGGCCGACATGGGATCATACAAAGCCGCGTATTGAATACGCAAAGCCTCCGCCGCCAACCGGAACTCATCCGGATCGGCATCAAACCTCGGCCCGACATCCTTCCCAGACACGATCCGCAAGCCTTTGACGGACTCGTCATCGATGACTTCCTGCCCTGTCCGACCATCAGGATCGACATAAAACAGATTCACGAAACCCTGCATCATAGTGGCCGTAACCACCCTGACCGGCCTATCCGGAACGACTCCGGAAACCAGCAACCCGGACTTGAGATCGTTCAACGAAAGCGCCACGCCGCCCATGCCTCCACTCCCCTTACGCATCGTCTCACCGGCAGGCCAAACATCACCCAAAAACAGTAAGCCCATCCGACACACGTCCAACAACCATGACAATATCACCCGTCAAGGCAAACAAAAACGGGCCCCGAACAAGTCGGAACCCGCATAAGCGAAAAATACGCCAACAAAACCTAGAAATCAGGCGAACAGAAAACCCTGTCCATGATGCTCCGGATACGTATCGAACAGCTCCGCGACGGAACCATCCTCAAACACGGCATGGATCGCGCTCGCCAGCAGCGGGGCGATGGACAGCACGGTCAGACCGTCCCAACGCTTCTCTTCCGGAATCGGAACGGTGTCGGTGAGCACCACTTCGCGCGCGCCGCTGTTCTTCAGTCGTTCCACGGCCGGACCGGAAAGCACGCCGTGCGTGGCGACCACGGTCACGGACTTGGCACCGGCGTTCATCAGCACGTCGCAGGCTCCAGCGATGGTTCCAGCGGTGTCGATCAGATCGTCGACGAGCACGCAATCCTTGCCCTGTACGTCGCCGACCACACGGTTGGCCACGGCCTGGTTCGGTCGGGTGATGTCACGGGTCTTGTGCACGAACGCGAGCGGTCCTCCGCCGAGGCGCTGCGCCCACTGCTCCGCCACGCGGATACGACCGGCATCCGGGGAGACCACGGCGACATTGTCGAGCTGGTTGGAGAAACGGTCGCGAATATAGTCGACCAGTACCGGCATGGCGATGAGATGGTCGACCGGACCGTCGAAGAAGCCCTGGGACTGCGCGGCATGCAGGTCGACGCTCATGATGCGGTCCGCGCCAGCGGTCTTGAGCAGGTCGAACATCAGACGGCAGGAGATGGGCTCACGACCGCGGTGCTTCTTATCCTGGCGGGAATACCCCAGCAACGGGCAGACCGCGGTGATGGATCGTGCGGAAGCACGCTTCAGCGCATCGATCATGATGAGCTGTTCCATAATCGCCTGATTGATCGGATTGTAGTGGCTTTGCAGCACGAACACGTCCGCACCACGCACGGATTCGGTGTAGCGCACGTACATCTCACCGTTGGCGAAGTCGTATGCTGTGGTTTCCAGAATGTCGATACCGAGCTGTTCGGCGACTTCCGCCGCCAGCTTCGGATGCACCCTGCCTGTGACGAGGATAAGATTTTTATCCGGCTTTCCTTCGAGGATTGCGCTCACCATGTCTCCAAACGTCTGTTTTAGCGTCAAGTTGAACGTGACCATACTAACCGTTTACACAGACCATGGGAGCCTCGCGTGTTCCTCCAGGACCCCTTTCGCGCAGGTCGCGCTCCGGCGCGATGGCCGTGGCCGTCATGCCGGGAGAACCAGGGAGGGATGGAATCCCAACCCCCTCTCCTACCGGTACAACCCGTGCTTGCCTATGTACTGCACCACACCGTCGGGAACCAGATACCATACGGGTTCGCCATGGGCGGCCCTTCTGCGCACGTCGGTGGACGAGATCGCCAATGCCGGAATCTCCAGGGTATCCACCTTGCCTTCAGGCAATTTCACGCCTTCGGGCGAGGAGTATCCGGGACGGGTCACGGCGACGAAATGGGCAAGGTCCCACATTTTGTCGGCGTCCTTCCACTGCATGATCTCGGCCACCGCGTCTGCACCGGTGATGAAGAACAGTTCGGCGTCGGGATGCTGGGCGCGGATGTCACGGAGCGTGTCGATGGTGTAGGTGACTCCGGGACGGTCGATATCCACTCGCGACACAGTGAATTTCGGATTCGACGCTGTCGCGATCACCGTCATGAGGTAACGGTCTTCCGCGTTGGTCACTTTCTTGTCGAGCTTGAACACCGGACGTCCCGTCGGTACGAAGATCACCTCGTCGAGGTCATAGACCCAGGAGACCTCCGACGCCGCGACCAAGTGGCCGTTGTGGATGGGATCGAACGTGCCGCCCATGATGCCGATACGCGGCCTGCTGTGCCAGTTGCCCCGTGCCGATCTTCTGCCGGTCAGCACCGCGGAACCTGCGGATTCGACGGAAAGATCAGACATGCGGCGTTCCGGTTCGAGAACGTAGCTGACTGCGATTTCGGAGTCGGCTTCCGCGGACTCGGGGCGCATGCTTTTCGGCCCCGTCATGCGTCGGCCTCGCCCTGCTGCTCACGCTGGTCGGCGTCCGCGGTCTCGCGTCCGATGCTGTCCGCCGTCGGCGACGAGTTCTCGGGGTCGATCTTGCCCATGTCCTCATCCCATTCGTCCTGCACGACGCGTCTGATTTCCGCGAACGTCGGCAACGGGAAGTCGGGCTGGTATGTGCGGCGCACTTCGGCAACGCGTTCCGTGACGCGGATCAGTGTGTCGGTCATGCCTTCGATGTCATGTTCGCTTTCCATCGTCCTGAACTTGGCGATGTACTGCTCCATGAACCGCATCTGGTTGTGTATGTTTCTCAGCTGTTCGTCGTCGACGTCGACAACTTCGGGAGAATCCGTCTCGGGCCAGCCTATGAGCACCGCGTCCGCGTATTCGAGCGATGCGCGCTGCCCGGCCGTCGCTATGCCGTCCTCTATCTGCACGAGGAACACGTAGCGCACAAGGCTCAAACGTTCGGATGCCAGCCGGAGCCACAACCGTGGATCCTCGAGGTCGGCGTTCCATGGGTTCCTGACGTCCGTATTCTGCCCGCTCATGCTCGCACCTGTCCTGTTCCGTATCCAATCCATTTGGTCGTCGTCATCTCGCGTAGCCCCATCGGACCCCGCGCATGCATTTTCTGTGTGGAAATGCCGAGTTCCGCACCGAATCCGAACACTCCGCCATCGGTGAATCTCGTCGATGCGTTGACCATCACCACCGCCGAGTCGATTCGTGTCGTGAACTCTTCGATGGCCGAATAGTCTTCGGAGATTATCGATTCGGTGTGCCCTGTGGAATGGCGGTTGATGTGTTCGATGGCTTCATCCAACGAATCGACCACTTTGATGCCGATGGTCAATGCGAGGTATTCGGTGTCCCAGTCCTCGTCGGTGGAACGGACCAGCCTCACGCCCTCGATCGCCGAATTTTCGATGATTTCGTACGCGGATTCATCCGCGTGCATTTCAACGCCGGCCTGGGCGAGCGCCGCGGCCGCCTTGGGAAGGAAATCGGCCGCCACGCCACGATGCACGAGCAGTTTTTCGGCGGCGTTGCATACGCCGACGCGTTGCGTTTTGGCGTTCAGGAGGATGGGTATGGCTTTTTCGGCGTCTCCGGATTCGTCCATGTAGATATGCACGTTGCCCGCGCCGGTTTCGATGACGGGGACTTTCGAGTTGCGCACGACCGCTTGGATGAGGCCGGCTCCTCCTCGCGGTACCAGCACGTCGATGTGTCCATGCGCTTCCATCATTGCGGTGGCGCCTTCGCGTCCGTACTGGTCCACGGATGCGATCAGCTGTTGTTCGAAGCCTTGTTCGGCCAGTACGTCGCCGATGACGGCGAGCGTGGCGTTGTTTGTCCGTTCAGCCGCGTGGCCGCCCCTGAGCAGGACAGCGTTGCCGGATTTGATGCATAGTGACGCGACGTCGACGGTGACATTGGGACGGGCTTCGTAGATCATGCCGATCACGCCGATCGGAACGCGCACCTGGTTGAGGCGCAGTCCGTTCTCCAGACGGTACCCGCGTACGCTCTCCCCTACCGGATCCGGCAGGGCCGCTACGTTGCGCACGCCTTCGGCGGCTGCGATCACGCGGGGAACGTCGAATTTGAGCCGGTCGAGTTTTCCTGCGGACATGCCGGCTTTTTCAGCGGCCTGCATGTCGAGGGCATTGGCCCGTTCGATTTCTCCGGCCCTCGTTTCAAGGGCGTCCGCAATATTGCCGAGCAGGCGATTCTTGTCTTCCGTGCTGGCTTGGGCGAGTTTGGATTGCGCGCGTCGTGCGGCGTCCCCCATTGCGCATACGGCATCGAGCACGTCGGCGTTCACGCCGTTCTGTTGCGTCTGGTTCGTCATAGTTCCCTAGATTAGCGCGAAATCGCGTTCCGTCTGAATCGGATGTGGAAGTTGCTTCCACCGGGATTCAGACGGAACGCGATCATTCCGTCATTTGTTCATGTTTGCGTGGAGCCGAGCAGGCTTTGGATCAGTGGATCTGATCAAGGCCCGGATACAGCGGGAAGTCTTCCGCGAGCTTGTCGACGCGTGCCTTGAGGGCTTCCACATCGGCGTCTTTGCCTGCGGCGAGTGCGGTGCCGATGATGTCGGCGACCTCTTCGTATTCCTTGGGACCGAAGCCGCGGGTGGCCAGTGCGCTGGTTCCGATGCGCAGGCCGGATGCCACGGATGCCGGACGCGGGTCGAACGGGACGGTGTTGCGGTTGATGGTGATGCCGCACTGGGCGAGGAGATCCTCGCCCTGCTGCCCGTCCATCTCGCTGTTGCGCAGATCCACCATGACCAGGTGCACGTCGGTGCCGCCGGTCAGCACGCTGATGCCGTTGTTCTTGACGTCATCGGCGGTAAGTCGTTCGGCGAGGATCTTCGCGCCGTCGAGGGTGCGCTGCATGCGGTCCTTGAATTCTTCGGACGCGGCGACCTTGAAGGCGACCGCCTTGCCTGCGATCACGTGCATGAGTGGGCCGCCCTGCTGTCCGGGGAACACCGAGGAGTTGAGCTTCTTGGCATACTCCTGCTTGGCGAGGATGAATCCGGAACGCGGGCCGCCGAGGGTTTTGTGCGCGGTCGAGGAGACGACGTCGGCGTACGGAACCGGGCTTGGGTGCAGTCCGGCCGCGACAAGGCCCGCGAAGTGGGCCATATCGACCCAGAACTTGGCACCGACCTCATCGGCGATCTCCTTCATGGCCTTGAAGTCCTCGATGCGCGGATAGGCGCTCCAACCGCCGATGATCATGGCCGGATGGGTTTCGAGAGCGCGCTGACGGATGATCTCCGGATCGATGCGGAACGTCTCGGGGTTCACGCCGTAGGCCTCGGCGTGGTAGAAGCGGCCGGAGAAGTTGATCTTCATGCCGTGGGTAAGATGTCCGCCGTGGTCGAGGGCCAGGCCGAGGACGGTGTCTCCCGGCTTGACGAGCGCCTGGTAGACGGCCGCGTTGGCCTGGGCGCCGGAATGAGGCTGCACATTGGCATACTCGGCGCCGAACAGGCTTTTGGCGCGCTCCCGGGCGATGGTCTCGATCTTGTCCACCTGCTCGCAGCCGCCGTAGTAGCGGCGTCCCGGGTATCCTTCGGCGTACTTGTTGGTCAGCACGGAGCCCTGGGCCTGCAGGACGGCACGCGGCACGAAGTTTTCGGAGGCGATCATCTCCAGTCCGTTTTGCTGTCGCGACAGTTCGGCGTCAAGCACTTGGGCGATTTCGGGATCGGCTTCGGCGATCGGCGCGTTGAACAGGTCGTTCGGGGTTTGTGCGAGAGGCGATGCGGTCATGAGCTCTCCTTTACGTTGGAAATAATCATCCGCTGACTATGCGGTTTCAATGAAGCAGTCTACGTGTTGCGTTCGTTCCTTGGCATGGGTGTTTCGAAACATGGAGGAAACGCTGGGTGATCAGCCGGGAATCCGTTTGCCGACGTGTTCCGTCCCATTCAACGGACGCGGTCATGGTTTCTTCCTACTCGTGCCGCTACACTGAGAGTCGATTGTCCCCTTGTTCGCTCTATTGCTAAGGAAGTCCAGTGACCACGTTCCACAGCACCCGCAGCACCACCGATTCGCTTACCTCGAAGCAGGCCATCCGAAAGGGCATCGCCGACGATGGAGGCCTGTTCGTGACCGATTCCCTTGGGGAAACCCATGTGGACATCGCGGCGTTGGCAGGCAAATCCTACCAGCAGATCGCTTTCGATGTGCTGAGCGCGCTGCTTCCGGACTTCTCCGAAACCGAACTCAGGGAATGCATCGCGCAGGCTTATGGACCGCAGTGGTCGGATGAGAGGATCACTCCGGTGAAGCCGCTTGGCGACGATTTCGTCATGGAGCTGTTCAATGGCCCGACCTCCGCCTTCAAGGACGTCGCCCTTCAGATCCTGCCGCGTTTCATGGCGCGCACCACGCCGGAAGGCGCGTCCTCGGACGAGAAGATCATGATCGTCACCGCGACTTCCGGAGATACCGGTAAGGCCGCCCTCGCAGGTTTCGCCGATGCCGATGGCACGGGAATCACCGTGTTCTATCCGGAGGGCAAGGTCAGCCAGGTGCAGGAACTGCAGATGACCACGCAGACCGGCTCCAACGTGAATGTGTGCGCGGTCAAGGGCAATTTCGACGACGCCCAGTCCGCGGTCAAGCGCATCTTCGCCGACAAGGAACTTGCGGAACGTCTGTCGGACGACTCCAATGTGGTACTTTCCTCCGCGAACTCCATCAACGTGGGACGTCTCGTGCCGCAGGTCGTCTACTACTTCTCCGCTTACGCACAGCTTCTGGAGCAGCAGGTCATCAATGTCGGCGACGAAGTTGAATTCGTGGTGCCCACGGGCAATTTCGGCGATATTCTCGCCGGCTATTACGCAAAGCTTCTGGGCCTGCCGGTCAAGCACCTGGTGGTCGCTTCCGACAAGAACAACGTGCTGTTCGACTTCCTGACTTCCGGCACGTACAACCGTCAGCGTCCGTTCTTCCAGACCATCTCCCCCTCGATGGACATTCTCATCTCCTCCAACCTCGAACGCATGCTGTACTACATGTCCGACAAGGACACGCGTCTGATTTCCATGCTGATGAACGATCTGAACCAGTGGGGCACCTATGAGGTTCCGGAGCAGATGCTCGCGAAGATTCGTTCGATCTTCGGCACCGGTTGGGCCGACGAGGACCAGGTTCGTGAGATGATCGCGGATTGCTGGAACAAGAACCATTACGTGATCGACCCGCATACCGCCTGCGGCTATTACGTGATGCAGCAGATGCCGCGCGACCCGCTCACCCCGCGCGTGCTGCTTTCGACGGCAAGCCCGTACAAGTTCCCGCGTGTGGTCAACGAATCCTTGGGCATCGACGCGACCGGCACCGATTTCGAATGCATGGACGCGCTTGCCGCCGCGACCGGCACCACCGCCCCCGCCGCGTTGCGAGGCCTTGAGACCTCCGACGTGCGTTTCGACAACGTCGTTGAGATCGACGGTATGGAAGGCTTCGTCGAGCAGGCCGCAAAGTCACTGTGACCGCGAAACGTTGACCGCGGGAATCCGCGGACCCTCATGGAAATCGTCCGCCCTTGCGCATCGGGGGCGGACGATTTTCGTTGACACTGCTACTGTTGCGTTTTCGGGAGGCGAAGTATGACGTATATGCAGGCGCATGACACGACGAAGAAGGATCGTCTGATAACCCGCGATGTCGCATTGGTGATGTTGGCGACGTTCTTCTTCATGACCAGCAACATGGTGGTGACGCCGATCATCGCGGGATACGGCGAATCCCTGGGAGCCGCCGGAACGCTGATGGGCACGATCGCGGGCGCTATGAGTTTCGTGTCGTTGTTCTGCCGGCCGATTGCCGGCAATCTGTCGGATCTGGTCAGCAAGCGACTGCTGGTGGCCTCCGGAACGTTGCTGTACATAGTGGCAGGCGTCATGTATTGCACCGCGCAATCCACCGGCATATTGATAGCCGCCCGCATGGTCAACGGGCTTGGTTTCGCATGCGGCACGGTTTGTCTTGCCACGTGGGTCTCGCTGCTGCTGCCGATCCGGCATATGGGTGCGGGCATGGGTCTGTATGGCATCGTCAATGCGGTCGCCATAGCGATCGGACCGGCGCTGGGCATTCATCTTCACACGCTTATCGGGTATCGACGCACGTTCATAGTGGCGCTTGCGCTCAACATATGCACGTTCGTGATCGTTCTGCTGGTGAAAAACGGAGGAGCGCCGGCACGTACACGCGGCATTCAGGAATCGTCGCGACGTGGCGCGGGAGGAATCTCGTTGCATGACATACGCCATCGACTGCATCTGAACAATCTGGTGGAGCCACGCGCAGTGCCGCTGGCGATGGTGTTCATGATGTTCGCCATATCCTACTTCGCGAACCAGTCGTTCATCGTGGACTACATCAAAGCCCGCGATCTGACGGTTTCATCCGAATTGTTCTTCGTGTTCTACGCGGTGGCGCTGCTGGTCATGCGCATCACGTTGAAGGATCTCTTCGATTCCAAGGGCTTCAGGTTCTGGCTGGCTGTCTGTTCGATTGCGATCCTTGTGATGCTGACCCTGCTGACGTTCATGACGAACAATTGGTATCTGCTTGGAGCCGGCGTGGCGATGGCCGCCGGCTACGGTCTGATGAGCTCGGTGACGCAGTCGCAGGCCGTGGTGATCGCCGGACGGGCGCGCAGCGGTCTGGCCAACAGCACCTACTACATGGGCATCGATCTGGGTATGACGTTGGGGCCGATCCTGGCAGGCTTCCTCTATTCGCACATGCCGATCGCATGGTTCTATCCGATGTTCATGCTGACCATGCCGGCCGCATGGATCATCTATCTGGCGTTCGTCAGGATCATCCACTCCGTCGGTCATACGGATATGTGACGGCGTCTTCTCCCTGTATCGGAGGGCGCGGACGCGCTACCGGCGCGGCTTCGGCTTTTCACGCACCTTCGCCGTGACATAATCCGATTCGATCTTCCAGACGGTGACGCTGCGGACCTGCTGGTCGGTGAATTCAACGTGCTCCATGCCTGCCTGCTGCTTCATCAGCAATCCGAGCGCGGTGCGCGATTCCTCCGGATCGACGACGATGGACGCGACGCCCGTGCCGACCACCGATTTGAAGGCCTCTCCCCAATTGCACAATGCGCGTCCTTCGACCACCTCGCAGTCGGTTTCCATTTCGAACGCGACCGGCAGCGTGTTGTCCGCCGCTTTGATGGCGTCCATTTTCCGACCGATCGGCGCGCTGTGGAAGTAGAACGTCAACTTGACGGAATCCTCGACGGCTTCGGTTGCAAAACCGAAATTCATCGGCACTATGGTCAGCCCCTCCGCATCCATATAGGCGATGCGGATGATTTTGCAGGACTCGATGATTGCCATGACCTGTGCGGGATCGGTCACTTCACGGTCCGCACGACGCATCATGCGATGTTCTCCTGCAATCGTCCGTTCGTCATTACGCCGTGCCATCATGCCCGTTCCCTTTCCTTCCGGCTTATCATCCGTTTTGGCCGCTCAGGTTCCCTGAAGAATCTCCGTTCATACTATGGTGCAACCGTTACGGAGAAGTCAATAGCCCTCATGGCCCATAACAGAGACGCCGCTTCGCATGAAAACAATCTTCATGCGAAGCGGCGTTCCATTGTTTTACGGTCGTGTATCTTACGTGCGGATTCAGCCTTCCAGGCAGGTTTCGAAGGAGCGACGCGTGAGACGTCCTCGATTGACAACACCGACAAGCTTGCCGTTTTCGACGACCGGCAGTTTCTTGTACTGCGGATAGCCGAACTTCTGGCAGACTTCGGCGATGCTGGCATCGAGATTGATCGTCGCGACCTTATTGGTGGCGATGCTCATCACGTTCCGTTCAAGCAGCTGCGCATGGGAAAGTTCCGGGAACTCTCCTTTCGCCATGCCGGTGACCAGCGTAGAGATGTCGGAAACCGGCAGATTGTCCTGTGCGAAGCGGCGTAGCACGTCGCTGTCCGATATGAAGCCGACCACGACTCCCGTTCCGTCGATGACCGGCAGACCACTGATGTTGCGGTCGAGCATGACGAGGATGGCGTCACGTACGGTAGCGGTGGAGGGAATGGTATAGACGTCTTCCTGCATGGTGTCGGCAACGGTTCCGACGTCAAGTTTCGGGGTGCGCTGTCGAACGGCCTGATTCCATCCCGCCTTGTCTCCGATTGCATGCACGATCACACCGGAAAGAGGAGCCACAATAAGCATCTGGATCGGCAATGCGATGGTGAAGTTGTAGGGGAACATCGAGAAGAAGCCGGTAACCGCGCCCATTGTGAATCCGAAAGCCACGATGGCACCGAACACCGTCATGAATACCGTCATAAACACGACCATGAGGAATTTGACGGCGATTCCCTTCCATAGGGCACGATCGGTCTGCGCGCAGAAACGGTTCATGATGGCCCTCGAACTCGGCGTGCAAATGCACAGATCGCAGATCATGCATACCACGTAGGCCAATGGCCAGTTGAAGAACGCGTAGCTCCATGCGGTGGCTCCGACGTCCCCGGTACGCACGCCGTAGTTGAGCGCGGCCATCACATAGATCATGATGGCCGACATGATGAAGCTGAAGAGAATGCCTTCTTTGCCGTTACGAGGCATGTTGAGGTTCCTTTCGTTATGTTGCGCGATTGCGATTGCATCCGGCCCCACTGGTCTGTCCGTTGAAACGGACGGCGAGGGGCGCATAACGAAGGGTCCGAAATGGCGACTTCCTGGCAGGCGGATCGACGCGCTCACGTTACATCCGCACGTCGGGGGCCACTTGCGGATTCCGTATGGTTCGCCGAGGTTTGGACAAAACAGATATGCGTGATCGTGAATAACACCTGAAATACAGGGAATCGATAAGAGAGATAACAGGGTATTCGGTCTGTCATAGGTGACATGCAACGCCAGTAAAACACCGGTGGCAATGGTGAAGTTATACAGTCACAAACTGCTATACACAACACTTTTACTGTTATATAAAACAGCACAACAGTAACCTTTCTGTAAGAGTGTTATATATATCAGTTAAACACTGTTCACTATTGTATATAACAGCAGAACAGTGCTTTATACTGTT
>CAVAQZ010000052.1:0-11331 GCA_963590945.1 Dysosmobacter segnis
GCGTATTCCTCCGGCAGATGCACCTGCTTGAGCAGATCGTTGACGATCTTTTTTTTAGTTTCGTCGAACGTTTTGCCGGAAGCGTCCATCGAGAGGATGATGTTCTCTCCGACGGTAAGATTCGGCAGCAGATTGAAGCTCTGGAAGATCACTCCGATATCGTGGCTGCGGTAGCGGTAGCGATCCTGCTTGGCCAAGTCGGAGCCGTCGTAGAGGACCTTTCCTTCCGTGGGGTTGGTCAATCCTGAAATCAGCGACAGCATGGTGGTTTTTCCGGTTCCTGACGGGCCTGTGATGGCATGCACCTTGCCCGCATGGAAATCGTGGCTGATGTTTTTGAGAACTCGCTTACCGCCTTTGGTGTAGGCGTAGCTCACATCGTCGAGACGCAGGGTCGGCATCTGCGATGCCGCTTCCTTCATATCCGTGGTCATGGAAAATCCTTTCAGGAACGGTCGGCCAGAATCTGCAACGGTTCGTAGCGCAGTACGAATATGACGGCCACCAGTGCCGCGACAAGCGTCAAACCGAGCCCGACGAGCAGCAGCTGGGCCACGACTTTCAGATTGACCGTGGCGTTGATGTTCGAAACATAGTTCGCCGCGCGTCCCATCATGCCGCCAGGCCCGCCTTGCTGCGGCTCATTGGGACTTGCGTCCTTGTCGGAGGATGAGGCGTTCGAATCGGTTGGACTGGTTGAATCATTCGAGCTGTTCGAATCGCTCGAATCGGAGCCGCCGGGACCTTGCATATCGCGGCCGAACTGTTCGCGCTGGCTTGTCTGCTGCGATTGCTGCTGTTCGATCTGGCTGGACAGCAACTGGTTCGACACGGGGACCGAAGCGACTGCGCCGACGCCGGCGCCCAACGCCAAGCCGATCATCGTGACGATCAGCAGCTCCAGGGTGAACTGGGCCGCAACTTTGACTTTGTTTACGCCGATGGCGGTGAGCACGCCTATCTCGTACTTGCGTTCACGTACGTTGAGCAACGTGATGACGATCAAGACGACGGCTCCGACTGCCAGCACGACGATCAACAACGTCATGGCGAACTTTGAAAGGTTGTTGAGCGGCACCAGGCTGGACTCGTAGTTTTCCACGTCGGCGGAGGAGACGGTGTAGTCGTCGCTCAGTCCGGCATTGGAGGCGTCCTTGGAGAACGTTTCGTAATCGGTCTTGCTGGAGAACACATAGGTGAAGCTCAGCTGGGCCGCGGAATCGGAGTCGGAATCCGCGTCGAGGCCCAGGGACTTCAATGTTGATACGGACGTGTAGATGGCGTTCGCCGGGTCGGAGGAGGTCGATGCCATCGGTCCGCCCATCTGCTGGTTGGAGTCGGTGGAGTTCTGATAGATGCCGACGATGGTGAGCGTGTAGGTGGTGCTCGAATCGTTGGCGTCGGCAACGCTGATCGTGTCACCCACGGACAGGTTGTTGAAATCGGCGAGGGATTTGGAGATGATCGCATCTCCGTCACTGCTCTCGTCATAACCGAAGACCTGTCCGTCCGACATGGTGAACGTACCGTTGGAAGCATTGGAGACGGCTTCGTCACTGGAGAATCCGACAAGGGAGAAGTCGCCGCTGACCATGGTGGCATCCTGTCCACCGCCCATATCGCCGCCTCCTGGTTCTCCTCCCATGGGGGAGCCCTCGCCGTTCTGTTGTGAGGAATCAAAGGAATCGGCGGAGTTCGACGTGTCGCTCGAATCGGAGGAGCTCGTCGAGTCCGATACCGGCTGGAAATTGTCCGTCGCGGCCAGACCGGTGGTCTCCGTGTAGTACGTCGATTTCACGGAGGATGAGGCTTTGGCGTACTTCTGATAATCGGACAACGAAAGCTGCTTGTCCGACAACGCGCTGCGCATCGAATCGAAATCAGGCTGTCCACCGTTCGACGAGTCGGAGTCGCCCGAATCGGGGGAGCCTGAATCGGTATTCTGCCGCGATTCGCCGATGAGCTTTTCTCGGTCAAGACTGATCTGCGCGGTGATCGTGGTGTTCTCGAGACCACTGGTACGTGCGGTGGCCGCGGCCTGCCGGATCGACAGTCCGATGGTGGCTGCCGCCGCGATGATGGTGACGATCACGATGACCAGTATGTTCCGGCCTTTGTTTCTCGTTACGCTTTTGGCGGCGTTACGTAAGACGAACATGGATGTTCCTTGCGATTGGGAATAGGGGATTGTTCCACGCCGTGGTGCCGGCGTCTATGCTGATGGTAAAAGTTGTATCTTGATACGCAACAGAATGGACGCTCAGCCTTTGCTGAAACATTCCTGAGGATTTTCTGGAAAATTTTGCGTTCTGTAATAAACTCGACATGATAAAGCCGTGCGCGAACACATGGTGTTAGGCTAACGCGTATGCCTATTAAAACCGAAGTCATCGCAAACCCGAAAGCGGAACGAATCCGCCGTGTGGCCGAGCTTGTCGATCGCAAAGGGCGCAAGCGCTCCGGTCGTTTCATGGTGGAAGGGCCGCAATCGGTGAGGGAGCTGCTTTCCTGTTGTTCCGATATCGTGCAGGATCTGTATGTGGAAGTGCGTTCCGCCGAACCCGACGCGGCGTTTCTGAACCCGACTGTGGCGCAGATGGCCGGCAAGGCCATGCAGGCGGGCGCATACGTGCACAAGGTGACGCATCAGGTCATGCAGCAGATGAGCACCGACGCCCAAGGCGTGCTCGCGGTGGCCGGTATGCGGGAGTTTCTCGATTCCATGACTATCGCCGGAACTTTTGACGAGAAGACGATGGTGGCCGCGTTCTGGCAGGTGCGCGATCCGGGCAATGCCGGAACGGTGATCCGCTCGGCTGACGCGGCCGGATGCGATGGTGTGGTTTTGGTTGACGATTGCGTCGACATCTTCAATCCGAAGGTCATCCGTTCCTCCGCAGGATCGTTGTTCCATCTGCCGATACTTGCCATGGGGACCGATGAGTTCTTCTCATGGTGCGAGAGTCGTGGGCTGCGTATATACGCGGCAGACGTCTACGGTACCGACTCCCGCCCTCCGGAATCGTTGACGGATCTGATCGCGGCGCCCGATTCGCTGTCGCAGGCCAAAGCGGTGCTCTTCGGCAATGAGGCGCGCGGACTGACTCGGGAAGTGCTGGAACGTACCGATCGCATCGTTTCGATTCCGATCTACGGAAAAGCGGAGTCCCTGAATCTCGGCACCAGCGCGGCGGTGATGCTGCTGAGCTTGGCTATGTCGAGTCATGTTGAAACAATGTGAAGTCGGAAAACGTTGAAATTGCGCGTTTTTCGCGTAAAACAAACGGGAAATTAGAAAGGTATCTCGTGGCAGAAGGTGCGGTATTCGACGCCCAAGCGGTAACCGATGCGGTTGCCGAGGGCATCGCGAAAATCGAAAACGCCTCCAGCATGGAGGAATTGAAAGCCATCAAGACGCAGTACGCCGGTGCGGAATCCGCGATGACTCAGGCCAGCAAGGCCATCGGTGCGCTGCCGAAGGATCAGAAGAAGGAAGCCGGCCAAATCATGGGCAAGCTGCGCGCCGACTTCGGCCGCGCATACGGCGCCAAGGAGCAGCTGGTCAAGGCTGAGGAAGAGGCGCGCGCTCTGGCCGCCGAAACCGTGGACATGACCCTGCCGGTCAACCGCAAGCCGCTCGGCGCGCGTCATCCGCTGCCGAAGCTGATGGAGGACGTCGAGGACTTCTTCATCTCCATGGGGTGGCAGATCTCCGACGGTCCTGAGGTTGAAACCGAGTGGTATGACTTCGATGCCCTGAATTTCGGACCGGACCATCCGGCACGTCAGATGCAGGATACCTTCTACGTCAAGGGAAATCAGGCCAAGGATGCCGCTGGATTCGTCGGATCCAACATGGTTCTGCGCACTCAGACGTCCTCCGACCAGGTGCGTGGCCTGCTCACTCGCGGCGTGCCGCTGTACATCGCATGCCCGGGCCGTGTGTTCCGAACCGACGAACTCGACGCCACCCATACGCCGGTATTCCACCAGGTTGAGGCCCTTGCGGTGGACAAGCACCTGACCATGGCCGATCTCAAGGGCGTGCTCGACAAGCTTGCGGTGGCCATGTTCGGACCGGAGGCCAAGACGCGTCTTCGCCCGAGCTACTTCCCGTTCACCGAACCGAGCGCGGAGCTCGACCTGTGGTTCCCCGACAAGAAGGGCGGCGCGGGCTGGCTCGAATGGGGCGGCTGCGGCATGGTCAACCCGAATGTGTTGAAATCCGCCGGTCTCGATCCGGAAATCTACACGGGTTTTGCCTTCGGCGTCGGCGTGGAACGTACGCTGCTGCTGCGCCACGACATCAACGACATGCACGACCTGGTTGAGGGCGACGTGCGATTCAGCGAACAGTTTGTGATGGGGGAGTGATTGACCCATGCCAATGGTTGACATTGATTGGCTCAAGGACCACGTTGAGGTGCCGGAAGGCCTTACATATGAACAGCTTGCCAAGGATTTGGTGAAGGTCGGACTTGAAGAGGAGGAGATTCACACCTCCCAGCTCGTGGGACCGATTGTCGTCGGCTACGTGGTCGACGCGACCCCGGAACCGCAGAAGAACGGCAAGATCATCAATTGGTGTCACGTCGACGTCGGCGACGAATACAACGAGACCGACGAGGACGGCAACAAGGTGCCTCGCGGAATCATCTGCGGCGCGCCGAACATGGCGGCCGGGGAAAAGGTCGTCGTAACCCTGCCGGGCGCGGTGCTTCCGGGCGATTTCAAAATCGAACCGCGTAAGACCTACGGCCATATCTCCAACGGCATGTGCGCGTCCGAACGCGAGTTGGGTCTCGGAGACAACCACAACGGAATCATCCTGCTTCGCGACTACGGTTTCACCCAGGAAGAGTACGAGGCGCTCAAGCCTGGTGACGATGCCATGCATCTGTTGCATCTGGACGAGCCGTTGCTGGAGATCAACATCACGCCGGATCGCGGCTACGCGTTCTCCTATCGCGGCGTCGCCCGTGAATACCATCATTCCACCGGTGCCGTATACATCGATCCTGCCATCGCGTTGAACGAGAAGGCCCCCATCACGAAGGGACTGCCGGAAGGCGCGGAGACCGACATCGAAGTGGTCGTGGAGGACAACAATCCGATTCACGGCGTTGTGGGCTGCGACCGTTATTATGCCCGCGCGGTGCGTGGATTCGACCCGGCAAGCAGTACTCCGAGCTGGATGCGTCGTCGTCTGACCCGTGCCGGCATGCGTTCCATCTCCTTGGCCGTGGACGTGACCAACTACGTGATGCTTGACCTCGGCCAGCCGATGCATGCCTACGATCTCGATAAGATCGAAGGACCGATTGTGGTTCGCCGCGCCAATGAGGGCGAAACCCTCACCACGCTGGATGGTAAAAAGCATGAGCTGAGCGTCGAGGATCTGCTGATCACCGATTCCCCGAACGGCGAACGTGGTTCCCGCGTGCTCGGCATCGCCGGTGTGATGGGCGGCCTGTATGGTGAGGTCACGGCCGAAACCAAGAACATCCTGCTGGAATCCGCGCACTTCGACCCGGTGTCGATCGCTCGTTCCGCACGCCGCCACAAGATTCCGTCCGAGGCTTCCCGTCGTTTCGAACGTGGGGTCGACGACCAGTTGCAGCCGGCTGCCGCGCAGATGGCCGCGGATCTTATGGTCAAGTACGGCAACGGCGCTCCAAGCCAGCATCCGACGGATCTCAATACCGTATCCACCCGTCGCTCCATTCTGTTCAAGGCCAGCGAAGTGGCCCGCGTGGCCGGACTTGATACGGATGTGAACACCATCAGCGATATCCTCACCGACATCGGATGTTCGGTGGCCGGCGGCGGCAATGGCCAGTTCTCCATATTGCCTCCGAGCTGGCGTCCGGATCTGAACGAGCCTTGCGATCTGGTCGAGGAAGTGGCCCGACTCGTCGGCTATGACGAGATCCCCACCACCGTTCCGCCGGCTCCGGTGGAAGGCGAGGTCGGTTTGACTCCCGAGCAGCTGCGTAAGCGTCAGGTGGCCGACGAGCTTGCCGAATATGGCATGGCGGAGACCTTGAGCTACCCGTTTGTGGGAGACGAGGATTATAGGAACTTCTCCCACGATGCTGCCGAAATCAAGAACGTCAGCGTCGAAATCGCCAATCCGTTGGCAGGCGACCGTCCGTTCCTGCGTCGTGACATCATTCCGACGTTGGCCCAGACCGTGCAGCGCAATCTGCGTCGCGGTGTAGACAACGTCTCCCTGTACGAGATTGGGCACGTGTATCTGTGGGATCCGAACGCTCCCGCGATTCCGGCCCTTCCCGGTGCAGTGAAGCCCACGGACGAGCAGCTTGCCGCTCTTGATGCAGGTCTTCCGGACCAGCCGTTGCATGTCGCCGGAATTCTGACCGGCAACGCGGTTGAGACCGGTTGGCTGGGCGAACGCCGCGCAGTGGATTGGAGCGATGCGGTCGAGGCCGTGACGCGTATCTTCGACCGCATTGGCGCCACCCTTGTGATTGACCAGCCGAAGGCTGAGAATGTCCCCGCCCAATGGCATCCGGGCCGTGCGGCCCGAGTGCTGTCCGGCGAAGTGTTCGTCGGCATGGTCGGCGAATTGCACCCGCATGTCAACGAAGCGCTGGGCTTCCCGACGCACTCCGCCGCGTTCGAGCTCGACCTGACCGCCCTGTTCTCCACGCTGAGTGGCAAGCCGGTGCAGGCCAAACCGATTTCCACATTCCCTCCGGTCAAGCAGGACCTCGCATTCACCGTGCCGACGGACGTGACCGCGGCCGCATTGGAGAAGGTCATTGTGCAAGCCGCAGGCAGCAGCCTGGAGAGCATCGAATTGTTCGATGTGTTCACCGGCGACCAGCTTGGTGAGGGAATGAAGTCCTTGGCATACGCGGTGATTTTCCGTGCCCCGGATAAGACCCTGGCTTCCGAAGACAGCGAGGCCATCCGCAAGCGCATCGTGGATGAGGCGGCCAAGTTGGGCGCACAGCTGCGTGCGTGACATGGCTTTGCGAAATAAAGGATGATTATGAACGAACCGGAACAGATTCAGCCCACTACTGCAGACGAACATCGGGAGACGGCTGGAGATGTTCCGGTTTCGTCGTCTTCTGAGAGCACGTCGGATGTGCGTCAGCCGGAGTACGGGCAGATCAATCAGCCGGAGTACGGTGCGATGTCAAGCCAGTACCCGTCGGGATATGATCCGTATGTATACGGGGCCCCCGATCCGGAGCCGGTTTCCGACGAAAGCCTGGTGAATGCGAATCAACCTCAGGGTTATGTGCAAAGTCCCGCCAATGGCCAATCTTATGCGAACCAGCAGGGCGGCTTCCGGAACGGTCAGGGAAACCAGAATCCGTATGGTCGGAACAATCCATACGGGTACTCTTCCGGGCAGAATCCGTACAATCAAAACCCGTATGGTCAAACTCCATACGGTTTGAACGGGAATCCCTATGCGCAGAACGGTCAACAGCCGAACATGCGAGGCAACGTCAATCTGAATGATCCCAATCAGAATCCTCTGTACGGTCATTGGGACACGTATGCGATTCTCGCTTTGGTGTTCACGCTTCTGCTGCCCGTGCCGGTGGTTCCCGCTGTGATGGGCGCAGTGGCGATGTGGCGTACGAAAACCTTCCATATGAAGGGTTTCTGGCTTGGTGTGGCCGCTCTGGTGATCAACATCCTGTACACCATCGGCATGTTTTGGCTGATGTCGCATGGCATTTCCACCAGTGACCTGTATTACCAGCTTTTGCAGGACATGATGGGTGGAACATCAGGCAGCGGATCCGACACCCTTTCGGCCTGAGCCATAACGTCCTCTACGGCGGTGTCGAGTTCGACGCCGCTTTTTCGATTATTGCGGAGTGGCCGTGGTGTCGTGGTCATTATGTGACACAAACGTAATGTATAAATATACAATGTATTGCATAAAGTGTATGCTGATGGTGTTTCAGTGAGTCAAGGAAAGAGAAATTACATGGCCAAATATACGGTAGCCGTGGCTGGCGCGACCGGATATGCTGGAGGCGAGGCGCTCCGTATCCTCGCCGCGCACCCGGATTTCGAGGTAACATGCGTGGCCGGTCATTCGTCGGTGGGAGACAAGCTTGGCAAGCATATGCCGCACATTCCGCAGTTGGCCGATTTGGTGGTCGAAGACACCACTCCGGAAGTGTTGAACGGACACGACGTGATTATCCTCGCGCTTCCGCACGGCGCATCGGGGGCTTTGGCGTCCCAGCTTGACTCCGACGCGGTGGTGGTGGATCTCGGCGCCGACCATAGGCTCGAGGAACGGTCCGCATGGGATGAATTCTACGGCGGTGATTTCTACGAGCATTGGACGTATGGCATGCCGGAGCTCATCACGGGAACCTCCCAGGATGGTTCCTATACGCGTCAGCGTGAGGCATTGCCCGGAACCAAGCGCATCGCGGGGCCGGGATGCAATGTAACGGCAACCACACTGGCGTTGCAGCCGGGTGTGGCCCAAGGGCTCGTGGAGGCCACGGATATCGTGGCCGATCTGGTTGTCGGATATTCCGGAGCCGGCAAGAACCTGAAGCGTACCAATCTTCTTGCGGCCGAGGCATTCGGTTCCGCTTTGCCGTATTCGGTGGGTGGCACGCATAGGCATATTCCGGAGATTCTGCAGAATTTGGCTCATGCGGCAGGTAAGGGAGCCTCGTGCGCAGATGAGTTCACATTGGGGTTCACTCCGATTCTCGTTCCGATGGCGCGAGGCATCCTCGCATCCGTGTCCGCCAAACTTACCGACAAGGCCAAGGGCATGCCGGACTGCGAGATTCGACAGGTTTGGATTGACGCCTATAAGGATCAGGATTTCATGGTGGTGCTGCCGGAAGGAACCATGCCGGCCACCGCCAATATCATCGGATCGAACGCCGCGCACATCCAGGTGGTCGTGGATCGTAAAGCCAACAGACTCCTTGCGTTCGCGGCGATCGACAATCTCAACAGGGGCACGGCCGGCCAAGCTGTGCAGTCGCTGAACGTGGCGTTGGGACTTCCGGAAGATGCAGGATTGACGAAGATTGGAGTGGCACCGTGAGTGTAACTTTCGCTAAGGGTTTTTCCGCCGCTGGTGTGGAAGCCGGTATTTCCTCGGTTGAGGGTAAGAAGGATTTGGCCCTGGTGGTCAATAATGGTCCTCTGAACGCTGCTGCCGGAACGTTCACCGCGAACCGTTTCTGCGCCGCTCCGGTGCAATGGTCGCGTCGAATCGCGGCAAATGGTCAGATCAAGGCCGTGATTCTCAACTCCGGTGGAGCCAATGCCTGCACGGGACAGCCCGGTTATGAGCAGGCCAAGGCCACCGCGGAGAAGGTCGCGGGACTTCTGGGAGCCGATGCAGAAGATGTGGCTGTATGCTCCACTGGACTTATCGGTGAACTGCTGCCGCTTGACAATGTGCTTTCCGGTGCGGAGAAGGCGTTCCATGCCTTGTCGGATACCGCACAGGCCGGTGCCGACGCGTCCCATGCCATCATGACCACCGACACCAAGCCGAAGACCGTCGAACTCGAGGGAACGAATGGCTTCCGTGTCGGCGGTATGGTCAAGGGCTCCGGCATGATCGCGCCACAACTTGCCACCATGCTGTGCGTCATCACCACCGATGCGGTGGTGAGCGCCGGCCAACTTCAGGCCGCGTTGAATGTTGGCGTGGAAATGTCGTTCAACCGCATCGACGTGGACGGCTGCATGTCCACCAACGATACGGTGCTGCTGCTCGCCTCCGGCGCTTCCGGAGTCGAGCCGGATCCGGATGAATTCAACGATCTGGTCGCCCGAGCCACCGCGTCTCTGGCACGTCAGATCGTCGGCGACGGAGAGGGCGCAAGCCATGACATCCGCGTCAAGGTTACTGGCGCCACCAGTGAACAGGCCGCCCTCGCATGCGGCCGCGCGGTCGCGGCGTCCAATCTGTTGAAGTGCGCGATTTCAGGCAACGATCCGAACTGGGGCCGTATCGTTAGCTCCCTCGGAACCGTGCCCGCGGATGTGGCTCCGTATGATTCCACCAAGGTGACGGTCGACGTCAACGGCGTGCGAATCTGCGAGAACGGTGGTGCGGGACGCGATCGTTCCGAAGTGGACATGACTCCGCGCGAAGTCCATATCGACATCGATTTGCATGCGGGAGATGCGGAAGCGACCGTATGGACGGACGATCTGACCCACGATTATGTGAGCATCAACGCAGACTACGAAAGCTGATCAACAAGCAATGACAAAAGAACTCAAGGGACCTGGATTCCATTTTGACGTGCACACCGATCTGCGCGCCGACCAGAAGGCGGAAGTACTGATCGAAGCGTTGCCGTGGCTTGAAGAATTCGCCGGACAGCGCATCGTCATCAAATACGGCGGCAACGCGATGATCGACGACCATCTCAAAGCGTGCTTCGCCGAAGACATGGTGTTCCTCCGTCAGGTCGGCATGCATCCCGTGGTGGTTCATGGGGGAGGCCCGCAGATTTCGCAGATGCTCAAAGCCTTGGGCATCAAGTCGGAGTTCAAGGGCGGACTTCGCGTAACCACTCCGGAAGCCATGGACGTGGTGCGAATGGTGCTGACCGGCAAGGTTTCCCGTGAACTTGTGGGTTTGATCAACGCTCACGGTCCGTTCGCGGTCGGACTCTCCGGTGAGGACGGCGCGCTCTTCTCCGCCATGCAACGCAAGCCGATCATCGATGGAAAGCCCACGGACATCGGACTGGTGGGAGATGTGGTGAGCGTCGATGCGTCCGCGGTTGAGGATTTGATCAACGCCGGTCGCATTCCGGTGGTTTCCTCCGTGGCCCCGAATGAGGACGATGCCACGGAAGTGCTTAACGTGAACGCCGACTCGGCCGCCGCCGCACTGGCTTCGGCGCTCGGGGCAAGCAAGCTGGTCATTCTCACGGACGTGGACGGACTGTATGCGGACTGGCCTGACCGTGACTCCCTGATCGGACGTATCGGCGTCGAGAATCTGCGCGATATGCTTCCCGACCTGGAAAGCGGCATGCGTCCGAAAATGGAGGCATGCGTGCGGGCCATCGACGGCGGCGTTCCGCGTACGCACATCATCGATGGACGCAAACCGCACTCCATCCTTAACGAGATCTTTACCACCGCGGGCATCGGCACTATGGTCGTGCCGGATGACGGCATTGAAATGAGGAGTTCCTATGGCAACTGAACAACTGGAAACGCTGGGCAGCGAAGACGCGAAGTGGCTGGGAAAGTACTCCCAGGTGCACATGAACGTGTTCGGAACGCCTCTGCGCGTCATGGATCATGGCGAAGGCGCGCACATCTGGG
>CAVAQZ010000053.1:0-11178 GCA_963590945.1 Dysosmobacter segnis
GCCAAAGAAATCCGTCGACAGATTGTGGTCATCGGAGGAGAACCTTTTGCCGAGAAGATGGAGCAGGTGCTGATCGACTACATGCAGAACACTTTTGCGCCGTATCTTCAGCAGGCGGTATCCGACATGACCACGCAGATGACCGAGAAAGTCTCGAATGAGCTTTCCGCCCAGGTGAAGGCGAATCTGACGAAGGTCATGGATTCGGTCGCATCTCAGATGGCCAGTAAGATGACGGCCGCCACATCACAGTTAAGCGGCGACCTTTCCAAGTTGCAGTCCGCCTTTTCCATCGATAACGATGCAATCGCCGCCGCCATCACCTTCAAGATGGACTCTTCCGATCTTGCGTCGCTCATATCGAGCTATTCAAAGGCGAGCACTCTTACTTACGACAATAATCTGTTGACGCTGGGCTATGCCGACAAGAACAAACCGCAATCCGTGAAGATCTATCCCAAGGATTTCGATGCGAAAGAACGTGTGATCTCGCATATCAATGATTATAACGAGAAAGCCAAGGCCCGCGGAGAAGAGAGCAAGGCCATCTCGTACTCCGATTACATGGGGGTTCTCATGGGTTCGATCACCAGCATCGTGAACATGTTCAGCTTGGTGCTCATCGCCTTCGTGAGCATCAGCCTTGTGGTTTCTTCGATCATGATCGGCATCATCACCTACATTTCGGTCCTTGAACGAAACAAGGAGATCGGCATTCTGAGAGCCATCGGCGCGTCCAAGCGAAACATAGCCAGGGTGTTCAACGCGGAAACCTTCATCGAGGGCGCGATCGCAGGGGTCTTCGCCATTGCGGTCGTCACCGTCGTGAGCGTTCCCATCAATATATTTGTCGCCAGCGCGTACTATGTGCCGAGCGTCATGAGTCTGCCTTGGTATGATGCCGTCGCGCTCATTGCGATTTCGATAGGTCTTACCGTCGCCGCAGGTCTGTTGCCCGCCAGAAGCGCCAGCAAGAAGGATCCTGTCGAAGCGTTGCGTTGCGAGTAACGGTCCTCGTTCCCCGTTGCGTAGCGGGGTGAGGGCAAGAAGCCGAAGTCGCCGTGGAATGCGGTGCCTTCGGCTTCTTTGCGAGGATATTGACGTCAACTCTCTTTCGGGGCCTCACCCACCTGCGGCGCGCGGTTGATGTCTCGATGGATGTTCTGCATCTGCGTTTCGATGTTCTGCAGGCTGCGTGCGCAATCGAGCAGCGTCTGCGAATGCTCGTTCAGCTTCATGTCCGGCAGATCGGTCTTGTAGCGCAGCGCATGTTCCAGGCTCGCCCAGTAATCCATGGCGATCGTGCGGAACTGCACCTCCACCGGCGTGTAGTGCGGTCCTGAGGAAAGGAACACCGGCACGGCATAGATCACATGCAGGGAACGGTATCCGTTCTGCTTGGGCTTTTGAATGTAATCCTTGACGCGTAATACCTGGATGTCGTTCTGGGCCGAAAGATAGTTCGATACGGAATACACGTCGTCGCGATAATTGCAGATCACGCGTACGCCGGCCACGTCGAAGAGGTTGTCCTTGATCGCATCGACGTTGATCGGCAGACCACGGCGTTTGAGTTTGCCGAGAATCGAATTGACCGACTTGAGCCTACGTTCCATATGATGGATCGGATTGTGGGAGAAACGCACCTGGAATTCGGAATCGAGGATTTCCAGCTTGGTGCTGATTTCGTACATCGCACCCTCATACACCTGCATCTGATCGATGAATTCGGTGATCTGGTCGGTGGCCAGTCCCTCGTCTTCGAAACCGACGTGCTGCAGTCGGGCTTTGAGCTCGGTGGTGTTGATGCGGTTCTGTCTGTCAAGTATCACGGGCATCAGTGTACCCAATATGAGATGGGTTCGGGTTAAAGGAAACTGGAAAACCTTGAAAACAACGCCCGAGTTTCACCATATCGGCACTAATGGGCTGTTTCCGGAAAGCCTGCGTGAGGTATGGGCCTACCTGCCGATAGCATGGTGCGTTATGAATGAAGACATGATGACCGAGGCGGAGCGCGCCTCGAAACTGGCCGAGACGACCGCCGGAACCACTTCGCCGCGCGGTAGGGGAGTGTTCTATGTGCATACGCTCGGATGCCAGATGAATGTGCATGATTCCGAGCGCATCGCCGGTGTTCTTGAAGACAGTGGGTATGTGCCGGCCACGGAAGAGCAGTACATGGACCACGACATCGACCTGATCGTCATGAACACGTGCGCGGTGCGTGAGAATGCGGCCGAACGCATGTACGGCACCATCGGATTGTGGGCGGAGATGAAAAGGGAACGTCCGAATCTGCAGATCGCGGTCGGCGGCTGCATGGCCCAGCTCGACCGTGAGAAGATCGCCAAGAAGGCTCCGTGGGTCGATGCCGTGTTCGGTACCAAGAACATCGGCTCCCTGCCGCAGCTGCTTGATCAGGCCCGTATCGAAGGCCACGCGCAGGTCAAGGTCAAGGAGGAGCTCAACTATTTCCCCAGCCAGCTTCCCACCGATCGCGCTTCGAAGGTGACGAGCTGGGTGGCCATTTCCGTGGGATGCAACAACACGTGCACGTTCTGCATCGTACCGACCACCCGTGGCAAGGAGCACGACCGCCGTCCCGGAGACATCCTCGCGGAAATCCGCCAGTGCGTGGATGAGGGCGCCAAGGAGGTCACGTTGCTTGGCCAGAACGTGAATTCGTTCGGTTACGGCATCGGAGACCGTTTCGCCTTCTCCAAGCTGCTGCGTGCATGTGGCGAGATCGAAGGATTGGAACGCGTGCGGTTCACATCCCCGCATCCGGCCGCATTCACGGATGACGTCATCGCGGCGATGGCTGAAACCCCGAATGTCATGCATCAGCTGCATTTCCCGCTGCAGTCGGGTTCCGACAAGATACTGCGTGCGATGCGTCGTTCGTATCGTTCCGCGAAGTTCCTTGATATCCTGCGCAAGATTCGTGAAGCGATGCCGGACGCGCAGATCTCCACGGATATCATCGTAGGATTCCCGGGAGAGACGGAAGAGGATTTCCAGGAAACCCTGCGCGTGGTGGAGGAAGCGAGATTCGCGTCCGCGTTCACCTTCATCTACTCGCCCCGTCCGGGTACACCGGCCGCCGAAATGGAACAGGTGCCGCGCGAGGTCTCACAGGATCGTTTCGAACGTCTGGTGGCATTGCAGGAACGTATCACCGAAGAGAACCTCAAGGCGTTCGAAGGACGTGACGTCGAGGTGTTGGTGACGGGCGAGGCAGGCAAGAAGGATCAGGCCACGCATCGTGTGACGGGCCGCGAGAAGACCGGCGTGCTGGTGCACGTGGGTGTTCCGGAGGGCGAACCCATGCCGAAGGTCGGCGATTTCGTGACGGCGACCGTCACCCATGCGGGCCGCCACAACCTGATCGCCGATCCTAATCCGAATGCGGGGCAGACCTATGCCGTCCGACACTGAGCTCGCGTCCCATGCCCAAGCCATGGCCGACGATCGCAGAGTGGTCTCCATCGTCGGTCCTACGGCATCCGGCAAGACCGGCTTGGCCATCGCCATCGCCGAATCGTTGCAGGAAAAAGGGCAGCAGGCGGAAATCATCAACGCCGATGCGTATCAGATGTACCGCGGCATGGATATCGGCACAGCCAAGGCGAGTGCCGAAGAACGTTCCCGCGTCAGGCACCATCTCATCGACATCATCGAACCGGATGATGCCATGTCGGTGGCGAGATTCCAGGAATTGGCGCGCGAGAAGATCGCGGAGCTTCAGGAGCGCGGCGTACGTCCGATTCTTGTGGGCGGTTCTGGCCTGTACGCACGTGCCGCGATCGACGATATTTCGTTCCCCGGAACGGATCCGGAGGTGCGCGCCAGGCTTGAGGAACGTGAGAAGCTGGAAGGTGCCGGAGCCTTGTTCGACGAGTTGCGAGCCAAGGATCCCGAGGCCGCGGCACGCATGGACCCGCATAATCCACGCCGTACCATCCGCGCGTTGGAGGTGATCGAAGTCACGGGACGGCCGTATTCGGCGAACCTGCCGCACTACCGGTATGTGATTCCGTCCGTGCAGATCGGACTTGACCTGCCTCGTGAAGACCTCGACCGTCGTATAGACATCCGCACCAAGCAGATGCTGGAAGGCGGGTTCATCGAAGAGGTCGAGCGCATACGTCCTCGATTGGGGCTTACCGCGGCCAAAGCCTTGGGCTACCAGCAGGTCATCGATTACTTGGATGGCATGCGTGATCTGAACGAGACGTTCATGGATATCGCGCAGAAGACGAAACGTCTCGCACGCAAGCAGATGGGATGGTTCGGCAGGGATCCGCGCATCCACTGGCTTCAGGCGCTTAATCCCGCGTTGTTGGGTAATGCGATGGCGATCATCGAACACGCCGATGCCGGCGATTACGACGCCATCGACGCGCAGGCGGACGCCTATACGCAGCATCATCTCGGCGACGTCGGCTGAGCGTGTCGAGTCATACAGGAAGGAGGCCTCCATGAAATCCACGGAGGCCTCCTTCCCGCATTTACGTGATTATCGTTTCGCGACGTTCTCTATCGTTCGGGATTCGCCTTTCTCTTATGAGCGATAAATGCGGCGCCTCCTCCCAGCAGCAACAATGCGGCCGCCATGACGACGCGGACGATGTCGGAACCTGTGTTCGACAGATTTCCGGTTGCCGCTTGCGTTGCGGAGGATTTCGTCGTATCGGGCGTCTTCGTACCAGGTTGTGCGGAAGGATCGGTCGACGTGTCGTCGCCGTCCACAGTGCCGGTTGAATCATCCGTGATCGGGCAGGTCGCGGGATCCAGATTGGCGATATCGGCTGAAGTGTCTTTGACATCTTCTTCGGTATCTTCCTGATTCGTGTCCTCGCCGGTATTGTCCTTCGACGTGTCGGTATCGATGGAGGAATCCGTTGCCGGAACCACTTGGATGTCGGCGATGGCAAAATCGATGCCAGTGCTTGCGTCGTTCCACTTGTTGGACGCGAATACCAGCTCCTTAATGGAAGCCAGATCGTCATTGGTCATGGATTTGCCCTTGTTGGCGTCCTCAGGCCACGTCTGAGTCAATTCGTCATTGCCGACCAGCGGAATCTCGAGCTGTTTCCATCCTTCGAAGTCAAGCTTGATGTCGTAATGGAAATACTTGCCGTCCATGGTGCCGATCTGCAATCCAATGGCATTGCCGGAACCGTCGCCGCGGACCTGCATCTTCAGCGTGCCTTCTCCGGACCAGTTCTTGCCGCCCAGATACCGCGCTATGTCGTACCAACTTCCGTTGGCGAAATCATAGTTGAAGCGCAGAGCCTTGGATTCTTCGGTCGGTCCGTCGGTCAAAGACAGCACCTCAGTATGATTGCGGTTGCCCCATGCGCTCTTAAGAGCCGCATCGTCCGCATATTCGGAGAAATCATCGACGGTCTGCGGCTTGGCGTCGCTCGGCGTGGATGGTGTTTGCTGCGGCACATATGCGTCACGTGCGCCATCGAGGGCGATGGAGTCGAGCACCAGGTCTCCGGTCTTAGGCCGGTCGCCTCCGTTGTCGTTGACATACAGGGCAAAGGAGCTGACTTCGGAGAGCAGCTGTTGGGAGAGTTTCGTGCCGGCGTGGGCGGTATCCCAGGAAGCCGGGGCGAAATCGCCGCCGTTGCCGTCGGCATCGCCGAAACTCAGCGCCACCTCATGCCCGTTCGTGTCGTCGATTGTCGGATAGGCTTCGAAAGTCACGCCTCCGGCGTTGATCTGTACCACGAATTTATGGTCGGAACCATCCGCCTTGAGATACATGGTCAGCCTGGAGAAGCCGGACCAGTCCTGCTTGGGCGTGTACGAGCGTTGGAAACCGTTGTAGTCGGGATAGCTCACAAAATCGTAGTGAAGATTGCCGGCCTTGGTGCCGTCGCCCTTCGGGCTGTCGGTGAGTGTGAGATTGGCCTTCGTGCTGTGGTTGGGCGAATAGACCGCCTGCAATTCGGCGTCGGAGTCGTAGGAATCGAAGCTTTCCACATCGTCCACGGTCTGTTCCGGCAGGGCGCCAAGCTTCACGCTCACCGTACCGTTGCCGTCGGCGGCCGCAAGCTCCCTGCCGTCCTTGGTGCCGACATGCGCGGTCAGGGTGAGTTTGGACTGATCGAGGACTATACCGGCCGCATCGAGATCCAACGTGCCGATGAAGTAACCATTGCAGGAGTACGTGAGTTTTACATTCTGCCCTCGGTCGGTGGACACGCTGGCGGATTCGGTATCAAGCTGGGAATACTTCACGCCTTCGGTTTTGACGCGGATGGTGAGCTTGGCGTCGGTTACGCGATTGCCTGCCACCGGGGTCACTATGCGCGCGGTACCGGCTTGTTCCGAGGCGGCAGGAGCGTTCGAATAGTCGACGTTGTTTGCGGACGCCATGAGGTTCGCGTTGCTGTCGGCGAAGTCTTTGAAGTCCTGTTCTCCGTCGGAACCCTTCCATGGGGTGTACGACTGAAATCCATCGCCGGAGCCGCCGAAATTCGCCCAAGTCATCATGTAGGCGATGTTCGGGACCTCTTCGGCGATGGCGTCGGCGAGCTCGGAGAAGAACTTGGTGTCTTTGTCTCCGGTTCCCGATTCGTTGAATTTGCGGTCCCCTGAACGGCCGAATTCGGTGAAGGCCGCGATCTTGCCGCGGTTGCTGGCCTCGCTCCCAATCATCTTGAGATCTTTGATGACCGTGTTGATCCAGTCGTTCGAATCGTCTGAGGAGTTGTCGGTGTCGTATTCGTCATAGCCGAACACGTCCACCCACTGGTCGCCCGGATATGTGGCAAGGTAGTCGGTGGACTCGCCGTTGAACGTACCGCCGGGGGAGTAGGCGTAGAGCAGATTGTGCACGCCTTTGACGTCGCGTAGGTAATCAACGATGTAGCGGTAGAGTTCTTTGTATTCGCTGGCGGATGCGTGCGTCGCTCCCCACCAGAACCATCCGCCGTTGTTCTCATGCAGAGGTCGGAAGATGATTGGAATCAGCGTGCCGTCGCTGCGCTTGGCCTGTTGCGCGGTGGCCGCGATGGCATCGAGTTCCTCGTTGAATGTGCCGGAGTATTTGCCTCCTGGCAGCAGCTCGGATGCGACTGCGGTTGTGTCGTTGAAATCGCCGCCGGTGCCCGGGTTATACCAGTGCGCGGATAGCGTTACGATGGCGCCTTTGGCGTCTGCGTCGATGATGTTCTGGGCCAGTATTTCCGCATTGGACTGTTTGTCGGTGCCGGATCCCGGTTTTTCCGCGCCGCGCAGCGCAAGACCTGCGTCCCAGCCGAAGACCGCCGGATATTTGCCGGTCATTTCATAGACGTCGCCATCTGAAGCGGTTGAGCTGATATGTTCGTCGGTCGCATGCTGTTGTCCGAAGCGTAGGTCACCGGCTTTGCTGTCACGAAGCTTGGCGAACAGAGATCTCGTTTCGGCCGTGGCGTTGATGTCGCTGATGTTTACGGTGCTGCCCGAGTGTGCTTGATTGCCTTCTGCCGCAATGGCCGGAATGGTACTCATGCCCAGTATGGCAGAGATTGCCGTGACCGTTGTCAATAACCTTTTCGTTACTGTTTTCATATTGTTTTCACCATCTCCCTCGATTGTGTGAACACGCGTTCCGCTTCGATGTGGAGCGCGTGCTGCACATGGTAGTTACTGAACCGCTTAAGTTCCAGTGGGAGTGTTTCAGTTGATTTCAGTGTTTTCGGGGGAATGATTCAACCGGTTTTTAGATTATGCTACTGAAATACGTCGTTTGACCGAGTCGGAGATTGTGTTCGAATGGAGATTTTCGGCATGACATGGGTGTGCCGATAGGTAGAATCTGTTTCGTTATGGCACGAACATCATCATCCAATGGGAAAAAAACGGGCGGCGGCTCCGGCCGTGGGCCTCGGGGAACCTCTAAAGGTGCGGGTCCGGAAGTTTCGCCGGCCAACAGCTTCTTTGTGAAGCGCCGCGACGTCGCATGCCTCATCATGGTCATTCTTGCGGTGCTCTTCTGTGCTTCGGAATGGTTTCATGTACAGGGCGCCTTCGGGTTGGCCCTGCATGCCGTGGCATCCGGACTGTTCGGCCTGATGAGCGTTATTCTGCCGGTGTTCCTGGCTCTTGTGGTGTTCAGTCTTCTGTTCAAATCGGAACACAGGGTGGATGATGCCCGCATAGCGTTCGGCTGGTTCATGATTCTATGGTCGATTTGCTCGATTCTCGATGCGGCTTTGGCGTCCGATTCTCCGACTTTCGACATTTCGCTGCTGCAGCGTTCCGGAGGTCTGCTGGGTTACGTGCTCGGATGTCCTCTGGCGTGGGGATTGTCGAAAGCCTTCGCGATCATCATTTTCGTCGTGATGATCTTCTTCTCCGTGCTATTGATCACAGGTACGCATGTGAACGAGCTTCCCGACGCCGTGCACATGCTTGCGACGGAACTGGGTGTTGTGCCGGACGGAAAGCATGACGAACAAGGTGAACAGTTTCCGAATGAGGTCCGTGTGGGGGATACCTCGTTGGCGTTCGCCCAAGGAGTGCCGTCGCATGATGGTACGGACGAAGAAAAGGCGGGGGGTTCCGGTCCGAGTTTGATCACGCGATTCTCGCGGTGGATCGCATCCCGCAAACAGCGTGACGACGAACAGGGCGGGCTTGACCATTACGCAGGGGACGAAGCGTTTTTGAACGCGGCCACGAGCCATGGCGAAGCGGCTGAAACCAGGCTCGAGGATTCCTATGCGCAGGAGGGGACGCCTCGTAGCATCTCTTCAGGAGATTACGGTGGCGGGTACGTTGGCGGCACTGTGGCCATGCCCGTGCAGACGACCGTGGGACGGTCGTTCTCCTCCGAGCCGATCGGTACGGCGAGCGGCACCATGCCGGCCACCCAGTCCGTAAACGGGGCAAAGCAGGTGGGCGCTCCCGCAGACGATCCCTGGGCCGTCATCGACGAGGACGGCACCTCCAATAGCGAAGCCATCATGGTGGACGCGGCCACTGGTGAGATTCTCGACGATATGCCGGTGTCGGGCGAATCCGGTGCCATCCAGGAGGTATCCGAAGGTCCGTACAATCTTCCCGATCTCAACATGCTCAAGAAGGGCGCCCCTCATGCCGTGCACACGCCGGAGAATGATCGCGTGATTCGCGCCCTGACGGGTACGTTCCAACAGTTCAATGTGGACGCCAAGGTCATAGGGTTCCTGCGCGGCCCGTCGGTGACCATGTATGAGGTTGAGCTTGGACCCGGCGTCAAGGTCGAGAAGGTCACCAATCTGCAGAAGAACATCGCATATGCGGTGGCCAGCTCCGACGTGCGTATCCTTTCCGTGATCGAAGGCAAATCCGCGATTGGCATCGAAATCCCCAACGCCGATCGAGAGACTGTGGTGCTGGGCGATGTGTTGCGTTCCGACAAGGCCATGAAGGATCCGAACCCTATGCTCACCGGCGTCGGCAAGGATGTTGAAGGCCACTTCGTGACCGCCGATCTGACCAAGATGCCGCATCTTCTGGTGGCGGGCGCCACCGGTTCCGGCAAGTCGAGCTTCATTAATTCCATGCTCACATCCGTGATCATGCGGTCCACGCCTGATCAGGTTCGTATGATCATGGTGGATCCGAAGCGAGTGGAATTGTCGGCGTATGCTGGTATCCCGCATCTGCTCACGCCGATCATCACCGACCCCAAGAAGGCCGCGCAGGCGCTCGAGTGGGTGGTCAAGGAGATGGACGCCCGATACAGCGATCTTGAATTCTTCGGGTTCCGCCACATCAAGGATTTCAATGAGGCTGTGCGGGCCGGCAAGGTGCATGCGCCGGCCGGTTCCAAAAGAAAAGTGGCTCCGTATCCGTATATTCTTGTGGTCGTCGACGAGATGGCGGATCTGATGATGGTGGCGAAGAACGATGTGGAAAGCTCCATCCAGCGCATCACCCAGCTGGCGCGAGCCGCAGGCGTGCATCTGGTACTGGCCACGCAGCGTCCGTCCGTTGACGTGGTCACCGGTCTGATCAAGGCCAATATTCCGTCCAGGCTGGCGTTCGCCACGTCTTCGGCCACCGATTCGCGAGTCATTCTTGATTCCACGGGTGCCGAGATGCTGATTGGCCAAGGTGACGCCCTGTTCCTGCCGATGGGCCAGGCGAAGCCGATTCGTGTTCAGGGCGCCTGGGTCGACGAATCCGAGATTCGCCGTGCCGTGGAATTCGTGCGTACGCAGCGCAAGCCGCATTATCGCGAGGACATAGAGGAAATGGCCAAAGAAGCCGAGAAGAAGAACATCGAGCCCGATGAAGACATCGGAGGGGATATGGATGTGCTGCTGCAGGCCGCCGAGCTCGTGGTCAGCTCGCAGTTCGGCTCCACGTCCATGTTGCAGCGCAAGCTGCGTGTCGGTTTCGCCAAGGCGGGCAGGCTTATGGATCTGCTCGAATCGCGTGGGGTGGTGGGCCCTTCCGAAGGTTCCAAGGCACGCGAAGTGCTGGTGCAGCCACAGGATCTTCCGGCCGTTCTCGCTTTCATCAAGGGCGAAACCTCGTCGCTTTCGTCGAGCGCATCACAACAGGGAGGCCCCGACGAGGCATTGTGATGCGGGTGGAATCGTCGGATGGCCCGTGTGCGGGAAATCTTCATGCCTTCAGCAAGTAGAAGTATCGGGGTAACGTTGGTCACTATGGAAAAGCAAGAACGTAAATCATCGTTGTTGGACGGCTGGAACGCACCGCCGAACCTGGTCACTTTCTCACGAATCATTCTTGTGATCGTGTTCCTTGTGCTGTACGTGAAGGCGGGGTCTTGGGGCGGAGACAACATCGCCATGCGTTGGGCCGCGGCGATCATCTTCATCATCGCGGCTTGCACGGATAAGCTCGACGGATGGATGGCCCGCAAGTACAACCAGGTCACCGAGTTGGGCAAGCTCATGGATCCGATCGCGGACAAGCTCCTCACCTGCGGCACCTTGGTCGTGGCCGCCATCTTCAATGAATTCGGCAATCCGATTCTGGGATGGGTCGTCGCCGGATTGTTCCTTGTCCGTGAGATCGGGATCACGGTCATGCGTTTCTTCGTCATCGACACGGGCGGCAAAGTCATTGCGGCATCCCAGGCCGGCAAGTACAAGACCTTGTGCCAGTGCGTGGGCTTGGCCATGCTCATGCTGCCGATGTGGAGCCTTGCGTCCG
>CAVAQZ010000054.1:0-4632 GCA_963590945.1 Dysosmobacter segnis
GCAGGACGCGCTGGCGGTGTAAGAATCTCGGGTGCGGTGTCTCCTACACCAGCCCGTACGACCGTCGCGCCATGGATCTGGAAGCGTCTTTGCGCTGGCTGTTTTCCAAGGAAAGCCAGACAGAGCACGCGCTCCCAGCTCGTACCTTGCGTCGGCGTAACGAGTTGATGTGGAGCTTGTGGCCGCCCGTACCGTTCATTGACGAGATATATGACGTGGTGCATTTGGACGGTATCCATTTGCATCGTGACGCTGTGGTGCTGATTGCTGTTGCTTCCGGTCGTGTGATTGGCTGGTATGTCGCTAGGAACGAGACCTCGGCCGCGTGGAGCAATGTCATGGCTCGTATCAGCCCGCCGTTAACAGTGGTGGTTGACGGAGGTGGCGGGGTATTGAAAGCGTTGCGCGCTCATTGGCCGGACGCGAAAGTGCAGCGTTGCCTGTTCCACGTGTGTATGAACATCAGTGCCTTGACTGGATTGAAACCTAGATTACAAGCGGGCAAACAACTGCGCGGGCTCGCCATACGGTTGAGCCGGGTCACGAATGAAAAGTCAGCGGCCGAGTGGCTAGTCTCCTACAATCAATGGGAGCAGGAATACGCCGCATTCTTGGACGAGAAAAGCACGTACGCAGACGGAACCATAGCTGACCAGCATCAGCGTCTCGTCAAGGCCAGACGCATGATCAGGCGTCATATCAGGGAAGGATACTTGTTCACATTCCTTGAACCGCCGGAAGGATGCAGCGAACCGATACCCTCAACGAACAACCTCATCGAATCCTGCAACGCGCGTATCCGCGACATGCTGCGCCACCACCGAGGCTTAAACCTGCTACGTCAAATCAAGGCGATCTGCTGGTGGTGCCACCAACACAGCGAACACCCCGAACCAGCCAGCCGACTGGTCGCCACCGCGTTCACCGACCAACAAATCCAGCAACTCTACCAACAAGCATGGCAACACAGCCCGCAAGGCGCGTACGAGACATTCGGCATCCCTAACCAGTACGGCACCGGCATCAACTGGAACGAATTCCACACCAGCACACGATACCCAAACACCACCGAATAACACGCTCACTCAGACACACATTTTGGCCTATAACCCAGAAAACGGCTGCGGCGCGAGGAATCGTTGATGAAGCGTATTTGGGTGTTGCGTGATGGGGTCTTGGTCAGCGACCTGCGCAAGTAAGACGCCGAGGCCCCCTAAACCTACCTTTCGGATCAAGGGTAAAGGGAGCCTCGACATTCACAGCATATCACATTTTGGCCTATAGTCCCACATTTTGGCCTATAGCCCGCATTGTTTACATCCTAGCTAAAGACGAGCTCTTGAAGAGAATCAAGTGAGCGCCGTTGAAACTACCAAATAAGGGCGGTAACAAGGGCGCTCGCTGGATATAAGTATATCACATTTGGCGGGTTGTCGGAGAGGCCAGACGGTTGGCTGTAAGCCGATTGTTTGTGCTGCGCAAGTTCGAATCTTGCACCCGCCACTTTTACCGTCCGCACGGACGGTTTTTTATTGCCCGGAAAGGGCGGAAGGAGGGCCGTAATTTGGCCGACAGCATGGAACCAACCAACAGCCAGACCGAGGCTCAGGCGCAGCAGGACAATGTCGCACCACCTGAGAAGCCGGAAGTCGATTGGGAGGCGAAATACAAGGAGATGCAAGCCCATTCGCGCGAATGGGAAGCTAGAGCCAAAGCGAACAAGACGGCAGCCGACGAGGCCGACAAGGCACGTCGTGAGGCCGACGAGTTGAAAGCCCAGCTCGAAGCCGTCACGGCTGACCGGCAGCAGGCCGCATGGCGTGACGAGGCCGCGAAAGAGACTGGCGTGCCCGCTAGCTTGTTGCACGGTACGAGTGAGGAGGAAATCAAGGCGTCGGCCGCCGCACTGAAACAGTGGGGCGAGCAACTGTTGAAGCCGCGCCTGCCTCAGGCTGATAATCCGAGCAAAACGCCGCAAACGGTGCAGAACCCGAATCGTCAGGTTTTACGCCAGCTTTTCGGCAATTAGTAAACCATTTATTACAGTTAAGGAGAAATAAGATATGTCTGTTTTGCAGACCAGTAATGTGACGCTTCCTAATGAAGTGTCTCTCGCCATCATGGGTAAGGCGCACGATAATTCCGTGATTGCCACCCTGTCCCCAGCTGACACGATTAGTGCGTGGAATGACACCAAGTACAACGTGTTCACCGGTAAGAGCCGCGCGCAGGTCGTCGCCGAGGGTGCAGCCAAGGGTGGTTACGAGCAGCCTATCACGCAGAAGGAAGGCAAGCGCTTCACCGTGCAGACCACAACCCGCGTGAGCAAGCAGCTACAATGGGCGGACGAGGCCGACCAGTTGCAGATTCTCGACGCGATTCAAGCCGATCAGGCCGCCGCGTTGGGCGAAGCATTGGATTACGTGGGACTTCACGCCATCAACCCGCTGGACGGTGCCGCATTGACCGGCTATCCGCACGTGACCGAGGAGGGCGGCGCGCAGGTGGTGACCGCTGGCACGGACGAGCTGGCGAACCTTGACAAGCTCGTGGAAGCGCTCAACGGCAAGAACGTTCGCGCCGACATCACCGGCGTGGCATTGTCGCGCACATGGGCGAACGCCCTGCGCAAGCTGCGTACCGCCGACAACGCCGCCCGCCTGTTCCCTGAAATCCCGTTGAACTTGAACATTCAGGGCAACCTCGAGGGCATTCCCGCCGCTGTATCCAACAGCGTCGAGGGCGTGTACGCGACCACCGCGACCAAGGTCGAGGCCATCATGGGTGACTTCACGCAGTTCAAGTGGCGTCTCGCCCAGCCCATCACCGCCGAGATTATCCCCTACGGTGATCCGGACGGCACTGGCAATGATCTGGCGCACTACAATCAGGTCGCCTACCGTACCGAGGCCGTGTTCTCTTACGCGATTCTCGACCCGAGCCAGTTCGCCGTGCTGAAAACCAAGTGAGGGGTGAACTATGAGTGCACCCACTAAGGTTTTCCGCGTTCACGCGAGCGCGCCCGAAACGTCGGTAGTTCCCGTCGATGCCTATCTGGTGAACGAGGACGGTACACCGTTTGCTGGCGGTGCTTCCTCTGCCACGGTGGCCGGCAAACTGGCCGCCGGTGGTGTTGAGGCTGTGACGGGTAACACTGTGGCCGACGTGAAGGACATGCTGAACAAGCTGATCGCGGCACTTGGTTGACAAGGGGGCGGACGATGACCGGTACTCTTGATTGGCCGGACGTGTTCGCCACGGTGGAGGATTTGGAAGCGCGATGGCATACGCTTACCGATAGTGAGCGTACTGTCGCCGCTTCCAAACTCGCCGACGCGACGGACATCCTCAAGGCCAGATGCAAGGACTGGCAGCAGCAGCCCGTAAACCGTTTGGCGCGCATCTGCTGCGCGATGGTGAAACGTTCCATGCAGTCGGATGTGCAGAATCCGAACGCGCTCACCCAGTTCTCGCAGACCGCTGGCCCGTTCTCGGAATCCGGCACGTACAGCAATCCGAACGGTGATTTGTATCCGTTGCGCAGCGAGTTGAAGGACTTGGGCGTCGGCAGGCAGAAAGCCTACGCGGTTGATATGACTAATGGGAGTGTGATGGGCGGATGAACGGTGAGACGGTCACGCTTATCCGCCGCACTGAAACGGGGCGCGACTTGGGCGGCGACATTATATGGCAGCGAAGCGAAACGCTCGTGCCTGATGTGCTGGTCGCAGACGGGTCTCAATCCAGCGCGGCCGATTCCATACGTCCCGACGGGATAACGGTTGATAAGACCCTGTATTTTCCGCGCGAGTTCGCCTATGAGAGCCTTCGCGGCTGCTGGGTGCGCGTCGACGGGCACGAATATACGGTGCTTGGCGACCCCAGACCCTACCGTGGCGGTCTCAACCCGACACGGTGGAATCTCAAGGTCGAAGTCACCAGTGAAAGAGGATAAGACATGAGTAAAGTCAAGTTGAATCTTGCTGGTTTCCGTCAGATGCGCCAATCGGCGGCAATACAAGCAGAATTGACCAGACAAGCTCAAGCCATTGCCTCGCGTGCAAACGCGGCGGCCGTCACCAAAGGCGCTCGATACACGTATGCTGAGGCTGTTGCTAGTGATATTGGTAGTGTCGCTTTGGCAACCACAGGGTACGGCAGTCAAACAGCAGTGAAAGCGATGATTGATCAAGCCAAGCATGACACGCTTCTTAAGGCGGTGAGTGGCTGATGGCGTTGAACCTTGAACAAATAGTGCGCGACCGTCTGGCCGACATGCTGCCTGACATTCCTGTGTCGTTCAGTGTGCCCGCCGACAGGCCGGAACGGTTTATCACGGTGGAACGCACCGGCGGCAGTGAGGAACACTATCGGTCACTGCCCCTGCTTTCCGTCAAAGTGTACGATTCGACGCGATTCAAGGCGTCTGACACGGCCATGCGGCTCGTGTTTCCCGCGCTCTGCTTGCTGGCCGACCATCCGGCCATAGCGAGGGTGGACGTGGAAAGCGTCTACAACAATCCAGAACCAGAAGCGCCCTACGCGCCCAGATATCAAATCAACATTCAACTAATCGCGGCCACCCAATAACGGGCGGCCTTTTTCATATCACAGAATCGAGGAAATAATGGC
>CAVAQZ010000054.1:4642-10382 GCA_963590945.1 Dysosmobacter segnis
TGTCACTTGGCAAGCCAATGGCGAAAGGATGCGTGTATATCGCACCATCAGGTACGGCATTGCCGACCGACGCGATCACCGCGCTCGATACGGCGTTTAACTGTGTTGGCTATATCAGTGAGGACGGCATCACTAACGCCGCCGACACGGACAACACCGAAGTCAAAGACATGGGCGGTGTGACCGTTCTTAAAGAAATCAGCTCTTACGGCGAAACCTACCAATTCGCCATGCTCGAACTGAACGAGAACAGTGCGAAACTGCGCTACGGTTCCGAGAACGTGACCGTCAACAGTGACGGTAGTATGCGCATCGACCACGCCATGCCGCAATCCGAGAGCTTCGTCGTGGTCATCGAGATTCTCCTAACCGGCAACAAGGTCAAGCGAATCATCATTGCTGATGCGACAGTTTCCGAGTTCGGCGATATCACCTATTCGAGCGGCGACACGATCACGTACGACGTGACATTGGCAGCAAACCCCAGCGAACTGCTCGGCGGCGCTTCCAGCCGCGAATACGTGGCGAGTGTTGCAACCGCTGCCGCACAGTCAGGCAAGTCCACAAAGACAGCAGACTGACACATATTCGCGCCCGCACTGGTTCTTTCAAGGTCTTACAGTGCGGGCGTTTCCTTTCCAACTCCTAAGACCTTGACACGCTTACAAGTAAGGACCTTGAACAATGAGCAACACGACAACCCCACAAGACCACAAGCAGCCCAAAGACAAGCCAATCACCATCAGTGTCAACGGCTTAAAACTAGACGTAGACCCGAACGTGTTCGACGACCTCGAAGTAGTCGAAGCGCTCTACGACATGCAATCAGGCGACAACACCGGCAGCCTAGCAATCATCAAATTCCTACGCACTGTATTCGCTGACAACTACACGCGCGTCAAAGACGCATTGCGCGACCCCAACACCGGCCGCATCGAAGTGGAATCCATCACAGGACTACTCGAACAAGTCATGAATCAGGCCAACCCAAACTCCTAACGCTCGTAGTCATGCTGATCAAAAGCCCAGACAAGCTCAGGGCCGACATCCAGCATTACTACGGGCTCAACCTAGACGAACTCGGCTATGCAGTGCGCGTGCGCCGCATGGCCGACCTCGCCGCCAACCTACCAGAACAAGCACGCACATGGGCAGCGTTAGACGCAAAAGCCGCATGGGACACACACACCTACCTGCTCGCCAACGCCGTCGACGCGCTCAACTTCCTCGCATGGACAAAAACCCGCGCCGCACAAAAACGAGGCGCGAAATGGAAAGGCCAACTGCCACGCCCCGGCATGAAACAAGCCCATGCCGACGACGGAATGCAAGCACTCGACATCGACACACTCACCACAACACTCAACCAACCAAGAACAACAACATAAACAAAGAGAGGAGCCGAACAGCATGGCAATCCAACTAGCAACAGCCTACGTAGCAATCGTGCCATCAATGAAAAACGTAGGAAAAGCCATCGTCGACGCGTTCGGCTCCGCATCCGACACACAAGGCGCAGAACAAGGCAGGAAGGCCGGTTCGGGATTCGCACGAGGCTTAGGCATGACCGGCGCTGTCATCGGCGCGGCCAGCGCCATCACGTCCAAAGCCATGAACGTGATAGGAAGCAGCATCAGCGGCGCAATATCACGCGCCGACCAGATGAACAACTTCCCTAAAGTCATGCAGAATCTTGGCTACAGTTCCGATGACGCGGCGAAAAGCATCAAGAAAATCAGCGATTCACTCGACGGACTGCCCACCACGACAAGCTCGATGACGTCGATGGTGCAACAGCTCGCCCCATTGACCAGCAACCTCGACGAAGCCACAGAAATCTCGCTGGCATTCAACAACGCCATGCTTGCCGGTGGCGCAAGCACCGAGGAGCAGGCCAACGCCCTGACCCAGTACACGCAGATGCTGGCGGCAGGCAAGGTGGACATGCAGGCGTGGCGTTCGATTCAGGCGGCGATGCCCGGCCAGCTCAACCAGATTGCCGAAGCCCTTCTTGGTGCGGGGAAGAACGGCAACGACCTGTATGCGGCCATGAAGAACGGCAGTGTGTCGTTCGATGATTTCAACGGCGCGGTGAAACGCCTCAACTCCGACGGCTTCGGCCAATACGCCAGCTTCACGCAGCAAGCCAAGGACGCGACGCAGGGCATCGGCACCGCGATGGAGAACGTGCAGAACCGCGTGCAGAAAGCATGGCAGAAGGTCATCGACGCCATCGGTGTCGAAAACATAGCGGCCACCATCAACGGCATTTCTAGCCAGTTCGGGAAAATCGGCGACGCCGTGGCCGGTGTCGTGACGTTCGTCAAGAACAATGCGGATATATTCGCGCCGATTGCGGCGGGCATCGGCGGTGCTGTCGCCGTTATCGGCGCTTTCGGCACTGCCGTCAAAATCGCCGCAGCCGCACAGCTCATCTTCAACGCCGTCATGAACGCGAACCCGATCATGCTGCTGGTGACGGCCATCGCCGCGCTCGTCGCGGGGCTCACCTACTTCTTCACGCAAACGCAATTGGGCCAGCAAATCTGGCAGGGCTTCATCGGATGGCTCACACCGATATGGAATCAGGTACTCGCCGTGTGGACGCCTCTATGGACTGCGATCAGCACGTTTTTCCAGACGATTTGGAACGGCATCGTCTCGTTCGTCACGCCGATAATCACCACCATCGTCGGCTTCATCCAAAGCAACATGGGGACGATTCAGGCGGTGTGGAACGCCGTATGGGGTGGTATCGGTTCGTTCTTCTCCAGTATTTGGGAAGGTCTCAAATCGGCTGCGTCGAACGGCGTGAACGCCGTCTTGGACACGATAACCGGCATCAAGGGCAAGATAACGGGGTTCTTCACGGGGGCCGGACGCTGGCTTGTCGGCGCTGGCAAGGCATTGCTGCAAGGTCTGTGGAAAGGCATTAGCAGCGCTGTTGACTGGGTGGTGAAGCAGATTAGCGGTATCAAGGATGCGATTGTCGGTGGCATCAAGAGCCTTTTCGGCATTCACTCACCTTCGCGTGTCATGCGTGACGAGGTTGGTTTGATGATTGGCAAGGGTCTGGCTGTCGGCATCCAGCAGAGCGCTGGAATTGTAGACAAGGCTATCGATGCGCTGATGCCAGACCTGTCGGATTCGTGGACTATTGCCCCGATTCAGCTTGCGACATCTAGCGGTCGACAGTCCCAATATTTCTCACAGCCTGACGCGTACACGCTAGCAGAGACGGGAAGTGCTGTAACGAATAATTGGAACGTCAACATTTCGCGTGGTGATGACCTTGATTCGGCGGCGACGATTCTCTACCGGAATGTGATGATGGACAGGGGGCGGGTGTGATGTTGAGCATGGCTTGGGCAGACCTAACCATTGGAAAGAAGACGTATCGGTTTAATGGAACACAGGGCACGGCTTCGGCTGATGGCCTGTTCATTACGGAAGACGGCGTAGAGGGATGGTATGACACGCCCGCCCTAAAAACTTCCGTTACTGCTCGCGGGAGTGGAGACGGTGCGCACGACGTGCCCGATTCGGATATTTGCTATGGAACACGGACGGTGACGGTTCATGCTGCCGCTGTTGGCGCTCAACGTGAGCAAACAGTAGCTAATCTCATGCAAGCCTCACTAGCCGCACACAACACTGTCACATTCCGTATGGTTGATGGCGGACAGGACGCGCAGGTTTCTGGCCACGTCAGCATGAGTGTGGAGAAATGGCATGAACGCTACACGCTATTCACTTTGAATATCGTGTGCGCGAGACCCGAACGACTATCAGCCAACATTTTGCGCTTCCAATTGTTTCCCGCGTCTACTGGCGATAACGGGTTGCGTTACGGTGACAATAAGCTTGGATTGCAATACCCGTTGACATATGGCACAGCCGCAACGGATGCGCGCAACGTGGGCACGATTGTAAATAATGGCACGTCGCGCGCATATCCGGTGTTTGCGGTGAATGGCGTGTTTTCGTCTGTGCAGCTCATGTTCCCCGGTACAGATTTGAGTTTGGACTACGCTCAGCCTGTCGGTGCGACGCCGCTTGTTCTTGATTGCCGGTCGCGTACGGCCACGATGGGCGGGCTGGACGTTTCTCGCAACCTGCGCTCGCGCGGGTTTCCCACGGTTGAACCTGACGGCTCACTGTCGGTGAATTTGCAGTCTGCTGGTACGGGCTGGATAACGGTTGAATCACATGACACATATATGTAAAGAGAAAAGAAAGATAGGTAAGTGATTATGACTACTGCTTTTGGTATCGCGCCGGATTCGGATGGTAATGGTGTTGACCCGTTAACTCACCGTAAGGTGTTGCAAGCGCATTGGGTGAACACTGGGGTCATCACTGGGCTGGCTGTGAGTGGGCGTTCTGACCTGAAATACAACGTTGGTGCTGGTGTTGCCGTGTGCTCGCGCGGGTCTGCTGACGGCTACACGGAAGCGTACTGGCAGGGCGGGCAAACTGTAGCCGTTTCGGCTGGTGACCCGTCAAACCCGCGTATTGATCGCGTGTGGATTAAAGCAGGCGACCTTACACAAGGCGACAGTAATAATCAGGTGACAGTAGGTGTTACACAGGGCACTCCTGCGGCTTCGCCGGTAGCCCCGTCTGCTCCTGCTGGATGCGTGCGCCTGATGGACATGCGCGTTCCGGCGGGGGCGACCAGCACCCAGTCAGCGGTGAAGAATGGCAGCGTAGACTACGCGATTCCCTATGGGGCAAGCCTCGGCCTTCTGGCGCAGAACGTCAATACTGCTGACGCTTCGGGCGACTGGAATGTGCGCAAATGGTATGTAGAGAACAAAGTGAGCTTCTACGTGCCCACCGACCGTCTCGTAGAGTTGGTGTATTCCTGCACGTTCAGCAACGAACCGGCAGATAAGTGGATTTCGTGGGCTGTGGCCGCGTTCCAGTTGGACGGCAAAGACATCGCGCATTCCGGCACCGAATGGCAGGCGTCGAACGGCGTATGGGAGGATCACGAGGTGCATTGCGTCGTGTCCGTGTCCGCTGGCACCCATACTGCCGCCGTGCGCAACGGGCTCGCCTCACATGCGTCCGCCGACGCTCGCCCGTATTTCCGTTACAAGGACAACAATGGGATTGGCTACAAGGGTCGTATCCTGCGCGTGTGGGATCGCGGGGTTGCTCGATGACATGGGCGGCGTTCTTGTATGACACAATGAGCGGCCAGCTTGCCCAAGAGATTGATATTCCCGCGTTCACATGGAGTATGACCGTCAGTGATTGCTCGTTCTCAACCACGAAAGATAAAGGCGTGGGCGAGAACGAGATGGGCGGGCTTGAATTGCCATGGTCGCAAGTGCCCGGAGTGACACCTGAAGCGAAAGCCTCAGCGCTTATGTGCGGTAAGCGTGGATTGGTGTTGTTTTGGAAAACAGGCCGTGATGACATGTCCAGCTTGGGTACGCCCGTGGTGGGCGGTTCGTTTGGTGTGCGCTCGTCAACGCCGCTTGATGTGAGTGTGCCCATTGAATCTGTGATGGGCGTGCTAGCGAACAGGTATCTGGTGCATGAAGATGCGTTCGGCACAGGCGGTGACCATACGGCGCAAGCTGGCTTCTCGTTTAAGGGATTGTCGTTTAGGGCTATTGCGTGCGCGGTAATTCAACAGTGCACGTCAGCTAAGCCGGGCGGCTATCTTCCTATCGACTTGCCATATTTAGGTGAAGCGGGCAATCATCAGCGCACTGACTGGCAGGAT
>CAVAQZ010000055.1:0-10007 GCA_963590945.1 Dysosmobacter segnis
GTTCCAGACTTTGATGTCGTGAAGGGTGAGCACCATATCAGAACTTCGCTTCCTCATCGCAGTAGTCGCAGCGGTATTCCTGACGGTCGGAGTGGACCAGATGGAACATCTGCACGGCCGGCTCGGTGGTGGTCACGCAACGCGGGTTTACGCATTTAAGGATATTGACCACATGCTCCGGCAACGTAGGCTGCTTCTTTTCGACGATCGTGCCGCCGCGAACCACACCCACCGTGGCGGTGCGCGCCACAAGGCCGAGCACATCCAAATCCACGGATTCGACCGCGTCCTCGATTTTGATGATGTCCTTGGTGCCGTACAGGTGGCTGTCGGCGTTCATGATCAGCGCGAGCTTGGTCTTGGCCGGGTCGATTTTCAGATACTCGAGCACCTTGAGCGCGGTGCCGGCCGGCACATGGTCGATGATGATGCCGTTTTGAATGCTGGTGACTTCCATCAGGCAGCTACCTCCTCGAATCCGAGCGGTTCATATCCCGGCAGGTCGTCGCCGACCACCGAGCTTTCCAATGCCATGCGCATAAGCATACCGTTCTTGACCTGTTCGAAATATGCGGCACGAGGGTCATCGTCGACTTCGACGGCGATCTCGTTGACGCGCGGAAGCGGATGCAGCACGGCCATGTCTTTCTTGGCGAGGCCCATCTTGGCTTCATCGAGAATGTAGGTATCGCGCAGACGCAGATAATCGTCTTCGTTGAAGAAGCGTTCCTTCTGCACGCGGGTCATGTACAGCACGTCAAGGTCGCCGATCACCGAAGCCAGATCCTTGACCTCCGTGTAGGAGCACGATTCGGTCGCGTCGATGCGATCAAGCACATAGCGTGGGGTTTTGAGCTCATCAGGGCTGATGAGCACGAAGTGCACGTTGCCGAAGCGGCACAGCGTCTCGATCAGCGAATGCACGGTACGGCCGAAGGTCAGATCGCCGCACAGTCCGACGGTCAGGTCGGTCACACGGCCGAAACGCGACTGCAGCGTGGCCAGATCGGCCAAGGTCTGGGTCGGGTGCATATGGCCACCGTCGCCGGCGTTGATCACCGGCACCGTCGCGGCACGGGACGCCACAAGCGCGGCACCCTCCTTCGGGTGGCGAATGGCGACCACATCCACATAGTTGGAAACGGTTTTCAAAGTATCGGCGATCGTCTCGCCCTTGGTCACGGATGCGAGCTGCGCCCCCGCGAAGCCAATCACTTTGCCGCCGAGCCTGAGCATGGCGGTTTCGAAGCTCAGACGCGTACGCGTGCTCGGCTCATAAAACAAAGTGGCAAGCACCCTGCCTTCGCAGGTGTGTGCCACTTCCTTACGATGCGAATCGATGTACTGCGCCTTGCGCAACAAATCCTGAATCTGACGAATGGAAAGATCATCGAGAGTGATGACGCTTTTTCCAACCATCGGCGTCTCAATCGCCGGTTCGAGTGTTGAGGACAACGGCTCACCTTTCATACAACTTATGGTCGAAGGTGGCCACTCGAAGTGACCTAGCCAACTATAGCCTGAACCGCTGACCCTCCAGTTCACCGCGTGTTCATGATCATTGCGCCAATCACAGGTTTTTCATAAAGAAACGATCCATCGCCGAATGCAAGACGCAATCCGGTTTCTCGATCTCGACGAACCCATCGCGCTCATACAGGCGCATCGCGGGCTTCAGCACGCGATGCGTCTCCAGATACAGCCGCCGATACCCCTTTCGGCGAGCGCTGTTCTGGATTTCGGTCAATAGTCGTCTTCCCGTTCCCTTTCCTTTGGCTTCGTCCGCCACGTATAGTTTCTGAAGTTCTGCGCATTGTTCGAAGCCGTCGAATCGGGCGATGCCGGCTCCTCCGATGACCTGTCCGTCGTCGACTGCGATGAGGTATGTTCTCTGTTCCGGTTCGCTCAGATAGTGGTGGCTTAAGTGGTTCAGTTCGGGGTCGTGGTATGCCGTTCCCGGTATATCCAGGCCATATGTTTCGAGGTTTGTGCGGATGATCGCCGCGATGGCGGCATCGTCTTCCTTCCGAATGGGGCGTATTTCAATCATCTTTCACCTTTCGTCCGTCACAGTCCGTCAAAGTTGTGCCATCCGTGTCATCAGTGGCGGTCGGCTGCTATGCGCGGCCGTAGAAGAGCCGTTCCATCACATCGCGACTTTTGCGCATTACGGCGAGCAGATCGTTTTCGAAATGTTGGCCGCGGTTGGCGTCGTATCCGAGATATACCGCTATGCCGCCGAGTGAATATGTGTCGTCGGGCAGTATGTCGGCCTGGTTGGCGCGTCCGCTCCACAGATAGCTGCCGTTGCGTGCCGCGGTGCACATGCGCCAGGCTTTGCGTAGGATGATTGCGTCCGCCGCGTCAATCAGTTTTCGGCGTTCCAGTTCGTCCAGCGCTTCCAAGGTTCCGTTGACGCGTAGGTTCGCGTTGTTTCCTGCGTATTGCAGTTGCAGCAGCTGGATGGTCCATTCCACGTCCGACAAGCCGCCTTTTCCGAGTTTCAGGTGACGGTCCCTGCGCACGCCTCGTGGTAGTCGTTCGGCTTCCATGCGTGCTTTGAGTTTGCGGATTTCGGTGATCTGCGATTCGTTCAGGTCGGTTTTCGGGTAGCGTAGCGGATCGGCTATGTTCATCAGGAAGTCTTCAGCCAGGGCAGCGTCTCCTGCGGCGTAACGGGCGCGCAGCAAGGCCTGGTGCTCCCATGTGCTCGCCCATGAACGGTAGTATTCCTCGCAGGATGCGTAGGATCGCACCAGTGGGCCGTTCTTTCCTTCGGGGCGTAGGTCCATGTCGAGTTCGATCTTCGGTTCGAATGTGGTCGGGCCTTGTAGGATGGCGCGCAGATCTTCTTGGACTTTTCGCGCGAACAGGTTGGCCTGCCCGTCGTCGGCTCCCTCGCTTGGCCGGTAGATGATGATCACGTCGGCGTCGGAACTGAAGTTCACTTCCCTGCCGCCGTAGCGTCCCATTCCTATGATGGCGATCGATGCCGGTGCGTCCGCTAGTCCCATGCTGTTTTTCTGATGGCGGATGGCCCATTGCAGGGCCGCTTCGAGGGCCGCGTCGTATACGTCGGTCATTCCGGTCAACGATTCGGCTCCGTCGATCGCGCCGCTCATCCAGGCGAGGCCGATGCGTTCGATTTCGTGCCTGCGCATGGAGCGAATCGAATTGGCGAAGTCGTTGATGCTGCCGGCGTTGCGTTCCAGGGAGGATCCGGTCTGTATGTCGAGGCTCGAACGCAAGCGTGGTTTGAGGCTTTCGTCCTCTCCGAGCCAGGTCACCGATTCGACGGATTTGTTAAGGGCGTCTCCCAGGAAGCGTGAGTTCGACAGAACATGGCATAGTCGCTGGGCGGCGGACGACGAATCGCGCAGGAATCCGAGATATTCGCTTTCCGTGCCAAAGTTCTCCTCGAGTTTGCGCCAGTTGAGCAATCCCATATCCGGATTCTGTCCCTCGCCGAGCCATTGCAGCACGGCCGGCAGCAGGATCCTGTTGATTTTCGCCGCACGCGACACTCCGGCCGTGAGGGCCGCCACGTGGCGCATGGCGGCGTCGGCATCGGCGAATCCGATGGATTCGAATCGTTCCTTCATCACCTTTGCGGACAGTTCCACCTGCTCGTCTTCAAGTCCCGCGTTGATCGGCAGCATCGGACGGTAGTAGATGTCGAGGTGGAGTCTGCGTACTTCGCGACGGGTGTCGTCGTATCGTTCGACGAGTTCCTCCGGGTGCATGCGGAAGGCGCGGGAGAGTCTGCGCAGTTCGACGTTCCTGTTCAGTTCGTCCACGTCGATTTCCTGTTTGCGTTCCAGCACGCCGCGGTTCGGCTTTCCCAGATCCGGGAACAGATGGGTTCGTCTGAGCGCCCACATTTGCTGTCGATGTTCCAGCACTCGTTCGAAACGGTAATCCCATGAAAGCTTCTTGGCTTGGGCCCTTGAAACGTATCCGCCTTCCGCGAGCGCTCTGAGCGATTCGAGGGTGGATCTGGTTCTCAGGGTCTCGTCGGAGCGTCCGTGTACGAGTTGGAGCATCTGCACGGTGAATTCGACGTCTCTGAGTCCTCCTTGGCCGAGTTTGATCTCCCTGTCTTTGAGTGGTGCGGGGATGAGGTCTTCCACTCGTTTGCGCATTTGCTGGCAGTCGTAGACGAAGTTGTCTCGTTTGGATGCCGTCCATACGAATGGACGGGTCATGGCCATGTATGCTTCGCCGAGTTCGGGGTCTCCCGCCACGGGCCTGGCTTTGAGCAGTGCCTGGAATTCCCAGTTTTCCGCCCACTGCTCATAGTAGGCCTCGTGTGATTCGAGTCTGCGGACGAGCGGACCGTCTTTGCCTTCCGGACGTAGTCCTCCGTCTATCTGCCATAGGGTCGGTTCGGCGACTCCCATGATCACCGATTGGCATACGCGCTGCATCGTGGTGGCGATTTTGGTGCCGGTCCGGCTCAGTGTTGTGCCGTCGATGTCGTGGTCGGCCGGTTCCACCACGTAGATCAGATCGACGTCGGAAACGTAATTGAGTTCCTGTGCGCCGAGTTTGCCCATGCCGATGATGGCGAAGCGCACGTGTTCGCTGCCTTCCACTTCGTTGCGTGCTATGGCGAGGGCGCCTTCCAGCGCGGCATCGGCCAGGTCGGACAGTTCCTGGCTGATGCGCGGCTGTATTTCGGTTGGATCCGCCGCCGTGGCGTCCTGCGCCATGATTGCGGCAAGCTGTTTTCTGTACGTTTGGCGTAATGCGGTGGCCGCCTGCGCCAATGGGTAGGAGGCCGTCGGGGTCGCGGTGTCTTCGGGATTCGCGCCGACGGCTTGGAGTACATGCGCTCTGCGTTGTTTGTGGTTGTACAGGTGGCTTTCGCAGGTGTCGTTGGCTGCGGCTTCCACGAGTTCGGGGCGGAATCGCATGAGTTTGCCCATTTCGTCGGAGACTCCGAGCACGGTGATGAGTCTGGCGAATCCGGCTTCGTCCACGATGGTGTCGCTGAAATGCCCTCCTTGGCTTTGCAATGCCTTGACGATGTCCACCAGGTTGCGTAGGGCCACGTCGGGGTCGCATGCCTTTTCAAGCGTGTTCACCAGGACGTGCAGGTGTTCGTTGCTGACGCCATCGGCATGCAATCCGTCAAGCAATGCGCGTGCTTTGTCAAGGTCCTGAAGGCCGGCTCGAATCAGATCGAGCGCACGAAACTCTTGTTGCGTAGAAGACATGCTTTATATAGTAGCCGCTCGCAGGAGCACAAGGGGCGCTCCCCCGAATCGTTTCGTGGGAGCGCCCCTCGCGTTTGTTGCATCGTCCGTTCAGACGAAGAATGGTTTGACATTCGACCAGATGCGCCGGCTGACGCACGGATGGTTCATGGTGTAAAGATGCACTCCATCGACGCCACGCGCCACCAGGTCGCTGATCTGTTCGGATGCGTAGACTATGCCGGCCTCTTTGAGCACGGCCCTGTTGTCCGCCCACTTGGTCAGCATGGTCTCGAGTTTTTCCGGTACCCGTGATTGGCAGATGGACGCCATGCGGCGTACCGATCCGGCGTTCGTCACAGGCATGATACCGGCTTCGATCGGCACATCGATTCCGGCTGCGCGCGCTTTGTCAAGGAATCGCAGAAAGTCCTCGTTGTCGTAGAACAGCTGCGATATCAGATGCGTGACGCCCGCGTCGACCTTCTTTTTGAGATTGTCGATGTCGTCCTCCAATGTGGCCGATTGAGGATGCTTTTCCGGGTAGCAGGCTCCGTAGATCTTCAGTTCCGGGCGTTCCTGATGGATATAGGCCGCCAAATCGCTGGCGTGCTCGAACACGCCGACCGGCTGCGCGCCCTCCACCGCATCTCCCCTGAGGGCCAGCACGCCCGATACCTTCGCTTCGTCGAACATGACGAGCGCCTGGTCCACGTCGTCTTTGTTCAGGTATTGCGCGGTCAGATGCGCCACGGCGGGTATGCCGTATTCGTTCACGGTGTGCGCGATACGTGCCGTAAGCGTGCGGTCCGAGGACTTGCCCGTTCCGTATGTCACCGAAATGAAATCGGGGTCCAGCCCCTGCAGGCCATCCAGAGTGTCGTAGATGGTCCCTACAGGGGAGGTCCGTTTCGGTGGAAACACTTCGAGCGAGAACAGTGGTGAGTGCATTGCCTTTTCCTGTCAGAATGATTTGGCTGTAGCCTTATTCGGCGATCTTGGCGCGCACCGCCTTGGCCGCCGCCACGAGGTTCTCCAGACTTGGCCAGGTTTCGGCGTTGCCGCGGGTCTTCAAGCCGCAATCGGGGTTGATCCACACTTTTTCGACGTCCATCTTCTTGAGGATCTCGTAGATGCGTTCTTCGATTTCGCGTTCGGAGGGGATGCGCGGCGAGTGTATGTCGTAGACGCCCGGGCCGGCCTCCGTTTCGAAGTTGGCTTCATGGATGGCGTCGAGCACCACAAGATCTCCGCGGGACGCTTCGAACGAGATCACGTCGGCGTCCATGGCGTCGATGTCCTTGATGATGTCGTTGAATTCCGAATAGCACATGTGGGTGTGGATCTGCGTGGTCGGCTTGACCGCGGAATGCACCAGTCGGAAAGCCGGGATGGCCCAGTCGAGATACTGCTTGTGCCAGTCGGACTTCCTGAGCGGAAGCTTCTCGCGCAATGCGGCCTCGTCGATCTGGATGACCTTGATTCCCGCGGCTTCAAGATCGAGCACTTCGTCGCGGATGGCGAGGGCCAGCTGCTGGGTCTGCTGTTCGTGGGTGATGTCTTCACGCGGCCAAGACCAGTTGAGGATGGTCACCGGGCCGGTGAGCATGCCCTTCATGACGTGGTCGGTGCGGGACTGCGCGTAGGCGCTCCACTCCACGGTGATCGCGGAGGCGCGGGAGACGTCGCCCCACACGATCGGAGGCTTCACGCAGCGGGTGCCGTAGGACTGCACCCAGGCGTTCTTGGTGAACAGGAATCCGTTGAGGTTCTGGCCGAAGTATTCGACCATGTCGTTACGTTCGAACTCGCCGTGCACAAGCACGTCCAGACCGAGATCTTCCTGATGCTTGATGCAGGCGTCGATCTGCGATTTCATGTACTCGTCGTATTCGGCTTTGCTGATCTCGCCCTTGCGCAGCTTCGCTCGTTCGGCACGTACTTCCTTGGTCTGCGGGAAGGATCCGATGGTGGTTGTCGGCAACAGCGGCAGTCCGAGTGATTCGCGCTGCTCCTTCTGGCGTTCCGCACGGGCCGGCTGGCGAACGAAATCAGCGTCGGTCAGCGCCGCGAGACGATCGGACACGGCCTGATCGGCGGTCACTCGGGTTCCGTCGAACAACGCCTGGTTGGCTGCGAGCGCCGTGGAGTCTTTCTTTTCCTCTTCGTTCGAGGCGGCGAGGCCGGCGATTTCGCCAAGCTCGTCCAGTTTCTCGACGGCGAAGGCGAAGTGCCTGCGTACTTCGTCGGATAGTCCGTCCTCGCCTTCGGTGCTGAATGGCACGTGCAGGAGCGAGCTGGCGGTGGAGACCGCCACGTTGTCGGTGACCTTCTTCAGGGCGTCGACCAGGCCGAGGCTGACTGCGTAGTTGTTGCGCCAGATGTTACGTCCGTTGACGACTCCGGCGAAGATGGTGGTGTTTTCCGCCACGCCGTGCTGTTCGACCGCGGCGAGGTTTTCTTCCTTGCCTTCGTTCAGGTCCAGGCCGATGCCGTCGAAGCCAAGCAGGTTGACGGTTTCGTAGATGTCGGCGATGTGGCCGAAGTAGGTGTTGAGCAGTATCTTGATCCTGCCTTCGCGAGCGGGCAGGATCTTGGAGTACAGGGACTTGAAGAGTTCCGCATCGCCGGGTTCCTTGTCGAGCACCAGATACGGTTCGTCGATCTGGATCCATTCGGCGCCCAGCTGCGCGAACTTGGTTACGATTTCGGCATAGACCGCGCTGATCGCGTTCACAAGGCCCTTGTCGTATTCGATTTCCTCGGCCTGCGGGTTGCGTGCCAGCTTGAGGAACGTGTACGGTCCGATGAGCACCGGCTTGGTGACGATGCCGAGTTCCTTCGCTTCGTTGAACTCGTCGAATGGCTTGGCGCTGTTGAGCTTGATGTCCGTGGCTTCGTCGATTTCCGGCACGAGATAGTGGTAGTTGGTGGTGAACCACTTCTTCATCGGCAATGCGGTCACGTCGCCTTTTTCGCCCTGATAGCCGCGGCCCATGGCGAAGAGGGTTTCCTCGGGATTGCCGAAGGCGAGACGCTGGTATCGCTGCGGGATGACGTTGAGCAGAATCGCCGTGTCGAGAATCTGATCGTAGTAGCTGAAATCATTGCTGGGGATCAGGTCGATTCCTGCGGCCTCCTGCAGCTTCCAATGCTTGGCGCGCAGTTCCTTGGCCGTGGCGCGAACATCGTCGAGGGTGGCATTGCCTTTCCAGTAGGCTTCGATGATTTTCTTCAGTTCACGGTTTTGGCCGATGCGTGGAAAACCGGAGACGGAAGTAAGAGCGGACATGAAATCCTCCATCAGATATGAACGAATGCAACCCGCTCAAGCTACCACGAAACGACTTGCTATAAGACATTAGGAAAATTTGAGTGTCGTTATAAGTCGGGCTTATATCCAATCGTGCCCCAATGGGTTCTTATGGTTGGCGTCGTTTCGTCGTGCCACTCAAATGTCACTCAAATTGGACTCCGATCTTCTGTTTCTCCGCATGATGCGCCGGAAACGAAAACCCCTCCCCCGGCAGACGTCGGGAGGGGCGATGCGTTGCACCCGTGCGCAAAATATTCCAACAGGAATCAAACGCGTGGATTCTTCCACGCGGGTTTGGGTTTCGGACCCGAGAATCAATCCGGGGTTCCGCCTCCATCGTGCTTGCGGTGGTTTTTCATTAGGCGGAAGTGATCAAGGGGGTTCCGGCCAGACCCAGGGGCCGGAACCCCCTACCTCCGATTATGTCATGGAACATCACGAAGACCGAATCGACAGTCAGCGCGGTATTCGCGCTCGGAACCGCGGCCAACGCATGGTTCGGCTGGCCGTTCGCGCTCACCGTCCCAGACGAGGCCGGAAACACTGTTGCCGGCCTCCTTCCGCAGACGGCCCATGGTGTCCGTGTAGTCCTCACACAGATCATTGAGATCCAGTTCCAGCCACCTGCGCCGCCGCGGCGTCAGACCCAGATTGTCGAGGTACATCCGCGTCTCCGTTCACCGCCCTCCCGGCCCTGATCCGGTCGAGGATCTTCGACGACTGCGCCTCGCGCCGGTCGGCCCTCAAACGCACGATCTTGCTCTGGCCCAATCCGGCGCGGGTCATGCCGACCTCGCCGTTGGCGAACGCGTCGATGCTTCCGGCGAGCTTGCTGAACGCGTCGTCGAAGTCGACCCGTTCGAGAGGTCCGCCCGGAATCCATTCGCGGACGTCGGATCTCTTCATCTTCCTCATTTCAGATTCCCCTTTCGGTTCATGCTTCGGCGAACGCCCCGGCATCGGAGACGATGTCCGAAAGTTCGAGGCCAGTGACTTGGCTGACGCGAATGAGCTCGTCAAAGTTGAAGGTTCCGCCGTTGAATTTGCGATTGAGGCCGTTGCGAGGAACGCCAGTTTTGACGCTTGTCTCATCCTGTGCGAGCCCAGCATGCTTAATTGCGGACTTCACTGCTTTTCCGAGATATTGCGAAGTGAGCTTATTCGTTCCCATATGAGTTATCCATACCCCAATCGGGTCTAAAGTTTTTATGGCGACAGGAAAGAAGGTTCCCACCATCGAATCAAGGGCGCTATCGGTGGCAATAAAGAGGGCAATGGCAACACGAGAGATCGAAGATCCAGTGTTGGCCGAGAAATCAGGCGTCCCATATAGCACGCTGCGTAAAATATTCGATTTAAACACCGTTGCCGACTATGAGCAATTGCAACGTATCGCAAAAGCCTTGAGGATGACCCTGCCACAAATCATCACCGACGCGGACAAGCTAAGCGCGGATCCGGACGTCACCGGCGAATTCGGGTCACCACGAGAG
>CAVAQZ010000056.1:0-9870 GCA_963590945.1 Dysosmobacter segnis
CCGCAAAACCGGTGAGGCCGATATCAGCGAAAGCCCGTTGCATCCGCGCCGCGAATCGCGTCGTATCATGGTAGGGCCCGTGCCGGTGGGTGGGGGAGCTCCGATTTCCGTGCAATCCATGACCAACACTCTGACGGCCAATGTTCCGGCGACATTGCAGCAGATCGCGGAACTGACCGCTGCGGGATGCGATATCGTGCGCGTGGCGGTCCCCAGTCAGGATGATGCCGACGCATTGCCTGAACTGGTCCGAAAATCGCCGATTCCGGTGATCGCGGATATTCATTTTCAAAGCAAATACGTGTTTCAGGCCATCGATGCCGGTTGTGCGGCGGTGCGCGTGAACCCCGGCAACATTCGTAAGTTCAACGAAGTCGGTCCGTCCATTTGCAAGGCCGCGACCGATGCGGGCATTTCGCTGCGAATAGGGGTGAACGCCGGCTCCCTTGACAAGGATCTGTACGCCCAATATGGTGGGCCTACCCCTGAGGCGTTGGTCGCTTCCGCCATGAAGGAAGCACGCATGTTTGAGGATGTCGGCTTCCGTGATTTCAAAATCTCCGTCAAACACCATGATGTGATCACCATGGTGGAGACATACCGTCTGCTTGCTTCCAAGGGCGATTGGCCGTTGCATTTGGGCGTTACCGAAGCTGGCCCCGCATGGCAGGGTACGATCAAGAGCTGTCTTGCGTTCGGCGCTTTGCTGGCTGAGGGCATCGGAGATACGATTCGCGTTTCGCTGTCCGCGCCACCTGTCGAGGAGGTGAAGGTGGGATGCAAGCTGCTGGAATACATGGGATTGCGTCCCCGCAAATTCGACATCATCTCCTGCCCGAGCTGCGGTAGATCGCAGGTGGATGTGATTCAGCTGGCCAATGCCGTCACCGAAGGGCTTAAAGGCGTGACCGCGCCGATTCGCGTTGCCGTCATGGGATGCATCGTCAATGGCCCGGGTGAGGCGCGCGAAGCGGATCTTGGTGTTGCCTCCGGCAACGGAAAAGGACAGATCTTCATCAAAGGCAAGGTCATTCAGACGGTTCCGGAGGATCAGATCGTGGAGACGTTGCTGAACAAAGCGCAGGAGATCGCGGCCCAGATGGAAGCGGATGGACAGGTTCCATCCGGAACGGCAGGCCCGGTGGTCGTGCCGGTGGCCAACGGTGGAAGCTGCTGATCGCGGCGTAATATCGATTGGCATTTCAGAAACGCTCGGTAGAATGAGCGACGTGTCAAAGCGGGAAAGTCAGTCATTCAAACCAGCTCCGGATAGTAGGCGGATCCGGGGCTGGACCCGTGGCAGAAGACTGCGGGTGAGTCTGCCTATTTTCGTTGTTCTGCTTGGCGTTCTCATGGCGGTTTCAACTTTGACCGCAGCGTCTTGGAATTATGAACCCACTGGCCAGACCATAGAAACATTGTCGTCCGACACGGCCGTCACCTTCGACAACAACACAGGCGTCGAACTCGCCAAGCAAGGCGATTACGAGGTGGAGCAACGCTATGTGACCATCAAGGCACGGCAACCTTCGACCGGCGAGACGCAAGACATCAACGTGCTGATCCGCGAACCGAAAAACGCTGGAAACAACAGGCCCGGAGTGGTATTCATACATGGCGCAGGATATGGCACCTGCGACAATTCCTTCGGAGATATGGCATATGCTCTGTCTTCCGCGGGATTCGTGACGGCCGTGCTTGACAAACCGGTCTGGTCCACCAATGACGCCACCAGAGATTATCCGGCATCGGCGGCGGCATACGACCAAGTCATCGATCTGCTCCGCTCACTCGACAATGTGGACGCCGAACAGGTCGGTATCTACGCTACGTCGGAGGGAACCTGGATCTCCTCATACCTGCTGCAGTCCGATTCGGACGTGGCGTTCCAGGTGCTGCTCAGTCCCATGGTCTATTCGCCACGACAGTCGTTGGGCTTCCTCGCGGCGCAGGATTTCGCCCTTGTGGGTGCGCATGACGGATACCAGTCGATTGTGTGCCGCATCTTCCACCTTGACGTTTCCCTGTTCGGCTTTGACAATCTCGACATCGACACATTGGATCCGCAAGCATACTCCATACCGACGCTTGTGGCGTACGGCACGAAGGACGTGATGACGGCGCAGGTGGAGGGCACTGAGAAAATCGTGGACATGGCCCATCAGGCCGACAACTGGAACGTTACGGTGAGGGCCTATTCGATAGCCAATCATGTGCTGCGTCTCGGTGATGAAGCCAACAGCGGCACTCCGTTCGCGGACGATTACGTCAACGACGTGATCGATTGGGCGGTCGGCACCACTCACGGACTGAAACAGACGAGTGAACGCGTCGCCGGAGCGCAGCTATACCAGTCGATTGCCGTGCCTTTGGATCTTAAGGCCAATCGTGGTCTGACCGTGTACCTGGTCGTGCTGCACGTCTGCATGCTGCTGTTGCTGATGGCGGTGGCCGTATTGTGGCTGATTGTCGCGATCCGCAAGATTCATGCGCGCATACACGGTCGTCGGTACGAACTGGGATTCCTGCATGGTTTCGGCAATGCGTTGATCACATTGACGATCACCACTATGGCCACGTTGCTGCTGTTTGCGGCAGGACTCGGCGAAGTGATCATGAGCGTGGTCAAACTGGCGTGGGGCGGCGCTCCGAGTGAGAATCCAGGCATGATGTATTGGAGCTGGCCCGTCATTCAGATCGTCTGTGTGATTGTGGTGTGGGCATGGTCCCGTGTATTCACACGATTGTTCGAAGTGGCCGGTAACCGCGGCCTTACCCGCTGGCCGTTGCGTAAAGGAGCCCTCAAACAGATCATTTCCAGCTGGCAGCCGGTGCTTGCCTCAACCAGATTCGGGCGTGTGGTGTTCTGGTTTACCGTTTTCGCCATGCTGAACGTACTGTTGGTGTTCGCCTTCTGGGGATTGTTCATCTACTAGAGCTGCTGGAGCGAAACGGATACGGTGTGGAAACCATGACGAAACGGCCATGGCGAACAACCGAATCGGATTTTCATGAGAAGGATCGCGTAGGAAGAAAAGGAGCGGCCGATGCCGTTATACCAAGACGAAGGCGTGGTATTACGCACGACCAAACTCGGCGAAGCGGACCGCATCATCACCCTGCTCACACGCGATCATGGCAAAGTGCGAGCGGTCGCCAAAGGAGTACGCCGCACCAAATCACGATTCGGTGGCCGACTCGAACCGTTCATGCGCGTGGCATTGCTGATTTCCGAAGGCCGTTCCCTTGACGTGATCTCACAGGCCGAATCGATTTCCGTCTACGCGGGTCCGATCTGCGCCGACTTCAACGCATACACCGCGGCGAACGTGATCTGTGAAACGATCGACAAACTGGTTTCCACGGAGCACGAGCCCACAGTCGCGCAATACCGGCTGGTATTGGGCGCATTGAACGCTTTGACGAAGCGCGCGCACGAGCCGGCCGCCATAAGCGATTCCTACGTGATGCGCGCGCTCGCGGTCGCCGGATGGACGCCGCGACTGCGCGCCTGTGTGGTGTGCGGCGAGCCGATCAGCGAATCTTTATCATGGTTTTTCTCCATTTCCTCCGGCGGTCTGATGTGTCAGAAGGACCATATTCGTGAATCGACTGAGATTTCATGGAACTCGATCTGCCAGCTTCAAGCGCTCGTGGACGGAGACTGGCAAGAATTGGACGGTGCTCCATTGACGGGGGAGACCCGCCGGCTAGTAGGAAAATGGGGTGAATATTATCTGGAGAGGCCCATTCGTTCCATGCGCTTGCTAGATTAGCGTATATGGCTTTTGAGAACGTGGACTACAAGTCTCTTGACATTCCGGCGGCACCCTTTTCGGACCCGTCGATAATCCCTGATTTTCCAAAGAACAAGGTTCCCCGCCATGTGGGCGTGATCATGGATGGCAACGGCCGTTGGGCCCAACAGCGCGGCATGATTCGCACCGAAGGCCATCAGGCCGCCGAGCCTGTGGTGTTCGACACCATTGCCGGTGCGATTGAAGCGGGTGTGCGCTATCTTTCCCTCTACACCTTCTCCACCGAAAATTGGAAGCGTTCCCCGCAGGAAGTGCGTTTTCTTATGGGATTCTCGCGAGACATCATCCACCGTCGTGTGAGCCAGATGAATGAGTGGGGCGTACGCGTGCGCTGGTCCGGTCGCCGTCCGAAGCTGTGGAAGTCGGTCATCGACGAGTTGGAAGTGGCTCAGGAGAAGACCAAGAACAACACGACGATCGATGTGGTGTTCTGCTTGAACTACGGCGGGCGTGCGGAAATCGCGGACGCCTGTGCCGCGATTGCGCGGGAAGTGCGTGACGGTAAGATCTCCGGTGACCGTGTAACGGAGAAGATGATCGCCGACCATCTGTACAATCCCGATATTCCGGATTGCGATTTGGTGATCCGCACTTCCGGCGAACAGCGCACTTCGAACTTCCTGCCGTGGGAGGCTGCCTATGCCGAACTCGACTTCGTACCGGAACTGTTCCCCGATTGCGGTCGTGAGGTGCTGTGGCGTTCGATCGGCCACTATGTCAATCGTGACCGAAGATTCGGCGGAGTCAAGAAATAGGCCGAGGGAAAGCCGGTTCGCGACTTTATGGTTTTGCGGCTTATGTCTATTGGCGAACCAGATTCGTGATTCGCATTGCAAAATCGTCGACGAACCGGTTGTGATCGACTTGAAGCGCCACGTGAACGCGTGGCGCTTTGCTGTTGATGAGTCCTTCGGGATCTCCCACGGTGCGTCCACGGGTGCCGTGAAGATCACCCGATTGGGTTTCGACCTTCATCGGCAGGTCAAAACATGAGACAAGGGTCTCATCAAGCGCCACGGCAGCGGCAAGCGGGTCATGTAACGGCATGCCGTCGGAGAACAGTCTGGCATCGGATCTGAGATTCGCGGCGATTGAAAAATCGGCCAGATTCGCAAGAAAGCCACCCAATTCGGAGATGCGCCATTCCGCAGTGACGGTTTTGCCCATCAAACATTGATGTGTCACGTCGAGACCTACCATGGTAATGTCCGCTCCCGAATGGAATACGCGGTCGGCGGCTTCCGGATCCTGAATGATGTTCGTTTCGGCGGTCAGATCCCAGCAGTTGCCTTCCTGGGTGAGGGATCCTCCCATCAGTACCAATTTCATCTTTTCCGCGACGTCCGGTGCCGTGCGGAGAACGGCGTCGATGTCGGTCAACGGACCGGTTGCCACAACGGTGACGTCGGTGCCGTATTGGCGTATCCGTTCGATGATGAACCGTGCGCCGTCGGAAAGAGGAATGTCTTCGTCCGTCGCCTGCGAAGACACGGATGCGGTTCCCTGCATGGGGGAGAGGGGACCATGTGCGGCCGGATTCGCATGCGGGTCGTCCAGCGCGTAACCGCCGACGGAAACGACACCTGTTGAATCAAAGGCCGTGGTTCCCGATGAAACAGGCTGGGAGGAAGGCTGGGCTTCATGGCCTGAAGACGGGTCGTAATTCGGTTTGGGGCCGAAACCTCCAAGTCCATCCGGTCCATGGAATTGCGCGCATCCGGCGTCGGGAATGAAACAGTCGGCCCATGACGGATGAGACGCGCCCCTCAGCACGGGCACATGCTGAAGACCCAACCGTTCCAACACATAAGCCGTGTTACGTACGGCGGTATCGACCGCGACATTGCCGTATGTGCCGATCACGCCAAGCAGATCGACATCCGGGAACGTGGCAAGATATGCCAAAGCCAGGGCATCATCGATGCCGGTGTCCACATCGAGAATCAGTTTGCGGTCGTTCATGGGCTCCTCGGACTGTGCGGTTACGTAATCGCTGCAGCGAAACCATGTCGAATCGCTGCAGCGAAAGCGGATGTCATGCCATTCGTACGTATTGCTGCATGCCATTCAATCATGTTATGCGTATACGGCACGAAGGATTATGGATGATGGTTTACTTCAGGAACTCGTCCGTGGCGAGATCCTTGGCCTGCGGAGCCTCGTTGATCACCTTGTCATGCGAATCGGTATAGGCGTCCTCCTTGGCGAGGAAGTCGAAATACTGCTGGGCTCCATCAACATCGTTCGTGCCGAACGTGAACGAACCATCGGCGATTTTCTCCGGATCTCCCCAATACTGGCCGTCGACGATCGTCTTCATGCTCTTCTTCACGAATTCGACTTCAAGATTGGCGTCGGGAGCTTCGTCAACCAGGATCTGGGCGGCCTCGTCAGGATTGGAATACGCGTATTCGTAGCCCTTCTTGGTGGCCTGCACGAACTTCCTCACCAAATCAGGATTGGAGGAGATGGTCTTGTTGCTGGTGATCACACCGATGGTATCGGCATTGCCGGGCACGCCGTAATCCGGTTCGGTGAAGCAGTTGAGCTGCGGGCCGTACATGTCGGCCTGCACTCCTTCCCATGTTGCGTAGAACCCGCCGAAGTCGGCTTTGCCGCTGGACAGGGTCTGGAACGTGGATGTGCCAACCGTCACCTTGTCGAACGTGCCTTCGCCGCCGTCGGATTGGATCATACGTCGAATCACGGCATCGGACTCATTCGAGCCGAACGTTGCGAAGGTCTTGCCGTCGAAATCCTTCGGAGATGCGATTTCGGTGTTGGATGCGAGCGAGCACCAGATGGCGCTGGGCTTCTGCTGAACCTGCATGACCTGCTTGATCTCGGCGCCCTTGACGGAATACATGCCCACATTGGTGAGGTTCGACAACGCGAAGTCGGCCACACCGTTGTTCACGGCCTGCTCGGCTCCGGCCTGCGCCACGGCCACGATGTCCACATCAAGGCCGACGCTCTTGAAATAGCCCTTGTTCTTGGCCACGTACACGCCGATGTGGTTGGTGTCGGGCGCCCAGGAAAGCATGAACGTCACTTTGGTGAGTCCGTCGGAATCGGTGCTGGCGTTGTTGCTCTGACCACATGCGGAGACGCCGAGAACCATGGCGGCTGCGCCCAGCAGCGCGATTGCCTTCGTTGCGATTGTGCCGAAGATGTTCTTCTTCATGAATGCGATTTCCCTTGAATCTTACTTCTCTATCGTTTTCTAGGGACGCGCTGCGAACGGAATTCGGGCAGAAAACGATACGAAGGGCCCAGGGTCCCCGTTCGTCCAATGCCCCCGGCTATTCCTTATGTGTCCAGTGCGTGTATTCGCAGGTGGTGGAATATTGCCGGTTTGCCACACATTGGCGTAACAGCGAATCTTATTATACGGGCTGGCATGACGAGTGGATCAGGGCTGTCTCCGATATCTGATGCGATGCCATGGATTGTGGATGTTCGTCGAACGAGGAATCATAGGGTGTGTGTAGTGTAAGGGGGTTAAACGCGCTGGAGAGGATTCGGCGTGGACTGAGTGAAGAATTGAGGGATGGATGTGGATATATGCGGGGGGGGGGCGTCCGCGCTGCTTGACTGTCTGCCCCTGGCATGACATTTACGCTGATATTGTTCCGTAAACGTCTTCGTTTCGGTATATGTGCCACTGCCGTCATATGCGTATTGCTTGCAGCGGTTCAGATATCGATCGGTTCGTTGCGGTATGGTCATGTCGATGACAACACGTACATGGCGTTGATGGCGATACTGCTGCCTGTGTTATGGGGGATTCCCGTAGTTGGTCTGATTCGTGATTCCTGGCGCAAGACCGTATTCGTGCTGATGCTGTTCATGAATCTGTCGGGCACGGTCGACGTCATCGGCAACGCCGTCAATCGTCGCCTGTTTCCGACGCGAGGAATATACGACTGGCAGTGCCTGCTCATGGTTTTGCTTATCGGAATGCTGCTGATCGGCATGTTGTACGCATTATTCGGAACGACTCTGTTGGATTTGTTCAACGTCGAGGATGCGGATTACATCTGGAGATACCTCTGGCTGGTGCCGGCCGGATTCAGCGCCATCGCGCTGTGGATGCGGTTCAGCACGCTCGAACCTGAATACATCGGCGCTGCGAAGTCGGCTAATTTTATGATGCTGATGGTGCTGTTCATAACGAAACTCGGCACGTATCTCATCATCGCCAAGATCATCCTCGTCCAACGTCAGCGCAATGAGCTGAGCATCGTCAATCGTCAGTATAAATTGCATGAACAGGCTTATCGTATCTATCAGGAGCATGACGATGCCGAACGTCGTTTGCGCCATGATTTTCGCCACGAGCTTGCGGTGTTGTCGGTGTTGGCCGAGCGGCATGAATACGAAGAATTGCGCGATTACATTGCGAAGATGGTGCGGACCATTCCTTCGAGTGCTAGATATCGTCTTGCCGGAAACCCGGAGTTGGACGCATTGCTGCAATATTACCGGTACGAGGCGGAACAAGCTGGGGTGTCTTTCGCGTCGAAGATTGAGGTGCCCATCGAACGGTATCTCGCATCGGTTGATCTGACGGTCGTGCTGGGCAATCTGCTGGAGAATGCGGTGCAGGCCGCAGGAAGTGATGCGACAGGCCGGCGATACGTTGATATACGCGCTCACGAAGTCGAGAATGTTTGCATCATCATGGTGCGGAATAATTACGACGGGAAACTCGATGTCAAGAACGGCGGATTCCTTTCGACCAAGCATGAAGGTGCGGGCATCGGACTCGAATCGGTGAAGATGATAGCCAAGCGTTTATATGGTGAATGTTCGGTGGACTACAACGAACATGATTTCACGGTTCGTGTGAGTGTGCCTGCAATGCCGGCAGGAACTGGCCGATGAGGCACGACGATTCGGAGAATGGTCATGCCTGCGCGTCATTAATCATCTGTCTGCCTTGCAAGCCAATCGTGGTACAGCGCGATGGTTTTGCGGTGTCCGTTCATACGGATGGGTATCCTCTCTCCGGAACATAATACGAAATCGTTGTGGTCGATTTTCGTGATGTATTTCGGATTGACGAGATAGCTTCGATGGCAGCGGATCAGCATGCCGTTAGTTTGCTGTTCGAGTGAGGACATGGATATGTTGGTGGAGATCGAGCGCTCCGGCAGATGCAGGGTCACGGTATTGCGTCTGACTTCGGCGAATCTGATGTTCTCCACTGGGACTGCCAGTTGTCTGTAGTCGGAAACAACCGAGATCGAAAACCGTTTCTTCGGATGATTTCTCTTTTCCTTTTCCAATCGGTTGAAGCAGACTTCTATATTTTCAATGGTCACAGGCTTGATGAGATAGTGAAGCGCTTCCACTTCATATCCGAAAATGGCATACTCCTGCAGGTATGTAGTGAAGACGATCGGCAGATTGGCGTTCCATGCGTGGATCTGCTTGGCTATTTCAAGACCATCAGGTTCGTTTTCGCCCGCATCGACATCCAGGAACAACATATCCGGTTCATGCGTTTCAATCGCGCGAAGCAAATCACGCCCATGCTTGTAGACCGTGACCCTTACGGAGATCTGGCTGGACACGGCGAAGGATTCGATGGTCGTCTTCAACGTCTGGGCGTCCTGGTCGTCATCCTCGTATATGTACATCTCCGTGGTCACAGCCCCAACTTTAATGTACGAAAGAAATGACTCGGGGGGAATACGAGGACGTTCGTCATAACTTTTTAACGTTTGCATGAACATGCGTGGAAGAGCTGTCTTTTCTACAAAAATATGGTTTACGGAGACGAGATGGAGGTCGTGATGAGCTGGATTGGCAGAGTCCGAGACGAGAGCAGATCGATTGCACGGGCGACATTGTTTTTCTTGACGACTGTAGCGGGCTTGCAGTTGATTTTGGCATTGGTCACACACATTCCAACTGGTTTCGGTGACATGCATGAGATTTATGTGGGCCTTACCGGTGTGGAAATGTTCTCGGAGAACGGATCTTGCCGGTTGCAAGCGATAGTTGGCGTGCTTTTCGCGGCCTTCATTTGCTCATGTGATCAAGG
>CAVAQZ010000057.1:0-9273 GCA_963590945.1 Dysosmobacter segnis
CGGCGTATGAGGCCAGTGTGCCGCTGCTGCTTCGGCATCCTTCCTTCCACCACGTCGTAGGTAGAGATACGTTCCGGTTTCGAAAAGACGCGCATGCTGGAATTGGTGCCTTTGATGACGACGTCTTTAAAGTAGCCGTATTCGATGTCCCTGATGCCGTCGGCCTCGCCGATGACTCCCTCGTCTTCTTCGGACAGTCCGTATGTGGATACGACCGTGACATCGGCGAGGTTGTTGCTTCCGTAGAATTCGGCGCCGGTGGCCTGTATGTCCGGACCAGTCACCTTAAGACCGACCAAGGCGAAGGAGCCCAATGCATCAGGCAGACGATCGAGACGAATCGTCCCATCGAGCCATGCAATGTTTGGCGAATGTCCTTCCATAAGATGCGTTTTACCATACAAGATCCTCGATGCTCATCGGATGCTCGTTCAATTCGACTGCGGTGACACGACCGTCATGCATGTGGATCACGCGGTCGGCAATCGGCGCAATGGTGGAGTTGTGCGTCACGATTACCACCGTCGTGCCTTTTTTCGGCTCATGTCCTGCAAGATCCGCGGCACCTGCTTTCCCGTGTTGTAGTCCAGCGCGCCCGTCGGCTCATCGCATAGCAGAATCTTCGGATTCTTTGCCACCGCCCGAGCGATGGCCACGCGCTGCTGTTCACCGCCTGAAAGCTGCGCGGGGAAGTTGTCGACACGGTCCGCGAGCCCTACGCTCGCCAATGCATCCACCGGATCCATGGCATCGGCCACGATCTGCGAAGCCAGTTCCACGTTCTCTTTGGCCGTCAGGTTCGCGACCAGATTGTAGAACTGGAATACGAAGCCGATGTCCGTACGACGATAATCCGTCAGCTGGCGTGCGGTGTGGTTCGAAATGTCCTTGCCGTCGATGACGACCTTCCCTTCGGAATTGGTGTCCATTCCGCCCAAAATGTTAAGAACCGTCGATTTGCCGGCTCCCGAAGCCCCTAGGATGACTGCCAGCTCGCCCTGTTCGATGGCGAACGTCACGTCATCATTCGCCATGACCGTGGTGTCTCCCATTCGATAACGCTTGTAGCTATGCTCCATCTCGATATACGGCATCGATCCATCACCTCCACTGGTGAACAACATGTTGATTTAACTTCCGCATGATTGTATGTACGAGACAAGAGACGGAGCAATGATCAGGTTCCTTGGAATTGTTTACTTTGGACAATCTGAAGGAAATCGTTGATTCTTATCAAAATGCACAATGTGTTGATTTAGGCTGAAGGGCATGACGCAGCGACGACATACCAAGACGGAAGCCAGAATCAAAGCGGCGTTCACCACGTTCGTCAAGGACAAAGGTTTCGACGCGATGACCGTCAGCGACCTCGCCCGCACCGCCAACATCAACCGCGGCACCTTCTACATGCATTACATCGACAAGTTCCTGCGCGACCAGCTGCTTGATGACGTCATCGCGGATCTGACGTCCATACTCATCCCGGAACCGAACGACGAGGACGGGCCGCTCGATGTCGAGGACATCATCGAACGCAGCAAATCCGTCTCCCCCGTGGACATCCTGCGCTGAGAGGACAACCGGCAGGGCAACAGCCGCGACGCGCGCCGGGGAAACGCGAAACATCGGAAAACTATGCTCTCGTTCCATCGGCAAGAACAAACCACGGAAAGGCGGGGTCATGGAAAAGCGTCCGGTCATCGGCATCACTCCCCTATTCGATTACGCACGCGACAGCCTGTGGATGCTTCCCGGGTACATGGACGGCGTGAGGGAGGCGGGCGGGCTGCCGGTCATGCTGCCGTTGACCTCCGACGAGCATGACATCCGTCGGTTGGCCGACATGTGCGACGGCGTCCTGTTCACCGGCGGCCAGGATGTGAACCCGTCGATCTACGGCGAGGAGATCACCCACGAATACCAGGCGACGAAACCCGAACTGAGCGCGGAACGCGATGCGATGGAACCCCTGCTGCTCGACACCATGATTCGACTCGACAAACCGGTATTGGGCATCTGCCGCGGAATCCAGCTCATCAACGCATGCCTCGGCGGCACGCTGTGGCACGATCTGCCGAGCGAGCATCCAAGCAAAGTGGAGCATCACATGAACCCTCCATACGACACCTTCGGCCATGACGTACTCGTGCATGCGAACACGCCATTGGACGATATGCTCAACGGCATGGCGCAGACACAGATCGATGATCCGAATATGAGACGCGACGATTCCGGCAACTGGCTGATCGCCGTCAACAGCTACCATCACCAGGCCGTGCGGGCGGTGGCGCCGTCGTTGAGAGTCATGGCCACCGCCATGGACGGCATCACGGAAGCCGTATACCGACCGGAATCACGGTTTCTGTGGGCGGTGCAGTGGCATCCGGAGTTCCTGCACAAGGTCGATGCGCGCAGCAGGGCCATCTTCCGAGCGTTCGTCGATGCGGCGCTGCGATAGCCACCCGGCGCCACGCCATCAACCAACGGGGCGTCGCGCCGGGCATTCCGAAAGACATCATCTTGAGGCCACCTTCACGCGACCTCGTTACGCCATCCCGTTGCGATACACTGGCGAACGGCACATACACGTTTTATGAGGAGGGCTTCCCATGGTCAACGCAACCCCAGCCATCACCGACGTCATTTTCGATTTTTGCGGAGTCGTGGTCGATTGGCAGTGCCGCGCGGCGCTGAAAGGCCGTTATCCGCAGGATCTGGTCGACCGCATCTGCTCTGATGACGACGAGTATGGCTTCTTCGATTACGAGGACCGCATGGATCATGGTGAATTGCTGGCTGACGTGCTGCCCGACGTGGAAAGAGACCACGGCAGGGGAATCGCCGATATCTTCAAGGATTACATCACACGCTACAATGACGCGCTGGTCGGCCTGCTTCCGGGTTCGGAGCAATTGCTGCGCGATTTGAGGGCCGCCGGATATGGCGTGTGGGGATTGACGAACTGGTCCTGCGAGACCATCCATTTCGCTTTCGAGAAGTTCCCCCAGCTCGGCGAGGTTCTTGCCGGAACCTTGGTGTCGGGCGAGGAGAAGATGTTCAAGCCGAATGCGGACTTCTACGAGCTCGCGTTGGATCGTTTCGGCATCAAAGCCGAGACGTCGGTGTTCTTCGACGATACGTTGAAGAACGTGGTCGGCGCGAACGCCGTCGGCATCCACGCCTTCCGCTTCACGGACGCGCAACAGGCGCGAAAGGATCTCGCGTCGCTGGGCGTACGGCTGTGACGGTCCGCACACGACCCAAGCGCGAGTACGTCCACATTGCAGAATCAAACGTTATAAATCGAATATTCGTAAATGATCGCTGCTATTAATTGATGTTATGACTCTCCTGCAACTGAAGTACATCGTCAAAATCGTGGAATGCGGTTCCATGAACGAAGCCTCGCACGAGCTGTACGTGTCACAGCCCGCATTGAGCTCTTCCGTGAAGGAACTCGAGAACGAACTCGGCATCGAGATCTTCACCAGGTCGTCCCAAGGCATCGCATTGACCGTGGACGGCGCCGAATTCCTCACCTACGCACGTCAGGTCCTTGATCAGGCGTCCCTGCTCGAGGAGCGTTACAAGAACGCGAAGCCCCGCAAGCAGCTGTGTTCCGTTTCGACGCAGCACTACATGTTCGCGGTCGAGGCATTCGTGGAAATGATCAGCTCCATCAAATCCGATGAATACGAGTTCACGATTCGTGAGACCCGCACGAAAGACATCATCAACCAAGTGGCGAACATGCTTTCGGAAATCGGCATCATCTATCTATCCGATTTCAACAAGGACGTGATCGGCAAGCTGCTTCGAGAGAAGCATCTGGAGTTCCATCCCCTGTTCCGCGCGCCGTTGCACGTGTTCATCTCGCGCGATAATCCGCTGGCCGGCAAGAAAAAGGTCACCATGGATGATCTGAAGCCGTTCCCGTTCATCCAATACGAGCAGGGAGAGGAAGGCAGCTTCTTCTTCGCGGAGGAAGCGGTTTGGCCGGAATACTCGCCCAAGCAGATCAACGTGACCGACCGCGCCACTATTTTGAACTTCATCATCGGTCTGAACGGATACACCGTGTGCACCGGCATCGACAACGGCGATCTCAACAACGAGAAGATCGTGACCGTGCCACTCGACAGCGACGAGACGATGCTCGTCGGGTGGATCACCAACGAGCGCGCGAAGCTGTCGAAGGCCGCGGAAAGCTATCTTGAGAAGCTCAAGTCGGTCGTTGCCGACCATGGCTACAATCTCATCGATTAGTCGCTTCCCGATCAACCATGTTCTGATGTAACGTTCGAAACAACATATGGCAGGTGGCCCGCCTTCATGGTTGTGAAGGCGGGCCACCTGCCATATGTAATCGCATGAATGCGAAAAACGGAATCAGGCGCCGTACCGTTCGAGATACGCGTCGGCGGCGGCCTTGATTTCCTCGGTTACGTACGGAGTTCCATCGGTGGTCTCGATATGCTGGCCAGCCTCGAAGATCTCCCTAACGTTGGCGATGGCGAACACCGGGAATCCGAATTCCGCTTCAACGGCCTTCACCGCGGAGGTATCGGAATCCTTGGTTCTCTCCATACGGTCCACGGACAGGATCAGACCCACGACCTCAACGTCCGCCTCGGCCTTGAGCTTCGGAATGACTTCACGCACCGCGGTGCCGGCGGTCATCACATCGTCCACCAGCAGAACCTTCATGCCGTCGGTCAACTGGGTGCCGACCATCATGCCGCCGTCGCCATGGTCCTTCTTTTCCTTGCGGTCGAAGGTGTAGCCGACCGTCATGCCGTGTCCGGAAGTCAGTGCGATGGCGGTGGAGACGCCGAGCGGAATGCCCTTGTAGGCAGGTCCGAACACGGTGTCGATGTTCTCCGGCAGGTTGCCGGCTTCGATCTCCGCCACGATCTTATCCGCGTAGAATGCGCCGAGCTTCGCGATCTTATCGCCGTCATTGAACGCGCCCGCATTGATGAAATACGGGGACTTGCGTCCGGACTTCAACGTGAACTCGCCGAACTTCAACGCCTGGGATTCCAGAAGGAACTCGGTAAAACGATGGTCGAGGGATTCCATAGTCACTCCTTTGTTTGCTTTGTCGAGACGGTTGTCAGCGCCAGGTCTCACCCTTGGCGAGCTTTTCGGCCAGTTCGGGACGCGAATCGAGCAGATCATCAAGCTCACGGGCCACACGCAACGGCGCCGTCGGCTCGAACAGCGCGGCCGCACCCACTTCGACGGCGTTGGCTCCCGCATATAGGTATTCGAGCGCCTTCTCGCCGGAATCGATGCCGCCGATGCCGATGATCGGCGTGCTCGGCAACGCGGTGCGCACGCGCCATACCGCGGCCAGTCCCACCGGCAGCACGGCGGGTCCGGATACGCCGCCCGTCACATGGGTGATGACCGGTTCGCCCGTTCGAATGTCGATGCGCATGCCCAGCAGCGTGTTGATCAGACTCAACGCGTCGGCGCCGCTTTCCACCGCGGCACGGGCCGGAACGGTGATGTCGGTCACGTTCGGTGTGAGCTTGACGATCATCTTCTTGTCGGTGATCTTGCGAAGCCTCGTGATCAGTCGACTCAGAGCAATCGGATCGGTGCCGACGCTCATACCGCCCGCGGACACGTTCGGGCAGCTTACGTTGATCTCCAGCATGTCGGCCGGCGAGTCGTCGAGTTTGGCTACAACTTCGGCATAGTCGTCGTCGCAATGGCCCGCCACATTGGCGATCACGGTCGCGTTGATGGCCTTGAGCTTGGGCAGGTCATCCTCGAGATAGTGGTCGACGCCCGGGTTCTGCAGACCGACGGCGTTGATGTTGCTGGAAGGCCCCTCGGCCGTTCGGATGCCGGGATTGCCTTCCCACGGCACCGGGGACACGCCTTTGGTGGTGACCGCGCCGAGCTGGCTCACATCGTAGAACCAGCGCACAGCCGCATATTGGAATGTGCCGGACGCCGTGGCCACCGGATTCTTCCAGGGGACGCCGGCCACCTGGGTGGGGTGTTTCCACTCGTGCTGTTCATACAGGTTCGCATGCTGCGTATTGTCGGTCGTCATATCGTCACTCACCCCATCCCAAACGTTCGCGTGTGAAAACCGGCCCGTCCGAACAGACCTTCAACCGGCCTTCGTTCGTGTCGACGGTGCACAGCACACAGGTGCCGTAGCCGCATCCCATGCGCTGTTCGAGGCTCAGTTGAGCTTCGACGCCACGTTTCGCGGCCCATTCGGCCACGGCCTTCATCATCGGCAACGGCCCGCAGGAGAGAATCACCGGCTTCAGTTCGCCGTTCAGCAATTCATCTTCGATGCGGTCGAGCAGGGTGATGACGTTGCCTTCGGTCTCATCGATGCTGTACGTCCTATCGGCATATCTTCCAACGTATTCGTCGCCGAAACGCACGTTACGGTATCCGAACACGGCCGTGCTGGTGGATTCCCGCGAATCCGCGACGGCTTGGGCCGCGCATACCAGCGGCGGTACGCCAAGACCACCCGCCACCAGCACGTAGTTGGCCTTTTCTGCAATGTTAAATGAATTGCCAAGCGGCCCCAGCACTCGGATGCTGTCTCCTGGCTGAAGAGCCGCGAATTCGGCAGTGCCCTTGCCTACGACCGCGAACATCAGGCTCACTTCGTCGCCGTTGACTTCGGACACACCGAACGGGCGAGGCATGAGCCTGCTCGGATCGTTGGAATACACGTCGACGAATTGCGCCGGCTTGGCATGGGACGCGATGTATCCGTCGCGGAAGGTCAGACGGTAGACACCGTCGGTCAGTTCACGGTTATCAACGATCTCGACCTCATGCCGGCTCGGGAAGAATCCGGCATCCGTGGCCTCGGCTACGGTCGGAACGAACGTTGTTGCGGTGGTCATGGACTCCCTCTCTATTGCGTTCGATTGTGGACTGGATTAGGTTTTACGGCAGGACGACGCGCAGATTGTCGCGCATGTCTTCCGCGGCCTCACGCGCCGACTGCGCGACGAGTTCGAGCGCGGACTGCGCGCTCATGGACGGCGAATACTTGCCGGATTGCTTCCATGCGCCGATGATGCCGCGGGACGAGTTGACGATCGCTCCTGAACCGTCCTGGTCGAACATGCCCGCCACGCCTTGCGCGGTGCCTCCTTGGGCGCCGTATCCCGGCACGAGGAAGAAGGTATGCGGCATGCGGGCACGCAGGGCCCTGCCCTCTTCCGGATGGGTCGCGCCCACGACCGCGCCGACGCGGGAGTATCCGGAACGCCCGATGGTTTCGGATCCCCAGCCTTCGACCAGATCGGCCATATGCTCATACACACGCTCGCCGGAGGCAAGCTCAAGTTCCTGAAGCTCGCTGCTGGACGGGTTGGAGGTACGTACCAGAACGAAGATGTCTTTGTCCGACTTTTCCGCCGCGTCCACAAACGGGGTGATACCATCCGTGCCGAGATACGGGTTCACGGTCACGGCGTCCTCATGCCATGGATCAAAGGCTCCTTCCCCCGCCGTCACACCGCTCAGATGATGAGCATAGGCCGCTGCCGTGGATCCGATGTCTCCTCGCTTCACGTCTCCCAGCACGTACAGGCCCTGCTGTTCGGCATATTCGCAGGTCATGGTGTAGGCATCGATGCCTGCCGGGCCAAGCGCCTCGTACATGGCGATCTGCGGTTTGACCGCTGGCACGATGTCCGCCACCGCGTCGATGATGGCGCGGTTGAATTCGAAGAAGGCCACGGAGAGCTGCGCCGCCGGCGCCTCGGTCGGATCCTCCACCTGTTCCGATATCTCCTCGGCAAAACTTGCCACGATCTGTTCGGGTACGAGCGCCTCGGTCGGGTCGAGGCCGACCACGCTCGGGTTCTGCTTGGATGCGATCGCTTCGACTAGACGATCCATCAGTCCTCCTTGTTGATGCGGCTGAAAGCCAGTTTCGATCCGATGATGGTGGCGAGGGGACGGCCGGTGACCTTCCACCCGCCGAATGGGGTATTGCGTGCCGTGGAATGGAATTTCTCCGGATCCACGGTCCATTCCCGGGTGGTGTCGAGCACTACGAGATCGACGGTTTCCGGGTGGTTCACCTTACCGAGGTCGAGCACGCGCTTGGTCCTGCAATCACCCGGCACGGCGTCCGCGTTCTCGTCAAGCAGCATGGCCATGTCGGTCGCTTCGTGTCCCATGAGCTTCGCCGGACCGGTGGCCATGAGTTTGATGAGTCGCTCGTCGGAGATATGGCCGCCGTCGACCAGCACTTTGTGGCACACGCCGTAGGCGCATTCGAGTCCGATGATTCCATTGGGCGCATCGAGGAAACCTAGGGCCTTCTCCTCCAAGGTGTGCGGCGCATGGTCGGTGGCCAGCAGGTCCACGGTGCCGTCCGCCACCGCCGCGATGGTCGCCAGACGGTCCTCCTCGCTTCGAAGAGGCGGATTCATTTTGGCGAGGGTTCCATATTCCAGCAAGGCTTCATCGCACAAGGCGATGTAATGCGGAGCCGTCTCGCAGGTGATCGGAAGCCCTTCGGCCTTGGCCTTGCGGATCGCTTCGAACGAAATCGCCGTGCTCACGTGCTGGAAGTGTACATGCACACCGGTTTTGCGCGACATCTCGATATCGCGCTCGACGATCTTCAGTTCGGTGTCTTCCGGAATGCCGGGCACGCCAAGCTTGCGCGAGACCGGACCATCATTGACCGCACCAGTATCGTGGTGCTCGCAATGCTCGATCAGGTACAGACCGGACTCCTTTACGTTGGCGAATACCTGATCGAGGATCTGCGGCGTGACGGCCGATCCGTCATCGCTGACGGCGGTCACGGGATGGGCCAGCTGGCAGGCGTCCTTTTCATCATCGCCATGACCCGGCAAATAGCCGATCCAATCGGCAACATCCGTGGCCTCGCCACCGGCGCGTCCTTTGGACGCGCATACGCAAAGGTCGTAGCGTACAGGCAGTTTCACATCATGCGCGGCTTCGTAATGCTGCAGATAATCGATCACCGTGTCGTATCCCGCGTCGAGCACCTCGCTCGCGCCGGGCTGTCCGGCCTCGATCTTCACACCGTCCATCGCGGGAACCGTGTTCGGCATGATGAGCACGTTCGTGTAACCGCCGGATGCGGCAGCCGCGCATCCGGAGACCATCGACTCCTTGTAGGTCTGGCCCGGATCGCGGAAGTGCACATGGGGATCCCCGAATCCCGGCGCGATGGTCATGGCGGAAGCGTCCACGGACTCATCCACGTCGGAAGGAACGATCAGGTCGATGACC
>CAVAQZ010000058.1:0-8506 GCA_963590945.1 Dysosmobacter segnis
AAAGACGTTGAGCAGTTCGAGATCAATAAGGCGAGGATCCGTGCGAAGCTTTCATCCATGCGTCCGTCGTCCGATATAGTCGCGTCCGGAAGTCCACTGCAGAGTCTGACACGTGAGTACAAGAAAAAAAGCAAGCGGAAGAGCATTCATGCCTTATTCGGAGAAAAGGGAATGGGCGAGTTTGTCCAACGAATCAAGCCATGCTTCCTGATGTCTCCGTTGAGTGTCAGCACCTTCCTGGAGTGGGATGCCATCCATTTCGATGTCGTTGTGTTCGATGAGGCTTCGCAGATTTTTCCGCAGGATGCGATTGGTGCGATTTCTCGGGCCGATCAGCTTATTGTCGTGGGTGATTCCAAGCAGATGCCGCCAAGTAATTTCTTCAATTCCTCCAATGAAGTGGAGGACGAGGATGAGGACACCGGCGATGTGACGGACTTCGAATCCATTCTGGATATATGTTCGGCCAGTATGAAGTCGCTTCAGCTGCGTTGGCATTACCGAAGCCGTTCCGAACAGCTCATCGCCTTCTCCAACAAGAATTTCTATGACGGCAATCTTGTGACGTTCCCGTCGTCCAAGGCCGACGCTCCCGGAATTGGCGTGGATTATTACCATGTGGACGGTGTGTATAAGTTCCAAACCAACCGAAAGGAAGCGGAACGTGTTGTCGATTTGATTTATCGGCATATCGAGGAATATCCTGACCGCAGTCTTGGCGTGGTCGCGTTCAGCGCTAAACAGCAGAATCTGATTGACAGGTTGCTTTCCAAAAAGAGGCAGGACACTCCGGAAAAGGAATTTTTCTTCAGGGACGATAGAGAGGAACCGTTCTTCGTCAAGAACCTTGAAACGGTGCAGGGTGATGAGCGCGACACCATCATCTTCAGCGTTGCCTATGGAAGGGATTCGCAGGGACGGTTGATTCATAACTTCGGCCCATTGAATCGGACGGGCGGTGAACGGCGATTGAATGTTGCGGTCACTCGTGCGAAGTACAACATTCAGTTGGTCTCCTCCATGCATTACACGGATATCGATCTGAAACGTACTGGCTCGGAGGGTGCAAGACTGCTTCGAGAGTATTTGGATTATGCGGAAAACGGCAATATTGCGCTGGAAAGAACGATTTCCGTCAACCAGTTCGAACAGTTCGATTCCGAGTTTGAACTTGAGGTATGCGACTTTCTGAGGTCGAAGGGCTATTGCGTGGATCCGCAGGTCGGCTGTTCCGGATTCAGGATCGATCTCGGTCTGAAACTGCCGGACAGCTCCGATTACGTGCTCGCTATCGAATGTGACGGCGCGACCTACCATTCCTCGAAGAACGCGCGTGACCGTGACCGCCTGCGCCAGGAGATATTGGAACGCATGGGGTGGAAGTTCTACCGTATCTGGTCCACGGATTGGTTCCGGAACAAATCGGTTGCGCAGGATCGTCTTTTGAAAGCGGTCGAGGAAGCTGTCGCAAGCCCCGTGAGAGTGGTGAAACAGCCTGCGATTGGTTATTCGACGGAAATGTTTGAAGAACCCGTGGCTGAGGAACATTTCGAATTTCCCGTGTACGAGAAGGCGGATGTCCAGCAGATACAAAAGCGGTGTCCGACTGATTTCATGGGGATCGTAAAAGCTGTTCTGGAAGTCGAGTCGCCGCTTTCCGAAGAACTGCTGATGAAACGCATCGTCTGGTATTTCGGCCGTCAGAAGGTCACGTCTCCGGTCCGGAAAGAATATGAGCGCAAGATACGCGTGTGCGATACCTACGGCGTTACTCGTCGCAATGGATTCCTGTATCTGGATGGAAAGGACATTCAGTTCAGACGACAGGACGGGGCCGGGAACGACGCCAGACGAAATATCGATGACATCGCCCCGGAGGAACTGGCGGATGGAATGTTCGAGTTTCTGAAGCGGAGCATATCCTGCGATAAGGAGGGCCTATACCGGGATGTGGCAAATCTGTGCGGAGTGACTCGTCTTACTGATTCCGTCAACAGAGCGATGGACACGGCCGTGGATGTGTTGAAACGGCAAGGACGTGCGGTTGTTGATGGTGATCAGATTTCAATCAAATAATCCATAGGCGGGTTCTGGACCTTGCCGGAATATGCCGGAATACGACGAAGGGCGTCTCCAAGCAAGAGGCGCCCTCCGTTCGGAACCGAATCGGATCAGTATGCGGCGAGAATATCCACCACGAACACCAGCGTGGAATTCGCCGGAATGGAGCTCTGCTCCTGATCTCCATAACCAAGATCCGGCGGAACCACCAGTAGAACCTGGGAGCCGACGGTATGCCCGGCCAGGCCCTGCTTCCATCCGGTGATCACACTGTCGAGGGAGAAGCTGGAGGATTCGCCGCGATCCCACGAGGAGTCGAACTGAGTACCGTCAAGCAGCCATCCGGTGTAGTGGGCCACAACGGTCTGCGTGTCCTTGACCTCGGTGCCATCGCCCTTGATCAGATCCTGCGAGACAAGCGTGTCCGAACCCTTGTACCCGTTCATGTCGATCGACGGTTTGCCGGTCTTGTCGAGCGTGACCTTCGGCAGATCCGCGGGAACATCCAAAACCTTGGTGCCCGTGGCCTTCGTCAGGTCCTTCGACTTCGAGACGAACGTGAACACCATCAGATAGGAGGAGCCGGAGGAGCTTGAATCGTTCACACCGATGGCGATGGTGGAGTTGATCTTCTGCTTGGTGAACAACTCGTAGTATTCCGCGTTCATTTCATCCGTATCGGAGGAGATGACGGTGGAACAGTCGGGGGTATTGTCCTCCCAAGTGCTCATCAGTTCGGAACCGTCTTTGACGTTGTAGGCGATGCCCTGCGAACAGACGCGATCGCCATCCTCGAGCTGGTCTCCGTCACCTTCCTGAAGCACCGCGTAACTGTTGTTCTCCACGGTCATGGGGGTCTTGAAGGAGATGGTCGGTTTTTCACCGAGCTTTCCGGTTGCGGTCACGCCCGCGATCTGATTCATCTTGGTCGAAGACGAGGAGGAAGACGAATCCGAGCTGGAATCCGAGCTGGAATCGCTGCCGCAGGCAGCGGCGCCGAGGCACATGGTCAGCGTGCAGACGGCAGCGGCGGCTTTGAGAAAAGAAGTTCTACGCATGACCCCAACCTTAGTGGCAATCCTTGATTTTCTGGCTTTTAAAGGGCGTTCACAGTATTGGACTGTAGAATGGAAAACGCTATGACTTTATTGCAAGAAGAACAGGAACAGCCGCAGATCAAGGCAGGCCCTACTCGCCACGCCAAGATCATGCGCGGCATCGTCACGCCCATTCTCGGACTGCTTGCCGTGGCATGCGTGGTGCTTGGTGTTCTGAACGCCACCACATGGAAGCCCAGCACGCAGATCACGGCATCCGCGTCGGTGTCGGGTTCCGAGTATGTGGTTACCGATCCCGGAGCGCTTTCCCAGGTCGACGATACCGTCACCGTTTCCGCGAAAGCCAAAGACAGCTCAACGAACGTCTGCATCGTGACCGGATCCGCGAGGGACGTCAACGGATGGATCGCAGGGTCGAAATACACGCGCATCACTGGGCTTTCCGACTGGTCGACATTATCCACACAAAAGGCTTCAGCCCAAGGAAACGCGGACGATTCGGAGAATCAGGTTACGCTGGCCGACTCTGATATGTGGCGTGGTTCCACGTGCGACACGGGCACCGTGAGCATGAAGATCAAGAACTCCTCCTCAACCGGCGGCGAAGCCACTATCGCGCTGATCGACTTCGGCGATGGAGAAGGGTCGTCGATCACGTTCGATTGGGTTCGCAGCACGGTTCCTGATTTTGCGATGCCGTTCTATTTTGCGGGCGGCCTGTTCGCAGTACTTGCGGTGCTCTCCGCTTCCGTGTTCGCGATGCCACCACACAAGCGTCGCCACCATCGTGCGATCGATGAAGCAGAAGAAGCCGAAACGGTAGTGGAAACCGCAACCGCGGCATGGGCACAGAACGCTCTGGAAAGCGCCGTGCGTAACGAGAAACCGAGAAGCGGGCCACGACGCAAACGCCGTCGCCATGCGGTGGGCGCGGCAAAGACGGAACCGGAACAGACTCAATCGCAGCCCACGATCGTGGACCCGTCAGCACGCAATCTGGTGGCCGACCAGCAGGAATCCGCATCCACCCAGGATGGGAATCAAAGCGGAACCCAAGACGGGGCTTCGGAAGGCGAAACCACGTCCGTCATCTCCCAAGAGGAGCTGATGGCATACTTCGCCAGGCTTGCGCAAGAGGAAAACGAACAATCGAAATCCGATACCGAGACAAGCGAGAAGGAGGCCGAATAATGAGGAAATGCATCAACGTTTTTGCCGCGGCCGCGCTCGCTGCCGGCCTGGTGGTAAGTATGTGCGGCTGCGAGGGAGAGATTCCGCAACTGCAGGCGTCATCTTCTCAACAGACCACCGCGAATCTGACGGTCGAACAGGAGCAGAAGATTCGCACGAAGATTCTTGAGACCCTTGACCAATACAATCAGGATCGTAACACCGACGCGCTTGGCACGATTCTGGAAGGTCCGGAACTGGAGATTCGAACCAGTGAGCTGAACGTGGCGCGCGCCACGGGCAATCTGGATCGCAAGACCACCATTCCGACCGATCTGGCCCAGGCCGTGATCTCCACGGATTCCGGATGGCCTCGCACGGTGTTCTCCATAACCACCACCACCGAAGACCAGCAGTCCAAGAGGCTCTTGGTGTTGAAGCAGGATTCGGCGCGTCAGAACTACAAGCTGTGGGGAGTGGCCCGACTGTTCTCCGGCGTTACGATGCCGAGCTTCGAGGTGGCGAGCACCGGAAGCCAACAGGGCACGCAGGACGATTCCGGTCTGGTCATGACTCCGAAGGAGGCCGTGGCCGCGTATGCCGATCTGCTGCAGAACGGTTCCGCCAGCAGTACGGCGGACAGTTTCGCGGACGATGATCTACGCACGAAGCTTGCGGCGCTCACCGAGCAGGTTCAAGCCGCCATGGAGCTCAACGCAGGAAGCCAGCAGCAGGTTTTTACGCCTGTGGAGGATTCGATATGCGTGATGCGTTCAGCCGATGGCGGAGACCTTGTGGTGGCGCAGATCAATTCCGAATGGACGCGCAGCGCGGGTGAGGGACGTGAATCGCAACCCGCGTCGGATGCGGAAAAGGCGTTGTTTGGTGACGGGACGGCAACAAGCACAATGAAAACCACGTATGTGAACGTTGTGGCATTGTATATCCCGACCGCTGCGAGCGGCGAGAAGATCACCGCGGTGGGGTCGGAACGCCAGCCCATCAAGGTTGAGGCGCTGTAGAAAAATTCAAAACATTAATCGTTGTTGACGCTTATAGTGAGGGTCAGCGACGATTTTTGTTTTTAGGAGGCAATATGGCAGAACAAAGGCCGTTCAATCCGGGCGTTTCCTTGGCGGGAGCCGTTGATCTTGAAGCGCTCAAGCACCAGGTGAAAGCCGAACCGGGCCAGGCGGGAGGCGCTCCGGCTGCAGGCGGTTACGTGATCGACACCAACGAGAACACATTCCAGGCCATGGTGCAGACCTCCGCCACGTTCCCGATTCTGCTGCTGCTGTGGATTCCGACCGACGACCGTCTGTTCGGCATGGCCCGCACCCTTGGCGACGCGGTGAACAAGCTCAATGGTCAGATTCAGCTTTCCCGTATCGATATCGAAGCCAATCCGTCGATTGCGCAGGCGTTCCAGGTGCAGGGCGCTCCGGCCCTGTTCGCACTGATCGGAGGCCGTCCGATGCCGCTTATGCAGGGGCTGCCGTCTGATGCGGAGCTTCAACAGATCGTGGAAGTGGTGCTTCCCAAGCTGATCGCGGCCGCGCAGCAGGCAGGTGTGACCGGCACGGCTCCGTATTCGGGCGATCCGGATGCGGCCGGTTCCGCTTCCGACACCAATACGGCCGATCAAGTGCCGCCGGAGCATCAGGAGGCCTACATGCTGGCGCAGCAGGGTGATTACGCCGGTGCGGCCGCGGCGTACGGCAAGGTTCTTGAAGCCGATCCGAACGATTCCCTTGCGGCCCGTGAGCGTGCGAAGTCGCTGTTGCTGGCGCGTTCCGCCACTGCGAACGTACGTGACGTGCGCGCGGCCGCGGCGGCCGATCCGAACGATGTGGACGCGCAGCTTGCGGTGGCCGACGTGGATATGATCGGTGGCCAGATTCAGGATGCGTTCGACCGTCTTCTTGATTTCGTCGCGGCCGGACATAAGGATCAGATCGAGCCGGTGCGTCAGCGTCTGCTGGAATATTTCGCCATTCCGGAACCGACTGACGAACGATTGAAGCGTGCTCGCCGTCGCCTGGCAACGCTGATGTACTGACTTGCGGTTGATTCGGTGCCGATCCAGTGTTGGTTCGATGCGCATTCGGCACCGATTTCCAAGGAATCCGTGAACTCCGCGGATCTGTGAAATCCTCGGAATCCGGTATCGCGTAAGCTCGTTTCGGCCATGTTGTTTTGACGCTTCGTGTCGCGTATGTTTGCCGAGCGTGTAAAGTGTGGTTAGCACGGGTTTGTAGCTCAGTGGATAGAGCGTCTGTCTCCGGAACAGAAGGTCGTGGGTTCGATTCCCATCAAGCCCACTCGTGGCAATGCTAAGGAGCATATTATGAGCGAGAAGATGGAAGCTGTGGCGACTTCTGAAGCCCCGGCCGCGCTGGGCGCTTATTCTCAGGCCGTCAAGGCCAATGGTTTCGTGTTCGTGTCCGGACAGCTGGGCATCGACCCGGCCACCGGTGAGCTTGCCGGCGAGACCGCCGGAGAGCAGGCGGCACAGGCATTGAAGAACATCAAGCACATTCTCGACACGGCAGGCACCGGAATCGAACATGTGTGCCGCGCCACCATCTACATGAAGAACGTCGAGGATTTCAAGGAAGTCGACGCCGCATACGCGCAGGTGTTCATCGGTTCCGTGAAGCCGGCCCGCGTCGCGTTCGGCGGAAACGACATTCCGAAGGGCGCTCTCGTCGAGATCGACGCCATCGCGGTGCTCTGAAAGGCGGTTCGAAGGATTCTTCGAATAATCCGGAAAACGGATTGACGTAAAAATGTGAACGGCCCGTCCAGCGGGCCTTTTTCGTATTCGGGACGCCGGAATTGCCGAAAGGATCGGAGATGCCGAAAGTGCCGGTATCTCCGGAAGTGCCCTTTCGTAGGTGTTCCGTTCCTGCATTCGGCCTGCCTATCGCAGACCAATCAGTCGGGCGTATTGCACGCCGAACGCAAGATAGTCGCTGATGGCGGGCCTCACGCTGTGCACGTCATCGCCGAGTATGCCGCGCGCACCGAGCTGCAGAGCCCGTATTGCATCCTCTCCGCTGCTTACTCCGCCCACATAGACGTCCACATTATGGGCTTTCGCCTTATCCATGAAATCCTGGGTCGCTTCGTCCGAACGAATCACCACGAAATCCATGTTCTGGCACCAGCTCACACGGTTCGCCTGGCCGCTGAGACACCATCCGACACGCCAGTTCGGGTGCTGTGTGCGCAATATGTTGATGGCGCGGCGGCTGGTTGCCATGAGCATCACACGGTCGGAGAAATCGTATCGTTCGATTTCCTTCGCCACAGTGCGGACGAGTTTCAGGGCATGGCGGTCGTCGGTTTTCAGATCGATCAGCAACCCCAGTTTTTTCGATTGCCGCGCCGCAATAATCGCTTGCCGCAACGAGGGTACGGTGTAGCTGGAGTCGTTCGAGCCCATCGTTATGGTTCCAAGCTGCCGATACGTCAGTTTGTTGATTTTGCGGTCGATGCCGCTATGGGAAAGCCGCCCCGTCTTGCGATCGTGGAAGAGGACCGGTTTGCCGTCGGACGTCAAGCGGACGTCGATTTCCGCATAATCCATATTGCTTTTTCCGGCGGCGGCGATGGACTTCAGTGAATTCTCGGGCGCTGCGATGGTGTCGCCGCGATGCGCGATCAGCGTTGGGGAGTGCGCGATTGGTACATAATTCATGAGTTTGGCGACATGGCGTGCGGAGATGACGAGGGAAAGCGAGATGATCGCGCAGACCAGCAGCATGGCGGTCCATTTACGTATGTTGAGACGGTTCATGATTTGTGCCTCTTCACTCGGTCACGTTCCACGATGAACGCGACTGTCTTCGATTGTGCACCCCCAAACTGAAAGAAGCCGGGGAAGCAAGGCGGGGCATCAGCCGAAATTCCGCGGCGTGTCGGTGGTTTGATTATTTTTTGCGCGACGGGAAGGGGGAAATGTCCGTCGTCGCTTCCCGGTCCGAATGCGAGTCGTGGGAACGGTTCGGATCGGAATCCGATTTGGGCTTGGTGGGTATAATCGGTGCGAGGGGTGCTCCCTCGTGGATGATTAGGGGGTTGCGGTCGCAGGGTCCGTGGGCTAGATTTCATTGGGAAGGCCGCGCCGCCGGATAGTTCCGGCCACGCCGCCTCGTTCGTGATTGATGACGTAGTAGGAGGGGATCGGATGGTCGAGAGGATCAGCTTGGAAC
>CAVAQZ010000059.1:0-8128 GCA_963590945.1 Dysosmobacter segnis
ATTCAGTCTCCGATGTTGTTTCTTGCCGGATTCAGTCTCCGATGTTGTTTCTTGCCGGCGTGATCATGGTCAACATCATGATGGAAGGCTCCTCCGCGTAGACCGCATGCGGGATTCGCGTGGGGAAGTACGCCAGACCCCCTGGAACAAGATCCACAGTCTTGCCGTTGCCCGTCACCTTGAGGCGACCTTTCAGCGTCTGCACGAAGACCGGCATGGCGGCCGTATGTTCGCTGAGTTCCTCCCCGGCGTCGAACGAAAACAACACGATGTTGCCGCCTTGCCGCTGCATCACCGTTCGTGAGACGGTGGAGCCTTCCTGCACGCTGATCATGTCCTCAAGGTTTTCGATGTATCCGAGTTCGATCGGTTCCATTGCGCTGGTCTGTTCGTCGTCCATGCTCGCTCCTTTGTCTCGTAGGGATTCGACAGCTCAATGATAAAGGTCGAGCCATGTATTCAAAAGCGGATTGCAGGGACTTTTTTGTGAAGTTTCCTTCCTTTCGATCACTATGTGAGCGTTCTCTTGAAAAAACCGGTATACCGGATGACACTGAGCATTGTCGCGCATTCGGCAACGACGCTGGATCGCGAGTATGGAGGTTCGCAATATGAATGAGAATGTTGATTTTGTGCCGGATGATTCCGCAAGCCATGTTTGGACGGAGCGCGATAGCAAACTCGTTGAGGAGTACGCCGCGCAACTTAAGAACATGAGCGTCGGGTGATTCCCCATACATCTCGTTCGAAAGTGAAACGTTCCGCATCGTGAATCGAAGATGCGGAACGTTTTCTCATGTCGGCACCGCTCCGCGTTTCCATGGTCGCCAGGTGGTGACGTCCCCTTGCCTTACTCTTGATGGGATTTACCCAAATCGAGTAAGAGGGAAACATTTTGTTCATGTCAGAAAAAGAACGCAACGACAAGGCCAGCGGTATGAAACACTACGCTGGACTTGCCGTATTCTCATCGGCCGTGGGCCACGCGCTTGACGGTCTTGATCTGATGATTCTCGGTTTCGCGATGTCCGGCATCATGGCCAGCTTCAACATCGATAAAACCACCGCCAGCACATTGACGACCATCACCTTGGCCGGTGCATTCCTCGGAGGTTTGGTGTTCGGCCGTATGGCCGACAAATACGGACGCATCCGGGTGCTGACCTATTCCGTGATCTTTTTCGGAGTGTTTACGCTGGCATCGGCGTTCGCGCCGAATTTCCTTGCGATGGCGTTGTTCCGCTTCCTTGCCGGCGTTGGCATCGGAGCGGAATTCGGCATAGGCATGGCCATCGCCGCTGAGGCTTCCTCACCCGAACGTCGAGCGCGTGCGACTTCCGGCGTCGGTTTGGGCTTTCAGGTCGGTGTGCTGCTTGCTTCGCTTCTGTCCGCACCGATCATCACATCGTTCGGATGGCGAGGCCTGTTCGCAGTCGGCATCGTTCCGGCGATCGTCGCGATTTTCATCCGTGTATTCGTTCCCGAACCACCGATTTATCTCAAGCATCGCGAAAACGACGAAAAGCACGGTTCCCTGCGAGAATTGTTCTCCACTCCGCAAAGAGTGAGGTATTCCATCGCCATCATAGTGTTGTGCACCGTACAGAATGCCGGCTACTTCGGCATCATGACCTGGTTGCCGAGCTATTTGAATACCGAACTCGAACTGAGCTTAACCTCTACGGGATTGTGGACCGCCGTCACCGTATTGGGTATGATGCTCGGCATCTCCGTATTCGGTTTCCTCGCAGATCATCTGGGACGTCGTCCCGCATTTTGGATCTTCCAAATCGGCGCGGCGATCATGGTCGTTATTTACGGCCAGTTCAAAGATCCGACCGCTCTTTTGATTGGCGGTTTTTTCATGGGTATGTTCGCCAACGGTATGATCGGCGGTTACGGAGCATTGATTTCCGAGCTGTTCCCGACGGAACTGCGCGCCACCGCACAGACTGCGCTGTACAACACCGGACGCTTCATCGGCGGCGGTTTCGGCCCGGTCGCCATCGCGGCCATTGCCACAGACCATGGATTCGGCTTCGCCATCGGAACCATTTCGCTGATTTACGTGGCTGCCTTCATCGCCATGTTCTTTGTACCGGATAAGAAGGGCATGGTCCTCGAGTAACGTATCCAACCAGATTCCTGAATGCGGTGTGGGGCGGCTCCCGAATAAGGGGCGCCGCCCCACACCGCATTTGAGGCCTATGGTCGATCTTCTTCCTGATAATCCATGATGCATGGGAACTCTCGCATACAATGGACGCTTGGATTGACCGATGCCGCGATATTTTGATGTTGCGATACAAGGAAAGGCGGACTGCCATTGGCTGATGTGATGCGGGAGATGGAGCGGCTTCGGCCCGTATATGAGACCGGCGTGCTGAGGCTTCTGTTGCGTGGCAATTCGATGCTGTACGTCGCTTTGCTGCGTTCCTCGTTCGACCCGCTCACCTGCGAACTGCCACGAGATGTACTGGAGGATCGATTCTCCCGAGGATTGTCGCGATTGATCGAATCCGGGGATTACGCGCTCAAAGACGGCCAGACGGTCAGACAGACAGCGCATATGATCCTACTCGAATTGTCCCGTGAAGGTGATGGCGATTACGCTTGGCTCGCCAATTCACTGGACGTCGCTTCACATCGGTATCTATACCGTTTGACGGCGCGCGCGCATCGCGCGATCGAAGCTCTGCACCGTCTGGAAGACACCACGCAGGCTTTGTCTGGCGCGCAGGCCAATAGCATCATCATGGAAATCGAGCACGCACGGATGCAGTTGACCGCCGATCCTCGCGAACGTATCGAACTGCTTAAAAAGGACATTGCGGAACGTCAGAGGGAGATCGAAGAGCTTGAACACAGCGAAACCGTTGAAAAATTGACGACCGAGCAAGTCTCCGACATCATCAATGTCATCCACAACACCCTTCGTGGCGTGCCGGTCGACCTACATGAACTGGCGCTTGCGGAACGTGACAATGGTGATGCCCTTCGAAGGCGCATGCAGGCGGGAACCATGAGTGTGGAAGACATTCTTTCCGCCTATCACGGCGAATACCGTAAGTCATTTCGCGAGTCGGATAGCGGAAGGCGCTTCGAAGACGCCTTCCAGGTCATCGTCACCGATGAAGGAAGGCGGCAAATCGATGACGCGGTGCGCGATATCGCGAAGAATCCGTATCTGGATGGTGAATCGGGAACGCTGCTAAGCCAGGTTCGTTCCGAACTTGAACGAATCTACGAGGGAATTGAAGACGTACGCAGACAGACACGAGCTTCCGACGAAGCTATCAGCCGCCTGGTCCGTCAACAGACCGACACTCGATACCGCACCATGCTGGCTACGTTGAACCAGCTGTTCGCAAAAACCAGCGACGAAGCCAGAACGAATCCGAATGCGGCCGACCTGCCGTATGGCACAGGTACCGGACTGTCCCAAATCGCGGTCCTTCCTACCAAACCGGCGAAGACCATGGTCCGAAGCGCTACTGCGGTGTTGAAGGATAATGTGCCGTCGGTCCGTCGTCCTGACCTAAAATCCATGATCGAAGTGGGAGGTCCGCGTCTTCGCCGCATAACCGGTCTGATTCGACAAAACCCCGTCATGACGAATGACGGAACGCAAGTGGATTTCGCGCGGAGCTTCAACAGGTTGCCGGAACACGAACGTAGGGAAAGTGAAATCATAGGGCTTCTGGGCTCGTTGCGCACGGAGGAAGGCCCGCAATACGCGCTCTGGCATTGCGTCGCGCTCGATGGAACGGTTAGAACATGGCGCACGAAACCGCTACTCGCCACATTGCAGACACTTGACGGCATCATTCAGGAAGGCTGAAACAGATGGCAGACGATATCATGATGGGCGGCATTGAAGGCATGGAAGACGGGACGTTCCCGCCTTCCGAACGGATGGCCCTCTTCGATGGGGACAAAGGGGATATGGGCGCCGACGCACGCATGGCGGCGATAGCCTTGAAAAGAGAACGATATATCAGTGGGGATCTGTTCCACCTCGTCAAAGACAACATCGAAGCGGTCGAACGTTCATTGAACAACGACATGCTTCGTCTGGTGGCGAACGAGAAATACCACATCATGTATGCGGCTCCCGTCAGCAGCGATGAAATCGATATCCGCTCGTTGAAGACCCGCGCCAGTCTCAGTCGTGAAGACGCGGCCCTGCTCGCATTCCTGCGCATCCGCGTGCTTGAGTACGAGAACCAGAAAACGCCCGTGCTGGATTGGCAGGTCAGCCGGGATGAAATACGTGCCGCGCTTACCACGGGAGCGGGCTATCTCGCTGGCGGAAACGATGAGGAGGGCACGTCCAAAAAGATCTCAGCCGCTGTATCCCGCATGGTCACTTACGGATATCTCGATACGACCGACGATGACGAGATGCTATGCATTACGCCGCTGGTTCCTATCGTCCTCGATCGCGACCTTGCCGACGAATGGCTTGACACGGATGTGAGTATCGTGGATGCTTCCGCATTGGAAGAAGACGAAACGATCGACGAAGAGGAACGATGAAGATGGAAAACGACATGAAAATCGTGGCCGACCGTTGGATGTTGGAAAGTCGCCAACTTGTCAATTGGGGTTCTTATGACGGGTATCAGGAATTCAAGCCGTCCGTTGACGCGCACACGCCGGTAACGCTTCTGGCGGGAGCCAGCGAATCCGGCAAATCCACCTTGGTCGATGCGCAGATTTCCTTGCTGTATCCCAGTGGCACACCATATAACAAAGCCTCCAATTCGGGACGTTCCGAACGCAGCGACTATACATATCTGCGTGGCATGATCGGAGTCGGAGACAGCGCGGACGGCGAAAAGCCCGTTTTTCTGCGCGGACGAGATTCCAGTGGCGCTCCGCAATCCATATGGGGGGCCATCGTCGACACCTACGTGAACCGTACCGGCGGAGGTGTGCTGTCCTGCGCCAAATTCCTCTACCTGTCCGCCGGTGACGGCAAGGATGAAGTACGTCGGCGGTATGTTGCATGGGATGGCAAAATCGACCCACGTGCCATGGACCAATACCGTGATACGCCGTTTACCGCGAATATGTTCAGAAAGACATATCCGGAATGCACCGTCTTTCCCAACGCCAGCGCGTTCCATGCGTATATCTGGCATGAGATGGGGTTAAGTGCCGAAGCTTGTCGGCTGCTGCATAAAGTTCAATCCGCTGATGCGCCGTCAAGACTCGACGACATTTTCAAACAAGGCGTGCTCAACGTGCCCGAAGCGCTTGGACTTGCGCAAGACACCGTTGACGACTACGACCGTTTCAGTGAAAACTTCCATAGCATGGAAAACAAAGCGCGTCGCGTTGAGAAGCTTCAGAGCATTCAGTCGAAGTATGATGCGTACTGCGAGCACACGACCCATCTACGTAAGTACGAAGCGTTGAATCCAAACGATGAACAAGGACTCGAAACGCTTGAGGCATGGATCTTTTCGCGCATGGCCAGTGAGGTTCGCGCAGGTCTTCCCGCGGCCGAACGGATGCTCAAACGGCAGGAGCGGGATTTGCAGGAAGCCCAATCGCGAATCGTCGATCTGAACAGGCAGCGCGAAACCGTCAACGACCGTATCAAAGGCATTGACGGTGGGGCCGCGCAACGATTGTCCGACGAACTGGAACACGCCCGTCAGAACCTGCAGGACGTTCGTTCGCAACGCCAGCGCATCGCGGAAAAATTCGAGAGCGTCGAAGGGGCGTTGCCTGTCGATGAGGCGTCATGGAACGCGAAAAAGGATGCTTTGACCCGATCCATGGAAACGTTCGACGAACGTATGGGAGAGCTGGAGGCCAAACGTGACCGTGTCATCGGCGAGCGCGCGGTGCTCGGCCGCGAATGCGACCGATTGGGCCGTGATTATGAGCGTAAATGCAACCAGAAGACACGTATCACCCAGTCCATGGATGAGGCGCGTGCGTTGCTTGCGCAAGCCGTCGGATTGGACGTTCTGGAGCTTCCGTATGTGGCCGAGCTGATGGATGTGAAGCAGGGTGAGGAGCGTTGGCGCATCGCGATGAACGTTGCGTACGCGCCGATCGCGCAGACCATCCTTGTTGACAGGCGGTACGAGCGTGGATTCGCCGAGAAGGTCAGTACCATCGATTCTTCTGCGATGATTCGTCGTACATGGCGGTTTGTGGATGTGGACGAGGACTACGATTGTTCCGTCAATGACGGCTTCATGTCGTCGAAGATGCAGTATCGTGAGGATTCGCCGTTTGTTGGATGGCTGCGTCAGCAGACGGCGTCGGATCGTTTGGATGCGTTGTGTGTGCAATGCATCGATGATGGCGATCATGAGCGTCGTCAAGTGCAGACGGACGGTCAGATCAAGTCCGGTGCGCAGGGGTTTTACGGCTCCAAGGGTACGAGCCCGATCATCGGTTTTGTGGACGAGGATTATCTGGCGGAATCGAAAAGGCAATATGACGCGATGGGCGCCGAATTGTCGGATATGGATCGTCGCTATGCCTTGGTGCGGAAGAACATCGATCTGTTGCATGAGGAGAAGGCTCTTGCGGATCTCGTCGTCCATGTCGAGTGGAACGAAATCGATGAGTCCGGCGCACGTGCGCTTGTGGAGAATCTGGAACGTGAACGTGAATCGGCTGAGAACGATCCGGAATTGGCTGGGCTTTCCGAACGACTTGAGCGGATCGATGGACTGCTTGATGATGCGAATGCCCGGTTCTACCGCGCCAAGGATGATGCGAGGTCGGCCGGTGACGTGATCGAAGCCGAACGATCGTGGCTGAATGCTCACGATGATGTTGTTTTTGATGACGGCATGCTGTCCGCTGACGTGTCGAACATGCTTTCCGACGCATACGAAAGCTGCTTCGGTGGAGTGGTTCATGCCGAGGACCGTCCGAGGCTCATCGTTGCCCAACATGGTGGGGCCGGGAGGGATTCGTTCGAGACGCGTGTCAGGAATGCCGTGGCGCGCGCTGCGGCCGAACGGATTGAATCCTTGCGCGAGAGGGAGAAGGATCTGCGTGCCGTCGTGGAGCAGGACATGGCGTCCTACTTGGACGCGTACGCTCCTGATGACGGCTCCGTGACCAGCCGGGTCGATGACCACAGGTTCTACGCCGAGGAACTGCGAAGCTTGGGCATGCTCGTTACCCGTGAGGCTACCGATGAGGAGTATGTCAACAGCCTCGACAAACTCGCCAAGAATTTTCTGCAACTCAACCGAGCCATCAAGGCCGACCAAGAGAACATCAAAGATCAGCTTGAACGCATCAACACCATGCTTTCCGGACAGAAATTCGGCCCGAGGGAGGGAAGGCTCTCCATCGATGTTCAATTCCGTCCGGTCGAACGGGGTTTCGCTTCGGCGCTGAAGGCGGCTCTACGCGAGCTTGAGGAATGGTCGTCTGGCAACAGGGAGAGTCCCGATGCCACCCGCAAGGTTTTCGAGTCCTGTTCCACTTTCATCGAGCGTATTCGGCGGGAGCTCGAACAGGTGCGGGACGTCAACGGGGTCAAGAGCTACGGGTCGCGCAATCTTGATCCGCGGGCGCGCAGCACGTTCTACGCCATCGTCCACCATGACGATGGACGGAACGAGCGCATCAGCTCCACCGGAGGCAAGTCGGGCGGAGCCTTGCAGGAGCTCACGTCGTTTGTCTACGGGGCGGCCCTCATCTACCTGCTTGGCGGCGACGTGACCGGCAGTCCGACCTATACGACGTTGTTCCTCGATGAGGCCCTCATCAAGGCCGATGGTCGCTATACGCAACGTGCGCTCAATGTCCTGCCGCGTCTGGGATTCCAGGTCATCGTATCCGCACCGGAAAGCAAGACCGCCGAGATTCTGGACGTGTCGACGAAAGCGTATGTGGCATACAAGGACACCGGGGCAGGCCGATCGTTCCTTCAGGAGATCACCAGCGAAGACATCGTTCGTCAGGAATCGAGACTGCTCGATGAGTTCAACGTCAAGGAATCCGGTTCCATCGAATGATGGCCCACGCGGCGAATCTCTCGAACAGGTGTTCTAAAATAGTTTGGGGATGCGATATTCTTAGGAGCGAAATCCGCAAAATCGTGAGTGGAGGATTGACATGCCCACAAAACGTACCGGTG
>CAVAQZ010000060.1:0-7951 GCA_963590945.1 Dysosmobacter segnis
CACCTCCAATCATCGAATCCGAATTTCTTCAGTCCAATAATCGGGGTGCGGTTCAGAATGGGACCACCTTAAAAAGAATCGTCACGTATTCACAACGTGGATTCAATCGTGTTTCACTCGGCTTCGCCCTTGCCGACCTCCACGCGAGCGAAGGCCAGAGCAGTGCCGCCGACTTCCTTGAACAGGTCGCCGACAGACTTGGACGGATCCTTGACGTAGGACTGCTCAAGAAGCACGTTCTCCTTGTAGAAGGCGTTGAGACGGCCTTCCACGATCTTCGGAACGATCTTCTCCGGCTTGCCTTCCGCCAGGGACTTCTCGGTAGCCACACGACGCTCGGACTCGACCACATCGGCCGGAACATCCTCGCGGGTAAGCCACTGGGCACCCATTGCGGAAATCTGCAGTGCGGCTTCGTGAGCCACGGCAGCGCCGTCCTCGTCGGTGGCGATCATGGCCACGATGCTCGGCGGCATCTCAGCGGACTTCTTGTGGGCGTAGATTTCGACGTGCGGACCTTCGACCTTGGCGAACTGGCCGACCTTGACGTGCTCACCGAACAGTGCCGCCGCCTCTTCGACGGCTTCCTTCACGGTGGCTTCGCCGGAGGCTGCCGCCAGAACGGCTTCGGCGGAACCGGCCTCGGCCTTGACCGCGTCTTCCAGAACGCTATCGGCGAACTCGACGAACTTCGGGGTCTTGGCCACGAAGTCGGTTTCGGAGTTGAGCTCGACGGCGTAACCGGTCTGGCCGTTGGAGGATTCCACGACCTTGGAGGCGATGGTGCCTTCCTGAGCCTTGCGGCCCTCGCGCTTGCCAGCGGCCTGGATGCCCTTGGCACGGATGATTTCCTTGGCGCGAGCCACGTCACCCTCAGCCTCGGTCAGAGCCTTCTTAACGTCCATCATGCCGGCGCCGGTTTCCTCGCGCACCTGCTTGATCAGAGCTGCAGTGATTGCTGCCATTGATATGTCTCCTCTGAAAATGTGATGATGCCCCTGATGATGGGAGGCACGACACCTCCCATCATAGAGGATGGTTTCACTCAGCCTTGGCTTCGCCTTCGGCTTCGGCGGCCGGGGCCTCGGCGACCGGAGCGCCCTCGGTGAGAAGCTCCTTCTCCCAAGCGGCCATCGGCTGCTCGGTTTCGCCCTCAGCCTTGGCGGCCTTGCCGGAACGCTCCAGCAGGCCTTCGGCAACAGCGTCAGCCATGAGGCTGGTCAGCATTTCGATGCCGCGGATGGCGTCATCGTTGGCTGCGATCGGGTACTCAACGGACTCCGGATCAGCGTTGGTATCGACGATGGCCACAACCGGGATGCCCAGCTTGTGAGCCTCTTCGACGGCCAGGGATTCCTTGTTGACGTCGACGACGAACATGGCGGACGGAGTGCGGTTCATGTTGCGGATACCGCCCAGCTGCTTGGCCAGCTTGTCCTTTTCGCGCTCGAGGAGCAGCAGCTCCTTCTTGGTCAGGCCGGAGCCGCGCACATCGGAGAAGTCCATCTCTTCGAGCTCCTTGAGACGGGAGACTCGCTTGGACACGGTCTGGAAGTTGGTCAGCATGCCGCCGAGCCAGCGCTCGGACACATACGGCATGTTCACGCGGGTGGCCTGGTTGGCAACGGCTTCCTGAGCCTGCTTCTTGGTGCCGACGAACAGCACGGTGCCGTTGTGGGCGACGGTGGCCTTGATGAAGTCATAGGCCTTGTCGATCATATCGAGCGACTTGAACAGGTTGATGATATGGATGCCGTTGCGCTGGGTGAGGATGAACTGCTTCATCTTCGGGTTCCAACGACGGGTCTGGTGGCCGAAGTGCAGGCCTGCCTTCAGCATATCGCTCATGTTGATCTGAGCCATGGTATCGCTACCTCTTTCTTGTCGGTTTTTGCCTGGTCATGCGTTCCTGCGTGCAGCCCCACCGAAGTGCGGCCGACCGACACAGGCCGTCGCGAACATGACGCGAATTCTTTGCATGCCGGTTGACGATAATGGGTGGTCTGAAATCCCCGCGACAGGACTTCTCGCCGGTTGGCACACAAGTTACGAAGATACCATGGGGTCCCGTCTTTCATCAAGACGGGACCCCATGAGGTTTTGCCGGCTACGGATGCCGTTACTTGTCGGCGCGGTTGCGCATATAGCGCATGGCCTCACGTCGCTCTTCCTTTTCGAGACGGTCGAGGTACACATGCCCGTCAAGATGGTCGGTCTCATGCTGCAACATACGGCCCATGATGCCATGGCCTTCCAGCACGACTACGTTGCCGTCGAGGTCAATGCCGCGCACACGCGCATAATCGGCACGACGGGTCTTATACCACAGTCCCGGCACGGACAGGCATCCCTCGTCTCCGTACTGTTCGCCGCTCGTCTCCTCGAGCACCGGGTTAAGCACATATCCGATTTCGCCGTTGATGTTGTAGGAAAACGCACGCAGGCTCACACCGATTTGGTTGGCGGAGAGCCCGGCCCGTCCGGGATCATCCACGGTATCAAGCAGATCCTGCACCAAATGACGCACTGCCGGCGTGATTTCCTTGATTGGATCGCAAGGTGTGCGCAGCACCGGATCGGGCACGACTCGGATTTCGCGAATTGCCAAGATTATCGCTCCTCGTAATTGTTGGTTTCACCAGTTTCCGAGGATTCGACACGATCCGTATCCGCGGACGGCGCTTCCTCGGCTTGTTTTTTGATTCTATCCTGCATGGTATCAAATGCCTGACGGACCTTCGGGCTCATCGATTCGGAAGCCTGGCGCATGCTTTCCGACGCCTGCTTGACCGTCTCGGTGGTACGTTCGAGAATCTGCACGGTCTTCGGCAACGGCCTGTTCGAGACCTTCGGCGCATACAGCACATCTTCGATGACGTTCTCGTACCGCAGCAGAACCTTGGGCCGGACCACCTTCATACTGGCGGTCAGGGTCCCTTTCTCCTGGCTGAATTCCTCATCCAGAATCACGAACTTGCGGACCGACTCGGCACGAGACACATTCGCGTTGGCCTTCTCCACGTATTGCTGCACGAAGGCTCGCACCGCGTCGTTCTTCGCCACCTGTTCCATAGGCATGTTCGCATCCAGTCCCTGATGCTCAAGCCAGGAACCGACCATTTCGGGATCAAGCTCGATAAGAGCGCCGATGAACGGCTTCCCGTCACCGACCACCACGCTGTGGGATACTATCGGACAGGTGTTGATAACATCCTCCAAAGGCGCCGGACTGACGTTCTTGCCTCCGGCTGTGATGATGATGTCCTTCTTACGGCCCGTGATATACACGAAACCGTCATCGTCGATGGTTCCCAAATCGCCTGTGCGCAACCAACCATCGGGCATCTTGACGTCCCCCGTCAATTCGGGCTTCTTGTAATATCCGAGGAAAACGTTCGGCCCCATCACCTGCAATTCACCATCGTCATCGGTCCTGACTCCCATGCCGGGGCCGGGCTTGCCTACGGAACCGACCCTATTGGCATTCTGCCAATTGACGATCATCGGGGCCGCGGTTTCGGTCATGCCGTAGCCTTGTATGAACGTGATATCGTCCATGCCATTGAAGAAGTGCGCGAGATCGACGTTGAGGGGCGCTCCGCCACACGCCAGGTAGCGCATGTTCGGTCCGAGGGCGGAACGGATGGATTTGCCCACGGTCGACATGAAGAACGAATGTTCGAGGCGGGACGCCGCGGAGTGACGCCCCGTCTCCTGAGAGTCCTTCGACCACCGCACGAAATGATCGAACGCCTTGGCGAACACACGCCCTTTGAAGCCCGCACCCGCTTTCTGCGATGCCGCGTTGTACACCTTCTCGAACACACGTGGGACACCCAGCAGGTACGTCGGCTTGAAACTTCGCAGATCGGCAAGCAGATGTTTGGCTCCCGGCAGATACCCCACGACGCCCTGTCCGCCGATCGCGACGTACTGAATGTATCTGGCGAAGCAATGCGCCAATGGCAGAAACAGCATCAAACGGTTCGGCTGGTACAGCATCTCGTCGAGGATGATGTAGCCGTTAAGCACGATGTGGGTGAAATTACGGTGCGACAGCATGGCGCCTTTGGGCTTGCCCGTCGAACCGGAAGTGTAGACGATGGTGAGCATGTCATCCGCTTTGACACGCGATATGGCCTCATCAAGGGCGTCGTCGCCGATGCCCTGTCCGAAACCGACCACCGCATCAAGCCCGTCCGTACTGAAATTGAACACGTACTCAAGACTGTCATTCTCATCTCGAAGCTGTTCCAATGTGCGGAAATGCTCCGAATCCCCCGCGAACGCCAGGACAGGCTCCACCTCTTCGATGATGGAGGCCGCCTGCTTGGCCGAATCCGTCTCATACACGGGCACGCTGACCGCACCGATTGCGGCGCACGCGAAGTCCACCACCCCCCACTCGTAGCGTGTGGGGGAATATATCACGACCATGCTCCCGGCCTTGACGCCCAATCCCATAAGGCCACGGGCAACGGACCGCACCCGTTCGAGCATCTCGCCTGCGGTCACATCATGCCAACGGCGAGACTCGTCATCCTGCCACTGGGCGATCAAATCATCCGGGTTCCGTTCGGCCCTCCTCGACAGAAGCGCATAGACGGTATCCTCATCCGTGGTGCTATAGGCAGGCTCCGGTATAAATTCTCGCAACATGAGTTCCTATAGTAGCTGCAGGTGCCCCAAGGCACGCTGAGACCCCTGCGAGCGGTTCTACGAGGCCGTTTTCAGGGATCTCAGCCCAAGGGGCGTCCATGTGGACTTTATCCGAAGTCAGCCACGGCGCATTTCCAAACGGATCCTTTGAAAATAAACGACGTATTGCAGTTGATTCGGGTCTCACCTATGCGAAGCAGAACGGAACATTCGAATTTCGACGGATTCACCAGCCAGCCGTCCACGCAGGACACGCTGATCGGAAGCATGCCTATCTTCGCGTAGAGTCGCGCATCCTCCCGCATATGTCCGATCATAAGCTCGGACGCGGCTCTGAGCCTCTTCATACATTCCACCGTCAACACACGCTCCACCCGGGCCGGCCTTTGGCGCCCTCGAAAAACATCGATGACGTCACATGCGATTCGCGCGGCCAGCAAGGCCAGATAATATGCCTGTTCGGCGTCCCATACCTGATTGTCGACCCTGACGACATGAAACGGAACCTTGACTCCGGACATCTCCGCTTCAAGTTCGCCGTTGTATGAGGGAAGTTTTTCCTTCGGACGATCGATCATCCGTCGCCAACGTTCGCAGGCCTGATCGTCAAACGAAAGCAGATCATCGAGACCGGATGAGGGGATGTTGCCATCCAGTCCCGCGGCATCGCTTTCCTCAAACCCTTCCGCATAGGCATCCACGTCCCCTTCATCCGGGAGATGCCCCACACCGCAAGGAGGAGATTTTTCATTCGAACCCTTCATTATGGCTTCCTTTACTCTTAAGCCCCCTCTCACCCTTGCGAGGGGGTATCTCCATTAAGTCATAAAAAAATGTCCCCCGTCAAGCGACCGGGGGACATCTGTGGATATGTGGATAACTTGCTGCGAAAACGCTGGATGTCAGCGTCCCGGCGTCACCGTGACCGGGCAACGCTGGAAACTCTTGAGATCCACGTAACCGGTGGTGGCCATCGCACGGCGGAGCGCTCCGACGAAGTTGGTGGTGCCGTCGGCCTTATGACTCGGTCCGAACATCACCTCGTTCAGCGTTCCGACGGTACCGACGTTCGTACGGAAGCCGCGCGGCAACGTCTGATGGCGGGCCTCAGTCCCCCAATGCATGCCCTGTCCGGGAGCTTCCTCGGCACGGGCCAGCGGCGAACCAAGCATGACCGCATCCGCGCCAAGGGCGAAAGCCTTGACGAAACTGCCCGAGTCCCCCATGCCGCCGTCCGCGATCACCTGCACATAGCGGCCGCCGGATTCATCCATGTAATCGCGACGGGCTTCGGCCACATCCGCGATCGCGGTGGCCATCGGAGCGTGGACGCCGATGGTGTTACGGTTCGCGGAAACGGCTCCGCCGCCAAAACCGACCAGAACGCCCGCGGCGCCGGTGCGCATCAGATGCAGGGCCGCGGTGTAGTTGGCGGCTCCACCGACGATGACGGGTACGTCGAGATCGTAGATGAACTTCTTCAGGTTCAACGGCTCATGATCGACGGACACGTGCTCGGCGGACACCACGGTGCCGCGGATGACAAACAGATCCACTCCCGCCTCGAGCACTGTCGAATAATAGTCCTGGGTACGCTGGGGCGAAAGCGCTCCAGCCACGGTGACGCCGGCATCGCGGATTTCATGCAGACGTTCTACGATGAGTTCCGGCTTGATCGGCTCGGCGTAAATCTGCTGGATGCGTTCCGTGGCGGTCTCCGAAGGCAGCTGCGCGATCTCATCGAGCAGCGGCTGCGGATCATCGTAACGGGTCCACAGGCCTTCCAAGTCAAGCACACCGAGAGCCCCCATCTTGCCCATGGCTATGGCGGTGGCCGGGCTGGTCACCGAATCCATGGGTGCGCCGATGACCGGCACATCGAATTCATAGGCATCGACCTGCCAGGAGATGGACACATCCTGCGGATCACGAGTACGACGAGAGGGAACAATGGAAACGTCATCCAGCGAATAAGACAGACGACCCTTCTTGCCCAAACCGATTTCAATTTCCTGAGACATGACTTCAAGGCTAATGCTCAGCAATGACACGCGCCCGACCCATGCGGCCACTGCGTGTCTCCACGATTTTGGACATACGCGCATGAAATTAACACGAATGATATAAGACGGGAGCATCATCCTCAATTCCGACAGGAGGGCACCCATGGCCAAAATCAAGGTCGAAGGAAAGGTCGTCGAACTCGACGGCGACGAGATGACCCGCGTCATCTGGAAAGACATCAAGGATCGTCTGATTCTGCCGTATCTCGACATCGATCTCGACTATTACGATCTGGGCATCGAGAACCGCGACGCCACCGACGATCAGGTGACCGTCGACGCCGCCAAGGCCATTCAGCGCGAGCATGTCGGCGTCAAGTGCGCCACCATCACACCGGACGAGGCCCGAGTCGAGGAATTCGGCCTGAAGAAGATGTGGAAGTCCCCCAACGGGACCATTCGCAACATTCTCGGCGGCACTATCTTCCGCGAGCCGATCGTCATGAGCAATGTGCCGCGTCTGGTTCCGGGTTGGACCAAACCGATCGTCGTGGCGCGCCACGCCTTCGGAGACCAGTACAAGGCCACCGATTTCAAGATTCCCGGAGCGGGTACCCTGACCGTCACATTCACTCCGGAAGACGGTTCCGAGCCCATCGAACACGTCGTCTACAACTACGGTGCGGATGGCGGCGTGGCTCAGGTCCAGTACAATGTGAACGATTCCATCCGAGGCTTCGCCCGTGCCTGCTTCAATTACGGGCTCATGCGCGGCTATCCGGTATACCTGTCCACGAAGAACACGATTCTCAAGGCCTACGACGGTCAATTCAAGGACATCTTCGCGCAAGTGTTCGAAACCGAATATAAAGACAAGTACGAAGCCGCCGGATTGACCTATGAGCATCGTCTGATCGATGACATGGTCGCCAGCTCGCTCAAATGGCACGGCGGCTACATTTGGGCATGCAAGAACTACGACGGCGACGTCCAGTCCGATTCCGTGGCACAGGGATTCGGCTCACTGGGACTTATGACGTCCGTGCTGATGACCCCCGACGGACAGACCGTCGAAGCCGAAGCCGCTCACGGTACGGTGACCCGACATTACCGTCGTTGGCAGAAGGGCGAAAAGACGTCCACCAATCCAATCGCGTCGATCTTCGCTTGGACCGGGGGCCTCCGCCACCGCGCCGATCTTGACGGAACCCCTGAAGTCAAGCATTTCGCGCAGACCTTGGAAAAGGTCATCGTCTCCACCGTCGAAGGTGGCCAAATGACCAAGGATC
>CAVAQZ010000061.1:0-7707 GCA_963590945.1 Dysosmobacter segnis
AGGAGGACGAGGAGTTCGTTCCCAAGCCGCTCGCCGCGATGGCGGGCCATCGCAGACGCCCCGGCGAATGAAGATGAACGGCCTGCATCATCGTGATCCGGGTATGTTGGATCACGACAGTTGTTTTTCGATGCTGGTGTTCCCGGGTGGTCTCGACCATCCGGGAACATTCGAAACATGGCCTCAACGGAACGTTTTTACAACGTGCCAAGCGCCTGTTCGATACGTGACACGACCTGTTCGGGAGTCAAGCCGTAACGTTCGTTGAGTTCGGAGAGAGGCACCCGATCCGTGAACTCCTTGGCGGCTCCGAAATTCAGCACCCGCACGGCATTGGCTTTTTCATTGCGCGCGTTCGCGTAGAAAGCGGTGACCTTATGCCCCCAGCCGCCTTCCAGCTGTCCGTTTTCCAGCGTTACCACGATACGATGGCCGTTTGCCAGCATGGCCAGCGCCTCTTCGTCGAGCGTGGAATACTGCGTGGCCGATACCAGTGTGGTGTTGCGTTTCTCCGGACCGTCATCCAAAAGCTCGGCCACCTGCGCGGCGAGGGCCACGGAATCGCCTACGCAGAGAACCGCTATATCCCTACCTGCTTTCAGTATCTGGTAATGCGCGAACGGGCATTCGCCCGCGATGATGGCGGGAATGACCGGTTCATAGGCATAGGCGCGTTCTGCGGGATCGAACGCCATGAGGGAATCGCGTTCCATCTGAAGAATGGGCTCGCCGGGCACGCGGATCGCCACCACGCCATGTTCGGTCGGTCCCGTGGCCCATGCGAGCATATCAAGCATCTGCTCGCCGCTGGTCGGGGCAAGGCATGTCATGTCCGGAATATTGGAGAACTGCGTTATGTCGAAGGCTCCGGAATGCGTGTTGTCGGTGCCGGAAATACCTGATCCGAAAATCAGCAGCGTGGCGGGAACATGGTTCAGCGCGAGTTCCTGATGCAGTTGGTCGTACATGCGTTGGAAGAAGGTCGCCGAGGTGGCCAGCACGGGACGTCCCCCGGCCTTCGCTATTCCCGCGGCGAACGCGGCAGCGTGCTCTTCCGCGATGCCGGTGTCGACGTAATGGCTGCCTGCGCGTCTGCGCCATTCCCGCGTGATGCCGTTCGACCGCGGGGTGGCGGGGGAGATGACGGTCAGTCCCGGTTCCTGTTCGAATCGGGCTTCGAGCGCGGCCATGGCCATCTGGCCGTAGTATTTTCGCGCACCCAACGGCTTCGCGAAGTCGCTTTGCGGATCCTGCCAATGATTGGCTTCGCACCGGCCCGCGTACGGCAGGCGGCTGGCAGGATCTCCGTCTCCGCAATCGCCCTGTGACTTCGTGGCCTGCGCGAAACCAAGCCCCTTGACGGTATGGACGTGCAGCACGATCGGATGGTCGATGTCTTTGATGGCCTGGAGCTCTTCGGCGAGCGCGTTCACGTCGTTGCCCCGCTCCACATACCGGTAGTCAAGCCCGAACGCTTCGAACAGATTCGGTTGCGCGGTGCCACCGGAGCGCCGCAGTTTCGCCAACGGTCCGTACATTCCGCCGAAATCCTCAGCGATCGACATTTCGTTGTCGTTGACGATGATGATGATATTGCCGCCCTGTTCCGCGGCGTTGTTGAGCCCTTCGAAGGCGGTCGCGGAACTCAACGCCCCGTCTCCGATGATGGCGACCACATTACCGATTCCGCTTGATTGCGTGGTGCCTGCCATCAGATCGCGCGCCTTCGCGAGTCCGCATGCCAGGGAAATCGAAGTTCCGGTATGCCCCAGCACGAACGAATCATGTTCGCTTTCCTCGGGGTTGGTGAATCCCGTGACCTCGCCGAACCGCGTTTCGTCGGTGTACGCGTAGGCGCGTCCGGTGAGCATCTTATGCACGTAGCTTTGGTGCGACACGTCGAAGATGAAGCGGTCCCGCGGCGAGTCGAACACATGGTGGAGGGCCACGGTGAGTTCGACGATGCCGAGATTCGAGCCGATATGCCCGCCGTATTCAAGACCGTAGTCGAGCAGAGTGGAACGAATTTCGCCGCACAGGGATTCGAGCTGTTGTGGGGTGAGCGCCTGCACATCCGCGGGGGAGTGTATCGATTCCAGCATGCCGACGGTCATATTTCGCAACTACCCTTCCTCTGCCGTGCCGTATCAACGGCGAAATACTATCCCACCATAGGTCATTTTGGGGGCGTTTACGGGTAAATGACTGCAAAGTCTTCTCAACTAAGGCACAATGGAAACGTTGGGATACCATGTTCGAACGAATCCACGAAGGAGCGGAACCATGAAAGCCGTATACGCCGCAGGTGTGAACAATGACGATCCGTTGAGCGTGCTTGAGGTGGGTGAGTTGCCGCAGCCGCAGGAGAAGCCGTTCTGGTCCACCATTCGGGTTGCGTCGGCGAGCGTGAACCATCATGATGTCTGGAGTCTGCAGGGCGTCGGGCTTTCCGCCGAAGCCACCCCCATGGTTCTCGGCACCGACGCCGCCGGCGTCCTGCAGGACGACATTCCCGTGCGCAAAGGGCTCAAGGCCGGCAGCGAAGTGGTGTTGTACACCTTTGTGGGAACGGATGGCTCCGGTGTGATGCCGGGGGAGCGGCGCACCATCCTTTCCGAGAAATATGCGGGAACCATGGCCGAATACGTGCAGGTGCCCAGCGCCAACGTGTTCGCCAAGCCGAAAAACCTCGGTCTTGACGAGGCCGCGGCGTTGGGTACCAGCTGGTTGACCGCCTATTCGCTGTTGTTCACGTCGGCGAACGTCAAGCCGGGGGATACGGTGCTCATCCAGGGGGCGGGCGGAGGCGTGTCCACCGCGGCGATCCAGCTCGCCCATGCGGCCGGATTGGAAGTGTTCGTCACATCGCGCAGTGAAGACAAGCGTGAGAGGGCTTTGCGGATCGGGGCGGACGCGGTCTTCGAATCGGGCGCCAGGTTGCCGCGCAAGGTCGATGCCGTCATCGAATCCGTGGGCGCGGACACATGGAGCCATTCCGTGAAGTCGGTGCGTCCGGGAGGCGTCATCGCCATCTGCGGCGCCACCACCGGAGACCAGCCGGGGGCGGAACTTACGAGAATCTTCTTCCAGGATATTCGCGTGCAAGGCAACACCATGGGGTCGCGTGACGATTTCGCCCGCTTGCTCAGATTCGTGGAACACGCCGACCTGCACCCCGCCATCGATTCCGTCTACACGATTGACGACGCCCCGACGGCCTTCAAAAAGATGATCGACGGAGACGTTTTCGGCAAGATCGTTCTGCACATCTAGCCGATTGCGTAAAGTAAACGGTGTTCTGGAACATGTTCTATTGGATTCTTTCGGAGGTCCTTGATGGCAGACAATAAGCCCGAAGTCGCGGTGATCATGGGATCGGCGAGCGATTGGGAAACCATGAAGCACGCTTGCGAGATGCTCGACAAGTTCGATGTGCCGTATATGAAGCAGGTGATTTCCGCCCACCGCACCCCTGAACTCATGGGTGAGTTCGCGCATGAGGCGCGTGCCAACGGCCTGAAGGTCATCATCGCCGGCGCCGGCGGCGCGGCCCACCTGCCCGGCATGGTGGCGGCGCAGACCACGCTGCCGGTGATCGGTGTTCCGGTGCGCTCCCATGCGCTTTCCGGATGGGATTCCCTGCTGTCCATCGTGCAGATGCCGGGCGGCATTCCCGTTGCCACCACCGCGGTCGGCAATTCCGGCGCCACGAACGCCGGTCTGCTTGCCGTCAGCATCCTGAGCACCAATGATGATCGTCTGGCTCAGGCGCTGCAGGAATATCGTGACTCTTTGAAGGAAAAGGTGGCCGAATCCAATGCCCAGCTTGTCTGAGGAAACCAACGGACGTATCGAACGTTTGATGCCCGGCTCCACCATCGGCATCGTCGGTGGCGGCCAGCTCGGCCGCATGATGGCGCTTTCCGCACGCTACATGGGATTCCGCGTGGGCGTACTCGATCCGACGCCGGACTGCCCCACCGCGCAGGTGGCCGATTTTCAGGTGACCGCCGATTACGACGATACCGCGGCCATCCGTGAGCTCGCCGAGAAGTCCGACGTGCTCACCTACGAGTTCGAAAACGTGAACGCCGACGCCATCGACGAAGTGCGCTCCCTGGCATCGGCTCCGCAAGGCACCGATCTGCTGCGCGTCACGCAGGACCGCGTCAACGAGAAGCAGTTCGTCAACGACCACGGAACGCCGACCGCGCCATGGAAGGCCGTCAACAGTGTGGAGGAACTCGAATCGGCGTTGGAGGAGATCGGCTATCCCGCCGTATTGAAGACCCGCTCCGGCGGCTACGACGGGCACGGACAGAGCGTGCTCAAATCCGAATCCGATTTGGAGCAGGTGCGCTCCCGGACCATCGCCGACGGAACGTTCCCCGCGAGCATCCTTGAGGGATTCGTCGATTTCGCGTTCGAGGCCAGCATCCTCGTGGCCGGCAACGGCGTCGATTACGTGACGTTCCCCATCGTGCGCAACGAGCATCGCAACAACATCCTGCACATGACCATCGCCCCGGCGGAAGTGAGCGACGAAGTGGCCGGGAAAGCGCACGATCTCGCGTTGCGCCTGGCGGAAGGCTTCAAGCTCGCCGGCATTCTCGCAATCGAACTGTTCGTCACCGAAAGCGGCGAGGTCATCGTCAACGAGCTGGCGCCACGCCCGCACAATTCCGGACATTACACCATCGAAGCCTGCTCCTTCGACCAGTTCGACGCGCATGTGCGCGGAATCTGCGGATGGCCTTTGGAACAGCCGCAACTGCTCAAGCCGGCCGTCATGGTCAACGTGCTCGGCCAGCACATCGAGCCGACACGCGCGCTCATCGCGGACCATCCCGAGTGGAACGTTCACGACTACTGCAAGGCGTCGATGCGGCACGACCGTAAGATGGGCCACATCACCGTGCTGACCGACGACACCGCACGAACCGTGGCCGATCTCGAAGCCACCGGTTGCTGGGACGATTTGAAAAAGGACTGACCTCGTAGCCAATGAGTGAACATGTAGTGCGCCAGACCCGACAGAAAGACGCCATCCGCGAAGCCCTGAAAGACAACGACGAATTCATTTCCGCACAGGACCTGCATCGTCGGCTGGAAGACGAGGGCGAACATATCGGCCTGGCCACTGTATACCGTCAGCTGAACGCTCTGGCCGATTCGGGGCGCGCCGATACGGTGCGTCTCGACGGCCAGCAGCTGTTCCGTCTGTGCGGAGACGACGGGCACCACCATCATCTGGTATGCACGTCATGCGGAAAAACCGTGGAGATCGACCCTCCCAGCGAGGATTGGCTGCGCGGCATCGCGAACAGGCATGGGTTCTCCATCGCATCCCATACGGTCGAGGTGTTCGGATTATGCTCGGATTGCCGCGGCGGGGAGAACCGGTAGAATCCCCGTAGCGATTGTTCGCGTCGCGCGTACATTCGGAAGAATCGAAAAGAAAACAGCGAACATATTGCCTTCTCACAGACACGTGTATGAGAATAAGGCTTTGCAAACGGACAAAAGTTAGGAATATCGCGTGACGGAAGTGAACGTGGGCGACGAGCGGATTGAAGAACTCACCATAGCCGTGGGTTCCACTGAAGCAAAGCAGCGCAAACACAAGGAATTCACATGGCGGGCATATGCGCCGCTGTTCCTGCTGTTCGATTTTCTCGCGCTCGCCGTATTGCAGTGGGGCGTGACGCTTTCGAGCACCCGAGTCGAGCTTTCCAGCCCACTGAACGGGCTTGGTGACATGCTGCTCAAAATGTTCACGTCATGCAATTTCGTCTTTTTCCTGAACATGATCATGGTCGGGCTCATCTATCTTGTGCTGCTCATGCTGTTCAACCGTTTTTGGGTGGCCACGCCGATATTGATGGGAGTCGCCATCGTCATAGCCGTGATCGAACGGTTCAAGGTGGAGATTCGCTATGAGGCGATCCTGCCGTCCGACCTGAACTTCCTTGGATCGAACACCGGCAATCTGATGAGTTTCATGCCGTCGAACGCGCCGATCATGATCGCCGCCGCGGTCGCGGTCTTCGCGCTGTTTCTGGCGTTGTCGATATTCCTCAACCATATCGACGCACGCCATGGGCGCATGATTCGCAGCGCCAATCCTGGCCTCGCCGCGGTAATCCGACTGTTGCTGATCATCCTGCCGAGCCTTGGACTCGGCTTGTACGTCGCTCAGGTCGGCACGGTGGATTCCTGGGCGTATACGATGTCCCGCGCGATGGGAGACACGCCGTCCATGTGGGATTCCGTATACGACGCCCAGCGCAATGGTCCCGTCGTCTCCTTCGTGCGCCAGCTCAACCCGAAAGTCATGTCGGAGCCGAGCGATTACAGCGAGGAGACCATGAAGGAGGTCGCCGCCCGTTACGAGAAGGCGGCCGAGGAGATCAACGAGACCCGTGGCGCGAACATGACCGACAGCACGGTGATCTACGTACTGTCCGAATCGTTCTCGGACCCCTCCCGCGTTCCGGGATTGAAGGTCAGCAAGGACGCGATGCCCAACATCCGTTCCGTGAAGGAATCCACCACGTCCGGACTGATGCTTTCCTCCGGTTATGGCGGAGGAACGGCGAATCTTGAGTACATGGGATTGACGGGCCTGTCCATGGCGAATTTCGATTCGTCGCTGACCAGTCCGTACCAGCAGCTCGTACCGACCGAGCATTGGACGCCGACCATCAACCAGATGTGGGGATCGGCGGAGAATTCCATCGGTCTGCATCCGTATGAGCCGTCCATGTACTCGCGTGCCACCAACTATAAGAAGTTCGGCTTCTCCCACTTCTACACGCTTCAGGGCGATGACATCATCTCCCATCAGGACAAGATCGACGACTCCCCGTATGTCTCCGACGAGGCCACCTACGAGAGCACGCTCGAGGAAGTGCGCAAAACCGACGGAAACCAGTTCCTGCAGGTCATCACCATGCAGAACCACATGCCGTACAAGAACTGGTATAAGAACAACGAGTTCAAGGTGAGCTCCACGGATTCCTCGCAGCCGCTCGAGGAGGACGAGACCGAATCGATCGAAACCTACGCCAAGGGCGTGGAATTGACGGACACGGCCACGCAGGAGTTCCTCGACGAACTCGACAAGATCGACAAGCCGATCACCGTGGTCTTCTACGGCGACCATCTGCCCGGAATCTATTCCACGGCCAGCGAGGACGACGACAATTCGCTCGACCTGCACCTGACCGACTATTTCATCTGGTCCAACAAGGCGTCCGAATCCGCGGGGAACCAGATTTCCAACGCCGAGTATTCGTCGCCGAACTTCTTCGTGGCCCAGGCCGCCGAACATATGAACGCCAAGGTGTCGCCGTACCTGGCGTTCCTTACGCGCATGCATTCCAAGATCGCGGCCATGGAACCGCCTGTCGTCAACAACATCCAAGGATGGGATCGTATTCCGGAAGGTCAGAACATCTATCTGAATTCCGATGGCGAGCCCATGGCCGAATCGGATTTCGACGACGAGACCGAGCAGCTGCTTGAGGATTACAAGCTGATCCAATACGACATCACCGCGGGGAAGAACTATCTGAAATCCACCGGTTTCATGAATCTTCCGCAATGATGCCGCCTGTGATGTGACTTATGTCAGCGAACTGCCCTTCCCTCATGCAGTACACTGAGGAAATCAGAAGGGGCGAGGGAGTTGACATGGCGCTTACC
>CAVAQZ010000062.1:0-7330 GCA_963590945.1 Dysosmobacter segnis
TCAGCCGGAAGAGCAGCCTTGGCCTGCTCGACGATGGCCTTGAAGGTCTCCGGATCGGAAACGGCCAGCTCAGCCAGAGCGCGACGATCAAGTTCGATGCCGGCGAGGTTCAGGCCCTGGATGAAGCGGTTGTAGGTGATGCCTTCGGCGCGGACGGCAGCGTTGATGCGCTGGATCCACAGCTTGCGGAAGTCTCCCTTGCGAGCCTTACGGTCGCGGAAGTTGTAGGTAAAGGAGTGAAGCAGCTGCTCCTTGGCCTTACGGTACAGACGGGAGCGCTGTCCACGGTAACCGGAAGCCCTCTCAAGAACAACGCGACGCTTCTTGTGGGCGTTCACTGCGCGCTTGACACGTGCCATATTTGATTCCTCAGCTTTCTATTAAGTCTTATCTTGTTGACTCTCGCCGCGCTCAGCGACCGAGCATCTTCTTCAGGCCCTTGACCTGGGAAGTGGCCACGACGCCGTCGGCCTTCAGCTCACGACGCTTACGAGCGGACTTGTGCTCGAGGTTGTGACGCATAGCGGAGCCAGCGTGCATCAGCTTGCCGGAACCAGTCACGCGGACGCGCTTGGAAGCGGCGGAATTAGTTTTCATCTTCGGCATTGCTGCCCTCCTTGTTTGTTACTTCGTTTCGGAAGTCTCTGGTTTGTCGGATTCCACTGCGGCCTTGGCTTCAGCAGCTGCCTGAGCCTGGGCTTCCTGCTTTGCCGCCAGTCGAGCGGCCTGGCGTGCCTGGCGTTCGGCACGGGACTGGTCGCCACGACGACGCTGCTCGGACTGGGCGTGGACCTTCTTACCCTTCGGCGCAAGCGTCATGATGATGTTGCGGCCCTCTTGCTTCGGGGCGGATTCGACTGTGCCGTACTCCTCCACTTCGCTTGCAAGACGCTGCAGCAATTCGACACCGCCGATCGGGCGGGACTGCTCGCGGCCTCGCAGCATGATGGTGACCTTGACCTTGTCTCCACCGTTCAAGAAGCGTACAACATGGCCCTTCTTGACTTCGAAGTCGTGGTCGTCGATCTTCAGGCGGAAACGGATCTCCTTGATTTCCGCGGTGCTCTGGTTACGACGCGCCTCACGAGCCTTGATCTTCTCGTTGTATTTGAACTTGCCGTAATCGATGAGCTTGGCGACCGGAGGCTTCGCGTTGGGCGCCACCTCGACGAGATCGAGGTTCGCTTCCTTTGCCAGGTTCAGTGCGACGGAAGTCGCGATGACTCCCACCTGCTCGCCTTTCGGCCCGATCAGACGCACCTGGGAGACGCGAATCTCGTCGTTAATGCGTGGTTCGTCGCTGATGATGACTCCAATCCTCATGTTCCATTCAGCGGAACCATTCCAACGGAAACCCACAAAGCACTCGTCGTCCAAGGCACACGTGACCACGCCCTACGGGCGGTGTATCATCTGCTACGAGCCTATACGGCCCGTCTCCGACCGTTATCAGCCGGAAGGCTTATGCCTGAACCCGAGGCCATGAAAGGCTTCCAGGTGGGGATGTCCCGCTTTCTTGATTTCTCAAGCCTTGTAGATACTACCACAGCCATGGACCAATGCGTGTCGCCGAATGTCCGACGGTCTACGCATCACGGAAATCCATTGCAGCCCTGAGGGCACTACACTGGTCGGTTATGACCAGCACATCCTGCACCTGCGTGATTTTCGGCGCGGGCGAATATTACGCCCAGCGGCCTTCCATACCGTCGAATTCCTTCGTCATCGCCGCGGACGGCGGACTGGACCACGCCCGCGAGCTCGGCGTGGAAGTCGATTTCGTCGTCGGCGACTTCGATTCGATCACCGGCGCACGTCCGACGGAAAGCGATCGTACCATCGTCCTGCCGCCCGAGAAAGACGATCCCGATCTGTTGTCCGCACTGAAGATCGGATGGGAGCACGGGGCGCGCACGTTCCATATATACGGTGCGCTGGGAGGACGGATCGACCATACGATCTCCAATATCCAGCTGATGGCGCTTCTGGCCGAACGCGGGGCTTCCGGATACCTGCACGGCGATGGCGAAATCGTGACCGCCATCTGCGACGGCGAAATATCCTTTCCACGAAACGACGTCAAGCCCGGACGCATGGTCTCCGTGTTCTCCCACAGCGATTTCTCCACAGGAGTAAGCGAAATCGGGCTCAAATACGAGATACGGGACGCGCGGATGAGCAGCATACGGGTCAACGGGCTGAGCAACGAGTTCTCCGGCGGGAATCCCTCAGCGGTCAGCGTGAGGCACGGAACCCTGATCGTTACCTTCCCGATGGAGGCGCCCCTCCCCCTCGTCACGCGATTCCACACCTTCGAAGGCGACCTTGGCGGGCTTGACACGTCCGTCTCCTCCGCGCTTGTACGCTGACGGTGCGACCCGACCGGTTGTGAACGCTCACGGAAATCGTGCGTTTTTTCTGAAACACACATGCGCACTACGTTGCCCTAAGTACAGGTGACGCATTAAAGTGGGCGGTGTTGGTAAACAATGGCCGCGCTGTGCCCGGCACATGCGAGGCCTACCCTAAAGGGAGAATTACATGACAGTTAAGATTGGTATCAACGGCTTTGGTCGTATCGGTCGTCTGGCTTTCCGCCGCATCTTCGAGCTGCAGGCTCGTGGCGGCCAGGCCGGTGACATCGAGGTCGCAGCAATCAACGATCTGACCACCCCGTCCATGCTTGCCTACCTGCTGAAGTACGACAGCACCCATGGCACCTTCCGTCATGACGATGGCACCCCGGTTGAGGTCACCTCCACCGACGATTCCATCGTGGTCGACGGCAAGGAATACAAGGTCTACGCCGAGAAGGACGCCAACAACATCCCGTGGGTTGCGAACGATGGCGTTGAGTTCGTGCTCGAGTGCACCGGTTTCTACACCTCCGCAGAGAAGTCCCAGGCCCACCTGAACGCTGGCGCCAAGAAGGTCCTGATCTCCGCTCCGGCCAAGGACGAGACCACCCCGACCGTCGTGTTCGGCGTGAACCACGAGATCCTGAAGGCCGAGGACACCATCGTGTCCGCCGGTTCCTGCACCACCAACTCCATGGCCGCCATGGTCAAGCTGCTGGACGAGAACTGGGGCATCAAGGCCGGCTTCATGACCACCATCCACGCCTACACCGGCACCCAGATGATCCTCGACGGCCCGCGCTTCCCGAAGGCTCGCAACAACCGTGCCGCCGCGATCAACACCATTCCTCACTCCACCGGCGCCGCCAAGGCCATCGGCAAGGTCGTTCCGTCCGTGAACGGCAAGCTGCAGGGCCATGCCCAGCGTATCCAGGTTCCGGACGGATCCGTCACCGAGCTGACCACCGTTCTGAACAAGGAAGTCACCGCGGACGAGATCAACGCCGCATTCAAGGCCGCCTTCTCCACCACTGACTTCTACGGCTACAACGAGGACGGCATCGTGTCCTCCGACATCATCGGCGACACCCACGGCGGCGTGTTCGACCCGACCCAGACCGATGTCAACGAAGTTGACGGCGTGACCATGGTCCGCACCGTCTCTTGGTACGACAACGAGTACGGCTTCACCTGCAACATGGTTCGCACTCTGCTGTACTTCGCCGAGATCTCCGAGTGAGCCTTTGCGACCAGTAAGCTAGGTTCCTAAGCGTCTCGTAGGGGCTTTCACCTCATGGTGGAGGCCCCTTTCGTATGCCCGTATACGTGCCGCCTTCTTGGAACCGGACACACAAGCGTCCTATGATGGGACGCCATGGGTAAGAAGAAGCATGAGAAAGGCGCCGGTTCCACACCGGCGACCGTGCAACTGGATAAGGCCGGAGTCATATTCAAAACCTACGAATACGCGCATTCCAACGATCACATGGATGATGGATACGGAGTCGAGGCCGCCACCAAGCTCGGTTTCGATGAACACCAGGTGTTCAAGACGCTGATGGCCGACACCGGCTCCGAACGTGTGGTCGGCGTGGTGCCGGTCAGCGGCCATATGGATCTGAAGGCGCTGGCCGCCGCCGTAGGCGCGAAGAAGGCGACCATGGCCGACCCGAAAGTCGCCATGCGCGAATCGGGATACGTGGTGGGCGGAATCTCGCCGCTGGGTCAACGCACGCAACACAAGACCGTACTGGACGACAGCGCCTTGCAGTATGACGAGATTCTGCTGTCCGGAGGCAAGCGGGGCTTCTCCATCGGCATCAATCCGAACGACCTCATCACTGTATTGAACGCCGTGGCCGCGCCTATCGGCACCTGGTGACCTTCAGGAGTCAGGAGAGAGTCATCGGGGCTTGCGCAGCTCCGACGGGAGCACGAAATGCATATTCTCCTTGATGGTCTCGACGGTGGTCACCTCGGTATAGCCGAAGCCCCTCAAGGCCTCGACCACACCGGAAACGAGTTCATCCGGCACGGAGGCTCCCGAGGAGACGCCCACGGATTCCACTCCATCGAACCATGAAGGGTCAAGCTCCGCTGCGTCATCGACACGATGCGCCCGACCCCGGCCATCGGCCATATCGGCAGCGGATTCCGTCGCGAAACGCGAATTCAGCCCTTCCTGCGCAACCTCCATCAGACGTACGGAATTCGAAGAATTCGCGGACCCGACGATCACCATGCAATCCGACTGTTCGGCCACCAATTTGACCGCCCCCTGCCGGTTCGACGTGGCATAGCAGATATCGGAGCTCGGCGGCATCTGCAACCACGGGAAACGACGCTTCAACGCGGCGATCGTGCCGGCGGTCTCGTCAACGCTCAACGTGGTCTGCGTCAGCAGCACAAGCTTGGTGTCCTCCGAGAAATCAAGCGAGTCCACATCGGCCTCATGCTCGATCAAATGCACATGATCCGGAGCCTCTTCGACCACACCCACGGCTTCATCGTGCCCTTTATGGCCGATATAGACGATCTCGAAACCCTCCTTGACGAAACGCAGCACTTCGCGGTGCACCTTGCTCACCAGCGGACAGGTGGCGTCGACCACATGCATGCCACGGGACCGCGCCTCAGCCTTGACCGCCGGAGACACTCCGTGCGCGGAGAAAACAATCGGAACACCCGCGCGAGCGGCCTCATCCGGTATCTCCGAAAGCTCCTGCACGAACACCGCTCCCTGAGCCGACAATTCCTCGACCACGTGCTTGTTATGCACGATCTGGCGACGCACATACACCGGCGGCAGACCATTGTCTCGGATGGAAGCGGAAGCCTTCAGAATCGTCTGCACGGTAAGAATCGCCCGATCCACACCTGCACAGAATCCGCGCGGGTCCGCCAATACGATGCGTTTGGTCATAAGTCGACGCCTTTCATGTCACACAAGCCCTCACCCAAATACTAAAGCACGACCGTTCGCAACGCTAAAGCACGACCGTTCGCGCAACACGCACGAACATACGGGCGCACGCTCATCGCACGACACGCACCGCCACGCACATCGCCGACGATCACCCATCCGGCGGACGACGCATGCGCAACACGCCACCAAGTTGACATGACACCTTCCAAAGAGAATGTAGACTTGGCTGTTAGCGGTAACAATCGTTATCGGCACATTTAGCGGCACTATGGAGTGATTATATGACCTGCAAAAACCTGCCTGCCCGCACCGGACAGCAATTCTCCATCTCCCACGGCGATTATAAGGCAATCGTCACCGAACTCGGCGCAACGCTGCGCAAACTCACCTACAAGGACGACGACCTGATCGTCTCCCTCGGACCGGACGAAATCGTCAACTGCTGCCACGGACAGATTCTCGTCCCGTTCCCGAACCGCATCGAAGGCGGCGAATACACCTTCGAAGGCAAGACCTACACGCTTCCGATCGACGAGCACGAGCGCAACACCGCCATCCACGGCTACGGATACCGCTCCTACTGGAAACTCGAGGCGCTCTCGGAAGACGCCGTGACCCTATCCTGGCGCTCCCCCAACATGGCCGGCTATCCGTTCGATATCGTCGTGACCGCCGCATACAGCCTCGCCGACGACGGTCTGCACCTGACCATCAGCGCCTTCAACAACGGCGACGCCAATGCCCCGTGGGCTTTGGCGATTCATCCGTGGCTCGCCAACAGCCTCAACGGCTACGGCGACGAGATCGACGAGCATAACGCCAAGTGCAGCCTGACGCTTCCCGCCAACACCCATGTGACCGTCGACGACAATCTCATTCCGACCGGCACCGAATCCGTGGACGGAACCAAGTACGATCTGCGCAGAGACACCTTACTCACCGAGCAGCCGTTCGACGACGCATGGACCGATCTCGAACACGCCGCGGACGGTTCCGTCACCGCCGTGTTCACCCGTGCGGACGGCAAGAAGGTCCGCGTCGGAGGAGATGAGACCATCACCTCGTTCCAAGTGTGCACCGGCACCAAATTCCCCGCGTTCCAGCACCCTGCAGGCGTGGCGGTCGAGCCTCAGACGGCATATGCCAACGCGTTCAACACCGGCAACGACCTGATCGTCATCAAGCCCGGCGAAACCTCAAGCACTTCCCTGTTCCTCGGCGCGCTCGACTGATCGGCGTATCGCACACCGAATTTTGCAAACGTCTTGCCGGTGTGCGATAATCCCGAAGGCTTATTAATCGCAAGTAAAGGAGTCCAATCATGGGCATGCGCGGACGTAAGCGCAAGGATCGTCGTAAGAAGGCCGCCAATCACGGCAAGCGCCCCAACGCCTGATCCTCGCCGGCGTGAATAACGCCACAGAGCATCAAAAACCCCGCGGAATCATAACGATTCGCGGGGTTTTCCATTGTTTCACGATATCGATCACTGCTCCCTGCAGCAATGGTCGAGCGTGGACTCAAGCCTGTCTATCAGACTTTGCGGGGCATGACTCGGACGCAGGTAGGCCCGCATGGCCGCGATCAAAGCCCTTTCCCGCTCATCACAGCAGGTTTCAGGGTCGAAGCATTCCGGATTTCCCTCGACACGGGGCTCGCCGATGCGCACGCTGGTGCGCACCACACGCGTGACCGTTCCGTCGGAAGTCGTTGTGGTGATGGAAACATGCTGTTCCACGGGTCCTCTCATGTCTTCCCCTTTCCCGACCGAATATAGCCCTGATCGCTCGCATAGGCCGCAAGCTCCTTCTTGAGCTGCGTGCGGGCACGGTTGAGACGGCTCATCACCGTCCCGATTTTCACGCCCTGCTCGTCGGCGACCTGCTGGTAGGTTTTTCCATCTATGGCGGTGTCGATGAACACTTGGCGACGTTCCGGAGACAATTTGCCCAAGGCCGCCATGATCTCCTCGGGAGCATAGGCGTCCAGATATTCCTGCTCGGCCGATTTGAGCTGTTCCGAGGAATGCTCGGACGCGGCGTACAGA
>CAVAQZ010000063.1:0-855 GCA_963590945.1 Dysosmobacter segnis
GCGATACTCTTGGCCATCATTTTCTGTTATGTGCTTAACGTCAGTGAACCGGTGTTGACGGAACGGTGGAATTTTACGCTTCGCCGTGTGATGAGTTGGCTGGGTATCAGTGTCGAGAAAAATTGATACCCAAAACTGGCGCCGTTGCTGATTCAAGGTCGAAGAAGGGCGGTCTTTCGACGAAAAAAAGAGTGTCGTCATCGAAATGGCAACGTTTATACGAGACCTTGTAGGTTATTGCCGGAGACGATGAATTGAACATTATGCTTTCCAATTGTCATGTTGATTCTCAAACCGTATCCGAGGAGAAGGCGGATGTGTGTCGAATACGATGAGAAATTCGTTTACGCTGTCCGGAAAGCGATTGAATTTACCGAGCGGAAACTTTTCGGGAATAAAGACGGCCGGGCTTACCGTGATTTGCATGTACTGTACAGTCTTAAAGCTGGAGAAATGTTGAGGAATGACGTATTCGAGAAAAAAATGCAAGTCTCCTGTGAAGATGCTTTTGAACGATGGAGGGATGGCGAGAGTGTTCACGGGGGATGCGATGATGATTTTTTTGGAGTGTATTCCGGAATATTATGGGATGTGGTACGGGATGTAGCGGAGAAGGTGGCGGAAGCGATTGAAAACGACGAGGGTGGCGTTGCCTCGTGGGAAATGGATTCATTGGAGGATTTCGTAGTTCCTGAGAATACGGCCATTGTGATCAAAGATGAGTGGTCCGTGGATTTTAAAAATCGGTATAGACTCGGTGCCCTTTTCGACTGTTGCCTGAATTCCCTTGGCGACGATGTTCTGAAGGCGTTGGGCATCGACGGATGTGAAAAACAAAGTCAGTTTCTGGCAAAG
>CAVAQZ010000063.1:865-7258 GCA_963590945.1 Dysosmobacter segnis
GCGCAGGAGAGTGTGTAATTCCCGTCTGACAGGCGATGACGATTTCATGATGCAGACGACGCCTTGGTGGAATGGCGAAGGCTTTGTAAGAAGAAATCTTCCTCCATTCGGCGAAAGGATTGACGAAACTCTGTCTGATGGGAAAAGGAGTATATCCACTTGGATTATCTATCATGCAATCTGTTTGCGGATTATTTCTTTCGAAATCAGACATCGGAGCAATCGTTGGCTGTTTCTGGTGAGGCGCGTCATACAGCAGATGGAATCACGGTTTTGTACGGCAGGTGTGTCATCTGTATTTGATGAGTTGATCGAAGATAAGGATGGGTTCCGGTTGATGCAAATTGCCTCCGTGATTCTGTCTCGAATACTTGAGGATATGCTTTATGCGAAAGCTAATGCAAGTGGTTGCTGGAAGGCTGATTCGCTGGATGATGAATCGACTGATATGGAATCGATTGCAAACTCATTGTTTAGTGTCAGCGCAGAGGCAATTAGTGGATCGGTCGCACGGCTGACGTCAAGAAGGTCATTCGTCCATATGGCACTCAGGGATGATTTGACTGTGTGCCTAAATAGCGATCTTGATTGTGCGCGTCACCTCGAACTTACTATGAAGATCCTGCTTCTCTGGGCTGATTCTGCCGGAAAACGTATTGGGAAAGGACATGCGATTGACTTCTGTGGAATACGGGAGGAGAGAGTCTACGACATCGCTTTGATTATCAAGGCTTGGCTGGAGATGTGCAATGAGGTGGAAATGGTCTGCAGCCAATCTCCTGGTGTCTTTTTGGTTGAAGAACTGTGGAAGGAGCGGAGCGGTGAGTATGAAAGTGGTAGGGGGAAGCCGTGTGAGGACATTCTGAAAAGTGGTCCTGAAACGGATATGAACAATATCAGAGATCTAGTAATGGAAAGGAGGAAAAAGACGCTATACGACAGGCTTCGGCGAAGGCTTAAGCGTTCGGATGGGAGCACGTCATATGGTGCGATTGAGAAACAGGTTGGTCGGGCTCTGAGTGTGGCCTATGGGCTTTTATATGTCTTGGATGGATTGGGGGATGCGTTCGATGAATGTTCCATACGGAACATAGTGATGGAATTGCGGCGAGAGGGAGATTCAGATGGTTACTGCAACCGATTAGATGAATATGTCGTTCAGAAGTTGGGGCTTCTGGACGATTGTCCCGTCAGGAGGGATGCTTTCTGTCGTGTTGTGTGGAGAAATGCTACGGTCTGCATGGCTGCCGTAACGTTTGACCGCAACATCTGCAGATGGTGTCTTGATATGTCAGTTGTCAAACAGGTTTGGGGTAAAAGGGAACCGGGGCACCGTGTTTTGAAAGGCGATTCGCAGACGGAAACGACGATGCTGATGGAACTGGGGTTGGGAAGTGGAATCGTGGAATCGCCGAGGAGCCTGATGGAACGGGAACTTGGGGTGCTTCACCGATGTGAGCATGAGATCGCCCGGCGTCTTCTGAACAATGGCGAAGTTGCGTGTTGCAAGGCTGTGAGAAGAGCTGCCTTATGTGCGGAGATGTGAGTCGGAAAACGATGCGGAAGTCGGTAGAGAGGAACAAGGATGTGCTGCACGTTGGAAACTGATTTTTTCAGCGATGGTGTTCTGAAGGCCGCGCATGCTGTATGGCGTGATGATTTAAGTTTTGACCCGTCCATTGAGACAATCCGCGAAAGAGCGATGGTAGGGGTCGATCTTATGCAGGCGGACGCCATTTTGGAAGATTTTCATCTGCTGACGGAGGTTTCCCGTATTTGGGATAACAATGAGGTGATGACGGGCGCGTCGGTTCCGGCCTCCTTCCATGAGAGAAGCGTCCGCGAGACGGAAATTCAGTCCATGTTCCGGCCTAATGCGGATGTCGAAGATCGTATCAGGCCGGTGAATGGTCCACGTCTGGCAGCCGTGCATGAGATGGCCTCAACATCGGAAGTCTTTCTGGATAGATATTTTCCGGATCGTATTCTTCGACCGACGGAAGACGAGGCTTTCTTTTACTTGCCGGAGTGTGTGTTTGTGAGGAGTGATGTGAGGTCTGGGGCTTGTCTTCGACCACACATGGTTCAGAGCTTATGCCGTATTTATAGGATATCTGGATTCGACATTGATGGGAATCCGGTTTCTGGGACTTCGCAAATAGGCGTATTTCCTGGAATGAGCGGGATACTTGAGTTTGACGAGATGCCTTGCGCTCTTGAGGTTGATGCTGTGGAGATGGCTTTTGGAAGTCCTTTCTCGTTTGAGTTGAGGAAGGCATCTGGTTACATGCTTGCGGCCGATGTAGGAGATTTCGCGCAAAGTTCCATTGATCTGAGAGACGATTGGGAAATTTTATATGTCGATCCCGCACAGACCTTTAGAGCGGCGGCAAGACATAAGGGCGGTGGGGAATCGCTGCTCGTCATAGAAAGCGAACTGCGGGAGGAAGATCGTTACAGGATTCAACTGTGCTTCTCCAATGGAGCGGTCGGAAAAGAATGCGTGGAATTCAACCGCGATGGCACATCCGAGATCGAGCTTTTTGGAGAGCTGCCTGTTGCGGTACGGCTTTATTGATGGGTGAGGGGAAATGAGACGTAATAATTCTTTATTCATCGGGGTTTCGGAGTATGACGATCCCAGGATTGATGATTTGCCCAGCTCATGTAATGCTGCGATGTATATGCACGATCAGCTGACTTCCAGCCCATTATGGAAAGGCGATGTCTGTGTTGGCGATGTGAATGGGCGGCAGCTACATTACGTGGTCGAGAATTTTTTCCGAAGCCTGTCTGGGTACAGCGGCGTGACGATGCTGTATCTCTGCGGACACGGCGCTTGTCTGAAAGAGGGGAAACGTGCTTTTATAATCGGCAGGGATTCCCCGGATGACTTCCTACTGCTCTCGAGTGAATGCCGCCAAGATGATACGGTTCCGTCCGGATTGCGTTTCAGTGAGATTATCGAGATGATGAGAGCGTACCAGCTTCCTACGCTCGTAGTCATCATCGATTCTTGCCATGCAGGGGCGGCCGCAGGCGTTCCCCTGCCGACAGGCCAGAACGTTCTCGTGCTTGGGGCATGTGATTTCCGCAACGCTTCTTTGGCGACGAAAAGGGAAAGGAACGGCGACCTGTTACCGGACTTCACTCATGCGCTCCTTAGTTTGCTTGATGAGAGCTCGGCTGGTCTTGATACGGGAGATATTACGCTGACCAGCCTCTTCTCCAATGTGTGGAATCTTATGCGAGTGAAGCCCATCTTGTTGTCAAGCAGCAACGAAAATCCTATCATCGCTCATGTGAGGCCTATTCTTTCTGAGGCTGATTGCCAGCATCTTGTAGGACCTTGGGTTCCTGATAGAGCGGATGCGTCGTCACCAGATTTAGGTGAGATCGATGCATTGCTGGGAAACGAGAAAGTGAAACTTCAAGTTGGAGCGCCCTTCGAAAGGGCTTTTCGGACAGCGGATTCAACGCTGGACGTATTTCCTTGGTTCGAAGATAAAAGGTTCTATCAACGGGTATGGGATGGGTCGGCGCGGGCTGAGACAACTGCGAATCGTCAGGCTGCATGGCTGAAACGACTCCGGAAAAACGGGTTGCTTCTGGCCTGCATCAGAGATGATTGGCGTGCTCTTCCTGATGATGAAAAAGATGAGGTAGACGTTGATTTGTACTTTTCAATGATGGCCAGATGGCTTGGAAGTGAAGATATCGATTTCTCAAACGAAACAACATTAAAAAGAACCCTTGAACGGGGCTTCGGTCAGCGGCAAGGCTATGTGAAGCTCTCGAAAAGAGGACGTTTGCTGTGGCGTTCCCTTCATGCCTAGAGAAGCACCGTGAAAAAACGAAGAAGAAAGAGGATGGAATGGGTGTGACGATTTCAATTACCGGCCACCAGCATATCCCAGTGGAAGCTATGTCGTACATCGAACGGGAAATCGACCTGTTCTTGCTTCAATATCGCGGTATGGAAGTGACATGCTTCAGCTGCCTAGCCGTTGGTGCCGACCAGTTGTTTGCCGGCAAGGCGGTTGAGGCGGGTTTTCAACTGGTTGCGGTCATTCCCTGCAGAGGGTACGAGAATACGTTCGGAGAGAAAGACCGCAGGAGATACGATGATTTACTGGCCCATGCCTGCAAGATTATCGATGTGGGCTGTTGTGAGCCGACTCCGGACGCTTTTCTGGAAGCAAGTGAAAGAATGATAGACGCGACCGATATCGTGGTTGCACTGTGGGATGGAGCCCCGGGCAATAGGGGAGGTACCGGCGATGCGGTCGGATACGCGCGGCAACAGGGTAAGCAAGTTTTTGTGATATGGCCAAGGGGCGTGCTGCATTAGATAGATGTTTTTGTCGAGAAACAATAATATGCCGACATATAGGGAATGACGGACAACATTTCAGTGAAAGGCATTCCCATGAAACATATGGCAATTTCTTCGAATCGTAATGTGATTCCAACACCTCAGGAAGCGCAGCGGCGTCAGTCCGATCTTTTTCTGGGTGGTCAGGCATACTGCTTGGTGGGTCGAGACCAAGCGGATCAGGCCGCACGTTTCATATTGTCGCCTGAACGGCGCGATCCATGCGTGTTAGTGACCCGCCCGCTCCGAAAAGGCTCCTTTATATCCGCGAAGGCACTCGCTGACGCCTTGGGACTGGATGCGAACGTCCTTGAGGCTGCGGATCCGAAGACCACAGCCATCATCAACAGTCATCTTCCTGAAGACATGCAGACCCGAAATGGCGCAGTTCGTGTCTTCCCGGTCGTGGATGCGTGGGATGACACGATGTCCCGTCTGTACCTCGCATACAGCGAGGAAGAAGGACGATGGAAGGTGGACGAAGTCGTTCTTGAAACCCTTAATCTTGCATACGGCAATGCCTATACGACTGCCACATCGACACCTCAGAATCTGTGCGTAGACACAGAGGCTTTTGTGATGGGCGTTTACGGAGATAAAGTGACTTTGCGGACCGTCGATGAGACAACCTATTTGCAATTGGACACCGAAGAGTTGCCATTCCCAATGGAACGCCTTTTCAAGAGGGGCATGAAACTGTCCGGCACGTGGGCGAAAAGCACCGGATTGTTCTTTCCGCGTGATTTGCCGTGGCTTGATGCGGATACCGCACTTGAGGGATACCAGGCTGGGATGACCATCCCCGGCAAAATCTCGGGTGTGTACGATGACCGGGTCGCCGTCGAGCTTTTCCCATCGGTTTGCGGCGCGGAACCCTACTGTATTCGCATAATGCGTGATGAGTTGCTTCGAGGAGACAGCTCGGTTGATCTGCGTGGTGTATTTCGTGCTGGTGACGTCATCCCTGTCAAGATCGAGGCCCGTCAGGAAGATGAATGGCTGTGCTCATTGGGTACGGTATACGATGTCACTCCTGCGCCGAGTCTTATGTTGGGTGGTTCGCCATGGTTGGAAGTGGATGAGCTTTCCTTTGGAAGGTTGCGGGAGCTTCTCGACAGGTTCGATTTCAACGGCGACCCGGACATTCTGAAAAGCAATGTCCTCTCCGAGATCTGTGATGCGGAAACGGGAAGGCGGATTGTGTCCGATTTGTGTGATCGGCTGGCGCGATCCTCGAAGGCCTGGCAGCAAATCCTTTCGGATAAAGCCTCACTCGAAAAGACCGCGGATCGTCAGGAAAAACAGCTGGAAGAATTGAATGAGAAACTGTCGTGCGATGTCTTCTCGCAATTGTCCAGAACTTTCGAAGATGATAGAGAGCAGCTCGACTTTGATATCAGACTGCTCTATGCCCTGATGTTCCCTGCCGTAGACAAGAAGAGCCATCCATTGAAGTCTTGGGAAGGCACAGAGGAGTTTTACGAGAACTTGAACAATCTCCCGTCCAACTTGTCTAGAAAAGATGTTGTGAAGACGGTTGTCTATGTTCTGACGAATCTTGATGGACGAAGAACTCATCAGCGCCGGAAAAATGCTGGCGGTTCAACCCAGCCGAGACGTGTGGAGGGCGGGAGGATTCTCTACCAGACGGAAATTACGTTGCAATACCGCTTGCACTTCACGCGAACTCGGGAGATGGTTCGTCTTTATCGCATTACAGACCATTCCGAAGACCGTGTAAGGTGATTTTCCGGCTACTGCGAGACCGTCCGCAAAGCGTACCCGGCAAGGTCGATTCAGGTACGCTTTGCGGACTGCGATGATGATCTGAATGCATGGCGGTGGAACATGCGATGATTTTTCACGTTTGTCACGTTTCCCTCAACTTTTATCCTCTGACGGGGTGTACGTGGCTTTTGCCATCTTAACCTATCGACTACATACGCTTATGAACGTATTTCATACGTATGTGGGTAAGGCAATTGTATATATAAGGAGCCGATTGGCATGGCTGTCAC
>CAVAQZ010000064.1:0-6506 GCA_963590945.1 Dysosmobacter segnis
TAAAGCGCAACCTTGCCAAGGTTGAGACCGCGGGTTCGAGTCCCGTTGTCCGCTCTAAGGTTCCGATTGATTATCGACCTTTGTGGTGGGTTAGCCAAGCGGTTAGGCAGCGGCCTGCAAAGCCGTATAGACGAGTTCGACTCTCGTACCCACCTCTTGTTTCGCGTTTCGCGAAATGGCATGACCCGGGCGGTTGGCGCAGTGGTAGCGCACTTCCCTGACACGGAAGGGGTCACAAGTTCGAATCTTGTATCGCCCACTGGAACATCGGTTCCTCAACAATTCAATACGGGTGATTGGCGCAGCGGCTAGCGCACTTCCTTCACACGGAAGGGGTCATAGGTTCGATTCCTATATCACCCACGTTTAGGGCTCGGTTTACCGGGCTTTTCGTTTACTTACCCGAGGTTTTCCTCCAATCATGACGGTATTCTCCCTCTAGGGGAATGCGACGATGAATCGTCCACGTACCGTTACAATGAACTCTTGTGGGTAATGAATCATTGAATCTGAACCAACCGGTCAAGGACATGGGTCCAAATGAGTTGAAGGCGTATGCCGATCTGGGGCAGAAGCAGCATGACGAAGCGAACAAGGAACTTGAGCGGCGATGGCGCAGCTACGACGACATGCTACCGCACGATGAATTCGTGTCGATCATAGACCGGAAAGAGTATTAAACGCTTTGCATGGTGCATGATTCGTGACCATGCCGAGGTCAATGCAGGCCATGTGCAAGGGTAATGGTTACAATGGCATTTATGACTGATCCGATTCCAAGCGCAGGCGAAACGACCATTATCGGTCTTCCTGCAATCACAACAGTGCCGGTTACTTCCACTGGAGATCGTCCTCTGACGAAGGAGGACCTCGATACGATCATGCGTCTTGCGGATGGCACGGCGCTGTTGATCTCCGCCAGGGGTGCGATGTCAGGCTCGCGATATCTGCTTGACGAGGATGAAATCACAGTTGGCCGTGATTCGAACTCCGACATCATTCTCGACGATTCCACCGTTTCCCGTTCACATGCCGTGTTCCGCAGGATCGACAATGGTTTTTGCGTGATTGACGCCGGAAGCCTGAACGGCACATACGTGAACCGACAGCGTGTGGATCAGGCTGTGTTGAAGACCGGCGATGAGATCATGATCGGTAAATTCCGTCTGGTGTATTTCACCAACAAGGTGGTTATAGCCTGACGAACGCTTTGCGCCCATGAGTATGGACACTCATGGGCGTCTGTGTATGGAGGCGGCGTTTTCATGGGGGAGGACGCGATGAGCGAGGCCCGGTCAGTGGTGACGTTGTCTGCGTGCGCGGGACAAGCGGTGCAGGGGGAGTTGTTCACTGTTCCCGATACGCAGGCCACGCGTGGATACCGAGGCGCGATCGCGTCGAAGGCCGCCGGCATCACATACAGGCAACTTGATTATTGGGCGCGCAAGCAAATCGTGGAGCCATCCATAACTCCTTCGCATGGTTCGGGATCCAGAAGGTTGTACTCGTTCAAGGATGTGGTGATTCTGGCGGTCTCAAAGCGTCTGTTGGACGCGGGGATCAATCTTCAGAATGTGACCACGGCCATCGGTTTTCTCATGCAACGGACCTCGGATCAGCTTGAGGGGATTACCATCATGTGCGACGGTGACGAAGTGCACGAATGTACGGATGGGGAACAGATGGTGGCGTTGCTGCAGGGTGGCAAGGCGGTATTTGGCGTGTCCGTAGGCTCATTATGGCGTCAGATCAAAGAGGCGCTCGACGGTGAGGACTATGTTGACCTCGCCGATTCACGCATCGCTACGGGTGTGATTGATGAAGCCGCGACAATGCGCGGGCGGAAAAGTCTCGCATCCGGTGCGGGGTCCATCCGCTAGCATGGCAATGGCATGCGTAACGAAGGATTGGTACGATGCAATTCGGTTACATAGAAGGGGAGTGGAGCATGCTGAACATTCTTCCGGCGCTGCTGTGGATCATCGCGGCCGTCATCGCGGTGAACATCTGTTCGATTAGTGCGATCCGTGGAAACCTTTTCTCGAAAAAAGAACGCTACGTGTATCCCGTACCTTGGTCGATCGTCGCATTGCATTTTGCGTCTCTGGTGATCGGAGCGCTTCCGTATCCGATATACAGAATGTTCAAGGATGGATTTTCCGATAAGTTCCAACGATTCTACGAGCAGGTTGGATGGCCGTCGGCGGCGTTGATGGTCGTTCTGATCGCAGCGGAAATCGTTTTCATGTATCTGCAGGCCCGTAATGGAATGAAAAGCGAGATGTATCGCAAAATCAACAGCAAGGTCAACCAGAAAATCACGGACGATATCTAAAGCGCGTTCAATCAGTCGATATGGATGGTTGAGAAAAAGCTTCACGTGGAGATTCTTGCCGGCTTGTTTTGAGATGTGCCGAGCCTGGAGGAGAAGCGCGGAACGGGGCGATTGGATGTAATCATATCGAGGAAATGATCTCTGCATTACTTTTCTGACATAACGTACATTATCGGACAGAAATATATCTGGATGAGGCATCGTCCAGACCGCATATATCCGGTACAATATTGCGACAGTCAATGCCGTCGTTGGCTAATTGCGAAACGAGCCCTCCAGAGATTCTGGAAGGCTCGCTCATTACCTGACTAGAACTGACGACTCAGGCGAAATATTCCTCAACGGCCTGCGCGAGTTCATCGACGGTATCGATGATCCTATACGCGCCATGCTCCTTAAGTTCGCCGGGCTCCGCATAGCCCCAACCACAGCCCAGGCAATCAAGTCCGCAGGCTCTGGCTCCGTCGGCGTCGGTCCATCGGTCGCCGACCATCAGGGCCTTGTCCCCGGCGTCGGCATCGAAATCAATGTGCTCGAACGCCCATCGGATCACCTGGTCCTTGTCGAGACGTGAATTGTCTTTGCTGGCACCGTAAATGCCATCGACCATGGTATCGATGTGGAAATGCTCGCAAATCGGAATGCACTGGTATTGCGGCTTGCAGCTGGCGATCGCCAGATAGTATCCGTCTTCACGCAACTTGGCGAGCTGTTCCGGAATGCCCTTGTAGATGGTGTTGTTCAAACGTCCGGGAACCTTCCGACCGGGATTGTTCGGATCGTCGAAAACTGCTTCGTCCGCATAGTACCTGCGGTAGATGGCGACGCCTTCATCAAGCTTTTCGTCCGGAATGCCATTGCGTTGCATGGATTCGCTGATTGCCGGGCCGATGAAACGCTGCAGCTCATCATCATCCGGAACCGGGTATCCCATTTCCTCGAAGGCCTTGACGACGCATCCAATGATGCCTGGGTCGGATTTCGTCAACGTACCGTCCAGATCAAGCAGTACGACTTTCTTCGGATGTTCGAATGATTCGGACATGTGTCGGCTCTCCCCTGATTTCTATCGTTGTATATGTTCTTAGTCTTGTAACGACGATAATAATTATGCCCGGCCTTAATGACCGGGCATGCTATTCACGTGTTGTTCAGTCTCTGGTTACTCGTAGTCCGGGAACCAGCCGTCACGATGCATCTGCAGACGCTTCTCGAGCAACGTCTTCAGCTCTTCCTCGCTACGACGTTCCAACAGCATGTCCCAGTGGGTGCGGGTCGGTTTGGTGATTTCATCGGCCTCGCGGTCCTTGTCTCCCTCACGATGCGCGGTAGCGCCGCAACGGCATTCCCATTCGTCGGGAATCTCGGCGCCTTCGGCGAACGGCAGGATTGTACGGTGACTCTTCGAGCATACATATGCGACATCCACACGTGCCGCAAAGTCCACGTTGTCGTCGGACTCCAACGACTTCGCGCCAATGCTCATGCCTCGTAGGCTGCGTTCTGCCATATTGCCTTTGCCTCCTTGGATTGTTTGCTCATTCTAAGCTACAGAACAGTTCGGACGTGTCATTTATTCCTCAGACTGCGTCAGTCAACGCCTGAGTACGCCACAATACCGCGGTTCACGGCCTCATACGCCTTCTTCGCGATAGGAGCCAACGATTCGGCCCGTTTGCCCATATACGGCCCCGCCACGGCGATTTGCTGCAGCACGTCGGCAAGTCTCTTGCAGTTGCGTACGAAATCGCCACCGGTCAGATCGGTCCCGTACAACACGCGCGACAGGCTCTCTCCCCTGGCCCATTCGTAGACGATATCGGTGATGCCGAAATCAAGCTGACGTGGCTCTTCGAGTAGATGGTCCTCGCAGAGCATGGCTATCGAAGCATGGACACCTTTGAGTTGTGCCGCACAGACCGCGACGTTCCCTTGTATGCCGCCGGGGTAGCGACGCGGTTCTCCCCCACCTCCCCTACGCGCCTCATAAATCAACGATGCCACGACACTCGCCAGTTCAGCCTCATCCAGTCCGTCGAACGCGCCTTCGTCGATTGCCTGCGCCAATACCAGGTCAAGCTCGCTGTACAGATGGCGAAGCAACTGCCCCCGTTCAGTGAGATGCAGATCCTCATGACCATCACGCATTTCCGTGGATTCGAGATAACCGAGTTCCTCGAGAATATTGCAGATGTGACCGAACTGACGTGCCACGGAACCTGTACGAGACTCATACCGATGCTGCACCCGTTCCAGTTCGCGTGTCTCCCTTGCCCAGCGGTGGCCCCATTTCAGGTGCTTTTGCAGATCGGGACACTTACGGCAGGAGTGATCGCGTTCACGTTCTCGAAGTTCGGCGATGCGCTCGTCAAGGTCCATGAACGCCTGACTGCGTGCCTTCTGCGAACGGAACACCTCATGCTTGAGCTTTCGTCTCTCGTTCTTCTCAAGATCACTCAGTCGCATACGAATCCGCATGAAGTCGGTGAAATCACCGAACTCGCAGGAGAATGCCCGCTCGTAACCCTCGAGCGCCTCGCGCAATGCATCCATCTGCGTTTCCAGTTGCCAGGCGGATTCGGTGGCTTCCCATTGTGCGAAGGAATGATCCAACGTTACCCGCGCAGTTTCGTAATCACTGGAGTTCAATAGGTTGACGGCCATGTTGAAAGTCGGTCGGAAGCTGGAATGCAACGGGTATACACGTTTGCTGGACAAGGCCGCGGCGGTGGCCGGAACAAAACCGCTGTGATCGACGACCACGGCATTGCCGATGGTGTCGATGCCGCGCCTGCCAGCACGTCCCGTCAACTGGGTGAACTCCCCCGGCGTAAGCCCCACATGACCGGTTCCGTCGAATTTCTCCAGCTTTTCCACCACGACGCATCGCGCCGGCATGTTGATGCCCAACGCAAGCGTTTCCGTGGCGAAGACCATCTTGACCAGCCCCTCCTCAAACAGTCGTTCGACGATTTGTCTGAAGAGTGCGATCATGCCGGCATGGTGAGGAGCGAAACCTTCCTCCAGAGCGAAGCGAAATTGCGAGAAATGCAGGGCTTTCAAGTCTTCCTGACTTAATTGTCCTTCAATCATCTCATCGACGATGCGCCGTATCCTGCGTACCTCGGAGTCCGTGGTCAGTTCAAGACCCGCGTTGATACATTGTTCGACGGCCTGATCGCAGCCATTGCGGGAAAATATGAAGTAGATTCCCGGCAAGGCGTCCAGATAATTCAGTTCATCGACCACCGCCCAACGCCGCGGAGTATGTCGTTGGGCTTTTCGGTGGGATTCCCATTTGGCTTTGCCCCGATTACGCTTGTCCGGACGCTGCTCTCTCCCGCGTCGGGCGGCTTGACGGTCAAGCTGGTCGAGTCGATTCACCAGCTGCGCGTTGATCTTGACGCTCTGGCTGCCGTCTGCGTCGCGGCGATACAAATCGATGAGTTCCGGTTCCGTATGGTCGTCCGCCTGGACAAGCACATATTGCTCCAACGGAACGGGACGTTTCTCTGAAACGACCAACGTGGTGTCCCCGCGCACCGATTCAATCCACGACGAGAAATCCTCGACGTTCGAGACAGTGGCGGACAATCCTATGATCCTGACGTTCTGCGGTAGATGGATGATCACTTCCTCCCAAACCGGACCACGGAAACGGTCGGCCAGGTAATGCACCTCGTCGAGGATCACATAGCGCAGCGCGTCAAGCGTCATGGAATGCTCGTACAACATGTTGCGCAAGACCTCGGTGGTCATGACCACGATGTCGGCTTCGGAATTGATGGATGTGTCACCAGTGAGCAGACCAACCCTGTCCGCACCGTACAGGTCCACCAAATCATGGTATTTCTGGTTGCTCAACGCCTTGATAGGCGTGGTGTAGAACGCTTTCACATTGCGTTCCTGGGCAAGGTAGATGGCGAAATCGGCGACCACCGTCTTGCCGGCACCGGTAGGGGCGGCCACGAGAACATTGTTGTCGGCTTCCAGCGCTTCATTGGCCTGCATTTGAAAATCATCAAGATCAAACGGCAGGGAATGCGCGAACCTGACGGCCGCGGTATTGCTTTTCGCCTGTGTATTTCTGAATGCCGCGTATCTTTGCGAAGGCGAGAGTGGTGCTGCTTCGCTGTCTACTTGTACGTCCTTGATGTCATGACGACGGCGA
>CAVAQZ010000065.1:0-6314 GCA_963590945.1 Dysosmobacter segnis
CGCAGGACGGGCAATGGCATGTGGCGGACTGGGACGGATACCAGGCCATATGGCAGCGTTCGGGCACTTCGACGGACGTGGTCGTGCGGCTCCGGTGACGGTCAGACGACGAGCCGATCTTGGAGTGGCCGCCCAGATCAATGAGCAGACATTCCTTGGAATCGGATTTGAAGCTCTTCGCGAATCGGATTCGAAGTTCTTCGCGGGAAGAGGCCTCCCCTTCTTCACGGCGGTCGCAGCCGCCGTTCCGATGTCCGTGTCGCGGTCGGCTCGGTCCGCGGACTGAATCCGCATCCCCTTCTAGCTAGCCCGCCCCAAACGCGCGGCAAGGTTGCGCCAGAAGTAGCGCAGCGGGCCGGGGTCCCGGGTCAGCTTTTGCGGCAAGGTGGGCACACGGTCGTAGAGGATCTGCATGTATTCGCCCCAATGCTCGCCGTAGTCCAAGACCTCTATGGTGTGCATGTGCTGGGTTGCGTTGCGCGGAAGCGTGACCTCTGTGATGACGCCTTTGACCTGCACGCGGTACGGTTCGCTCTCCACCATAAGCTCCACCTGCGAGCCCAGACGCAGTTGCTCCGCATTATCCAAACAGACTCGCACGTTATGTTCGGTCAGTTTCATGGCCACGCCCTCATAGACCGTGCCCGGAGCAGGTCCGCTCAACGTGCCAATGCCCTCCAGCAGCGTGACCTGGGCAGGCGCGCCAGCCTTGACCTTGACGTTTTCACCGTCCGAGTCACGCCCGTCCACCAAAAACAGGCTCATTCCCAGGAAGTAGAGGTTGCGCACCAACCAGAACAGAATCACGAACAGGCCGACGGATGGCGTCTGCGTCAGAAGCCAGATGACGCGCACGATGCCGATGACGGAAAGCAGCACCAACACGATGAAGGGCGCCATGCTGCGGTAATCCGCCACGCGGCGTGTGGAAGGACCCGACTTGTCCGTGACCTTGAAGGTGGAAAGCGTGATGCCCAGCGATTCCTTGATGATGGGCAACAACAGGTGCGGCATGACCGCCGTCTCATGAATGCCGCTCCATCTGGTGGTTATCCTCCCCTGGCTCACCACGCGCAGGCATACGAGCTGGGCTATGAACATGGGCAGCCAATACACCATCAGGTCCATCCAGCTGCATTCGAACACCGGAACGGCGAATACTGCGAAGAGCAGCGGCGAAAGCAGGTATATGAGATTCTTGATGGGCGAATACCAGTACACCACCGAACTCCAGTAGCTCGTCTTCTGTGCAAAGGTCAGATCGGCACGCCGCATGATGCCCAGCCTGCGCGCCGTGACGATGACGCCACGACCCCAGCGCGTGCGTTGCTGGATATGCTCGGCGAACGTGTGCGGCGTACTGCCCGATGCGAGCGGACGGGGCAACGCCAGACTCACATAGCCGGCCGACTCGATGAGCAGACCCGTCGCGAAATCCTCCGTGATGGATCCCGTGTAGAAGCCGCCGATGGCGTCCAGGGCTTCGCGGGCGAGAACGGTGTTCGAGCCACCGTAGATGACGCTGTTGCTCGTAGTCTTCGCCACTTCGACGGTACGGTAGAAATAATCCTGCTCGTTGGGGATGCAGTTTTCCGCATACAGGCCGTGCTGGAACACGTCGGGATCATGGAAGCATTGCGGCGTCTGGAGCAGGCCGAGTTTGATCTGCCGTTTCGCGGGCAATCCGGCATTGCGGCGTTGCGAATCGATGAAGTAAGGGATGGTCTGCATCAGGAAGCCCCGCTGCACGATCATGTCGGCGTCCAACGTCACCACATACGGCGCGCTTGTGCGGGCCAATGCCGCGTTGAGGTTGCCGGCCTTGGCGCCCTCGTTGTCCGGCCGGTCGAAGTAGCCTACGCCCATGCGGGTGGCCAGGGCGCGCATCTCCGGGCGACGGTTGTCGTCGCACAGCCAGATGTGCACCTTGGATGTGTCTGGATATTCCAGGTGTTTGCAGCCGTTGATGGTTTTGACGAGCAGATGGTCGGGCTCGTTGTAGGTGGCGATGAAGATGTCGACGTCCGGGTACTCCTCGGGCTTGCAGACAGGCAATGGATGGGAACGCATGCCCGCCACGTCACGGAAGTGCACCAACGATTCCACAAAGCCCAGTATCTCCACCAAAAGCAGCAGGATGTTGCAGGCCACCGCCAGCCGTCCCCACTCGAAAGGTACGGAATAGAACACGCGCCAGCACAGGTACACCAGTGTGAAGAACGTGCTCGCCAAGATGGCCATCTGGCAGGCGAAGGCACGTTTGGGATCGACTTTGCTGGGTTTGGGATCGTCGCCCAATCGCAGCATGTCCTCGTAGGTATGGCCTCTCTTCTTACGGTGGCGCACGACCACGCCCGCCAGCAGGGAAAGCGCGATCAGCGTCAAAGTTCCCAAAGCGAACCTGTACCACGCCGTCTCCGGGGTCAGGTCCAGACCCTCCGTGATGAGGTCCCACGCGCTGCTCTTTTCAATCAGGTAGCCGTTCCCATCCACGGCAGGCACGGCGATGGCCGCCGGCTCCTCCCCCTGCAGCAGCGAGCGCACCCATGTGCCCACCGGAGACAGGTCGTCGTCGTCCAGATGTTCGGTGGCGTTGCTGTTGGCTGCGATGAGGGCAGAGGTCTCGGCTTTGTTGGAAAGGCTCCAGACCGCGTAACTGATGTCGTGTTCGTTGAGGTAGTCGAACCATTGCACCGCCGAGTCGAAGTCGACCCTGCCTGTGCCGTCCGCCTCGGCCAGGCCACATTCGGTGACGAACACCGGTAGTCCGTCTTCTATGGCCTGCTTGAGTTCCCCGCGCAGATCCTGCCCGTGGGTCGTCACGTAGAAGTGGCAGGTGTACATGATGTTTCCGTATTGGCTCAGGGGGTTGCGCAGTGCGGACATGAGGTCTCGGTCGTAGTTGGGGGTTCCTACGATGATGACGGCATCCGGGTCGTTCGCCCGGATGACGGGGATGACTTTTTGGGCGTACTCGCGGATCTGTGTCCATGTGGTCTCGCCGTTGGGTTCGTTGCAGATTTCGTAGATGATATTGGAATTTTGCGCGTATTCGGATGAAATCCGTTCGAAAAACTCCATGGCCTGGTCTATGTGCTCGTTGGGGTCGTTGTCTTTCAAAATATGCCAGTCGACCAGTGCGTACATGTCGGCCGACGTGGCCGCGTCGATGCCCTTATGCAGCGTTTCCATGGCGGCGGACGCGTCCTTGGCGCTTGCGCTGGAATAGTTGTCCGAGTAGAAAGCCAGACGTATCAGGTTGGCGTTCCATTCGGAGGAAAGCTGCTTGAATAGTGGCTTATTCACATATTCGGGGAACCATTGCAATCCATGTGTGCTGACGCCATGCAGCTGCACCGCGTTGCCTTGCGCGTCGACGAGCGCGCTGCCCTTGACCGCGAGCGCGCCTGTTGTGGATGGACGTGCCGTTGCGTTGTCGGCAGTGTTGTCGGATGTATTATCGGCCCATGTTTGGGGGACGAACACGGTTGCACACAACAGGAGGATGGTCAAGGCGGAGATGAATCTCCTTGACCTTCGTGCGAAAGCAGCGATCAAGTCCAAGCCCCTCTCTCAAGACGTCTCTGCTACAACATAGCACGCAGGCGAACCATGACGGGGGATTTTTTTTCACCCCGTCGTTCGTTGTTTCTTGGGGGTCGCGATGGGGCCGGGCGTTTTGTCGGCGAGTCATGCGATCCCCTTGAGTGTCGCTCTTGTCTGGCCGGCGGCATCGTGTGCCGTTGGTTCGTCTTGTTGAGTCTTACCACCAGGGCAGTTTTGCGATGTTCTCCCTGATATGCTCGCAGCTCTTGTGGAAGCCTTCCAGTTCCGTATCGGAGAGCTCGGGTGTGAAGACGTGTTCGACGCCTTCCGCGCCGATGAGGCATGGCAGTGATGCGAAGACGTCTTTCTCGCCGTATTGTCCGGTCATGAGGGTGGATGCGGACAGGACCGCGTGCTCGTTGTGCAGGATGGCCGCGCACAGACGTGCCGTGCAGTTGGCCACGGCGTATTCCGTGCATCCTTTGCCTGCGAAGGTCACGTAGCCGCCTTTGCGGGCGAGTTCCTCCACCTCCGCTTGGTCGAAGCCGTATTTTTCGGGATCTTCCATGGCGAGTTCATCGATGGATTTTCCGCCGATGTTGGCGGATTTCCATGCGGCTATCTGTGAGAAGCCGTGTTCGCCGATCATGTATGCGTGGACGGATTTGGGGCTCACGCCGGTCACTTTGGATATTTCGCTGCGTAGTCGCGCGGAGTCCAGCAGGCAGCCCGTGCCGATGATTTTGGAGGGGTTGTAGCCGGTCAGATGCCAGATCGAGGTGCACACCACATCGCAGGGATTGGACACGGAAACCAACACACCATCAAAGCCACCGGCGACGATGATCTCCACAAAGGTTTTAGCGGATTCCGTAGATGCGAAAAGCTCACCGTCGCGGCTTTGCGCCACTTGGGCAACATTGCCTACCGAGTTGACGATGATGTCGCACTTCGCAAGATCCTCGTAACGGTTGTTGCAATTGATTATCCGAGTGTTGTAGGGCACGAAGCTCAAGGAATCGTGCAAATCCTGAGCTTCCGAAATGATTTTCTGGTCGGGCAGGCCGCACAGGTACAGCTCGTCCGCGATACCCTGCAATAGGAGACTGTTCGCAACGTGGGCTCCGACATGCCCCAAACCAATGATGCCGATTTTTCTTTGCGATGTCATGATGAACATCCTTTCTCCGAGAGAAAGCCGATAATCCCGGACTCCGCATCCGCAGCGTCGCGGATGCGGGGCAAGCGTAAAAGCCAACGAAGAGATGAATCGTTTGTTAGTCCATATGATATCAGGAAACCGTCATCGCCAGAGGAATCGAGGCCATCATGGCGCGGTTTTTACCACATTTGCCGAATATGTCCTCATCCGAAGGCGCAAAATCTCCAGTCGCTGGAGGAATCAGCCCGTTAGGGGACCTCCCCGCGTGCGAATTCATCCAGCCGCTGGAGGAAAAGTCCCGCTCAACGGTCTCCTAGCGTGCAGAATCCGCCATCTGCTGGCGAAAAGATACCGCTCAAAGGTGTTTCAGAGGTGCAAAAGACCCAGTGGCTGGAAGAATCGGGACGCTCAGAGGCTTCTCAGACGCCAAAAACATCCAGCCGCTGGAAGAAACACCCCGCTAAGAAGCGTCACGACAGGACGATTCACCCAGCGAATGGAGGAATCAGGACGTGAGAAGGCAAAAGGACAAAAGGCGTGATGTGCCGGGAATCACTCCCCATCCGCAGGCGCATCGATCACGCCCGACCAGGCCTCCCGCACTTGCACGGTCTTGCTTTTGCGCAGAAGGAACAGTGAGAGGCCCGCAAACACCGCGAAGATGATGACGCCGCCAATGGGGTTGCCGCCGACGGAGGCCGACGAGTCCGCGGCCTTGACGAGGTCGGATGATGTCGTGGCGGCAAAAAGCGACGCGTCCCACAGCATGTGCAGCACCACGGTCGCCCAGATATTACCGCATCTGAAGTAGATGGCGCCGAACAGCATGCCCATGCCGGCGGTGAACAGCATCCGCATGGCCACGCTCGGCACATCGGCAACGGAGGAGATGTTCACCACATGCATGGTTCCGAAAATAACGCCCGACACCACGCAGGCACTCCGAAACAGCGGTTGGACAATGCGCATGCCGACTCCATGACAACTCCATGACAGCTGAGAAGAGCAACAGCGCAAGGTGCGCCGCAAGCCACGTCTCAGTAGAACCAACGCCTCTTGACCTGGGCAACACCGGATTCCCCGCCCCAGATGTCGTAGTCCCTCTTACCACGCAAGCGGCCCCAAAGAAGGACTCCCGCAATGCACAAAGCGTTCAGAACGACGGCGAAAATCGTTCCTTCAACGCCAAAAGCCGTGTCATAGGCGAACCCGTTCGTGCAATCACCGACAAGGCCGAAAAACGAATAAGTCGAGGCCTCGCCGCTATTGGGCAGACCGAATATGATGTTCTGCGTATAGTTCCAGGCAGTGTGCACGCCCATCGTCAGCCAGATGCCGTCGAAGTATCGCACCATCAACGCGTACAGCACACCCGTCAGAAAAATGTCGACCAAGGCAAGAACAGTCACACCGGAGTTGAACATGTGGGCGATCGAAAAGATCGCCGACGAACCGAGGACCGCAACAGCCGTGCCATAAGTACGCTTCAACCGCTGGTATGCGAATCCACGGCAAAGCATCTCTTCGGTGGACGACTGAACCAGAACGAATATCAGAAAGACCAGGAGTCCGATAACGGAGAACCGCTTGAATTCAAGATGAACAC
>CAVAQZ010000066.1:0-5869 GCA_963590945.1 Dysosmobacter segnis
AGACCACTCCGATGTGGATGAGCATCTATTACACCGTCACGTATGCGGCGATTTACCTGGCGTTGATTCTGTGCCTGTACTCCGGAGGGGAGTATCTGATCAATACGTTCGGCAATCGTGCCAAAGCTTCCGAATCCGAAGACCGGACGACCGGGGAAACCGAGTAGGGGTCGATGGTTCAAATCGAATCCGGAACTGCTGTCGTCGGGCAATCGCAATGCGATGAACTGGCGGCGGCAGTTCTTGCATATTGTCAGGAACGCGGCGTCATGATTGCCGCATCCGAGTCGCTTACCGGAGGTCTGCTGGCTGACGCTTTCGTGCGTGTGCCGGGCGCGTCGAAGGTATTCCTCGGATCGGCGGTCACGTACGATATTCGTGCCAAAGCGTCGATTCTCGGCGTTGATGCGGATTTGCTTCGTTCGCAGGGCGCGGTCCATCCTGAGGTCGCGCGGCAGATGGCGTATGGTGCGGCGCGGCTATACGCGCAGTCCGAGTATGGCGACCGCGTCCTCGGTTTATCCACGACGGGTGTGGCCGGTCCTGGGCCGGATGGAAGCAAGCCGGCGGGATTGGTATACGTCGGTTTCAGCATTCCCGCGGGATTCGGCGAACGTTCCTCCCGTGAAACCGTTGCCTGCGAGTTGCGGCTGCAGGGGACCAGGGAGGAGGTCAGAAGGGGAGCGGTTCGCGCCGTTTTGGGAAAAATGAGGGTTTTCTCAGGGTTTTCACAGGAATAATCCTCGAGGATTGGTGTTGTTGGTAGTGGACGGCCGTTAATAGCGAAAGGGATCGGTGCATGGAATCTACTACACTCACCAGGGAACATACGAGTGCCAGGAGCAAGGTCCCCGTCACACGTCCGGAATCCGCGCGAACGAGGGATCTCACTCCGGCGCAGCGTCGGGCGGTCATGTTTGCCCAGCAGCAGGTTCTGCGTGCTCGGGCGGCCAAGAAGGCCAAAGATGAGCGACAGGCCGCTTTGGCCCATACGAGGAATCGTGAAGAAGAGGCGTACACGCGTGGCGTCGTGGCCCATGAGCCGGCCGTGCATTCCGAACGGACTGAACGTGTTGTTTCCGAATCGAAGGAAGTGTCGCTGCGCGAAGCCATCGGACATGTGCTCAGGGAGCTGCGCACCGGCGATCACAAGACCCTGAGGGAGGTCAGCGAGAAGGCCGGCGTCTCTCTGGGGTACCTTTCCGAGGTGGAACGCGGACAGAAAGAGGCAAGCTCCGAACTGTTGACCTCCATTTCTAAATCGTTGGGTTTGACCAGTTCGCAGATGCTTCGCAAAGTCGCCGATTACATGGATGCGATGGCGGCCTAGCGCCCCTCATTCTGTATACGTCGCGCCCGGACGGATTTTCCCGTCCGGGCGCTTTTGTTGTCATTGTCCGTGTACACTGGGCGGCGTGCAGGAACGTGATTTTTGGCAACTACTCGAAGAAGTGCTTGGGCGTGGCTATGGTCGTGCCCTTGCGCATGACCAGGTGCTTGATCGGTTGAACGGCATGACGGCGGTCGAGGCGCTGGAAGCCGGAGAGGAACCCCGGGTGGTGTGGAACGTGCTGTGCGACCAGATGGATGTTCCCGATGGGCGGCGTTGGGGCAAAGACCATAATGCCCCGCCGATGCCGGTAAGATGACGCTTCGTCTCCATACGTGTTCCTTGCGAAACGCAGAATCGAACAGATGTTCGTATATTGGGGTATAGTTGTCCACAGGCACAGGAACTGCGCGGAACGTGGGATTGCCGCTTTGACTCTGCGGAATTGTTGGAATCGTAATGGTTTCGCATGTGGTCATATTGCACGATCGTCCTTCGACCACCAAGGTCGTTTCGGCTTGAACGATTGAATCGCGTGGTTCTACGGTGGATGCACGAGATTTGCCATTGTTGAAACAAGGAGTAGCCATGGCACAGACGGGTACTGCGGCAAAAGACGCCGCGCAGAACAAGTCCGCGGACGGCATTGATTCGCGTCGCAAGGCCGCGCTTGATGCCGCGCTCGCAAAGGTCGAAAAGAGCTACGGCAAGGGATCCGCCATGCGATTGGGTGACCGTCCGGAACAGGACGTGGAGGTGATTCCGACCGGGTCCCTGGCACTGGACATGGCTTTGGGCATCGGAGGTCTGCCGAGGGGCCGTGTCGTCGAGATATATGGGCCGGAATCGTCGGGTAAGACCACTTTGGCGTTGCATGTGGTGGCAAATGCGCAGAAGAACGGAGGTGTGGCGGCCTTCATCGACGCCGAGCATGCGCTTGATCCCGTATATGCACGCAAACTGGGCGTCGACACGGATTCGTTGATCGTGTCGCAGCCCGATAACGGTGAACAGGCGTTGGAGATAGCCGACATGCTCGTCCGTTCTGGCGCGCTCGACGTCATCGTCATCGATTCCGTGGCGGCTTTGGTGCCAAAGGCCGAGATCGACGGTGACATGGGTGACAGCCATGTTGGTCTGCAGGCAAGGCTTATGAGCCAGGCGTTGCGTAAGATGACGGGCGCCCTGTCTCAATCCGGCACCACGGCCATTTTCATCAACCAGCTTCGTGAGAAGATCGGTGTGTATTTCGGCAGTCCGGAGACCACCACAGGTGGCAAGGCCTTGAAGTTCTATGCGTCCGTGCGTATGGATATCCGCCGTATCCAGACCATCAAGAACGGCGATGAGGCAGTGGGCAACCGCACCAAGGTGAAGGTGGTCAAGAACAAAATGGCTCCGCCGTTCAAGACCGCGGAATTCGATGTGCTCTATGGCGAAGGCATCTCCAAGGAAGGCTCCGTGCTTGACATGGCCATGCAGGTCAATCTGGTCAAGAAATCCGGTTCCTGGTTCACGTATGACGGCGACCAGCTCGGTCAGGGACGTGAGAACGTGAGGAAGTTCCTTAAAGACAATCCCGAGCTGACCGAAGAAATCGAGAACAAGGTCAAGATGGAATTCGGTCTTATCGAACCTGCCGATCAGTTCGCGGAGGAAGGCGTGATCGACTCCACGGATGTCAAGACCGAGAGCCCGGAGAACGCTTCCGACAAGAAATCGTCGAATAAGGCGTAGCGCATGATTAGCGTGGAGGATTTTCTTCGGGATCAGGGCCTTCAGTCGGACGAAGCCACGGTTGAAGGCCCTGCCCATGCTTGGAGGGATGCCGATGCCGTCGCGTCCTGCCCGGATAATGGGTTTGCCGAGGACGGAAAGAGGCATGGGTGGGTGCGGCATTCGCGACACTCCCGACACGCCCAGCGTGTCGGAAATGAGAATCATGACGCCAAATTCAACCCGAACGATTCCGAAGCGTGCCGCGAGTCGGCCTTGAGATTGTTGGATGCCGCTCCGCGATCTTCCGGAACGATGCGTGAACGCTTGCTGGACAAGGGTTATGACCCGCGTGTGGTGGAGGGTGTGGTTGGGCGCCTGGTGGACGTTCGTCTCATCGACGACGAGGCGTACGCGTATTCGGTTGTGCGTTATTGCGTTTCACGAATGCTGGGACGCAGGGCCACGGTGATGGAACTTGGGCGAAAGGGTGTGGATCGCGTACTTGCCCAGCGTGTGTGCGATGACGCGGAAGCCCAGGGCATGTTCGTTGAAGCGGCTTGGGAATTGGGGCGCAGAACCGTGCGTAGGACGGCGAATCTTGACCCCGAAGTCCGCAAGCGCAGGTTTTGGAGTGCGGGCGGCAGGAAGGGGCATAACCCGGAAATCCTGCGGGAGGTGGCAGGGGAGCTGTTCCCCTGACCGCTTCGAGCAACGGCGTGTCCTACCTGACGATTTTCGGTCATATGGGTATGCCGCATCCCTTTTTCGGATCTGTCTTTCGGGCGCCGAATGTCTGACGATGGGGTGGAGTGAGACCTCTTATACCCCGGGTTCTGTCGTGCCATGGGCACGGATGACCATCCATCTCGACCTGACGTTACCGCCAGGCTCTAGCAGCCTACCCGAAGGCTTCGGGCGAGCAGCCCTCAAACGCCTTCTGCTTGGCCTTGCTCCCGATGAGGCTTGCCATGCGGCCAACTGTTACCAGTGGCCCGGTGGTCTCTTACACCGCCGTTTCACCCTTACCGCCCCGAAGGGCGGCGGTCTGTTCTCTGTTGCGCTATCTCTCAGGTCGCCCTGGGCGGACGTTATCCGCCATCGTGCTCTGTGGAGCCCGGAAGTTCCTCAACCGAAATAAATCGACCGCGGCCATCAAGAGGTCTCAAACGCACGATTATAGCAATAAGACGGACGAAAAACAGTCTGAAAAAAATTTATTATTTCTTGCGGCGACTTTGCGGCAAAACCATAATGCTGTGGTTACAATTGGGACTACCAAACGGCGGTGCAGCTGTTTGGTCCGTATATAGCGGGTAACACCGCTTGAGTCTAGGGAGGTCCACATGGAAATCGTCGTTACCGGACGTCATACGCAGATCAAGCAAAGGTTCCGTGACGTTGTCGAAAGCAAGATGAATCGTGTGACCGCTATCGCCCCGGATGCGCAGCGTGTTCAGATTGTGCTGTCTCACGAGGGCAACCCGCGTCAGGCGGATACCGCCAAGCGCGTTGAGATTACCGTTATCGCAGGCCGTACCGTGGTACGTGCCGAGGCTTCCAGCGCCGACGAGTTCAGCGCGCTGGATATGGCTCTCGACGAGTTGACCCTGCGTCTGCGTCGTACGCGTGACCGTCGTAAGGATCATCACCGTGGCTACACCAATCCGGTTCCGGTCGACATGGGTGTCGTGGAGCCGGCTCCGGTTGAGGAGCCGGAGGAGGAGCCGGCGAACAACAGCCCGGCGGATGCCGTGGCCGCTGAGCTCGGACCGGGGGAGTCGGTCGAGGTCCAGGTTGGAGACACTCCGATCGTTATCCGTCGCAAGCTGCATATCGCGGAGCCGATGTCCATCGACGAGGCCCTGTACGAGATGGAGCTGATCGGACATGACTTCTTCCTGTTCGTGAACAAGGAAACCGGTCGTCCGTCCGTCGTCTATCACCGTCACGGCTGGAGCTATGGCGTGTTCGAGATTGACACCCCGGAGAACGTGGCGAAGTAAGGTTTCGGGAAAACGGCTGGTTGCGCAGCCCGAATATGGATGATGGAGGAAGATTCACGCTATCAGGCGTGAATCTTCCTCTTTTTTGTTTCAACGACGATTGAATCGTCTGCAAATTGTGAAAAGTTACGTAAAATGGACGATGTTTTTCGGGAAAACGCGAATTGGGACTATCCTCGGTGAGGGTAACTCACATACACAAAGGGAGTGATTGTGGTAGATATAGTTGACAAAGCCCTGCGAATGGGCGAAGGCCGACAGATCAAGAAGCTTGAGCACGTAGCGCAGGCGACCAACGCCTTGGAAGACGAGATCGCGGCCCTCAACGACGAGGAGCTCAAAGGCCAGACCGCCAAGTTCAAGGAACGTCTCGACAACGGCGAGAACATCGACAAGATCATGCCGGAAGCCTTCGCGACGGTGCGTGAAGCATCCAAGCGTACCTTGGGACTGCGCCACTTCGACGTTCAGCTCATGGGCGGCGCGGCCTTGCACTGGGGCAACATCGCCGAAATGAAGACCGGTGAGGGAAAGACCCTCGTGGCGACCCTGCCGGCATACCTGAACGCCCTTGAAGGCAAGGGCGTGCACGTGGTCACAGTCAACGACTATCTGGCAAGCTATCAGGCGGAGCTGATGGGCCGCGTCTACCGCTTCCTCGGCATGAGCACCGGATGCATCATCACCAATCAGAAACCGCCGGAGCGCCGCAAGCAGTACAACGCCGACATCACCTACGGCACCAACAACGAGTTCGGCTTCGACTATCTGCGTGACAACATGTCTTGGGAGAAGGCCGATTTGGTTCAGCGAGGAC
>CAVAQZ010000067.1:0-5836 GCA_963590945.1 Dysosmobacter segnis
GGCTACGCCCATCCGAAATGGGTCAAGGCCATCAGCGACCAAGCAGCCAAAGCGGCCCATGTGAGCAACTACTTCGCGACGGAACCGCAGATTGAACTTGCGGCCAAGCTCGTGGAACTCGCGGGGGCTCCTGAAGGCTCCCATGTGTATTTCGGCAACTCCGGCGCGGAAGGCAATGAGGCGGCTCTCAAGCTCGCCAAACTGTACGGCCGCACCCTGCAGGGAGCATTGCCGTCCCTCGGCGGCAAGCCAGCGCGAATCATCGCCATGACCCACGGATTCCATGGCCGTACCATGGGCGCGTTGTCCGCAACCTGGAAGCCGGCGATTCGTGAGGCGTTCGAGCCGTTGGTCCCGAACATCGAATTCGTGGAGGCCGGTGACAAGTCGGCCCTGCAGGAGGCTTTCGGCGAAACCGGAGTCGGAAAATACGGCAAGGGGCCTGTCGCGGCCGTCATCATGGAACTCATTCAGGGCGAAGCCGGAGTCCGTCCGCTTGGTGCGGATTACGTCAAGTACGCGCGTCAGCTGTGCGACGAGAACAAGGCTTTGCTCATCATTGATGAGGTGCAGACCGGCATCGGCCGTACCGGATCGTGGTTCGCGTTCCAGCGAGAGGATCTTGCGGGCGGAGTGGTTCCCGACATCGTCACCTTCGCGAAGGGTGTCGGCGGAGGCTTCCCAATGGGAGGCATGATCTCCTTCGGGTCGGAACTTTCGGCGTTGTTCACTCCGGGATCTCACGGATCGACGTTCGCGGGTAATCCTCTGGGCGCCGCCGCGGCACTGGCCACCCTCGAAGTCATTGAGGAAGAGAACCTGGTGCAGAACGCCGAAACGCGCGGAAAGCAGTTGAGGGACGGCATCGAGGCTTGCGGCAATGAGTTGTTCGTCTCCGTACGTGGTCGTGGCCTGCTGGACGCGATTGAACTCGCGCACCCATGTTCCCATGCCGTGATGAACTGGGCTTTGGAGCATGGCCTCATCATCAATGCGGTCGCACCTGACGCCATTCGACTCGCCCCGCCGCTGATCGTCACCGAACAGGACATTGATAAGGCAATCGCCATTCTCGCCGAGGTCCCATCAGATCTGCAGAATGACTGACGATCACGGGATTCGCATAACTTTTGAAAGGAGCCAGTGATGGCAACTCCGGAACTGCGCCATATGTTGCGCGATGACGACCTGAACCACGAAGAACAGAAGCAGGTGTTGGAACTTGCGATCAAGTTCCACAAGAACCGCTTCTACCATCAGCCGTTCGCGGGTCCGCAGGGCATCGCGGTGCTGTTCGACAAGCCGAGCACCCGAACCCGTTCCAGCTTCTCGATCGGAGTGGCGGAACTGGGCGGATATCCGTTGGTGATCGACAAGTCCGGCTCTCAGCTGGGCCGAGGCGAGCCGGTGGCCGACACCGCCCGTGTGCTCGACCGTATGGCCTACGGCGTGGTGTGGCGTACCTTCGGTCAGGATCGAGTCGAGGAAATGGCCAAATACTCCACCCATCCGGTAGTGAACGCCTTGACGGACGAATTCCATCCGTGTCAGATTCTCGCCGATTTCCAAACCATCGCGGAACATCGCGGCGGTGTTGACAACCTGAAGAACCAGACCATCGCCTACCTGGGTGATGCGGCCAACAACATGGCGAACTCCTATCTGCTCGGCGGCGCCGTGGCGGGTATGGACGTACGTGTGGCCGGACCTCACGGTTACCTGCCCGATCCGCAGATCGTGGCCGATGCGCAGGCCATAGCATCCGAAACCGGTGGAACCGTGCTGGTGACCACCGACCCGAAGGAAGCCGTGGCGGGTGCCGACTGCGTATTCACCGACACATGGGTCTCCATGGGTGAGGAGGCAGAATATGCCATTCGTTCCAAACCGTTCTGGAATTATCAGGTGAATGCCGAGCTTATGTCCGGAGCCAAGGAAGACGCCCTCTTCCAGCATTGCCTGCCGGCATACCGAGGCAAGGAGGTCACATCGGAAGTCATCGACGGACCGCAGTCCGTGGTATGGGATGAAGCTGAGAATCGTCTCCATGCGCAGAAAGCCTTGCTGACTTGGCTGACGGGCAAAGCCCGTGGCGATGAAAGCCTGCTGTCCTGATGACCGAACAGATTCCCGCATTGCAGCGTCCTGCCACCCGTGCGGCTCGATTGAGCGCCATCGAGCAGGCGCTGCTGACGCGTGTCGTGACCTCGCAGTCGCAGCTTTCCCAGATTCTCTCCGATCAGGGCATCGAGGTGACCCAGGCCACATTGAGTCGCGACCTTGATGAGATACATGCCACGAAAACCCGTCTTTCCGACGGGACGGTGGCTTATGCCATCGGGGTGCAGCATCCGGACGAGTCGAGCGCGACTCCCGATGCCAAAACCGAGCAACAGATCAGCAGGGTGCTTTCGGGATTGGTGACGTCCGTCGCGTCGGCCCGCAACCTTGTGGTGGTTCACACCCCATCCGGTGCCGCGCAGTATGTGGCCAGTGTCGTGGACAAGCAACCGATTGAAGGTGTTCTCGGCACCATCGCCGGCGATGATACGGTTATGGTCATCTGTACGGATGACGACGTGGCGAAACTGCGTGCGCAGTGGCTGCTCGACGTGGTCTCGAAAGGTTGAACGGCCACATAGTGGACACGGCGCACCAGATATGTATAAATATACAGAGTAATGCATATACTGCTGAATGATTACAAGATGTTAGAAAGGCAAATCATGAGCGATCAGAATCGTCTCGTCCTGGCGTACTCCGGCGGTCTTGACACATCCGTCGCCATTTCGTACCTGAAGGAGCGCACCGGCAAGGATGTTGTGGCCGTGTCCCTCGATGTCGGACAGGGCGGCGAGAGCCTCGAGACCATCAAGCAGCGTGCGCTGGCCTGCGGCGCGGTCGAATCCTATGTGGTCGACGCCCGTGACGAGTTCGCCAACGAGTACTGCATGAAGGCCCTGAAGGCGAACGCCATGTACGAAGGCGTGTACCCGCTGGTCTCCGCCATCTCCCGTCCGCTCATCTCCAAGCATCTCGTGCGTGCCGCACACCAGTTCGGCGCCGACACCATCTCCCACGGTTGCACAGGCAAAGGCAACGACCAGGTTCGCTTTGAAGTGTCCATCGCCTCCATCGATCCGACCCTGAAGGCGATCAGCCCGATTCGCGATCTGTCCCTGACCCGCGACGTTGAGATCGCGTTCGCCAAGGAACACAAGCTGCCGATCGTTCAGACCGAGAAGAGCCCGTTCTCCATCGATCAGAACGTGTGGGGCCGCGCCATCGAAACCGGTTTCCTTGAGGATCCGTGGAATGGCCCGACCAAGGACTGCTACTCCTACACCGACGATCCGGCCTTCCCGCCGGTCGAGGATGAGGTCGTCATCGAATTCAAGCAGGGCATTCCGGTCAAGATCGACGGGCGTGACGTCACGCCGCTGCAGGCCATCGAAGAGATGAACCGCCGTGCGGGCGCGCAGGGCATCGGCCGTATCGACCTGATCGAAGACCGACTGGTCGGCATCAAGTCCCGTGAGCTGTACGAGGCTCCGGGCGCCGTGGCATTGATCACCGCCCATCAGGAACTCGAAAACTGCTGCCTGGAACGCGAGCAGCACCGCATCAAGCGCGATATCGACAAGCGTTGGGCCGAACTGGTCTACGATGCGCAGTGGTTCTCTCCGGCAACCCAGTCCCTGAACGCCTTCATCGAAGACACCCAGAAGTACGTTTCCGGCGAAATCCGCATGATTCTGCATGGTGGACGCGCGGTCGTGACCGGTCGTCGTTCCGAGACCTCGCTGTACGATTACAACCTGGCAACCTACGATTCCGGAGACAGCTTCGATCAGAAGTCCTCCAACGGCTTCATCGACATCTACGGACTGCCGAGCCGTGTGGCCGCGGCGCGTGACGTCAAGTTCGGCAACGGCATCGAAGTGCCGGAGAACACCGTCGAGTAGGACGAGACCACGAATGGACGGCGTCGCATCATAGGCGAATCGTCATGATCATGGGGGAGAGGGTATCGGCTAGGACATCCTAGCTGGTATTCTCTCCCTCAGTCAGTTCGCAAGGAGAATGAAAAATGACTGAGAGCACTACCAATGGTGAGCATCTTGCGCTGTGGGGCGGCCGTTTCAAGTCCGGACCTTCCCCGGAACTCGCGCGATTGAGCAAGTCCACCCAGTTTGACTGGCGTCTCGCCGATGACGACATTGCCGGTTCCCGTGCCCATGCGAGGGCGCTCGGACGTGCCGGCCTGTTGACCGCCGACGAATTGCAGCGTATGGAGGATTCCCTCGACGAATTGCAGCGCCGCGTGGATTCCGGCGCTTTCGCCCCGATCGAGGATGATGAGGATGAGGCGACCGCGCTTGAACGTGGTCTGCTGCAGATCGCAGGCGACGAGCTTGGCGGAAAATTGCGTGCCGGCCGCTCTCGTAATGATCAGATCGCAGCGTTGATTCGCATGTGGTTGCGCCGTCATAGCCGTGTCATAGCCAAGATGCTGCTCGGTCTGGCCGCCACGCTGGTGGAACAGTCGGAAAAGGCCGGTCGTACCGTCATGCCGGGGCGTACCCATATGCAGCATGCACAGCCGGTACTGCTCGCGCATCAGCTGATGGCCCATGTTTGGCCATTGCTGCGCGATGTGGAGCGTCTTGCCGACTGGGACAAGCGTATCGACGCAAGCCCTTACGGTTCCGGCGCTCTCGCGGGCAATACCCTTGGCCTCGAACCTGTAGCCGTGGCCCGAGAGCTGGGTTTCTCCAAGGTGACGTCCAACTCCATCGACGGTACGGCAAGCCGTGATCTGGTCGCGGAATTCGCGTTCGTCGCAGCCATGGCGGGAGTCGACATCAGCCGGCTTGCCGAGGAGATCATCATCTGGAACACCCAGGAGTTCGCATTCGTCCGTCTTGATGACGCATATTCCACCGGCTCGTCCATCATGCCGCAGAAGAAGAATCCGGATATCGCGGAACTCGCCCGCGGAAAATCCGGCCGTCTCATCGGTGATCTGACCGGACTGCTCGCCACTCTCAAGGGTCTGCCCACCGCGTACGCACGCGATCTGCAGGAAGACAAGGAAGCCGTATTCGATCAGGTGGACACCCTTGAGGTTCTTCTTCCCGCCTTCACCGGCATGGTCGGCACCATGGTCTTCAACAAGGAACGTTTGGAAGAGGAGGCTCCCACCGGATTCGCCCTCGCCACCGACATCGCCGAATGGCTCGTGAAGAACGGCGTGCCTTTCCGTCATGCCCATGAGCTCTCCGGCGCCTGCGTGAAGATCGCCGAAGACCGCGACCAGGAACTCTGGGATCTGACCGACGAGGACTTCATCGACGTTTTCAAGGACTTCCTGCCGGCGGACAAGGCCCCGCAAGTGCGTGAGGTGCTCTCCACCGAAGGGTCCGTCTCGGCCCGCAACGGCAAGGGCGGAACTTCTCCGTTGCGTGTGCGTGAGCAGATTGCCGCGGCGAAGACGGCCATCGAACAGCTGCGTTCCTTCGCCAACTCGACCAGCGACGGTCCGGCATACAAGACTCCGGAATCCCTGCTTAAGTAAAACAAAAGGAAAAGGCAAAGCGGTGCTGCTGACGCGTGCGCAAATACAGCGAATCGTACATGTTCATGGTCATGACATTCTTCGTCATGAAAACATGCAGATCGAACGAACCTGCTATCAGCACGGTGTGATCACCACATACGCGCATTCCATTCGAGTGGCCTGCCTGGCCGTATGGCTGGCGGACAGAATGCATCTGTGGCACGTCACTTCCTGGGGACTGGAGAAGATTTTTCACGCGCGATGGTGGGACTACAA
>CAVAQZ010000068.1:0-1303 GCA_963590945.1 Dysosmobacter segnis
CCGTGTTGTAGAACCTGATGAGAGGAAGGCTTTCGTCTCCATTGCGGCACGTGCCGTTCCAATCAAACACCACGGTGTTCGCCACATGCAGCTCCTTGGACCATGTGTCGCTGGGATTGCCATAAGGTTGGATGGTCTTCTTCAACGGCATGGTCAGGCTCAGTCCGGCCCACCGTGGATCCAAGGTCCTCAGGAAGCCTTCGAGATCCGACTCCCCGACCTCGTGTTTGTCGTAAATCCAGCCGTCCAGGGCGAGAGCGCGATACGCCGCGTTGTGCAGTGTCGGAGAAAGCGAATGCGCGATGGGTTTGCCAAGCACCGCGCAACGATGATTATGTTCTGCCATCATTCCCCCTAATTAGGACGTCCATCAACATGCTAGCAACGACAACGTCAAATTGGCGTGGATGGAGGCGAAACGTTCCATCTTTCGGAATGCGCTGCGGAATGTCATTGCCGAATGCCATCGGATGAGCCGGCTTGTGCATCATCATGGTGCAAAGCGGCATATATCGATTCCGCCTTGGCATGACCAATGCCCTTGATCTGTTCGAAATCTTCGATCTTCGCCTCACGCATGGCCCGTACCGAGCCGAAATGGTTCAGCAGACGTTTCTGATAGGCCTCGCCGATGCCGGGAATGTCGTCGAGGGCCGATCTCAGAGCGCTCTTGCGCCTGCTCTGGCGATGATAGGTGATGGCGAAACGATGGGATTCGTCACGCACCCGCTGCAGTAGATACATGCCTTCGGATTGGCGCTTGAGAATGATTGGATAATCGTCGTCCGGCACCCATACCTCCTCAAGCCGCTTGGCCAATCCGCACACGGCCACATCGTCCACACCACAGTCCGCAAGGGCCCTCGCGGCGGCCATGACCTGAGGCTTTCCTCCATCGACGACCACGAGATTCGGCTTGTAGGCAAAACGCCCACGGTCCACGGACCGGTTTTCGTCTTCCAGGCTTTCTCCCGCGTCTCCTGCGATATTGCCATGCCGAAAGCGTCTGGTCAGCGTCTCGTAAAGCGCGCTCAGATCATCCAATGCACCATGGCCGTCCATACCACGTATGGCGAAACGACGATATTCGGATTTCTTGGCCATGGCGTCTTCGAACACCACCATCGAGGCCACTTGGAACGCGCCTCCAACGGTGTTGGAGATGTCGTAGCATTCGATACGCAGCGGAGACTGCTCAAGTCCGAGCGCCGCCGCGACTTCATTCATCGCCGCGGAACGTGCGCCCATGTCGCTTATACGGCTCATTTTGCTGCGCTGCAGTGCCTGATTCGCGTTTTCGTCG
>CAVAQZ010000068.1:1313-5673 GCA_963590945.1 Dysosmobacter segnis
ATCCATGAGCTGTTTCTTGTCTCCCCTGCTGGCCACGTGGATATTCACGGCCGCACCCCGCAGCCCACCTAACCATTGTTCGAGATATTCGCGACGGGCAGGTTCCACCGGCACCACCACTTCGCGTGGTACCGGAGCTACCGGAGCCAGCAGATCCACCCTGCCGGTCTGCTCCTGACGTTCGTTACGCGCTCTCGTGGCCTGCGCCCGAGATGTGGAATCAGCCGCGGTGATGCTTTGCGTGGATCCGATGGCATTGCGTCGTTCGGTGACCACCGTCGAGTCGGACGATTCAAGGATCTGACTTCCCGCGGATTCCGAATACACCTGCATAATGAGATCCGCCATGAGTTCTTCGTCACTGATGTCTTCCACACGCTCCACGCTCCAGTTGCGTTCCCCACGGATCGAACCGGATCTGACGAAGAACGCATGCACGGACGCCTCAAGCTCGTCCGATGCGAAACCGAAGACATCCGCGTCGACATCGGAGTCGAAGACCACGGCATTCTGTTCCACGACGGTACGCAGCATCTGAATCTGATCGCGAATGGCTGCGGCTTTTTCGAATTCAAGTTCGGCGCTCGCCTCTTTCATGTCACGCGTAAGCTGTGCTATGTACGATTTGCCGATACGTCCGGAGAGCACGCCCACAAGCTGTTCGCACATCTTCCTATGCCGTTGCGCGCTTACCCGCCCCACGCACGGCGCCGAGCATTTTCCGATCGACGCCAGCAGACAGGGACGATGGGTGAGCTCGGCCTTATGGAAAACGTTCTGCGAACACGTGCGAACGGGAAAGGTCTTCAGCAGATCGTCAAGACTTTTCTTCAGATCCCAGACTTTGGCATAGGGGCCGAAATATCTGGTGTCGCGTCGTTTGCGACTACGGGTGATCCATACCCTCGGGATGCGTTCGCCTGACGAAACGGCCAAGTACGGGTAGGTCTTGTCGTCGCGGAAGACCACGTTGAACCGTGGATCAAATTCCTTGATCCACGTGTATTCCAACGTCAACGATTCCAATTCGGTGCCGACCACCGTCCATTCCAGACTGCGTGCGGTCAGGACCATGGTTTGCGTGCGAGGATGCAGCTGACGCAAGGGCTGGAAGTAATTGGTCAGTCGATTGCGTAGGTTCTTGGCCTTGCCCACGTAGATGACCCGTCCCTCGCCATCACGCCACTTGTAGACCCCCGGCCGTGCCGGAATGTCGGAGGTTTTCGGGCGGAACAGATCACGGGAATCGCCGAGCAAAGGCGCGCCGTTTCTGTTCATCCTCCTGCCTCCGCTTTCATCCGGCATCTCCGCGGCCCCGTCCGTCACGGCGCCTTCCACAAACGAATCGTCCTGTCGCAATCGCTCCGCGGTCTTTCTCCAGACTTCCGGGCTATGTCGTTCTATCACCATGATCACAGCATGCCTTTGAGGAATCTGCCCGTCCAGGACCGTTCGCACAGGGCGATCTGTTCAGGCGTGCCCTCCGAGACGATGGTGCCGCCTCCATCGCCTCCCTCGGGACCGAGATCGATGATCCAATCGGCGGATTTGACCACGTCGAGGTTATGTTCGATGACGATCACGGAGTTGCCTTTGTCCACCAAACCCTGCAGAACAAGCAACAACTTGCGCACGTCTTCGAAATGCAATCCCGTGGTGGGTTCATCGAGAATGTATACCGTCTTGCCGGTCGATCTGCGCTGCAGTTCCGTAGCAAGCTTCACGCGCTGAGACTCACCTCCGGAAAGGGTCGGCGCGGGCTGGCCCAAACGTATGTATCCCAGTCCGACCTGCACGAGCGTGTCAAGGTACCTTGAAATCGACGGATACGCTTTGAAGAAGCGCGCCGCCTCTTCGATGGGCATGTTCAGCACATCAGCAACGGACTTGCCGTTGTACTTTACTTCCAAAGTCTCGCGATTGTAGCGCTGCCCATGGCATTCCTCGCAATCCACGTACACGTCCGGAAGGAAGTTCATCTCGATCTTCAGCGTGCCATCGCCGTGACAGGCCTCGCATCGGCCTCCTTTGACGTTGAAGGAGAAACGTCCGGGACCATAGCCCCGGACCTGCGCTTCCGGGGTCTTGGCGAACAACGTACGTATCTTGTCCCAAACACCGGTATACGTGGCCGGGTTGGAACGCGGAGTGCGCCCGATCGGGTTTTGGTCAACGTGGATCACCTTGTCGCACTGCTCCACGCCTTCCACACGGGTATGCTTGCCGGGCACGATTCTCGCGCCGTTGAGTTTGTCCGCAAGCACCGGATACAGAATCTGGTTGACCAGCGTCGACTTGCCCGATCCGGAGACGCCGGTCACGCAGGTGAAGACGCCCAGCGGGAAATCAACGGTCAGGTTTTTAAGATTGTTTTCCCGGGCCCCCACCACGCGAAGCCGCTTCGTCTTATGCATCTTGCGTCTGGATTGGGGGACTTCGATGTTTCTGCGCCTCGCGATGAAATCGCCGGTGACGGAACGTCGGGCTTCGACGAGTTTCCTTGCGGGCCCCGAATAAATGACCTCGCCTCCGTGTTCGCCGGCACCCGGACCGATGTCCACGATCCAGTCGGCATGTTTGATCGTGTCTTCGTCATGTTCGACGACGATCAGAGTGTTGCCAAGGTCGCGCAAATGATGCAACGTGGAGATCAGCCGTTCGTTGTCGCGCTGGTGCAGACCGATGGACGGCTCATCCAAGACATACATGACCCCGACCAGTCCCGACCCGATCTGCGTGGCAAGCCGGATGCGCTGGGCTTCGCCTCCGGACAGTGTTTTGGCAGCTCTGGACAATGTCAAATAGTTCAAACCGACATCGTTGAGGAAGCCGAGGCGGGCGCGAATCTCCTTGATGACCTCGCCTGCGATCTGCGCGGACGCGCCTTCCAGCCTTAGTTCGTTGACCCATTCAAGGCTTTTCTCTGCAGGCATATCGCACACGTCCGCAATGGATTCGCCTCCTACCGTAACGGCGAGCACTTCGGGACGCAATCGACGGCCGTCACATGCCTGGCAGGGAACCTCGCGCATGTACGACTCGTAATACTGTTTCATCTGATCGGAGTCCGTCTCATCGTGACGGCGCATGAGCGTACGCACCACGCCTTCGAAGCCGGTCGAATATTCGCGCATGCGACCCCAACGGTTGCGGTACGAAACCTGAACCTTGAAATCCCGCCCATACATGATGGCATGTCGCGCTTCTTCGGGAAGGTCCTTCCAAGGGGTATCGAGGTCGAACCCCATTTCGCAGCCAAGCCCTTCAAGCACATGCCGGTAGTAATCGCCGGTGCCTTTGGTCAATCCCCACGGTTCGATGGCACCCTCGTTCAGGGTCTTGCCCGGATCAGGAATGACCAGTTCGGGATCGATCTCCAGTTTGTATCCGATACCGGTGCATACGGGACATGCGCCGTACGGGGCGTTGAAGGAGAACGTGCGCGGTTCCAGCTCATCGAGTTCAAGCTGGTGCCCGTTCGGACAAGCGCGTTTTTCGGAGAACGGCTGGCGGCGGCCCCGGTCCCCTTCGTCAAGGTCCACGAAATCGGCGACCATCACGCCTTTGGCGAGTTTCAATGCCGTTTCGATGGAATCCGTCAAACGCTGGCGTATGCCATCCTTGACCACCAAACGATCCACGACAACTTCGATGGTGTGTTTCTTCTGCTTGGTGAGTTTGATGTCGTCCGACAATTGGCGCATCTCACCATCTATCAGCGCCCGCGCGTAGCCATCCGAACGCAGCAGCTCAAGCAGGTCTTCGAATTCTCCCTTACGCCCGCGAACGACGGGAGCGAGAACCTGGAATCGGGTGCGTTCCGGATAGCCCAGCAGCGTATCGACCATCTGCTGCGGGGTCTGCGCGCTGACCAACGCTCCGCATTCCGGACAGTGAGGCACTCCGGTGCGGGCGAACAGCAATCGCAGATAATCATAGATTTCGGTAATCGTGCCGACCGTGGATCGAGGATTGCGGTTCGTGGTCTTCTGATCGATCGAAACGGCGGGGCTTAACCCCCCGATGAAATCCACGTCGGGCTTGTCCATCTGACCAAGGAACTGACGCGCATAGGCGGACAGCGATTCGACATACCGTCTCTGGCCTTCCGCGAAGAGCGTGTCAAACGCCAGAGACGATTTGCCCGAACCGGAAAGACCGGTGAACACCACCATACGGTTGCGGGGAATCTCAAGGTCGACGTTCTTGAGATTATGCTCCCGCGCTCCCTGAATGACGATTTTAAGATCGTTCGGCAGATGCTTCAGATCGGCCACAAGCGAACCGTCCTGCGATTTCATCGGCGCCTTCTTGATCTCCCGGGCAAGGAACTCGTCACTGGTCATGAATCGTTCCACCA
>CAVAQZ010000069.1:0-5221 GCA_963590945.1 Dysosmobacter segnis
AACCGCGCACTGTCTATACCGTTACGAACCCACGTATAGGGCTTATCGGGAAACATGAAGTTCGCAGCCAAGTCCGAACATGCGAAATAATGGGTGGGATATCGGTCGATGTCTTTGGCGATGGACCGGCCCCGCATGTCCCACAGCAATGCTCGCAGCGGATTTTCACGATGCTGGTATTCCTCAATGTTATGGGAATGCAAAACACGCAATTCGATGCCCGCGCGTTGCGCATACTTCAACGGCAACGCATAGGGGAAGTTCGCATGCATGTGCACGCCCACGATCTCCGGATGCTGCCGGAAGAACTTCGGCAGACACGTACGCGAACGAATCAAGGAATCTCGTTGCGGAACGAGCTCCCGATATACGGTTCCTCCCATGTCTCGAATCTCATCTTCGAACTGCAGCGGGCCGTCATGATGGTCCTGCAGAAAATCGAACTGCACCTTGGTCCGATCCATATGACGGTACACATTCATGATGAAGGTTTCGATTCCACCCAGACCGGTGGTCATTCCCCATTGGAGGATATGAATAGGCTGTGAGTTCATAGCTCATCCCCTCCTTCCGCCATCGATCATGGACATCAGATGCCGCACTTGATCGTCATAGTCGAACTGTTGATCGCGAAGACCTGCGATCAACGAGTCACGTAAGGCCTTATCGCTGAGCAGTTGGCCTATGCCTCCGGCCAACGACTCCTCATCAGGATGAACCAAAATTCCGTCACGCCCGTCGGTAATCTGCTCACGGGAGCTTGGTATGTCGGATGCGATAATCGGTTTGCCCAAAATCCTCGCTTCCTGCAACGCGAGGCTGTACCCCTCATAACGTGACGGCTGCACGTAGATGTCGGCAGCGCTGATGTATGGGTACGGATTATCGACACGTCCCGTCAGCATGAAACATTGCTCAAGCCCATGGTCACGAATCATCGTTTCCAGTTCGACCCGCTGGTCTCCCTCACCAAGTACAAGCCAGAGGAAATCCACTCCCTGCTGACGTAACCGCGCGGCGGCTTTCACCGCTATATCAATGCCCTTTTGCGGAAGCAGCCTTCCCAGCGTAACGATAGTGTTCGCATGCTGGGCGAAATCGTCAGGCAGCGGCTGAGATGCCTTGCGCCTAATATCGTCCGCGTCCAGCACGTTGTACAGCACTTCGGCCTTGGTTACATACGCGGGAGCCAGTTCATCGAATCTGCGTTTCACGGATTCCGAAACGCAGAACACCTTGTCGTACCTCCCTAAGTACGACATGGCCAACGGTAGCCATTCCATACGCTCGTCATGCATCCATGTCGCGCGGAAATCAGCGTCCAAACGGGTTCCGATAGTGGTGGTCAGCGATCCGTAGCCTCGAAAATCGAGCACGGCATCGAAATGTTCCTTCGGCAAATCAACAATGCGGGAGGCTGCAAAATCATATACCAGATTGCGGTCCTCATTGCTGCAAAGGGTCAAAAGCTTACGTCCGGATCGATACAGAATACGCTGCACCGCATTGCAGTCCGAAAAATCGTTAAGACCGATGGCATAAGCGAATTCCGAAGCGAAACGGCAATGTCGAACCGTAACCTGGTCAGGAATCATCTTCAGCAGGGGGCCCTCACGCTCAGCAGTCAACAACGTTACGGAGACCTGTCTGTAATCCAGCGCACGCAGCAGACGCGTCAAAGCGATTTCCATACCGCCATCGCCGAGACCACACAAAACAGCAATATGCTTACGAGACGTGTCATGCATAACGTTTCCCCTTCTCGCGAACCCAGATGGGGTAGAACAATGAAGGGCAGAAAACTCCACCGAGAATACGCATCCAGTAGCGGGGCGACCGGAGTCGCTTCAGCGCATGCCACCAATATTTACGCAGAATCGCCAGATATTCGGCACGATGATTCTCGTCATCGTTATCGTAGGTACGTAATAGAAGTTCTTCCGCCAGAATGGCATACGATGCCATCACCGATGGCTTCGACTCCTGCGGAACAATAGACATCATGCGCTTGTGCGCTTCCAAGCTTGTCGCCACCGATTCCAGATTCGACTTGTGGGAAGCGGAATTGGGATTATTCCGATAGTTGTACAGACAACGGTTGGTACTCACCGTTATCGTTGCCAGCAACGCGCACTGCACACTGAACAACAGATCCTCACACATGGTGATTTCCGAATCAAAACGAAGATTTCGTTGCTCTATCAAATCACGCGAGAAAAACTTGTTCCACGCATACCCCTTCACTCCGGAATATGCAAGGATGTCATCCAATGCGGTTTTTCGCGAGAGCACACCTGAAGAAATTCGATGATCAGCCGCTTTCCCGTAAACGGTGGAAGGGCTGTCCCAGTCCAGCACACTCCGGTAATTGAATATGGCCATCTGGGCATGTTCGCGTTGCACCAGTTCAACCAATCCTTCGACAGCATCCTTTTCGAGCCAGTCATCCGAATCCACGAATTCCAGCCAGTCCCCTTCCGCGGCGTCAAGACCGGCATTCCTTGCGGCGGAAACGCCTGCGTTGGTTTGATGAATCACCATAACGCGGGAATCCTTACTAGCCCAGGTATTGCATAAACCGGCACTGCCATCAGTGGAACCGTCATCCACCAAAATCACCTGAATATTGGTATATGTTTGCTGCACAAGACTATTGACGCAAACATCCAAGTAGTCATATGCGTTATACACAGGGACGATAATGCTCACCAGCGGATTGGTATCACTATTCATGAACGACCTCCAGCTACCTGTTGCAACGCCCGATATGCTCTGGGAGCAAAAGACAGAAGCAGAAACTTGATTTTCCGTGAAACCGGTACCATCGCGTCTTGCAACACAGGCCAGAGAAAACGTCTCATATCGCGTGCGATCTGGCGGTATACCGAACGAGGAGCGTCGCTCTGAAAAATATTGAACAAAACGTCAGCCCGTCCCTGCAACCGAAAATAGTTCAGGGCCTTCCGATTGGCATAACCATGCCGCACAAGATAATCGCAACACAGATCCGCAATCTGGATCTCATCGCACGAATGCGGATTGAATGCGTTTGCATGTGCGATCGAGCCTTGTCGGATGCGGTAATGGTATAGCGGTTTCATCCGTACGAAAATCTTATTCATCTGCATGAAAACCTGAGTGAGCACATAATAATCCTCACTGTTCAGCCCCTCATGGAAACGGATGCCGCACTCCCCTCTGAAGAAACGCGTATCGAACATCTTGCCCCACACAGGCCCCGCCAACGATATGTGATACAAGAATTGGATCATAGCCGTTTCACGGTCCATGGTTCCCTCGGGAGTACTTCGTGTATCAGTGATGACGCGGCCATCCTCCAAATCATGCAGGCATGAACACATCACCACGTCCGCACCGCTTTGCTCGTGCCAACGCAGCAGTTCCGATATGTAATTCGGCTCTACGTAGTCGTCGCTGTCCACAAAAGTGACCATGCTGCCTGCAATAACGTCCAATCCGGCGTTTCTGGCTGAAGCCAAGCCACCGTTCTTCTTATGCACCACACGAATACGGGAATCACGGCCAGCCCACTCATCACACAACCGTGGGCAATCGTCAGGAGAGCCATCATCCACGACGACGATATCCAACCGCTCGTAATCCTGCTCCACCACACTCTGCAGGCAGCGGTCAAGATATCGTTCCACCCCATATACGGGAATGACCACAGAAACCACCTGTTGACCAGTCATCGGGCAAACCTCCCGTTGTCCGATGCGAAAGATCCCAACAGCCGCATCCAATCATCGCAAATCGTCGCCATACCGTAACGTCCGGCATTGCTATCGCTCATACGCGAGCAGTCGATACGCTTGGCCTTATCGTCGATCAACATGTTGATGGCCTTGGCCATACCGTCGAGGTCTCCCAACGGCACGACCATGCCGTTAACACCGTCTTCAATCACTTCCGACGGTCCGGTCGGGCAATCGAAGCTCACCAACGGCAGCTGATGCGCTTTGGCTTCAAGTAGAACCATCGGCAGTCCCTCGAAGCGGGAAGTCATCACGAACATGGCGGAGCGCCTGTAGTACGAATCAACATCATCCACACGCCCCTTGAGTATCAACCGACCTTCCAGATGAGCATCATGGATCCGCTGTTCCAGCGCGGGCCGGTCTTCACCTTCCCCGAGAATCATCCACTGCCAGTCCGGATGGTTAGGCAGGACTTTACTTGCAACGTCGATCAGCAGGTCGAAACCCTTTTGGTATGTCAGTCGTCCGGAGCTGAGAATCAGATGAGAGTCCACATCATACGAAACGTGTTTTTCAGGCATCTGCATGGGATTAGCAATCGCTCTGATTGGACATTTCAACGAAAGATTGCTTTCATACAGCTTCTTGTCGGTTTCCGTCAACGTAACGATGGCGTCCGCGCGACGTGCCGCCCAACGGCGGGTCAACTTACGATACGGCACTCCCGGATTCTGAAGATAGTTGAAATGCTCCCACGACACCACTTTTACGCCGGTTTTCCTTTTGACCGGGAGGGAATACATATCCAGGATGCCGTCAATATCAATCAATACGTCGATGTACTGTTTCTCAACAACGTTCCGCAGACGCCTGCATGTATCGAAGTAATGCTGGATACCGTGCGTGACGGTAGGGTAAACCGTAAACCGACGAATCCTCGCATTGATTGGGAAAAAAGGGCTGTCGTTTTCCTCGAACAGACTAACGAAGGAAATCTCATAATCCGTTCTCGCCGCAAGCTCGTTGGCGATCATGGCGGACACGTTTTCCGTGCCGCCCGAACGGGTGATGTCGCCAGAGAAAAACCCAATGTGCATCAGACCGTCACCTTTTTAATCACATGCGAATGCCTGCCGCTGCGTTTTTTGATCTTATCGACATCCACCTTCCATTGAGACAACTGTTGGTTCGGAGACATCACCAATAGATGCAACACAGGGAACGTAGCGGCCTCGTGTCGAACCCACGAACCGAAATCCGGTTCGAACAGCACCGAGGCAAGCACATAGCCCAAGAAAATCGCAGTGGCCAAAAACTGCTTTTCGTCATCTATCTCGTCAAGCTTGCCGAAAAGATGCGCCAAATACACGGTCACCGCTACCTGGAAGCAGAAGAAGGGGATATACTGAACACCCTTTACCGCCAATTCGAATGGAATCATCATGCGGACCGCATTGATCAGGTAATTCAGCAGGAACAACGGCAGATTCGTGGAATTGTCT
>CAVAQZ010000069.1:5231-5657 GCA_963590945.1 Dysosmobacter segnis
GAATTGTCTCCGCCTACCCAATTCTTTATGACGGTAACGCTATCGACGTCATCCTCTCGTCCCGCCAAACTGTAATCACGGATACCCATGATCTGCTGATATTCACTCGGCATGACCAAACTGGTCGCCACCATCATCACACACACCAACAGATACATCGTCACTATCGTGATAACGATCTTGGCCGCAGGAGGAATTCTATGACGGCCGCGGAAAAACAGCAGGATGCAGTAAATGGCGAGGACGAGTGCGGCAATCAACACATAGTATGAACGGAATACCTTGCTCTCAAAATACAGAATCACCGCCGCGATACCGATTTTCATAAAAGGTATATCGATCGGCATCAGCAATACCACATATACTGCCAGGAAGAACAGGAACTGAATGGAATCCTTGCCTATGTTGAACACGTAAATGTTCAAC
>CAVAQZ010000070.1:0-5263 GCA_963590945.1 Dysosmobacter segnis
GTTGAGCCGTATCTTGAGCGTTGTGTTCGTAGTGTGGTGAATCAGACGTATCGCAATCTGGAGATCATTTTGGTGGATGACGGTGGCAGGGACCGGTGCCCGGCGATATGCGATGCATGGGACGAAAAGGATTCCCGTGTTCGTGTGATTCACAAGGCTAACGGTGGCCGTTCTTCGGCACGTAATGCCGGGTTGGATGTGGCTGCAGGTGAGTTCATCGCCTTCGTGGATGGCGATGATTATGTGGAACCGGATTACATTGCCGTCATGGCGGATGCTGTGCGGGGTTCCCAAGCTGATCTCGCCATGTGTTCGGTGTTCCATGAGAATGCTGATGGCCGTGCGATTGCCCAGACGGCTCCGGTTTGGCGTGAAGAGTATGCCCCGGTCACGGATGTTCGGCGAACTTGTCCGGGTCTGGACTGCTTGAGGCGGCGTGGAGACGAGCATGGCATGGACAACGTGGTGGTGTGGAATAAGCTCTATCACCGTTCGTTGTGGGACGATGTCCGATTCCCCGTGGGAAAGGCGTATGAGGATGAGTTTGTGACGTACAGGATTTTTGGTCAGACTCGTACTGCGGTGCTGTTGTCCGAGCGTCTGTACCATTACGTCGAACGTGATGGTAGCGTCATGCATTCCGCATATAACGTGCATTCACTGGACCTTATCGAGGCGTTGATCAACAAGGTGCGTTTTCTGTTGGATGCGGGTGCCGTTGATCTGGTTCCGGGGTTTTTCAGCCAGCTTAAGGACTCGATATATCGGTCGAGACAGTTGGATTGGTCGGATGAGCAGGTACGGAAGAGGCTGGGGGAACTGTTCCGGTTGTTCCGAACTCTTCCGTGGAACATCATGCGTTATCTGCCGGTTAAGGACAAGATCAACTATCTGGGAACGAGGATCTGCCCGTTCTTATTCTGGCAACGTAAATCATACGACGGCGAGAATGTGGTGAGGAGAGACCGGTAATGAAAACAGCGCTGATTACCTACCATGCTGCCCACAATAATGGTTCGTTCCTGCAAGCGTTCGCCACGCAGAAGGCTATTGAACAGCTTGGGCATGAATGCGACGTCATTGATTTTTCCACGCCGCGCCAGCAGTATCTGTACGACGTGTACAAGAAGGTGTCCGGCCCGAAGGACATTGCCAAGAACCTGTATGCGTTCTTCCACCATAAGCTGATCCAGCAGCGTCACGATGACTTTGTTGACCTGCAGCATAAGGCGTTGAGCCTCACGCCGAAGTTCTACGAGACCGTGGAACAGTTGGAGGAGCTTGATGGCAAGTACGATGTTTTCGTGTCCGGCAGCGATCAGATTTGGAATACGGACGCTTGGGACTACTCTGACGCTTACCTGTTGAGCTTCGTGCATCAGGGACGTAAGATTTCCTACGCTTCCAGTATGGGCGGTCACATTCTCGACAAGAAAGGTGACAAAGCTCTTGCGGAGCATTATGCCGAACTATTGTCCGACTACCAGTCCATCGCGGTGCGTGAACTGACCGCGCAGGAGTATCTGCAGCCGTTAGTATCGCAACATGTGGAGCAGGTGCTTGATCCGACTCTGCTGATTGACGCCGAAGCGTATGATTCCATCACCGACGCGCCGCTGGTGCATGAGCCGTACATCTTCTACTACGCCATTGACTCCATTGAGCTCAATGATTCCGCGGCCAAGGCGGTGCAGGCGTTTGCGCAGAGCAAAGGCCTGCCGGTATACGTGATGTTCACAGGCAATAAGTCCTATGGCTTGAAGAAGTATGGCTTCCACCTGCTTGAAGTGGCCGCGCCGAACCATTACCTCAGCCTGATCAAGAATGCCGACTACGTGTTGTCCGCATCCTTCCATGGCACGGCCTTCTCCATCAAATTCGAGAAGCAGTTCTATGTGGTACGAGGCAAACACAACGGCAAAGTCAACATGGATGATCGTATGAGCTCGTTGCTCAAGCTATGCGGATTGGACAGCAGGCAACTCATCGAAGGTGAGGCATGGGACGATTCGACCATCGATTATCGTTCCACCAACGAAAAACTGGGACGTGAAGTCGAACGCTCCAGAGCATATCTGCGTGATGCGTTGAGGGACTAGAAGGAACGGAACCATGAGAGAGAAGCTGAAGAGCATCGTCCCCGAATCGCTGATTGCGTGGGTACGTGGAGTGCAATCCTCCTTGAAACTGAGCCATGAGACCATTCATCAGATGCGGCGTTTCAGACGAAACTACGCCAGGCGCGGATCCATGAGGAAAGCACATCTGGAAACCCGAATCATCTTTTTCACCCATCAGATTGAAAAAGGATTGAGCCACCAGGACTTCCGTTTCGGATTCGGCAAAGGTGTGCTTGCCCAATTCGCTCCTTTACTGGCAGCCCTGCGCAAAGTCGACGCGCGGTACGAGAACAATGAGATCTTCCAGTCCGCGATTTGCGCATTGCACGAATATCGTGCACGTCATGAACGCGAAGGCTACGATCTTGCATACATGCGAAGCCTCTTTTCGGATGACTTGTGGAATGAGATAGGTCAGGCGCAGGGGCATGTCGGAGGTGTATTGACCATCAAAGCCGCCGATAAAACGCATAATGCGGAGCTTACATACAGCCAGCTGGCTCAAGCGCGTCATTCCGTACGCGAATTCAGCGATGAGCCGGTTGCCGCCGAAGACATCGAACGAGCCGTGGAAACTGCCATGCGTACTCCTTCGGTATGTAATCGTCAGCCCACTCGCGTGCATATCATCACCAACGCCGATCTGATTGCCAAGTTGATGCCATTGCAGGGCGGATTCCGAGGATACAAGATGCCCCCGGCGCTTATTCTGCTTACCGCAGACAACCAGGCCTTCATGAATCAGGATGAGCGTAATGAGGGATATACGGACGGCGGACTGTTCGGAATGTCCCTGCTGCTTGCCCTTGAAGAGCAGCAGCTTGCCGCATGCCCTTTGAACACCATGCTGCCGATGAAGCGGGATGAGGCCACTCGCAAATTGCTGAATCTGTCGGATAGCGAATTCTTGGTGATGTACATTGCGGTCGGTCATTTCCTTCCGGAGGTCGAAACCTGCATGTCCAAGCGTTTCGATGCCAAAAGCATTGTGACGGTGCACACATGAGCAACAAGGTTTCCGAAGAGCCGCTGATCAGCGTGATCGTTCCCGTCTACAACGTGGAACGATATCTTGATCAATGCGTCAAAAGCATTGTCGAGCAAAGCTATCGCAACCTGGAAATCATCCTCGTCGATGATGGGTCTCGCGACGCTTGCCCGGGCAAGTGCGATGCGTGGGCAGCGAAAGATAACCGTATCAGCGTCATCCATAAAGCGAACGGAGGACTGTCATCCGCGCGCAACGCAGGACTTGACCAGGCGAGGGGCGATTTTATCTCCTTCGTGGACAGCGATGACTGGATCGACCCGGACATGCTGCGCACCATGTGGCGGTGGATGCAGGAACAGCGTGAAGTCGACGTGGTGATGTGCGGTACGGAGAAGAATTTTGAAGACGGCGGCACGGAGCATATCGACGGGCATCTGCCGGCACGCGTCTTCACGTCGGATCAGGCGTTGCGTTCCTTCCTCTACCATCGGGACCGCATGGCCAGCGCGGTATGGAACAAATTGTTCGACGCACGCTTTTTCCGAGAAGATGGCATTCGGTTCCCGGAAGGTCTGAATAACGAGGACTACTATGTGCTCGCCCACGTGTACCGCATGATGAACGGAATTTACTTCAACCCGAAGGCGCTGTACCGTTATCGGATCCGCAGCAATTCCATTACGACCGCCAGTCTAAACGAACACAGCTTCGACCGCGCCATCATTGCCGACAAATGCTGTAAATACCTTGCCGAAAGCGGGTATGCCGACCGGAACGCGCTCGCGTTCTTCTCCATGCAGGGCAGATATGACATCGTCTACGATTTGGCTTCAAAGCATGTGGGCGCGGAAGTGCTTGCCGTCTGGCGGGAGGAACTGGCCCACGCCGCGAAGAAGGTCTATAAGGATAAAACGCTGAGCGTCTCCCGCAAAGCAAAGATATGGACGATGGCGCATATTCCAGAGTTGTATACGCGCATATCTCACTAATTGCTGAGAGAAGCAGGAAGGATTTGACGTGGCTGAACCGATTCGTATACTTCAATGGGGCATGCTTGGCGGCTTTGGCGGGGTAGAGGCGTTCATCATGAACGTCTACCGTAATATTGACCGCAGCAAGGTGCAGTTTGATTTTCTTGAATCCCATAATGAAGGCAAGCTGGCCTATGAAGATGAGATTCTTGCCATGGGTGGGCGTATCTACCGGGTGATGTATTCGCAGCGCGAATCTCTGATCAAATCCCATTCGGAACTGCTTCGTTTCTTCCAGGAACATTCTGAATTTGTGGGCATCCATGTGAATGCCAATTATCCGTATGCCTATCCGCTTAAGGTGGCCAAGGAAGCGGGGATTCCTCTACGCATCCTGCATTCGCATAATGCCGGTTCGGGGGCACAGTTCGGACCGCAGCCAAGTGGACTTAAGGCATTGATTAAGACATATCGTGATTACGTTGTACGTAAGCAGATCGATACTGCGCCCACTCATTATTTTGCCTGTTCACAGCAGGCTGCCGACTATATGTTCCCGGACAAGCCGTTCACCTGGGTGAGGAACGGTATCGACACCGAAAAATTCGCTTTTCGTCCAGATGTTCGTCAGCGGGTGCGTGCCGAATTGGGAGTTGGCGACAGTACCAAACTCATAGGTTTCTGCGGGCGCTTCCGTCAGCAGAAGAATCCGCTGTTCCTGCTGGAGATTTTCACTGAATACGCTCGCATGGAGGCTAACACCAAGCTCATGCTGGTCGGTATCGGCGAACTTGAGCAGCAAATGCGCAAGAGAGTGGAAGAACTTGGTGTTACGGACAAAGTCATGTTTCTTGGAGCTCGTACCGACATGCCTGATTTATATCAAGCAATGGATCTGTTCCTGTTGCCTTCATTGTTTGAGGGATTCGGCATCGTCTATGCCGAGGCGCAATGTGCTGGCGTGCCGTGCTTGGCTTCGAAGGATGCGGTTCCATCTGTTGCCAAGATAACTGATTTGCTGGAGTTCGTGCCTCTACAGGCATCGGCATGGCAGTGGGCTGAGGAGTGTCGGCGCTTGTTGGCTGATGGGAAGAATCGTCGAGATCATTCAACGGCTGTGAGGAATAGAGGCTTTGATATCCATGATGTCACGGCGGAGTTGCAGCGGTTCTATCTGGAAC
>CAVAQZ010000071.1:0-4036 GCA_963590945.1 Dysosmobacter segnis
AGAGCATCCGACTGTTAATCGGACGGTCACTGGTTCAAGCCCAGTCGCAGGAGCTTGATGGGAACCCTTACGAAAGTGAGGGTTTTTATTATCCGGGGTTCTTCCGACAAACGATTTCGGAAAGCTCTCTTTCCGGTTTCCCAGACAAGCTGAGAGCGTCTTATTCCTTGAAGAGCATGCCGGTATGGTCTTGACGGGTCCGTCTGCCGTGTGCCTACTCCAAGGAATCCAGCACATCGTCGATCAGCGTCCGATCGTGCGAGCCGTCACGCAATCGCGGGAATCTGCGCAGAACATTGGTCGGACTCGCCCCCGCTGCGCGCGCGACGTTCGACTTCGACTCGCCGTGCTGTATCGCAGTCTCGGCCAACCTGTCCACAAGCGAATCCGATATCTGACGAATCTGCTCGGCCACCCACAGCTGCGCCAAATCCGGAGCAATCGAGTAATCGTCCTGCAATTCGCTTGACGCCTCCTGCACGGCGGCCCACAGCACCATGAACGGCTTGCGTACATAGGCCATGCGCTCCTCGTGATTTTCGTCGTCAAGCTGTTGCAGCGCTTTGCGCTGTGTGGTGTTGTCGCTCATGCACATCATCGTAGTCCGACACGCCCGGAGGCATGTGGATAAGTGCCATTCTCCGACCACAGCACCCGATCCGGTCGCGCCCGACGACATGCGGATGCCATGCTTGACGTTCCGCTGAGGAATATCGGGATCGCCGTCGAGGACGAGCGCAAGGCGAAGGAGCCATGATGAAGGAGCACGAATACAGGTCCAGAATCCGTAACGCGCGGATCGCCAGAGACGAGGATGAGCGCAATCGCAGGAAACGCGCCGTATTGTGTTCGTGCGTGATGACATCCGTCATGCTCCTGTTGTGCTGCATGGTGATGACTCGGCCGTCATACGCAGTGCAGGAGTTTGCCCCGCAGGAGCATTCCTCCTCCGATGCGGAGTGCAAGGCTCTGATGGGATGGCCGCTGAGACGGACGAAGATCGTCGGACGGTACGACGCCCCGGACCAGCCGTGGTTGTCGGGGCACAGGGGAGTGGATCTGCTTGCCTCCTCGCAGAACGCGATTCTGGCGCCGGCCGATGGCGTGATCTCGTTCAGCGGCGTCGTCGCGGGCAAATCCGTGGTCACTATACGGCACGGTGGAAGCCTGTCCGACCTGACATCAACATTCGAGCCTGCCGTGGCGGAAAAGAAAACGGGAACGCATGTTTCAAGAGGAGAGCGCTTCGCCCACGTGGAAGGGGCCTCCGACCACTGCGCCGACCAATGCCTGCATTGGGGTTTGAAAACTTCGGACCGCAGCTATACGGATCCGACTTCGAAGGCAAAGCCGACGCGCATAGGGCTCAAAAGCGGATAGAAAACCGAAACCCAAAGTCATGTCATAACACAAAAGCGATGCTCTGCGACTATCATGCTGTCTGTACGCAAAGAGTCGAGGAGAACCGTCACCATGCACAAGGAATACACGCGCCCCCTGGAAGAGCCGATCGATTGTGACAAGAATATCTTTTCAGTGCTTGAGGAGCGTGCGAATCGCACTCCCGACGATTCTCTGGTCGAATATAAGGGCAATGACGGCGAATGGGCGTCCTTCAGCGCCACGGAGTTTCGAAACATGGTCGTAGCCATAGGCAAGGGCCTGATCGCACGCGGGGTCATGCCCGGGGATTCGGTGTCCATCATCGCGCACACATGCTGGCAGTGGACCGCGCTCGACATGGCCATTATGTCGGTCGGCGCGCTCACGGTGCCGGTGTACGAGACGAATTCGCCCGCGCAGGTCACCATGATATTCAACGACGCCAAGGTTAAGATGGCGTTCGCCGAAAACGATGTGCAACGAGACAAGATCGAAATCGTGCGTCCGCAGTGCTCCGATTTGACCGACGTGTATGTGATCGACTTGGGTGCCATCGATACGATCATCGAATACGGTCGAGGGGTTTCCGACGCTGAATTCTACGAGCGCGAACGTGCGGTAAAGGGTTCCGACCTTGCCACCATCGTCTACACATCCGGATCGACCGGTGTTCCGAAAGGTGTTGAGCTGACGCATTCCGGCTTTGTGTTCATCACGTATTCGGGAATCCAGTCCATGCCGGACATAGCCATGAAGCCGAACCGTCGTCTGTTGCTGTTCCTGCCTCTGGCGCACGTGTTCGCCAGGTATATGCAGTTCTTCTGCTTCGCGGGAAACGTCACGCTTGGCCTTTCGAGTGATCTGAAGACGATTCTGGCCGATTTCAAGGCGTTTCAGCCGACGTTCATTCTCGCCGTTCCGAGGATTTTCGAGAAGATCTACAACGCCGCGTCCCAAAAGGCCGGAGCCGGTTTCAAGGGACGCGTGTTCGCAGGCGCCGCACAGGTCGCGAAGGATTGGTCGTATGCGCAGCAATCCGGTGAGGGCATCCCGCTTGCGCTCAATCTGAAGCATGCGCTGTACAACAAGATGGTGTATTCCTCGATTATGGATGTGTTCGGCGGCCATGTGGAATACGCCGTTTCCGGAGGCGCGCCGCTTGATTCCTCCATAGCGCACTTCTTCAACGGCGTCGGTCTGCCATTGCTGGAAGGGTACGGCATGACCGAAACCTGCGCACCGTCCAGCGTCAATCCTACTTCCGGCTACAAAATCGGCACTATCGGTCTGCCGCTGCAAGGCGTGACCATGGGCGTCGATGAAGACGGCGAACTGTGCATCAAGAGCCTGGCGGTCTGCGCGGGCTACCACAACAATCCGGATGTCACCAAGCAGCAGATCGTGGATGGATGGCTGCATACGGGAGATCTTGGCTCCATCGACGATGAGGGTTTCGTCTCCATTATTGGACGTAAGAAGGATCTGATCATCACGGCGGGAGGCAAGAACGTTTCCCCACTGGAGATGGAGGCCTCGATCATGACGTCTCCGGTGGTCAGCCAGTGCGTGATGGTGGGGGACCGCAAACCATTCATTTCGGCGATCATTTCGCTCGATCTGAACGAGACGAATCTGTGGCTTGAATCAAAGGGCGCGGAACGTGTGTCCGATCTTGCCGAGGCGGCGTCGAATCCGATCGTTCGCGCGGAGGTGGAACGTGCCGTCAGCAAGGCGAACGAGCTTGCGTCCCGCGCCGAATCCATCCGCAAGTTTGAAATCGTCCCGGATGAATTCACCGAGGAGAATGGTCTGGTTACGCCAAGCATGAAGGCTCGTCGTCAGGCTGTCGTGGACCATTACCATACTCTGATTGATACGGTCATCTATGCTCCGAGAAAATAGTGGAGCAGTAGTGGAGCAGCGGCCCCTATAGGCCGGCGTCTGCCAAAGACACGTATCCCGGTTCGATGAGGGCCTTTTTGAGGTTGCTGGCGCTTACCGCGAGGGGCTCCTCGTGAACGGTCGGCACCTGTGTGCCGTTCATGTTGCTTGTGGTCATGAAATCCATTTCGGAAACTTTGCGGGACGCGTTCAGACGCGCGCAGACCTGCGCTATGTCTTCGGCGAGTGTCTTGCGCTTCTCCAAAGCCGTCATCCATTGGCTTCCGTCGACGATGCTCGGCAATGAGCTCACATATGCGCCGTACCCGGTGACGATCGGCCATTGCGCATTCTGTTCCTCAAGCGCGTCATCGCTTGCTTCGGAGTCGGAGGAGCCATCTTCGGTGTCTTGGGATTGCGGGGCCTTGATCGGATCCGGAACGGACTTTTTCTTCAGATCCTTCTTGCCTGCGATGCTGTCGACGATGCCGGAAATCGTTATCGAAGGATTGATGTCGGCGGACGAACCGGTGTATCCGAGACTTTCCAATGCGTCAGTCACATAGCCTGCCACGTAATCGTTGCAGGCTATGACGCCGTCGATACGAGTATGCCGGGACTGGTCTGCATCCATACCAAGCCGTTCGGCAAGTGTCTTCTTGATGTTTGCAGCATCACTCGCGTTGAAAGCAACGCTTTTCCAGTCATCGTCGGTGCTGGAGGATGTGAGTGTTCCGGAAGGGGAGACGGCCTTGCCTTCCTGGAAATACGG
>CAVAQZ010000071.1:4046-5082 GCA_963590945.1 Dysosmobacter segnis
GAAATACGGTCCAAGGATTTTCCAGATGCCTGCGAACACCGATTGCGTGAAATTCGAATCCGTGTCGCCGTCCCCGTTCTTGCTGTATGGCAAAAGCACCTCGAGATACTTGGGATTATCGGAACTCGTCGTATCGAGTTTAAGTTTTTCAACCAGCTTCTGAGCCTGCAGCTCTCCGATTTGTTCCGCGGTGATCATGGGAACGTACACGTCAGGCGTATAACCGTCGAGTGTGTTGGAGACCAGCACGACATCCATGCCCTCGTTCTGTGCGAGCTGCAGGGCTGCGACGAGGCGTTCCGCGGCCTGGGCGTATGCCTGCTCGTCTTCATCGGAGGAATCGGAATCCCAACTGATGGTGTGACCCGCGTAATCGCCGTATTGCCTGTCGGAATCGGACGTTTGCGCCACGGGCGCCACCACCAAGGTGGTTTTCCTCTGGTCGGATTGCTCCTCGGTGGTCTCGTTCACGTGGTTCACCACGTAGTCCTGCACGCTTTGGCTCTGCTTGTCAAGGCTTGACGAGGATTTGACGGTGATGTTCTCTCCGTCGATTCCCTCGTCCTTCAAGGACGAGACGATTTCGGGAACGAGCTTCTCCCATTTGCTGAGTGGGGTTTGCTGGGAGATGGTGATGCCGTCCGAAGGTGTGAAGATCACCACGTTTCCGATGTCTGTAGTGGTTTCGCTTGCGGTGTTTGCGGAAGACGTTTGATCCGTCGTGTCGCTCGTTGATGAACAGGCGCACATGGATGCCAGCAATCCAGCCGATGCCGTCAACGTGATCAGGCGCTTCGTCAGGGTCGAGCGATGCAATATCATGCCGTTTTCCTCCACATCAGGGCGTGTACATGCGTTCAGCACTGCCCTCGATTGTAGTATCCAGGCAGAGAAAAACCCGAACATGCTTGATCTGTATGCATGTTCGGGTTTTTCTCCGCACCGTTTCCGGGTTAGTCGTTCAGAGCCTTCGCAAGGTTTTCATCCAGCGCGTTCATGAATCCGTCGGTGTCGAGCCACGGCTGATCCGGTCCGA
>CAVAQZ010000072.1:0-4495 GCA_963590945.1 Dysosmobacter segnis
CTAATATCCTGAATGACCTGCGCCATAGGACTAAGCATCATCAACTTCGCCATAAACGGATGTGTGGCACTCACCATGGTAATGGGATAAATGATCGGCGTGCCATAGAAGAAAAGCTGCAAAGCGACTTCCCATAAATATCCGACATCACGATACTTTACGTAAAGAGATCCCAAGAAAAGACCGATTCCCAAAGCTAACAAATAAATCTCAATAATATTGAGTGGCAAAAGCAGAACAGTCCAGCGGAATTTGACACCCGTCAGAATGGCAAAGATAAATACCACTACAAGGTTAAAGAAAAGATTGATCAAGGCCGAAATTGTACCTGACAGAACAATAATATATTTCGGAAAATTAATCTTCCTGATCAGGTCGCCTCGGGAAACGATTGCCTGCAAACCTTGGGTCGTCGCCTCGGCGAAGAACGTCCAAAAAGAAATACCCGCCAAGAGATACACCGCATAATTGGGTATATCCCCGCCCATGGCAAGAAACTTCGCGAAAACGATGTACATAACTGCGAACAGCATCAAAGGCTTCAGGATAGACCAGAGGTATCCCAGAGCAGACTGCTGGTAGCGCAATTTGAAATCTGTTACGGTCAGCTCACGCAGAAGCACACGATTCCGTCTACTGAATAAACTCAAACTTCCTCCTAAATAGGCTACGGATTTCCTTGCCGCATCCAATAAATATTATCTATATGCTTCAGGAAGCCTATAAAGCTTCTACCGCATCTTTCGCTTTAACAATTATCTTGTTTTCCGCGACATCTTTAAGATGCCTGCCATACGGACTCTTGCCATACCTGACAGCGGCCTCCATAAGCTGGTCGCGCGTGATCCACCCGTTCTCGAAAGCGATCTCTTCGGCCACCGCGATCGGCAACCCCTGGGCACGCTGCACCGTACGCACGAACTCACCCGCTTCGAACAGCGAATCCATCGTACCCGTGTCCAACCACGCGTAGCCACGACCCAACGTACGCACGTTCAACGCGCCCGCGTCAAGATACATACGGTTCAGATCAGTAATCTCCAACTCACCACGGGCGCTCGGCACGACACGCTTGGCAAACTCCACCACACGCTCGTCATAGAAATACAAACCCGTCACCGCATAATTGGACTTTGGCACCGCAGGCTTTTCTTCGATCGAGACAGCCTTCTTGTTTTCATCGAACTCGACTACGCCGTAACGTTCAGGATCGTCCACGTAATAGCCGAATACGCTCGCGCCTTCGCCGGACTCAGCCTTACGCACCGCACCGCGCAATGTGGCGCCCAAACCGTTGCCGTAGAAGATGTTGTCGCCCAACACAAGCGCGCAAGGCTCGCCGTCTATGAACTCCTCACCCAACAGGAACGCCTGCGCTAGACCATCTGGTGAGGGCTGAACCTTGTAAGAGAAATTCACCCCGTATTGGCTACCGTCGCCCAGCAGACGTTCGAAATTCGGCAGATCGTGCGGAGTGCTGATAATCAGGATGTCACGAATCCCAGCCATCATGAGCACGCTGAGCGGATAATAGATCATCGGCTTGTCATACACCGGCAACAGCTGCTTCGACGTAACCGTGGTCAACGGGTATAGACGTGTCCCCGAACCACCTGCAAGAATAATGCCCTTCATGACCCGTCCTGCTTTCTATCATGTTCTCTGTCCAATGAGCGTTTCCAGCTTAGTAGATAGAAACAATATATGGAAAACCGCGCAGACAACTCTGCGCGGTTTCACCCCAAATCACTGAGCCATCAAATTATTTCTGGAGTTCCTTCGCGACGTACGCGTTCAGGGACTCTTCCCAGTCCGGTACAACCAGACCGGTCTGCTCGATCTTTGCAAGGGCCAATGCCGAATTGGTCGGGCGCGGGCTCACCGGATTCTTCGCATTCGCGAAATACTGGTCGGTCGAGATCGGCTTGACCTTCTCGCCGTTGCCATTCGTCTCGTCGAACACGGCTTTGGCGATGTCCGCCCAAGACTTCACCGCACCTGAACCCGTCAGGTTATACGTGCCGTACTCGGCGTTCGTATCCAGCAGGTGGAAGATTGCCTCGGCCATGTCTTTGGTGAAGGTGAGTCGACCGTACTGGTCATCCACCACGGTCACCTCGTTGAGCTGGTCGTCCGGATCGGCCACGCGGTCGGAGAGCATCATCATGGTCTTCACGAAGTTATGTCCCTCGCCGATCACCCACGAACTACGCACGATATAGTGGCGTGGCGCGTTCGCCACCGCAATGTCGCCAGCGGCCTTGGTCTGCCCATACACTCCCAACGGTGCGAACGGCTCCGTCTCGTCATGCTCTTTTTCAACGCCGTCGAACACGTAATCCGAGCTCACATGCACAAGCGTGATGTTGTGTTCCTTCGCGACCTTGGCCAATAGTGCCGGGCCTTGCGCGTTCGCCTTCCATGCGACGGGACGTCCATCCGCCGTCTCGGCCTTATCTACAGCCGTATATGCTCCCGCGTTGATGATCGTGCCGTACAGGCTCCAATCGAACTGGTCGTACTGATTCGGGTCGGAGAAGTCGAACGTGTCGATGTCGTTGAATTCGAAGCCCTGCAAACCATGCTTCTCCACGTAATCACGGATCGCATGGCCAAGCTGTCCGTTGCAGCCGGTCACCATCGTGCGGCGCGGAGCCATGGGCTTGGCGTCCTTGAGCATCGGATGATGCAGGTCGGCCTCGCTTCTTTCGGATTCCTCCAGCGCAATGGGCCACTGAATGTTCAGTTCCGGGTCGGCAAGATTCACGAACGTATAGGTCTTCTTCTGTTCCAAGCTCCAATGCGCATTCACCAGATACGTGTACGCAGTGCCGTCCTCAAGGGCCTGGAAGCTGTTGCCTACGCCACGCGGCACGTAAATCGCCTTGGATGGATCCAGGTGGGTCGTATACACTTGGCCGAAGCTTTCGCCCGGACGCAAATCCACCCATGCGCCGAAAACCTCGCCTGCAGCGATGGAGATGTACTTATCCCACGGCTCCGCGTGGATGCCACGCGTCACGCCCTTCTTCGCGTTATAGCTGATGTTGTTCTGCACCGGCCCGAAATCCGGCAGTCCCAGTTCCAACATCTTCGCCCGCTGCCAGTTTTCCTTGAACCAACCGCGATTGTCTCCGTGCACCGGCAGATCGAACACCAGCAGTCCGGGAATGTTTGTTTCCGTGACTTTCAGTCCCTTTTCAAAATCCATATTTCCTCGTCCAATTCTTCAAAATGCCCGAATACGAATAAAGCGGTCCGGGCAACGGTTCCCGGCCACGCCTCAATTCGTGTCTATAATCACTGGCCTTGGGCCTTATAACGCGCCTCGGTAGCAGCCTTGGTCTCCTCCCACCACTGGCGGTTTTCGGTATACCAGTCGATCGTCTGCTGAAGACCGGACTCGAAATCCGTGTGGGTCGGAGTCCAACCCAGTTCCGTCTGCAGCTTCGTTGAGTCGATCGCGTAGCGACGATCATGGCCAGGACGGTCGGCAACCCAGTCGAACGCATCCTCGCTCTGACCCATCATCTTCAGGATCATGCGCAGCACGGTGATGTTGTTTTTCTCGCCGTTCGCGCCGATCAGATACGTCTCCCCCATGCGACCCTTGGTCAGAATCGTCCATACGCCCGAGGAATGATCCTCCGTGTGAATCCAATCACGAACGTTCTCGCCCTTGCCGTACAGCTTCGGGCGGATACCCTCCAGAATATTCGTGATCTGACGCGGGATGAACTTCTCGACATGCTGGTACGGACCATAGTTGTTCGAGCAGTTCGAAATCGTCGTGCGCAGGCCGTACGTGCGCGTCCATGCGCGCACCAACAGGTCGGAAGCCGCCTTCGTGCTCGAATACGGCGAACTCGGATGGTACGGGGTGGACTCGGTGAACTTCGCCGGATCATCCAACGCCAGGTCGCCGTACACCTCGTCGGTGCTCACGTGATGGTATCGGATGCCGTACTTGCGTACCGCCTCGAGCAGACGGAAGGTGCCTTCCACGTTCGTATGCAGGAACGGTTCCGGATCGGCGATGGAATTGTCGTTATGCGATTCCGCCGCGTAATGCACGATAGCGTCATGCCCCGGCACGATACGATCCAGCAGATCCGCGTCGCAGATATCCCCCACTACCAGCTCGACACGATCCTCCGGAAGTCCGGCGATGTTCTCCGGATTACCCGCATACGTCAGCTTGTCCAACACGGTGACATGCACGTCCGGATAATTATTGACCACGTAATGCACGAAATTCGAACCGATGAAGCCACAACCACCAGTCACGATGATGTTTTTGGGAATAAACGTCTCTTCAACCATAGGCACCATGATACTTTCCGCTCTATCCTAAAACTCACATCCCATAAACGGAGCCAGTGAACAATCCAGAGAACAAGACATACATTGCCGCGGCCGCAGATCCAAACTGTAGGATCAGCATCCAAGAAACAGATGAAAGACCGGACTTCTCTTGTTCAGAATTCATACATTT
>CAVAQZ010000073.1:0-4434 GCA_963590945.1 Dysosmobacter segnis
GACCCTTTTGTCATCTTCACGGCCAAAACTTTCAACAAAGCCTTTCTGCTCCAGACGATTCACAAGCCCAGCCGTGACGGATTGGGAAAGCCGCAGCTTTTTTTCCAATTCTTTTAAGGAAATCTCTCCACTTGAATTTTCAATAATTGCCGCAATCGCACCGCCCTGCGACATGGTGATGCCTAAATCTTTGACGGCATTCTGACATTTTTTCTGAATTATGTTACACAACATCTGAAACGCAGTTATATGACTGCCGCTTCGAACCATTTTCCACCACCTTTCTTTCCCACCCAATGTTATAGCACCCCTCGCCTCTTATGTCAATACCATAGTATCAATATCTAAGGATTGTTTTCGGGATTCTTTCTGCATACACAGCACCACCGTCTCAACGCAGTCGGAACATCACAAAGCCACGTTCCCCTTCGGTCTTAAAAACACTGTCACCGCCCAAATCACCGGTAGGTATCCCACAGAGGGGACGGGAACAGCATGTTCTCCATTTCCGCCCATTCCTCACACAGATCCATCTTCGGGTCACGCAGCCATCCAAGCTGGATGCCATCCATGATCTCCATCGACTTGCGCACGATCGGACGCATGCTCTCGTTCCACGGGCCCAGCTGAGGCGGAATCAGCCACGGATAGCTTGAGTATTTCTCCCAGATGCCGTCTATACGGGAGTTGAAATCGTCATACAGGGGATTGCTCGGATTCAACGCCTCAGCGGACAGCACCGCGAACAACTGCACCATCATGCGTCTGCGTGAATTGTGTTTTACCAGGTAACGCAGGTATGCGGGGAACAACGGCGCGGCCGGATCGCTGCCGGGCATGCCCGACGCGAAGAAATCCTCCGGAGTGCCGGTCTGTCCGTAGTATTCGTTGAACACCATCGCCAGCATGTTGTCCTTGTTGCCGACATACCGCAGCACGCCCTGCTTGGAGATGCCGACCCGATCGGCGACCGCCTGAATGGAGATGCCGTTGAAGCCACGTTCGCTGATCAGCTGCACCGCCGCGTCCAGCACTTCTTCACGGCGTTCCTCAGGAGACTTGCGCACACGCTTGGAAACCTCTTCTTCTACCATGACTCCGAGTCTACTGCCCCACCCTCTTCATTCATGTCATTTCCGCACCGTTCATCGCCTCTTTACAGCAAAAGTGCCACGGCGATATTCCTATCGTCGTGGCACGGTTTCGTCAATCGGAAGCGTTCAACGGCATCCGATCATACCGGGTTTCAGTCGACCGGCTTGGTTTCGTCCGCTTCGTAGTCGAAGAAGTCGAAATCGGCGGTCTTCTCATGCAGCGAGGCGTCAGTCACTGCGATGCCGACCATCGTGCCGGTGAACTCGCCGAACTTGCAGTACTCGTCGGAAAAGGTGGTGGTGTCGAAATCCGGGCCGATCTTGGTCCAGGTCTCGCCATCGTATCCCCACTCGAACCACGTGCGACGGCCTTCGATGCGAAGACGCATGTAGATCGGTTTGTCTTCCACGGCCACACGGGTGTCGAGCATTTCCGTTTTCTCGCCATTCTCCAGACGCACGATGGAGATCGCGGAGCCGCCGAGCGTCTGCGAATAGTACTTGCGCAGGAACACGTTGTTCATGTTGTCGTAGTAGACGGTCAGACCCGCGGAATGCTGGTAGACTTCCGGTTGGAATTCCATCTTCGTCGTAACGGTGGCGTACACGCTGGTCAGCTTGCGCGTGATCAGGCTCGTACGGTTGAGCGACGCCAGCGATTCCTCGCCACGGATGCGCAGCCAGCCCGGACGTTCCGTGACGTTGGCGAAGGTCGTCGGCATCTGACGTGGCGAATAGTACCAGTTTCCGATCTCGTCGCCGTCGAAATCGTCATGCTGCGGAATTTCCGGCATCGGCACGTCCGGCAGATCTGGTTCTTCGACTTCGATTTTGGCCAGATTCGAACCGTCCGCCATGCGCAGCCAGCCGTCATCGGTCCACTTCATCTTCTGGATCGCGGTCTCACGGCCGAGGGTGCAGCGCAGTTCCGGCACGAACGGACGGCTGGTCAGGTGCACCAGATAGGTTTCTCCGTTCGGCAGATCCACATAGGATCCATGGCCGGACTTCTGCAATACGGAATCCGGGTTGAAGTAGCGCGGCTTGAGATGGTCGTCGTCGGCTCGCTCGTTGGATTCCTTCGGCTGCGAGGTGACGAGCGGTCCGTTCGGATCCGGCTCGTACGGACCCCACACGTTGCGGGAACGGCCCATGGTCACGGAATGGTTGTATCCGGTGCCGCCTTCGGCGCACATGATGTAATACCAGCCGTCACGCTTGGTCAGGTGCGGGGCTTCGATGCAGCCACGGTCTGTGGCGCCGCGCCAGATGCGCTGCGGATAGCCGACCACGTGCTTGGTTTCCGGATCGTATTCCACGCAGCAGATCACGCCGGGCTTCTCGTAGCCTTCACGGGTTTCCCATTCAAGACTGACGATGTACTTCTTGCCGTCGTCGTCATGAAGGATGGACGCGTCGAATCCGGAGGAGGTCAGGTAGACCGGCTCGCTCCACGGGCCTTCGATGCTTTTGGACTTGATGAGGTAGTTGTTCACGTCGAAGTATCGGGCGTTCATGGAATTCATGACGCCGTAGATCACGTAGAACATGTCTTCGGCCTCGTTGTAGGTGAGGCACGGCGCCCAGATGCCCTTGGCGGAAGGCAGCTTGGTGAGGTTCGGCGTGGTGTCGTCGGTAAGCACGTGGGTCAGCAGTTCCCAGTGCTTCATGTCCTTGGAATGGTAGATCGGAATTCCCGGGAACCATTCGAACGTGGAGACGGCCACATAGTAGTCGTCGCCCTTGCGGCAGATGGCCGGATCGGGATTGAAACCTTTGAAAATAGGATTGCGCAGCATTGCTTTCCTTACGATCGTTGTTGTACGGCGATTACTTTTGGATCGGGAACCAGTCCTGGGCGATGCAACGTCCGAGATCCCATGAGTCCCAGCCGATCCAGCCCGGGGTGTTGACCGTGTCGGTGAGCAGTTTGTAGTTCCAGTAGTAGAAGCCGTGGCCTTTGCTCCAGGCGTTGAGCTGGGATTCGGCCACCCCTTGGTACAGGTCGCGCTTCTCCTGCGCGGAAAGCGTTTCGGCCTGCGCGCCTTCCTCGCCGTTGAGCACGCTTTGGCCGCCGTGGGTGTCCACGCCGCAGCCGACGGAGTTGAACAGGCACCATTCACCCACGATCGTCGGGAAATATTCGCTCATTTCCTCGATCATCGGCGCATAGGTGTTCTTCACGAAGTCGTCGTAGCCTTCGACGGTCTGCGGGCAGCCCATCATTTCAGCGGTCATCAGGTACTGGTGGGTATCGAGGATCACGTTCTCGAATTCCGGCGCCAGCTTGCCGTTCTCGCCGCGCATGAAGTCCTTCCACTGCCAGATGTCGAAGCCATCATGGAACACCACGGCCTTGTCGGTCGGCAGAGCGCCCTTGTCGGCATCGCGCAGACGATGGTAGGCGGTGACGTAGAAGTCCTTCAGCCAATCGAACGCGATCGGACCGGTGCCTTCGGCGAGTTCCGGGTCGATCGCCTTGTAACGGGTGGTCACGTCCATCATGGGCCACGAGGTGGTGGTGTTCGGCTCGTTGATGATTTCGATGCCCATCAGCGATTCGCGGTTTCCGTAGCGATTGGCGAGACGCTCGAGCACGGACAGCACGAATTCCACTTCGTCCGGCAACTGCGCCCACTTGCACACGCCGGAGATTCCGCCGTTGTCGAATCCGTTCTGGCTCATCGGAGCGGTGTGCAGGTCGATGAGGATCGTCAGACCGTACTTGTCGGCCCAATTGAACGCCTTGTCGAGTTCGTCGACGCATCCGATGAACGGCGCGCGGTCACCGAAGATGAAGTACGGCACCGGAATACGCACGGAGTTGAGGCCCCACGACTTGATGGTGGCGAAGTCACGCTCGTTGATGTATTCGGAACGGTGGGTCTTGATGCGCGCCTCATAGACGGCCGGGTCAAGCTGGGTCGGCAGATAGTATTCGTCGTCCGCGGTGGTGCCGTCGAACAGCGCCGGATTCATCCACTTTTCCAGAACCAGCCAATTGCCGAGGTTCACGCCTTTGATGTAATTGGTATCCATGAGCACTCCTTTGTACACTGCCATTGCGGCAGCCCTAAGTTTTTTGCACTTAGTAACTACTTAGTTATATCGTAATACATTTTTCCGATTCACGCAACCGGCACCTCGGATGCGCCTCCCCAACGAAGCGAGCCGCTGCCGGTCGAAAGGAACGCATGACAAACCCGTAGTTCAGCTGTGATAGCATCACGAATAGATCACGGGATGAGGAATGCGGTATTTTTCGAGGGGAAAGCCATGCTTAAAAAGAAATATCGTGCAATCTGTCTATTGCTGTCAATCTCCATACCGCTATCTGCCT
>CAVAQZ010000074.1:0-4386 GCA_963590945.1 Dysosmobacter segnis
CGTATCCATCTCATTCAACATCCTGACAACCCTATCCGTTCTTAAAACAACATCCCAATAGACTTATCGCGTTCTACCCGTAAAGCTTGCCGCTCATACCCCAACCTCCTCAACACGCACAGTCACCCCATACCATCCCTTATGCTCACTGCGCTCGCCTGCTCTATAGTCGGGGCCGATAAGGTGCTTGCCGTCGTCGTCGGGCCACCATCCGGCCTCGGTGAGCGCGTCCAGGATGGCCTTGACCATCGGGGCTGCGTTCTCCGGGTCGAACCTGCCGTAAGTGAGCGGGTGGATGATGGCGGTGACGTGTACGGGGAACCGTGCCGGCATGGATTCCGGGCGGGCGCGTTTGAACGCCATCGCCTGCATTCGGGCGCGCTGCTTGACCGCCGCCGCGCGCGACCATCCCGCCCTCCAATGGCCGCGCCGGTTCTGCGTCCACCACTCGTTGCGCGGGATGTCGAAACGAATCTCAATCGTCATTGTCGTTCGCTTCCTCCTCGCATTCGGGGCACGGGATGGGCCGCGTGGGAAACAACCGGCACCCGTGTTTTTCGCAGACCGGTTCCACGTCCGGCGGTTCAATCCACTCGCACGTCATCAGAACGCCGGTTCCGTCTCGCCGCCGTTACTCCACGGGTCCGCCCCGTCATCGTCCTGCGGCTGGCTGCCGATGAACCCGCCGTTGGGATTGCCCCCGGCGAACCCGCCCGACAGTTGGCCGGACTGCTGGCGGACGACCTGGGCGGTGGCGTACCGCAGGGAGGGGCCGATCTCGTCCACGGTCATCTCCACGACGGTGCGGTTCGTGCCGTCCTGCGCCTGATAGGACTTCTGCTGCAACCGCCCCTGCGCGATCACGCGCATCCCCTTGGCCAGGGTTTGGGCGCAATGCGGGGCAAGGTCGCGCCACGCGGTGCACCGCATGAACAACGCCTGCCCGTCCTTCCACTCGTTCGCCTGACGGTCGAACTCGCGCGGCGTGGACGCGATCGTGAAATTCGCCACCTGCATGCCGCCGCTCGTGCTGCGCAACTCCACATCGGCGGTCAGATTGCCCACGATGGTCATCATGGTTTCGTTTGCCATTAGTTCTCGCTCTCCTTTTCATTGGTTTGCTTGATGGAAGACGCCTCGCCCGTAATGGTCTTGGCGTACTCGTTGAGCGCTTCCTTGGTGCGGGAGGCGACCAGTTCGGGCGCGCTCAACAGGTTTTCCGCGTCGATCTGCGACAGATGACGCGCCGAATCAATGTCACGCCCGGTCAACGCTTTGAACGCCACGCGGGCTTTCTCCGGGCTGTCTACGCCGGCGTTGAACACGAGCTGGTTGATGGCGTCGACCTGCTTGGCGTAGGCCATAAGCTCGCCATCCTGCACCGGCACATCCTCGGACGCTTCAGCTTCCGTTTGCACAGGTTCGCTTTGTTCGCCTTCGCGCACGTCCTCGACGGTCACCGAATTATCGAAATCATGCATCTCGTCCGGGCTGTAGACCACGCCGAACAATGCTTCGGGGCAAGCCTCGCGGGCCACGGCGGTGATGGCGCGCCATGTGAGCATCGTCATCAACTGCGACTGGTAGTTGCCCTTGCCGGTCAGGTTCATCGCGTCCGCCCATGCCTTGTCGCGCGTCACGGAAATCGGATAGTCTGGGTCGTCGCGGCGCACTATCGTCGCGGTCACGCTCTGCCGCTTCTCGTCCTTGCTGATGCGCAGCTTGTGGCCGGCCTTGCGCACCTGCGCGCCGATCAGCTCGGCGCTCATCGTCGGCTTGCCCTTGACGACATTGATGCGGTACAGGCTTTCGGCGGGCGACAATCCCATGCTCTGGCCGAAACCCACGGCCACCAGCACGTCGGCGGGACGACCCCGATACGCATCCGGCAGGATACCGGCTTTGCTGACGGCTTGCGCCCATTGCATTTGCTCGTTCAAGCCCATCTGCTGTGTTTGCAAGCTCAACTCACTATTCATTGTTGCTACCTCCAATAAGCTTCATCGTGTTACCAAGCTGAATACTGTCGAATGCTTTATCAGCGAAACCGCGCGCTAAGCGTAATGTCACAGTGGGCGCACGTCCCGGCTTGTATTCCACACCGTCGGGTAGTTCGCCGCCATGCTCGCGCACGAGCTGGTCTATAAAAGCGCTTTTCACGGCTTCTGGGCGCGGCCAGTTGACCTTCTCCCACGCCTTGCGTCCACCGCTCAATACCAATCCGATATCGCACAGCACGTTCGCATAGGCCACAGGGTCGGTAACCTCATATTTTCCCTCGGCTCCTTTTGTGAGGGTGATACTGCCAGCTGTCTCACCGTTGAACATGCAGTCTTCTACGTCGCCGCCGTCATGGGCGCGCGCCCACTCGGCCTTCGCGGCCTTCAACGCCGCGCCGGAACGCTGGCTGACGGTCTGCAACATGACCATCGCACTACGCAACTCGTCAGGGCGCAACGCGCTGAAATCGAAATCACTGGACATCGCCCTCGTCTCCTTTCACTTGGTTTCGTCAATGCCGATGCCGCGTGCGCGGCACATCTTCTCAAGCCCCTCGATCCGTCTCGCCAACACCTCCAACGTGTCGGCCACCGAATCCAACAGGTCGTCTACTTCGTCAGGGTTGTAGCCTTCGCCTAGCCGGCACATGTTGAACACGCAAGCGCGCACATCACTGGGTGTGAGCAATACCATGTTCAGCCCCTTTCCCTAGATGGATGAACGGCGTCAACGCCTCCATTTCCTGCATCGTGACGCTCATTCCTCCATGCCCCTTATCCACCTGTCCATCGCCTCGCGGCTGACCTTGCGGCGTCCGGGCAGTCCCTCACGGTTCGGCGCACGGAAACTGTCAAGATCGCCCGCATTTATCGCATGACGCACGCCACGCACGTCAAGGCTGTAGACCTGCGCGGCCTGTTCTGGACTCCATGCAAGCCGCTCGCCCATCGGGACGCGACTGGTATCAGTCGTCATGACACACCATCCCCGCCAGTTCGATGCCGCGTGCGGTGAGCCGGTAGCGTGCGCACCTGCCGCCCGATTCGGTCAATCCATCACGGTCGCAAACCTCCACCAGCGGAGGGTCAAGCCTCGCCATCTCGTTAAGCCGCGTCCTGATGGTCGAACCGCCCAACGGCCTCGCCTGCGGATTGTCACGGCGCTGAATCCGGTTGGCCATGCCGTTGACGCGCCACGCCTCCACCGGCAGCGGAGCTATCCGGCGCAACTCGAACATGGCACGCAGTGTGAGCATCTGCTTGCCGCTCACATCGACCCTCGCCGCCGCCTCACGTGAGGTTTCGGGGTCGGTCGCCCTCGCACGGGCACCGCCCAAAGACAAGTCGGACATGTCGGCCTCCTTTCCTTTGCTGACATTGCGTCGTGGGTGCCCCGGAATCGAACCGGCACCGTCCACACGGAGCATGACTTGGAAACCGTGCGGCGGCGGCAAACCTGCACACCCTGCGGGACGCTGACCGGCTCGCGGTTGGAATCGGATTGCCACCAAATCAGCGTCCTTCATCTTCAGTTATTCGTTATTCGGTTATTTGGTTTTAACGACTGGCCTTTGTCGCCAGCGGCACCGGAGAGAGCGTGAGAGAGAAAGCCGGTGCCGCAAGTCTTCTACATTCGATTGAGCAAATCCCACCACACAACAGCCCAGAACAGGCAGAACACGAACACGGCCAGATGCAGGACGCTCAACGTCCAATCCCAAGCCGCAGCCAGAAGCCAGACACCCGCCCACACGGCGACCGCCACGTTCACCACGAACATGACCAGCAGGAACAGCCACTTGCAGGCCGACTGGTTTTCATCCAATTCAACAACCTGACTTTCCTTAATTCCCGTGCTCATAACATCACCTCCTCGTCAGCAAGCGCCGCAGATTCTTCTTCGATGATTTTCGCTAGCACAGCTACTGGGTCTGCACCGACGGCTTCTGCTGTTGAAATGAAATCGCTGAGCATCATGTCATCGGATTCCAACCGCCTTGCCACTGTCTGACGCGTAACGCCAAGAACATCAGCTATCTGCGTCTTCGGTACCTTGTCGAGCAATGCTTTAACTCGTAGGCTCTTCACAGCCGAAGATGTAACACTTGATATGTTCATGGGTTATAAATATAGCAGTGTTACATTTATGTATCAAGTGAGACACGCCGTGTTACACTTGATATATGCCGACAAAGAAGTATCAGTGGTCAGAAGAAGACATCGCCGCCGCGAAAATACTTGATCAAATCATCAAAAAGTCAGGCAAAACAAACGTAGGCGTGGCCGAAGCACTCAACAACGCTATCAGCTATAACCGCGTGCGCGACATCCGCAACGGCTTCAAAGCACCAGTGCGACTCAGTGAATTCCTTGCCATCTGCAACAC
>CAVAQZ010000075.1:0-4232 GCA_963590945.1 Dysosmobacter segnis
AGGAACGCCTCATCGAACAGGAAGTTCCTGTCTCGCCCGGGACAGGCCCGAATAATACGTTTCATCACATGACTGATTTCACTTTCGCTGATGAAATCGATTTCACGACGACGGATGATTCTGAAATGCAGACCACTGCGGTCCACAGGCATCAAGACGTCTTTCCTGCACTTGACACGATCCGAGGAATTACGAATCGCGGCCCTAAGATATTCGTCGATCCGATGTTCCTCGATTCCCGCCTGAATCATGGGACCCATCAGTTGCTTGCGCAACATCCCATACACAAGCGGAAACTCCTCTCTGACCAGAAACAACACAGCCGACTCCAGCCACGCGTCATCCGACACATAACGATCCCGGCTGGGAAGCATTCTCATGTCCACCGGCTCGGCATACGACAAGCCGTACCGTTCACCATAGGTGGTGAATTCACGATTCATGGAAGACTCGGCCCTGGGTTCGGAATTGGACTCGCTCGCTTCCGCGGATTCGCGCTCGCTCCCCTCAAGAGACACCTCATTTTCCTGTGTTTTAGCCGGTTCCTGCGATTTGACCGCAGAAACTTTCTTCCATTCGCCTGTCGGCAGATCGACCACTCTGGAAGTAGGAGACGAAACGTCGTCTTTAGGATTATTCCGCGCCGCAGACTGGTTTGTCCGCTTTTCCTCCACGGCTTTCAGCACCGTGCCGAAAGGTCTGTCCGGAGTATCAGAAGTCGGTCCTTCGGCGTAGACGCGATAAAAACGGCGCCTTTCCACCCTGACGAGCCGCAAGTCGCGTAGTAAGTCAAAGGCTTTGCCGAGACTACGATCAATCGCCTTGTTGCTTTTAGTGAAACCGTATAACTCCATAGTCTCTTCGAAGAGCCGATTTTTCGGCAGGCCAGGCTCATTGACGCAGATTAAACGCATCACCGAGGCAAGCTCTACTTCGCTGATGAATGTGATCCGTTTCCCTCTGCATATGCGAAAAGCAACATTCTCCGTGGTCGGATAATAGTAGTGGTCGTATTCGCGACGAATCAGGCCAGCGTATTCAAGACCGTCCAGACCGTCGTTGGTCATCTTGCGACATTTTTCCTCGCTCATGCTGTCGCCGACCAATTCAGATACCTGCTCACGTATAAGATCGCGGTTCAAAGGAAACTCGTTCAGAACGAGCGTCATAAGCACTGAACGGAACCACTTGCTCTCAGGCTCCAGATCATCTTTCACCGGCAGATCCGTGGTCTTGACGAGGCTGTCCATAATGAATCCGCGCGTCCGTTGCGGCTTCGTCCGACGAACGCCGGACACCTCCGCATCACTCAGCTTCGCGGCGTCCAAGAATTCCTTCACGGCAACGGACGACGTTTCCGCAGCAATGGTTTCGGTCTTTTGCGATCCATTGTCGTCTTCACCGTTATGATCGCCACGATTGCCATCAACGACAGCTGCGCCATTTTCGGCAGTAACGTCAACAGCGTCAGCAACGTCAACAGCAGCTTCGCCACCGTCAGCAACATCTGCTTCGCCGCCGACCGCTTCCAGCACATCATTCTTACCTGCCGATTCCGCCGGTACCACAGCCGGCTCGACAATCGTGGGAGAATCCTCCAGACCCACATCAACGGATGGCTCGTTTCCTCTCACGAACCGCAGATCATCCGCGGACGCGCCGGTTGAGAATGCACCAGTCGTAGGTGCATCGGCCACAGCTACGTTAGCCTGGGGCGATTCGGACGAACCAGCATCCCCCGAATCCATGCTCGTATCCGTATCCATTTCTAGGATCACACAAGAATCCACATCCGAATCAAGCAGAGATTTTTCTCTTGCAACCTCCTCCCCGAGCATTTCGGCGATCTGCCGAGACTGGTTCTTGAGATCGTCCAAGCGACGCTTCAGCATGCCGGTAACGCCAGCCTGGTCAAGATAGAACGCCAGGGCGCTTAGTCTGATGAACCGCCATCCGAGACGTTCCAGAATCCTTTGCTTCTCGATATCGATCCTGTCGAGTTCCGGATCGGAGTTTCTATCACCATCGCATTCGAGCGCGACCCTGCAACCGTTGCCCATATCGACCACATAGTCGATCTGGTATCGGCCGACCTGATGCCGGTACGTGGTCTCCTCACGGTATCCGAGATCGCAAAGAACGTCGAAGACATCCCTTTCGAAACTCGTTTTCACTCCGCTTACGAACGATGCCTTCTCCCGCGGTCCTTCCTCCGTGCCGTAGTCCCGCACATATTCGATGAGCCCACGCCTATAGTCGTTCACATTCAGGGTGGATGGATCCATGGAGTAGAACACCCAAAGCTGATCCTTCGCCCGGGACGCCGCCACATTGGCCCACTGCGCATGCGACTGCTGCGTCGCCGCATACGAATTGCTGTTGGCCACGAACGAGATGAAGATGACGTTTCGCTCGTCTCCCTGGAAGTCCGGAGGATTGCCGACTCTCAGACGCCGCTTTACGAACTCCTCACGGGCATCGCATTCATCGCCTTCGGCAGTTCGCGTCGCGCCGTCGACAGGTACCGCAGCGCGTTCTTGCCGGTTCCCTTGCCGTATTTCCTCACCGCTTCGAGCCAGATATTCAAGGATCTGCGCTCGTCGGGATCCTGCACTTCTTTGAGATGCAGGCGGGCAGACCAGCTGATGAGCTTCAAGACAGTCTCGTGCAATTCCGTGTTCAAGGCGAGGGACTCGTCCAGCAGGCTTCCCATGTCAACGGTTTGCGCGATGTCGCACACCCATGCGTTCGCCTGGGCCAATGCCCACGCACGAGGATAGTTCCGCGTTTCTCCGGCTGCTTTGCCTTCAGTCTTGAGAATATCTGACGCCCATTGCGGCGCGGCTTTCGACAGACGTCTCCCGAGCTCATCCCGTCGTGCTGCGTCCGTTCGCACCTTCGATAAGCGTGCGGCCTCGTCAAGCGTTGTCTGCCAGGCGACGGTGTCGCGCCGTTCGAGGGCGGCGAGCAATAGTTTCCAAAGATTCGAATGACCACCTGACGTGTACTGCTCGCATATGTTCGCGACCATATCGAGCATCTGCCGTATTTCGACCTCTCGGTTTCTGGCCGCATATCCTTCAAGTGCGTTGACGCAGTCTTCCAATGTTTCAAGGTCACGGATCGGATCGATGTCGTGGAATAACGTGCGGAGCCTGTCATAGGCCAGTGGCGCGTCGTCATCCCACCAGATGATCAGCCTAAGCGTCCTGTCGGCAGTATCGGCCAGAACCGGCAACGTGTTCTCACTGACATTCACGACGGGTACCGGAACACCCTCATAGGTACGCTTCACAAGCGTGTCCAGACGAGACAGTTCCACACGTTCCTTGACGAAAACCCTGATCACGTTCAGTTGTTCGACGGTATGTGGCTGGTATCCGTCGAAGGTGACGGTGGAAGCGAAATCACGCAATTCCCTGTTGAAGATCTTCGGAAGGCCCTTGCCTTGCGCGAGTCTGTTCGACCACTGGTCGAGCAGCTTGGTCTGGATGGACGGATCGCCCTCGGGTATGACGATCTGGTGTCCTCGGCATTGCCGCTCAAGATCCATGCATTTCGAGATTTCGCCTTGAAGTTTCTCTACTCCATCGCGAAGCCATTCACGCTGTTTTCTGCTGCTTCGGACGGATCGGCCGAACTCCCGCTCCCATTCGCCATCAAGCACGCGCAGTTCCTTCAGGGACTTTCCGCAGATTCGCAGAGTTTCTCTCAGTTCCCGCTCTGTGGTGGAATCCACCGCCTCCATGTTCAGTCCGGCGTGCGCCAGCGTGGAGACTTTCTTCTGAACGTCGCCCAATTCCCGGTAGGCGTCCGCAAGGTAGTCCGTTGCAAACTAGTTTGTTTTAGTTTGCATGGTCTCGTTGCCAAGACCAGCTCCAAGTCTCACACGGCTTGCGCCGTTGCTTGGTTCGCACTTCGCGGGAGTTCGCATTGCCCGACCACGGTCGGCCTGTCTTACATCTCCTCCATGCGCGTTTAAAGTCTCCGAAGCACTCCCGGCGACCTGTATGTTGATGGCCGCGTTCAAATCGCGGTCGATTTCCAGTCCGCACTCGTCGCAGTGGTAGACGCGCTCCCCCAGGGACAGTTTGGTTTTCACCGTCCCGCAGTTCGAGCAGAGTTTCGAGCTGGGATACCAGCGGTCGATGACGTGGAGCCTCGCACCGGTACGCGCGGTCTTGTATTCCAACTGGCGGCGGAACTCCGCGAACGCGGCATCCTCCACCGAG
>CAVAQZ010000076.1:0-4185 GCA_963590945.1 Dysosmobacter segnis
GCTTCTCATTTTCTTGCATACGTCAGTAATCCTTGCACGGCAAGGGCTCCCATACGGGAGCCCAAATGATTATTCGATTTCGATTATTCGATTCGACAAACGACCGGTTACCTGTTTATCAGACCGTCGGCACGGCGACGCGCTTCAAGCTCAAGTTGACTCATTTCCTCCACGGAAGAGAACAGCGGATTGCCACGCAACTCGGAATCCATCTCGTTGAGAACCTCGCTGACCGTGTCGACGATGCCCAGATACGGAAGTCTGTGCTCAAGGAAGGCGTGCACAGCCTGTTCATTCGCCGCATTCAACACGGCGGTATGCTTTTCGGACGCTTCCAGGCAGTGTCTCGCAAGACTGACCGCCGGGAACGCCACATCGTCGAGAGGCTCGAACGTCCATGTGGCGCTCTTTGTCCAGTCGCAGGGCGCGGCGATATTCGAAAGACGATCCGGAGCGGAAAGGCCGAGCGCGATCGGCAGACGCATATCGGGCGGCGACGCCTGTGCGATCGTGGCCCCGTCCTGGAATTCGACCATGGAATGCACGATCGATTGCGGATGGACCGTGACATCGATGCGGTTCGGCGGAATGTTGAACAGTCGGCTCGCCTCGATGACCTCAAGTCCCTTGTTCATCAGGGTGGACGAATTGATGGTGACCACCGGGCCCATGTTCCATGTTGGATGGTTGAGCGCCTGCTCGGGAGTAATCTCAGTCATCCGCTCACGCGTCCAACCGCGGAACGGCCCTCCGGACGCGGTGACCACAAGTTTGGATACCTCCGCATGCGTACCGGAGCGCAATGACTGCCAGATGGCGGAATGTTCCGAATCGACGGGATTGATCTGCTGATTCCGCACTTGGGCGTCAAATAGCAGATGGCCACCAGCCACAACGGATTCTTTGTTGGCCAGAGCCAGTTGGGACCCCGATTGGAGCGCCGCGATGGACGGTTCCAAGCCGATGGATCCCGTGATGCCGTTAAGTACCACGTCGGCCCCCGCTCCGGCCATGGCCACCACGGCATCCGGACCGGCCGTCACCTCAACGTTGCCGGCATCCGCCTGCGCGAGGGCTTTCCTTAATGCCGGCACCGATTCCTTGTTGAACACCGCTACCTTCGGCACATGGAATTGCGCCACCTGCCGTGCGAGAAGCTCTACATGAGCTCCGCCGGCCGCAAGACCGACAACGACGAAACGGTCGGGATGACGGGATATGACATCAAGTCCCTGGGTACCGATCGATCCGGTCGATCCCAAAATAATGACTGTTGAAGTCTGCATGGGTTCCTTTTGATTGTTGCTGCTGTTGTGGAAGTGTTCTGAAATATACGTTGCCGCGCTTTGCCGTTGCGCGAACGTGAAAAAGGCCGGCGTAGGAGCCAGCCTTTTTATTGACTATCAACTGAAAGACGGGAACGACAAATCCGGAATGTCGATATCCAGATTATTGGTGGAATTCGAGAACAGCGACGTTGAAGAAGCCTTCTTTTCTTCCTTCTTTTCGCCGGTCTCCTGCGAAGTCTCGAAATTTTGTGTGGCGGAGATCGGGGTTTCCACGGTAAAACCGCTCGACGTGAGCGATCCGAGGGACTCGTTCACCGCTTCCGTATTGAGCTGCGGAAGACTGGGCGTCGGCAATTCCGGAATGTGAGGAGTAAACGTATCCTCTTCCGGCACGTCTACGGAATTGGCCATCTGAGCCAAAGCCGCAAGCGAGGAATCGACTGCCGGGGGCTCAACCTCCGCAGTCGCGAACGGCTTGGCCTCAGCAGGGGCAGTCGTTGCGGCCGGAGTGAATTCCGGACTGAATGAAGGCGGCAGTTCGGCGGAGATCGGGTCGAACGCTTCGGTCTGCGTTCCGGCGGAAGCCTGGAATGATTCCGACACCACCGGATTCGGCATGCTCACCGTGGGCTGGAACACAGGCGGAACGACCGGAGTGGACACCGGAGCTTCAGCCTGCACCGCAGGAGCGCTCACCGGAGACACGGCCGGAGATGTGAAAATCTCACGTTCGGCTCTATTCAACGCATCAAAGGATTCCGTACTTGCCGTCGACGAGGCAGGCTCGACGGGCGTATTGGCGGGCGTGGAGGCCGCATCAGCCATAGCGAACAGCGGTGCGATCATCTGCGTCTCGCCAGCACCGGCTTTTACCTCGAAACCGGTGCTGACGGCGCTGGAGGGCTCGCCCACGAAATCAGCCACGCGAGCATACGACTCAAGACGGGTCATCAATTGCACGCAGGAGCTTAGATAATGGTCGACCTGACGCTCATCGTAGCCACGCTTGCCCTTGCGCTGGGTGAAGATGACATTGGCCACGGTTTGCGAACTCACATCCGCAAGCTTCCTGATGCTCTGATCGTCCAATTCCTCAAGGCCAAGCTCATTGGCGGCCTTGGTCAGGCACTGGTCGATGATGCGATCGACTTGCTTGCGGTCATAGCTCGGTTTTTTACTCTCTCCTGGCTTGAAGCGTTCACGCTGCGCACGCTTGGCATGGGCGTCGAGCTCACGGAACAGGCTTTCCGTCTGGGCCTTCCAGGCGACTCGTCCATGCTGGGAGATCTCCCACGTGGTCTGTTTATCCACCACCGCTCGTTCAAGACGAGCCAGAGCGGCGTCGACCTGTGCGATCACGTAGCCGCCTTTGACCAGATCGAAGGAGGCGTTCTGAATATCGTACTGAGTAAGCTGGGCGCCTTCACCGTCATAAAGCGTGTGCGCACGTTCAAGGAAAGAGTCCACCTGATCGGAATCGTATCCCCACTTACGTTTTCCGGCACGAGCGATTCCCGATGCGTTCTTACCGGACTCAGGTTCCTGCGCCATTGGCTATCGACCTCCTAGAACAGTATTCAACGACACCACTTTACGTGATTGATTCGACGCTTGCGCTTCTTCCATGGGAAACAAACCATAAATAACGCCAAAACTTCGCTTTCCGACACCAAAATCCATATGCGACACACTGCCTTCCCAAGAACGGCATGTATACGGTACAGTTGTTCGTTGCGGGCGATTAGCTCAGTTGGTTAGAGCGCCACCTTTACACGGTGGATGTCGGGGGTTCGAGTCCCTCATCGCCCACAGTTCAAAACCCTTGAAATTCCAACGATTCACACACTCCCCACCCGCTTCGCGCCCTCGCGTGCCCACGTTTTGCCCACGCCCACGGAAGCCACCTGCACGGCCGCGTCGATCACACGGACCACGCCATCCAGTTTCACGAGTCACGTCATACAGTTTCCGAAAGAAACAATCCGCACGGTCTCCTAAAAAACAACACGACAGATAAAAACCGCACGACGTCCCGGAAAACCGCACGACATCAGAAAAAACCACAAACAAACGCGAACTTCATCCAAGCAAATAAAAATGGCTCAAATCCACCGGACTTGAGCCATTTTGCGCTTGTTTTCACGAAACATACCGCACCCGTCCATCGCCGAACGTTCATCATCCGACACGAACCACACGTACCGGCGAAAACAAGCAAAAAGAAAACAGATGAGGACCTTACTTGCCCTTACCGAAGGCGCGTAGGCGAATGCCGTTCCAATCACCGCTGACGGTCAATGGCGTGGCCGCGTTCATACCAGCCGTCTTGGCCGCGGACTGCACGGTGCTGGAGCTTGCGGCACCCGGTCTCCCCGGCTTCGGAGTCAGCACCCACAGTGGACCATCGTCGCCAAGGACCGCGTATGCGTCGACGATGGTATCGGACAACTCGTCCTCGTCATCACCGTCACGCCACCAGATAATCACGCCGTCAACGGCGGAATCATAATCCTCATCGACCAGTTCCTCGCCGGTCAGTTCCTCGATCTTGGCGCGGATCGAGTCGTCTACATCGTCGTCCCACAGCCATTCCTGTACCAGGTCGCCGGCGTGGAAACCGAATTCTTCAGCGTTATCAGATGCCGTTTGATTCACGTTCGTCAATATATCAAAACTGCTCGAACATACACGTTACAAACACCGTCATCTCTCATTTTTCGAGATTGGCCGCATATCTATTTTAGCGCTCCAAACCTATTCGGCCGTGCATTGTGGCAGCGAAGCCCCCTTGCCGTCACGGATGGCCACCAGCGCGTCGTACGCCTCCTGCAGGGTGGAGACCTTCACCACATTCAGGCCTTGCGGGATGTTCCCCACCACGCTGGAACAGTTGGAT
>CAVAQZ010000077.1:0-4139 GCA_963590945.1 Dysosmobacter segnis
GTTCCTTTTCGAATCAGTCGTTGAAATGCTTCCAGCGCGCCCATTGCTGAGCATGGCGCGCACGCCTGGCCTCATGGCGATTAATGACCTCGGCATGGGCTTGCGCATAGCGGTCCGCGGCTTCCTGCAAAGGCCTGGTGAAGAACGGCGATTCGTCTTGCATGGCTTCCTTCGAAGGCCGGCCCATCGCATCAAAACATTGTGCCATACGAGACGCCGTTTTGGCGGAATCCTTGAACGCTCGATACCCGTGAATGCCCGCATACGCGATTCCCGCGATAATCATGGCCAGCATGAACAGAGCGAGCAGAAGCCAAATCCACCAAGGCATACCAGTTCCTTCCGTCAGTCCTCGTTTTCGCGGTCGGCAACACTCAATTCATGCTTGGCTCGGGCAACGATCATGGTGCGCAATGTTTCCGGAGCCACCGCGGTGATGTGACGCGCATGGGAAATGCAGAACGCCACGTACCACGAATCGGAAGAAACGATGAGATGTACTTTTTCTCCTTCGCCGCACTTCTCCACCGTGGCACCGGACAAGTCATCAATGAACGGTAAATCGGCCTGATTGGTGATGAATACGGCCGGAGTGCCGTTGTCGAAACTCCATTTACGCAATTCGGATGCCGGCACGTCGGGGATATCGACCTTCTCCGTAGGCTCCACCAATTCGGCCCTTTCGATACGGGAGATGCGTAGCACCTGCCATATGCGTGGTTCGCCGGTGGCCTTGTTGATGGTCGTATCCTTTTTTACGAATTTGGCTTTGTCTGCGGGAGCCGCGTTGTCGACGTCGGTCCACACCGCCACGTAATAGACGCCTTCATCAACGAAGATCCGATCCGGGGCAACGAGCTTACGCTGCGTTCGCCCGGCTCCATCCGTGAATTCCATATCGAGCAGCATGCTCTTGGAAATAGCGCTCTTGACGATGGAAAAATTACGAGGCTCCATCTCGTAACCGGTAAGGCTCAGCCAAGGCATCTCACCCGGTTCCACATGCTGCCTCAGACGGTTATACAACGATTCCGCCTGTTCACGCAATTTGTCCGGCAATAGCGACGAATGCGCCAGATAGCTCACGGATGCGGTCAACATGCTCAGGTACTGCTGGGAAATGCCGGCAAGCCGTTCCAACCCAAGCGAGTTCGTGGCGGAGACAATGCCTTCGGCATCCAGCAAAGACCAATCGATGTCGAAGAACTGGCTTCCCGCCATTTCACCGTCATCGGACACCGTGGTCAACGTGTTGATATCTTTATGAATGATGTTGACGAACTTCTTCAACTCGTCATCGGACTTCGGCCTGCCAATGAAGCGTTCCGCAAGCTCCTCGAGCGAATATTCCTCACCAAGATGCGCGGAAAGAAACAGCATCAACCTCAGTCGGCGGTCAACCTCACTGCCGGTTTGGAAGGATGGTCCCTTTTTCGTCCGGCTCTTGGTTTCCTCGGACTCCGACTCTTCGGTGCTGTTGCGATTGATCTCCGGGGACACGACTGTGGAACTATCGGATCCGGTGGATTCATCGGCTGGCATGAACCGTGTCGCCGCGGTAAGGCGTCGGTTGAATGCGTCCACGGCCTCCTGCGGGCTGACAATGGACGCGCCGGGATGGGTGAGGACGAACATGGCCAAATCGTCGGAATCGGTGTACGCAACGTTAAGATGTTCGCCATCGACGTCAACCGTCGCAGCGAAACGACGCTGGTCGACGACCTTCACCAGTTCGTCCGGAATGGTCTGCGTTCCCAAGCCGGGCGCAATGGAATCCAAGCCAAGGCCTGGAATCGGGGCCTGCGGCACGCGAGGCGCGGTACGGGAAGTGTGTTGCGACTCGTGCGAAGGCGCGGAGGAAATCGACATAGACCGCGCAAGGTAGTTGGCCGCCGCGAGAATCGGCAAATCCTCATCGCCGAACAGCAGACGCACGCGGGGTTCGTCTCCAAGCTGAAGACGATAGGAGGCGAAATCCTGCCCCTCCGACTTGGAGGAATACTCCGGCTGGCGCGACTCGATGGCAATCCCCATGGCCGCGAGCTTCGCACGGTCGCGCTGGAACTGTTTGGCGAACGCCGCCTTCGCCGCCTGATCCGCCAGTTCACCATACGAATCGGCATATGCCTTCACACGCTGCGCGATCTGTCGGGAGGTGAGCCACTGCGGGAAGGCCGAGGAAAGAACTGCCAATACATCAAGCTCATGCTTGCCCCATTTGTCGGAGAAACGACGCCTTCCGTTACTGCCCTCTGCCATTAGTCCTCACGTCTCGTTAACGTTACGTTTTAAGTGTGGGGCTTTGTGGGCCCACACACCACTCTATGATAGAGGGTTTTTACACGTTGTACGCGTATTTTGCAAAAAAATACTGTTTTTCGTGTTGGGAGTCCCCTCGTTACGAGCCCATCAGACCCAATCGTCAGGTTCGATTCCCTGAGGTCCGACATACTCGCCATTCGGTACGTAGCTTGCGTCGCCGTTATCCGACAAGTGGGCGTCGCTGAACATCACCACATCTCTGCCGAAGGTCCAATCACCAGCAATGTCAACGGATTTCGCTGCGGCGAGCGACGGGACTCCATAAGGGAAACGGGTGTCGAAATCATGGATGTTCTTGTAATAACGCGCATCGAGGTGCACATCCGGGAAAATATAGTTTCCATCCTCCATCTCATACTGATCTGTCAGGTGGAATCGATCCGATCGCATAATGAACAGATCGTCGGTGGTCTTGACCGGCAGGAAACGCATACGGTCCACGCACACGCAGGTGGCCCCGTCGAACAGTGTCACGGCCGCGCCCATGGCGGTCTCCAGCTGAACAACCGGCTCGCTGGTCGGATCGGTGGGGTCGACGGTCTTTTTGTTGCGAATGACCGGCAACGGCAGCACACCGTCGTAGGCGGCCAGCTTGGCCTTCAGCGCATCAACGCGAACCCAAATGCTGTTGGTGTTGAAATACGGATGCTTGTCGATGTTCTGGGCTTCCGACTTGTCTTCCGAATGAACTTGGCTCATTTCGCGCAGCATAAGACGGCCCGTGACCTTGTCCCGCACGATATGACCACCCTTACGGTCGGCGGGGGTGCGCTTGGCAACCTCAATCATGAACGGCGCGCCCGTGTTCTCGAAATGCTGCGCCAACGTACGCGAAGGCCTTGCTCCGAGATTGTCGGAGTTGGATATGAACAGATACTTGAATCCCTTCTCCTCGAGCACGTCCAACAGGCCCGACTCCCAAATGGTCGAGAACAAATCTCCATGTCCCGGCGGGCACCACTCCAGTTCGGGATTGGCCGGGAACGACACAGGAAGTCCGGTCTCGACGCTGATCTTCGGCTCCTGATGCTGCATGATCTCCATCGGTACATCTTCCTGATGGAATTTCTTGTTGGCATGCAGCACCTTCATGGTGTCTTCAGAGGTTCGGAAGGAGTTCATCAACGTCAAAGGAAGCTCGACGCCGAGACGTGTGCGGGCGGTGAGCACCTGCCCGATGATGATATCGATAAAGCGCATCTGACGGGCCTTATGCCGACGCACCGGCAACAACGACTTGGCGCAGTCAAGACCCATCGACGTGCCCAGACCGCCGTTGAGCTTCAGGAAAGCCGTTTTCGAAAACGCATCCACGGCTTTGTCGTGATTGATGGTCTCATACACATCATGGAAGCTGGGAACATTGGAAAGCGGCTCCACCTCGGATTCGCGAATCCAGCTGCTTTCCTCTTCCGTCCTCCAAACGTCATACAGATGCTTGAACTGCGCAATGGCCATATCGGTCATTCCATGTTCCCGCATCTTTTCCGCGGACTGTTCGAATGCGTCCTCAATCAATGTCTTCCCTTTCGTGCGGGTTCATCTCACTGTGCCCTAACAATCATACGACACGTTGCCGTTAACGGGGGTCTTTGCACGGGGTATATCGGAAAGTCTTAACCTAAATGCCATATTAAACCCTCTTCCTAGGGGGCATAGCCGACCTTCACATGTGATTTCGCATTGACCCGACGCCAAAGCGGTTTTCGTTGGAATTCCGCCGTTTTGGTATGAAAAAAGGGTTTCCGGATTCCTCCGAAAACCCTGTCTGTGGAGCTAAGGGGATTCGAACCCCTGACCCTCTCCATGCCATGGAG
>CAVAQZ010000078.1:0-4110 GCA_963590945.1 Dysosmobacter segnis
TCCTCTCAAAAGAAATCCTGTTCTGTTTTCACCACGGAGACTGAAGTTTTTATTACTTAGTAACCGTTTAGTTAAATCATATTACATTCTGTTCTTCTGTCACATTTACGGCGTGTTTCTTGATATTTCGCCGCTTTCCTCACCCCCATACTGTAACTTAGTAAGTACCAGAAATAAGGAGAGAAAGCATGCGTCGCCGCACCGAAGACAAACCCAAGAAACGAATGAGCGCCGAGGAACGCAAGAAACGCATCCTCGAGACCACAGTCTCGTTCATCTCTCAGTTCGGCTTCTGGGGCTTCACCATACGCGACGTGGCGCAGGCTCAGAACATCACCGAAGCAGGCCTCCTTTACTACTTCAAATCCAAAGAACAACTCCTCGAGGAAACCCTCAAGTACGCCGATCGCATCAACCAAATCGCCATAGCAAAGCATCTTGGCGTCGAAGACATGACCGGCGAAGTCTTGCAGGACGGCATCGCATACCACTGCGATCTCGGCCTGAAGGACATCTCAATCGCCACCGTGGAAACCAACGCGTCACGCCCGGAACTGGTCCGCCTCTACACCCTGCTGGAAAGCGAGGCCCTGAGCAAGGACCACCCGGTTCACGAATACTTCAAGCAGCGTGAAACCAGCGTGCTCAAGGAATACGAGTTTGCGGCGAAACGCGACGGAGTCCCCGACCCGGAACGCACCGCATTGCAGGTATTGTCCGCGATGGACGGCCTGCAGCTGCGCTGGCTCAACGGATCGCACGAAGTCGACTTCGTCAAGGAATGGAAAGCCATCATCGACCTGCTCATCCCCTGACGCAAGTCCTTTTTCGCAAAACCTCTTGCCGGCGATTTTCCGTTTGGCGCCGTCCGGAATCGCTTGGACGGCACCAAACGGAATCGTTTAGGCAATCTCAGCCTGCGATGACGGCCACGTTCCAGCGGCCGATGGTCACCTCATCGCCAGCAGCCACGGCATCGCCCTCCTTGAGGTCAACTTCGGCGGTGGCGGCCTCGTCGACCTCACCTTCCGTGGCGATCACGACAGGAGCGACCACAACGTCACCCGACACCGGGCTGGCGACGGTAACCTCGTCGGCGGAGTAGTTGAGCAGATACGTCACGGTCTCGCCCTTGGCGTTCACACCCTGACGGACCGCCACCTTGCCGGCGAGCGCGGTGCCAGCGCCGGCGACACCCGCATGCTCCACCGCCTCACGCATCACGGCGCGGATCGAATCGGCGTCAAGCAGGGTGGCGATCCATTCGGCGCTGCCCTTTCCGAAGGAGTTGCGGGTCACCGCCGCATAATCCTTCCATGCGTAATGACCGTAAGTGGCGAGAACTTCCGTGCCTTCGGCCGGAGCCACCAGCTCAATCAGCGAAAGCGCCTGAGTGGCAGCGACGCCGTCGAGAGCACCTGCGAATTCCACGGACACATGGCCGTTTGGACGGGTGAACTGGTTGTAGGTCATGCCGAACACGTCGGTGAGGTTGTGCGGGGCACGGTCGGCCCACACGCTCACTTCATCGTCGGACACGAAGGAACGCATGGTGGAAACCAGATGTCCGCCGTTCGCGACGAATTCACGCAGACGATCGGTGGTTTCCTGGCTGGTGCAGTACAGGGCCGGGGTCACGATCATCTCGTACTTGGCCAGACGCTCGGAATCGGCGTCGGACGGCACGAAATCGCATTCGACGTTGAGCTCGAACAACGCGTCGTAGACGTTGCGGACCACATCGTTGTACTTGAGGCTGCCTCCGAACGGGAAGCCGGCTTCGATGAGGAACCAGTCAAGCGCGGACAGGGATTCGTTGGAGACCATGATGGCCACCTTGTTGCGCTTCTGAAGGTGGACGAGACGCTCCCCCACTTCCGGCTTCGCCACTTCGCGGCCGAACACACCAGCCTCGCGGTAGGTCGGATTCGGTTCGAGATCGTGGCTGAGCAGGCCCTTCCAATAGGTTTCGAACGAATTGTGGATGGAGTGCCAGTGCCAGTATTCGATCATGTCGGCGCCGGAAGCCAAGTGGGAGTATGCCTGCAGACGCAGCTGGCCCGGGAACGGGACCCAACCGTGCTGGCCCTGGGCTTCGGTTTCGAGCACAAGGTAGTTCCTGCCGTCCTTGGTGGAACGGGTCATATCGCCACCGAACGCGATTTCCTTGCCGGTCAGGTCGTCCTCGGTCGGGTGGTAGATGTCCACGCCGGTGATGTCCACCGCGGTGGCCGCCTTGAAATGGTCGACCGCCGGCTGCACGCCGAAGGAGTATCCACGCCATTCGAAATCGAAGTTGTGGGTGATGAACTGATCGTCATGGGCGTATTCGCGTACGATGTCGGCCTGCCACTGCAGGTAGGCGCGCACCTGGTCGCGACGGAACACGTCGAATTCGCCACGCAGGGACTGGTTGATCGATGCGGTGACGTCAGGGAAATCCTCCCATGAGTCCACGCGGTTCGACCAGTAATCAAGGCCGAAGTGGTGGTTCAGCTCCTCAAGGTTTCCGTTGAACTTCTCATACAGGTACTTGACGAACAGACGCTGCATGTCGTTGGAGACGGAATCGTAGTATTTCGTCTCGTTGTCCACCTGATAGCCGATGACCGCCGGGTGATCGGCCACATGGGAGATGAGCTTGCGGATCACACGTTCGCCGTAGTAGCGGTAGGTGGAGTTGACGATGTCCATGATCTGACGTGCGCCGTACTTGCCTTCGCCGGCCGGGGTGACGGCGAGCACGCTCGGATCAAGCTTGACGAGCCAGCTCGGCATCGCGTAGGTGGGAGTGCCGACGATGACGTCGATTCCCGCACGCTGGGCGGCGTCGAGGGCACGGTCAACATAGGTGAAGTCGAACTTGCCCGGCTGGGGCTCGCAGGTGCTCCATGTGGACTCGGCGATACGGATCACATTGAGACCGGCTGCCTTCATCATCTTCATGTCTTCATCGACACGATCGATGCCCTTCATCATGAGGTATTCGTCGTAGTAGGCTGCGCCGAAAAGGATGTGGTCCACGTTGTAGCGGCTCATGGTTCCTCTTTCTGTTGTCTTCCTTGACTTAACTTCGAATTTATATCTAACGGTTATTAGATATAAAAAGAGTACAACCACCATTGCTTTCTGTCAAGAAGCGCTAAAAATCAGGTGTTTCTTACCTAACAACCGTTAGAAAACGCTACCGATAATTGTCCCACACCGGAGACGGGAAGATGATCCGTTCGAACAACAGCCATTCGTCATACAGGTCGACGGGCGGCCTGCGCATCCAACGCAGCTGTATGCCGTCCATCGCCTCCAAACACATGCGCACCGTCTGGCGCATATTGCCCCAACCGCCCACTTCCGGCGGAATGTTCCACTGATATTTGGAATAATGCTCCCATACCAGGTTCGGACGCTCCTCGAAATACTCGTGCAGGGGATGCTCCGGACTGAACCCCTCGGACTCCAAGACCATATACAGCTGCAGCATGCTTCGGCGTTGAGCGTTATAGCGCACCAGAAAACGCATATACGCCGGGAAGTTCATACCATCCGGATCGCTGCCGGGCAATCCCGACCTGGAAAAATCCTCAGGAGTGCCCTCCTGATCGTAGTTGTCGGTGACCAGCAAGGAAAGCAGTCGCTCCTTGTTGCCTATATAATGCAACAGTCCCGGCTGGCTCATGCCGATCTCGTCGGCGATATCTTTGAGCGACGTACCGTAATACCCCTTCTCACCGATCAACTTGCTTGCCGCCGCGACAATCTCCCTCTTACGCTCCTCAGGCGATTTACGGACTCGTTTCTTCCCCTCATTAACCATACGGAACAGTGTACCTTCCATAAATCTTTTACCATGACAAAGAAACCATTACACCTGCGGAGAAAGCGTAGTATCAATGAAATCGACCAAGAGGGCCGTCGTCCTCAGGATGACATAAGACGACACCAGACGTCCGTAACGCATAGAAATACATATACTTGCGCTTCAGTTTGTACTCGAATACGACCTTTAGAAAAGGATGATATGAACAACATCCGCAAAGCGCAAACGTCCTACTACGTCAGTCTATGCATGTTAACAACCGCCAAAACCCTACCACATGCCGTATTAACGAT
>CAVAQZ010000079.1:0-3822 GCA_963590945.1 Dysosmobacter segnis
GTAACGGCATTGGCAACTCTTCAAACGATAATTCCTCCGATGGCGATTCTCCCCAAAGCGAGACGATCAGCAAGAGAGAAGGCTTCTCGATTCACGAAATCTCAGATGATTTATTTGAAAGGATGAAGGCAGGAAATACTTATAAAGAGAACTGCAACATTCCTCGCGAAGATCTCCGATATCTACTCGTTTTACACAAAGATAAGAATGGAAACATTCACCAGGGAGAGATGGTCGTACATAAACTGATCGCGGAAGACGTATTGGAAATTTTCGAGAAGCTTTATGACGCGAATTATCCAATAGAACGCATGGTACTTCCCGATAATTACATGGCTGATGACGAAACAATGATGCGTGACAATAATTCATCATGCTTTAATTTCAGATTTATATCGCATACAACCAAAATTTCAAAGCACGGATTGGGAATGGCTGTGGATATCAATACACTATACAATCCCTACCATAAAACCGTAACAAATGATGATGGCACTACGGAAGAAGTAATAGAACCTTCCACAGGGAAGTCTTATCTCGACAGAACCCAAGAATTCGACTACAAAATCAACAAAGACGATCTATGCTATCGACTTTTTATTGAAAAAGGATTCGAATGGGGAGGAGATTGGACGGATCGAAAAGACTATCAGCATTTTGAACTGCCGACGGATATCACGGACAAATATTCCGAGATGTATACAAAATAGAATCTTTTACTTCCGCAAATTTGTAACTTTGACCCCGATCCGCAAAGGGACAGGCCCTCATTCAGACGCGATCGCGCGGCCTACCCGCTGAGACAGGCGCTCCGCTCCCCCAGTGCCGAAACAACAAGAAAAACGCCTGCGAATCGATTGGAGATTTCGATTCGCAGGCGCTGCAACACAACATCGGCTTAAGACCGACGGTGGAGAGAAGGGAAGGAACCACCGCCCGGCAGGTCTAAAAGCCGTTGTCGGCCAAACGTCAGTCCAACACGAAGGTGTTGAACGAACGCGGGGCCAGCGTCACCTTGAATCCGCGTTCGGCGGACGAAGGATCGGCAAACTCAAACGGACGCTCCTCATCGAGGGCGTTCTGGGCAACCATCACAATGGTGCCATCCGGGTTGCGGAAGGCGATGGCCATCGAGTTGAAGTGGCCGGTGGTGCCGAGCAGCTTCGCACCCGGCTTGACGAAGTGCGAGAAGTGACGCATCACGTAGTATTCCGGATTGCGGCGTACCTCATGCTTGTCGGCGGTGATGGTGAACAGGGAGTTCTGCCACCAGCCCCACGTGGAATCCTGATCGTCGAGGATCATATTCCAGTAGGTGTAGGCGGTGGCGCCGTTACGGAAGTAATGGTTGATCAGATGGAAGATGTACTCCGCATACTCCCAGCTGTTATCGCCGGTGCCGCATTCGGACTCCGACTGGATGAGCTCGATCTCCGGCCAGGATTCGTGCGTACGCGCGATGCAGTTCTGACCGGCCCACTGGTAGGCGATGCCCTTGATGTACTTGCGCGCTTCGTCATCGAAAAGAATGTTGTCGACGAAACGGTTGTAGTTGTTCAGACGCATGCCGTAGCCGCCACCGGTCCAGGCCATGTCTTCCGGACCATTGAGGGTGCCCAGCCAGATGTCGGTGTCGAGTCCGGCCTCTTCGAACGCGGGTCCGAGGTAGTCTCGGATGAACACCTTGAGCGCTTCGGAATCCCACAGGGCGCTCGGGAACTTCTGGTCGGCGAACACCTCGTTCTGCACGTGCAGCTGGTTCACGGTGATGCCATGCTCGGCATAGGCCTGCACATACTTGACGAAATACTTCGCGTAGGCCTTGAGATTTTCCGGGGTCTGCACCAGACGACCGTAGTTGTATGCCTTCGGGCGCTTCATCCAGGTCGGCGGGCTCCATGGGCTGGAGAACAGCTGCATGTTCGGCTGCCACTCCTGTGCGCGGTGGATGTAGGGAATCAGGGTCTCTTCGTCATGTGCTACGGAGAAGTGCTCCATCTCGTAGTCGCCGTCGGTCTCGTTGTAGCTGTACCAGTGGTCGGCGAAGTCGTTGGCGCCGACGGGAGCGCGGTTGAAGGTGAAGTTCATCTCGTCGGGGCTGAACAGCTCCTTGATGATCTGGTCGCGTTCCTCTTCGGTGACGTTCTGCAGCGGAAGCCAGCCAAGTTCGTTGAAGCAGCCGCCGAAGCCGCGGATGGCCTGGTATTCACTGCCGTCAAGCTGCAGGTCAACTCCTACGGTGGAGTTGGTGGATTCGATTTGCGAGGTCTTGTCGGCAAGCTTGCTGTCTTGCGTGGTCGCGATCCAAGTGGTCATTGGACACTCCTTTGATATCTTCATTGATATTTGCGAATTGATTGTAAAAAACGGGAGGCGATCACTCGCGAAACCGCCTCCCGTATGTTCAGAAGGCTATTACTTGACCTTCTTGATTGCCATGATGAAGAAGCAACCGATGATCGCCAGGGCGATGGACGTCGGGAACGCGAAGTTGTAGCCGAGGTTCACCACGATGGCGGACATGATGATCGGGCCGCACATCTGGCCAAGGGTGGTGGCCATGTTCAGGATGCCCAGATCCTTGCCGGCTTCTTCCTTGCTCGGCAGAACGTCCACGAGCAGGGCCTGGTCGACCGCGGAGTAGACCGCGTAGCCGAGGCCGGCAATGCCTGCGAAGAGGTACATGCCCATTGCGGACGGGAAGATCCACGGCATGGCGATACCGATAGCGAAGAGCACGGATGCCACGATGACCGGAACCTTACGACGGCCGATGATGTCGGAGACCGGGCCCGAGATGAAGGAGCCGACCAGAGACATGACCATCATGATCATGGACACGACGGACACGGTGACCGCGGATTCCTCAACGGACTGGCCGATGTAGTTCTGGATGATGTACAGCTGGTAGACGGAGATCATCTGGTAGGAGACGAGCATGCAGAAACGTCCGACGAACGCCTTGTAGAAATCGTGGGCGGTGCTGAATTTCGGCGGGCGGAAGGATGCGAGAACGTCGGCGATGGAGCCTTCGTCCTTCGGCAGGAAGTCAGCGGACTGCTCCTTCGGGAGGATGATGACGGCAACGACGCCGCCAAGGAACATGAGCACGCCTGCGACCGCGAAGCCCGGAATCAGGTTGGTGATGAACAGTGCGCCGAGCATGGTGCCGATCGGAGCGCCGATGGTTGCGCCAGCGCCGTAGAAGGCGGACATGGTGCCACGGATGCCGGACGGAACACGATCGGAGAGGACTGCGACCAGCGGTGCGATCATGCAGTTCAGGCCGAACATGCACAGGCAGTAGAAGATGGTGAGCAGAACGGCGTTGTGGGTGGTGCCCGTGAGGAACAGGGTCACGCCGCCAAGCACGGCGCCGAACACGATCCACGGGGTACGACGACCGAACTTGGAACGGGAGCGATCGGAGAAGTTGCCGAACATCAGGTTGGCGACCAGGGACGCCACTGCGGTGAAGGCGTTGACGATACCGATCAGAGCGTCAGGATTGACGCCTTCGATGGTCTTGTAGTGCATCGGCAGAAGCACTGCGGAGACGATGCCCAGGCCGGACATCCACAGTACGCCGAAGATGATGAAACCTGCTCCGAAGCGGGCGATGGTGGTCTTGTCGAGCGGCTTGCCGGTTTCCGGCGAAAGGCTCGGATCCTTCTCAGCTGCGGCGATGTTGGCGTAATACGCCTCCAGACGCGCTTCCTTGCTTGCGATTGCTTCACTCATGAAACTCTCTCCTTCGATTCATGCTTCAGTAGTGAACTTTTGTGTTGTGTTGTTTTTTCGGGCAACCCTGCCCAGTCAGTT
>CAVAQZ010000080.1:0-3561 GCA_963590945.1 Dysosmobacter segnis
TGGCGGATTACGATCGCGACTGGCTGGTGCGCTACACCTACAACTCGAACGCCATCGAGGGATCCACGCTGACCCTGGAGGACACGTCGCTGGTGTTGGAGGGAGAGTTCGTTCCCTCGGACTCGCCGGCCAGATACGTGTTCGCGGCGCGCACCCGCTGCTCAAGGCGGCCGGTTTCCACGCGATGTTCGAGAACGTCCATCCGTTCATGGACGGCAATGGCCGGACGGGACGCCAGCTGCTCAACTTCATGCTGCTGAAGCACGGTTATCGTCCCGTGGCCATCAAGTATGACGCCAAACGCGACTATGCCCGCAGTCTGGAGGCATGGCAGGTGGACGGCGATCCCGTGTCGTTCTGTTCCATTTTCCTTGACTACGTGGAACAGGAGGAACGCGCTTTTATTGATCTCGTCGAAGGACTGCGTCGCGAGCATATTTCTGGTACCGCAAGATAGCGGAGTATATAGCAGAGATGTCTTTCGTGTGGTTCCTTGTCTATCTCTTATGCTTTTCTCCTTGCGTATTCGAAGTTTGATGGGGCGTTGCAGGAGCTTCATGTCCAATTCGATGAATGGTTTTCAGCGCGGATGAATCGACTGTGCGAATTAGCTCTGTCGTGACAGGGATACGTCGTGCGATTAGAAGGGGAAGCCAATTCATCATCGAACCGTTAGCGATGCAGGATTGGGGGGCAGTGAAAAGGACTGTCTTTGTCACGGCGAAAATATGCGATCGTTTCTTCAATCTCATACATACTGGGGAAAACGATACGAAGTGAGTCCGCGCCTTTCGAGGATGCCCATAATCGTGTATGTAAGCGCCGAGGATGGTTCGTTTCTCGGGATGTACGAAATTGCCGAGACGATGATGTGCGATCGTCGCAATGATTCCGAGACCATAAAGCTCTCCGGTATTTCGAGGGAAGAGTTCTATAAGCTGTTTCCCCCCATCGACGGGGCTTCAAAGCTATGGATTGCGCGTATAGGCATGCCGATCAGTAAGGAACAGTTGTTAAAGGGGTGGAGCAATGAATAAGACGGAGATTATGGATCCGATACAGGAGGTTCCTTTTTCGTCGTTGGATCTGGAGGATCCGTTCTTCGGAAGCCTTCGTGACTCTTGCGATGACTTTGAACGCTGGTTCAAAAAGAAAAGCGATGCAGGGGAGAGGACTCTAGTGGCCAGGGAGTCGCAAGGCGGAAAACTGATTGCCATGCTCTACCTGAGAAGAGAGGACGGCACTGAACCAGATGCGATACCTGAGCTCTCTGGCCCCCGCTTAAAAATCGATACTTTCAAAGTCGATCTTGACCATCCTGCTAGTCTCGGCAAAAGGCTGCTGACCATCGCGTTGAGGAGGTTCGCAAAAAGCGGCCTTCCACGCATCTATGTCACGATGCATGACGATAACGGCACGAGGAGTCTCCGAAGGCTGCTCGAACAATATGGGTTCAACCATATCGGGATGAAGAGAGGGGAGGAGGTCTGGGAAAAGACAAGACCATCTAAAGAGGCTTACATTTGAATGCATGCCTCAATGGGGGGGCGGGGAGAAGCTGTTCGGGGTTCTTTCGGCGTGCTTGTGTGAACTCGTTTTGTCCGATCTGGTGTATGCTGAAATATTCTTATGTTCGACAGGGAGGCATGCATGGCGGGTTCGTTTGGCGCGGAAACGATGCAGGGGGAGAGATACAGGCTTTCCTTCACTGTTGGCGGATTGCTCGCCCAGCAAGGCCGCGTTCTCGCCGGAATGTACCTGAAGTATGTCGAGAACGGAGAGGACGGTCGTTTCCCCCGATCCGAAGTGGGCGAATCCATCGCAACAATCCGCCCGCAAGCCATCGAGGAAAATGTGCTTGCGGTTCGTACGGTTTCGGCGAACAAGCGCATTGTGGCGGAAACCACTAAGCGGCTCAGCGCGCTCACGTTCGAGGAGCTCGCGTATCTAGGCGGTTCGGTCTCTTCCGCTGCCGACCGCGAGACGCTCATGTGGGTCGCGATGTGCCGCTATTACGCGATTGTCGGCGAATTCGCGAACGAGGTGCTCAAAGAACGTTATCTTGTAGGCAACATGCATCTGGATTTCGAGGATTATGGTCGGTTCATCGCGAATAAAACCGCATGGCATCCTGAATTGGAGGCCTTGAGCGACGGTACGGCGAAGAAACTGCGTTCCAACCTGTTCAAAGCCATGGGTGAAGCGCATGTGCTTGATAAATCCAACGACACGATAATTCCCTCCATGATTAATTGTTCCTTGGCGGATATTCTTGTGAAGAGGCCGGATTCGTTTGGGTTTCTTCCGATGCGCGAATCGTCCCTGTGAACACGAGTGGAGGAGAACATGACCGATTCCAGCATCAGCATCGCACTGGCGGAAGAACGCCGTGACATAGACGCCGAGTTCGCCCACCTACGTGAGATTATGGAATCCCGTTCGTTCAGAACCAATAGCGGTCTGGCGGGTGAGCAGCCCTACTATATCTACGATTCCACCATGGAAGAGGTCGAGTTCACGTACAAGCGTGTGGGCGACCCGGATTCGCGACCCATTGTCGTACAGACGCTTGAGGAGCTTGATTATCCGCAGTTCTATTGGCGTGGACGCGTGGTGGAAGATGAAGATGCGGTTGGATTGGGTGTTGATACCGCCAGTGCGGAGGATGCCGAGCCGGGCGTGTCTTCAGTCGCCGTCCAATCCGCTCAACCGCAAGAAGCGGTGCCGAAAACGAGAATTGAACGTCTTGCCGAGCGTGCCGATGGAAAACGCAGAGAACTGCGAGAAAATCAGCGTGGCGTATCGTATTTCGAGCTCTTCGGACCATATCTGGCCGGCGCGAAGAGCATTGTCGTTAAAGATGCCTACGTGCGCAGGCCTTATCAACTGCGGAATTTTGCCGAATTCCTGGAAACCATGCTCAGCTGCAAGGATTCCGGCGACGAGGTGCGGGTGCGTCTGATTACGGGGCGCAACGATCCGATGTATTTGCAATCGCAGATCGATGGATTGGAGCAGTTGAAGTCGATTTTCGCTCAACTGGGCATTGATCTGACGTTCGAATTCAGCGACACCCTGCATGACCGTTCGATCACCACGGATACCGGCTGGTTGATTCTGCCCGGCCGAGGCCTTGACCTTTTCCAGAAGTTCGATGATAGTAACTGGCTTAATCCAATGCTGCGCAACCAGAAGCTGCGGCGAGTGAAGGAAAGCGCCGTCGACTACAAACGAATCGATGAGAAGTGATGTTATGAAAGAGAATAGTATGGAAGATTGTGAAATTGCCGAAGAATATCAATTGATTGAAGACGTTGCTCGAAATATTTACGGAAGGGTAATGTGGTCGCATAAAATACAGGAAAAGCAATGTGATATTTGTACTCGTAAATTTACGATAATTAATATCGCTAACATTGTCTGTTCGGCATTAACGTCAGCCGGAATAGTGGCGACTATTTTCCATAACCCATTATGGTTGAAAATTATTTCTGCTTTAGTATCTTTTATCGCTACTTTATGTGTATTACTGATAAAAAACCTAAATTATTCGGATAGAAT
>CAVAQZ010000081.1:0-3538 GCA_963590945.1 Dysosmobacter segnis
TGGCGGATTACGATCGCGACTGGCTGGTGCGCTACACCTACAACTCGAACGCCATTGAGGGGTCCACGCTGACCTTGGAGGACACGTCGCTGGTGTTGGAGGGAGAGTTCGTTCCCTCGGACTCTCCGGCCAGATACGTGTTCTCGGCGCGTGGTGTCGCGGATGGCATGGCCTACGTGCGCGAATACGCCAAGGAGGGGCGGAAGCTGGACGAGGAACTGGTCCGCCGTATCCACGAGGTGACCGCATTGGATCTCCAGCCGTTCGCCCGTGGCGCGTTCCGTCCCTACGGATACTTGGCGAGGATCACCGCGACCCGCGTCAAGACCGCGGACCCGTTGGAGATCCGTGACGATCTGCAGGCCCTGATCGACGGATTGGATGGAAGCGGCGCGCACCCGTTGCTCAAGGCGGCCGGTTTCCACGCGATGTTCGAGAACATCCATCCGTTCATGGACGGCAACGGCCGGACGGGACGCCAGCTGCTCAACTTCATGCTGCTCGGGCATGGATATCGTCCCGTGGCCATCAAATACGATGCGGGCCGGGCCTACGCGCGTAGTCTGGAGGCGTGGCAGGTGGACGGCGATCCCGTGTCGTTTTGTTCCATTTTCCTTGACTGCGTGGAACAGGAGGAACGCGCTTTCATCGATCTGGTCGAGGGGCTGCGCCGGAAACCGGAGACGCACCGCACCATCCGCAGCAAGACGGATTTGCTGGACAGGTTCGGCGAAACATTGCAGGAGAACCTCGTTCGGCGTGGAAAAGACGGCGAAAGCACCGGAACCGATCACGAGGTTCCTGCGCGTCATATGGGTCACTAGGTTAATCCTAAGTTTGAATGAAAGTGACGATCAGGGGCTCTCTCAAGATGTGCGAATTTTCGATTCGTAGGTAAAACCCGTTCCAGCACGTACCGCAGTCAACGTTCCATAAGACTAGTTAATTGACGAATAATGGTACGATTACGCATAAGAAAGCATGACATACGACTGAACCCGATGCTATGCTCAGATGTTGTTTTTGAATGGCAAGAGCTTACCTCGGCGCTTGAAAGGTTTCGATTATGGTATCGACATGCTTCATGGATTCCGGGGACTGAAACCGATTTCGTTATTTCGGTTTTTCGGTATTTACCGGTTCCGGTATCGCGGTATCCAGTCGGTTGAAGGCATTGCCTTGCGCTTCGACCTGGTTGCCTCACGTGTTTAAGCGTTGTGATTGTATGTGCTGCAACGCTTAGACGCGTGGGGCCTGTCTCGTTTGATGCCGGTCTTCACCGGTTTTGGTTTTTCGGTATTCCGGTAAACCGGTGTCCCGGTATATACCGGGGCACCGGTTTCCTGCCGCGGTCCGTTTCGGTCAGCTCTTTTCCTGAAGAATCTTCCTGAGTCTGTCCACCTCTCTGCGGAGCTTGTCGATCTGGCGTTCCTTCTGGTCGATGACGGTGCGGATCACGGTTGGGTCGTCCGTTGGCATGTACCGGTAGGCGAGGAGTTCCACGGTGTCACGGTGATGCTCCCTGACGACGCGCTGGTAGCTGTCCACTGCGACGGTGAGGCTGGTGTGTCCGAGATCGTCCATCGTTTCGCGCATGGTCGCGCCCTCGAGGGCGAACATGGTGGCGTGCGTGGCTCGCAGGGAGTGGAAGGTGATGTCGGGGCGGCCGATCTGTTCGCGGACCTTGCGGAACGTACGTTCGATGGTCGTGGGCGGGAGCAGCCATTCGTCCAGCATGATTGAGTGGAACAGCATGGTGTCGGGCTTGCGGTCCTTGCAGAATCTGTTGATGTGGTCCTCGATGAGCGGCGCGAGCGGTTTGGGGATCGGCACGACACGTTTGCTGCTTTTGGTCTTCGGTTCGCACAATCGGTATTTGCCTCTGTCGTCGGGGCCGCGGTTGACGGAGTGGCGGACGTGGAGTTGCAGGTTCTCCAGGTCGATGTCCCTGAGTTGCAGGGCGCATACCTCGCCGAGGCGCAGTCCGCCGACCAGGAGGGAGAGCCAGAGCGTGAGCCGGTAGTAGTCGGGGAACAGGTCAGCCATCCTTCTGATCTCGTCGGCGGTGACCGGCGGCTGGTCGCGTCGTTTGGATTGCGGTTTGATGACGCGGTACCTGCACGGGCTTGCCGGGATGAGTGGCGGTGTCCCGTTGTCCTGTTCGCTCGCGGCGGCGAGCATGATCCGTTTGAGCGTGCGGGCCGTGTGCTCGAACGTGCTGGGTGTCAGCTCTTCCTTGGTCTTCGCGTACCATTCGGCGATCATTTGTCTGGTGATGTGGTCGAGCGGCACGTCGCCGAAGGTCTTATTGAGTCGTCGGAGAGCGATCTCGTTGCACCGGTTGGACCGTCCGGACAGCTTGTTGCCGTCGTATTTGCGGTAGTTACCGAAGTAGTCCTTGGAGTATTCCCTGAATGTGGGCATGCTGCCGTCGACTCGTTTCGATGGGTGGACCCATTGCCTGATGCCCTTGCGATGGAGAGTGACGAGGTAGTGTTCCTCGTCGAGCCATCTGTATGCCTCCGCCTCGTATTCCAGGCCGAAGTTCCGGCCGACCTTCTTGGACGGTTCGAGCGGGTTGACGTATCGCGCCTGCAGGGAGACGGGGTTTCCGTCCGCGTCCTTGCGGATGATTACCGATCCCCATTCCCTGCGTTTTCGCGCGTGTGTCGTGTTTTCCGTGTCCTTCATTGGCTTCCCCCTTCGGAAGTGTGCGGTTTGGGATGCGGGCGCCTACTTCCGTAGTTGGACGGCCGGCAAGGGGAAAATCAGTCGAGGTTTTCTCGGGTGCCTGTAGGCGCCTCGTGGAAAACGAGGGTAATCGGCAGACTTCCCAAGAATGGAAAACCTTGGAATAAAGCCAAAAACAGTTGACCACGATTATCATGCGAGGTGCGCATGATGATGGTAGTCATGGTCCCAAGTGTCTCATGGGCTTGAGACTCACCGTGGACATGGTCAAGAAATACGAGTCGGAGAAATACCGGCTCCAGCCCTCTGAGAAAATGAGGGCCATGTTCGACATTATCTCGTCGAACACAGGCGAGCCGTGGCGGCCATCGTGGAACGGCATAGGGGAGAGGAGAAAGCCGTGCTATCGTTCTCCCGTATCTCCGATTTGCCCGAGGGACTGCCCGATTGGGTCAGGGCCAAGGAGTCCATGAAGCGCCGCGACACGGCCTCCACATTCGACTCGCACTTGTAGAATTCTTTAAAACGAGTTTGAAAGGAACGGAAGCATGCCATGCAAACTGATCATGTGCGGGAACCATCCGGTCCTTGCGTTCGAATACGATTCCGAGTCCGGTCGCGCATGCTCCTCGGGCGAGATTCTTGACCCCGTTCGGCTCCCCTTGGAGCTCACCACACACGGCAAGCCCGCGCTGTACGCCAAAAGAATCGATGAATGGTGGAAGTCCCGCGCCATTCCCTCCACCCGAGATGGTATCCGCCGTGTGCTCGAATCGTTCGGCGCCGCATCGACCGGCGAACTGCTCGACAGGACCTACGGGCTGAGCCTGTCGGACCAGTACTGGGT
>CAVAQZ010000082.1:0-3496 GCA_963590945.1 Dysosmobacter segnis
CCGGAATAGAACTCGATGGCCGGCTTGGATCCGGCGAAGAACCATATGAGAGCGCCGAAAATCAGAGCCGCTACCACAAAGAACGCGATATGCCGCACGCATTCCTTGGTGGAGGGCACATGCGGTTTGCGTCCTATGACGAACAGGTCGACGACGAAGAAAACAGCGAGCACCACAAAAGTGGCGATCATAAACGCAATAGGGGTTTCAGCCATATCTGACATGGTACGGAATCCACATGACCGGGCCAAAGCGGCATCGCCCATTCGGATTCGCCCGCTACTTGTTCGCCTCGGTCATCTGCCGCAGCTCCTTCTTCAGATCACGTATCTCATCACGAAGACGAGCCGCAAGCTCGAACTGCAACTGTTCGGCGGCCGTGTGCATCTGTTCGGAAAGCTGACGAATCAGAGCGGCGAGATCCTGCGCGGGAAGCCCCGCCTTAAGGATTTCCTCATGTCTTCTGCCTATCTCGTCGGCATCGGCGGAAGGCACGCCCAGATGCGAGTTCCCCGCCTTTGCGGTGTTTCGATATCCGGTTTCAAGCAGCGTCTGAGTGTCGACGTCCTCTTTGGCGAGCATGTCGTTGACATCGCTGATCTTCTTGATCAACGGCTTCGGGTCGATGCCATGCTCCTTGTTGTATGCGATCTGGAGGTCACGGCGTCGACCGGTCTCGTCGATGGCCTTATGCATGGCTTCGGTGACGTCGTCCGCATACATGATGACCGTGCCCGACACGTTTCGCGCCGCACGTCCGATGGTCTGGATGAGGGAGCGGTAGGAACGCAGGAATCCCTCCTTGTCGGCATCAAGGATGGCCACCAGTGAGACTTCCGGAAGATCAAGCCCCTCACGGAGCAGATTGATGCCGACGATGACGTCGATCTTGCCTTCGCGCAGCTCGCGCAGCAGTTCGACTCGGCGCAGCGTGTCCACATCGGAATGCAGATATTCGACCTTGATGCCACGCTCCAGCAGATAGTCGGTCAGATCCTCCGCCATTTTCTTCGTCAACGTGGTCACGAGCGCGCGTTCGTTGCGCGCGACACGATCCTTTATCTCGGCCAGCAGATCATCGATCTGCCCTTCCACGGGACGCACGTCGATCTGCGGGTCGACCAGTCCGGTCGGGCGAATGATCTGCTCGACCACACCGTCGCTCAAGCCGAGTTCGTAATCGCCGGGCGTGGCCGACAGATACACCGTCTGTCCCACCCTGTCCAAAAACTCCGGCCATTTGAGAGGACGGTTGTCCATCGCGGACGGAAGGCGGAAGCCATGCTCGACCAACGTACGCTTACGACTGGCATCGCCTTCGAACATCGCTCCAATCTGCGGCACGGTAACGTGCGATTCGTCTATGACGAGCAGGAAATCATCAGGGAAGAAGTCGAGCAGCGTATGGGGAGGCGTTCCCGGCTCACGGCCATCGAAATGACGCGAATAGTTCTCCACGCCGGAGCATACCCCGACCTGGGAAAGCATCTCCAAATCGTAGGTGGTGCGCATGGTGAGACGCTGCGCCTCAAGTTCCTTGCCCTGTTTGCGCAGCTGCGCGGTGCGTTCGTCGAGCTCCTGCTGAATGGTGGTCAGGGCCCGTTCCATACGCTGCGGCCCAGCCACATAGTGCGATGCCGGGAAGATATGCACCTGCGATTCGCGCCCTATCACGTCTCCCGTCAGCGGATGCAGCGTGGAGATGCTGTCGATTTCGTCTCCGAAGAACTCAATGCGGATCGCCAGCTCCTCGTATACGGGAATGATCTCCACGGTATCGCCCCGCACGCGGAACGTGCCCCTGGTGAATGCGATGTCGTTGCGCTTGTACTGCATGGCAACGAAGGTTCGCAGCAGATCGTCCCTGTCTATCTGCTGGCCCTCCTCCAGAAACAGCATCCGCCCCGCGTACTCCTCCGGCGTTCCCAAACCGTAGATGCACGAGACCGTGGCCACGACCACGCAATCACGTCTGGTCAGCAGGTTGGCCGTGGCCGCGTGGCGCAATCGTTCGACGTCGTCATTGATGTTGGAGTCTTTTTCTATGTACGTGTCCGTCTGCGGAATATATGCTTCCGGCTGGTAATAGTCATAATAGGAGACGAAATAGCTGACGGCGTTGTCGGGCATGAGCTCGCGGAACTCGGCGCACAGTTGGGCCGCAAGCGTCTTATTGGGCTCGATGATGAGTGTGGGGCGCTGCAGACGTTCGATCAGCCAGGCGGTGGTAGCGGTTTTGCCCGTGCCGGTAGCGCCCATGAGCACCACATCGTTCTCGCCGTTCTCGATACGGGTGGCCAGCTCCTCGATCGCCTTGGGCTGATCGCCACTCGGTTTATACGGCGATTTGACCACAAACGGTTTGTTCTCACGCTTAATGTTGAAGCTCATACGCCATTCTCCTCAAGCTCACATGTATCACGATGATATATCGGGATGTAAGCAAGGCAACTCCAATACCCGTCTTCCTCCCGGGTTCGCAGCCATCCGCCCTTCTGTCCGATCATTCGCCGCAGATGAGACAAGCCGAATCCCATACCCAATGCTTTCGTGGATTCCGTCGATCTGTCAGCCACTTCATCGGCAGAGACATCGGCCACCGACACATATAGGCCATCTGACCGAACCTGCATGGCAAACACATACCCTTGCCTGCAATCCGCATGCTTTGCGATATTGGCAAAGGTCTCTTCCAATAATGACCGAACTAGCTGGGCCGTCCCCTCGTCAAGTCGATTCAACAAGTCGTACGGATCCGTCACGATCACTTCGCCTTGAAAGCCAAGCACGGCGACTTTCCGCCTATGGCGTTCGACCTCCACACCGAGTTGATCCATGCGGTCCGGGACAGCTCCCTCATTGACGACATGCTGGTGGAATCCCCTTTATTGTGTTCATACGGCGAAGAGGCCGAACGCAACACAAAAAGGAGCGATCATGATCGCAAAGAAAATTACCGGAAGCATCCTGGCGGCGACACTTATCCTTGGCGTAGGTTCCCTAGTAAGCAATTCAGCATATGCAGCCGAGCCCAATGCAGAAGGATCCATTACCTGTGCAGCCATCGCAGACGACCATGAAAACATCAGTACCACTGATGTTTCTTATCCTTACGGGGGAACCTGGCAATATGGCACCACACTGTGGGGCGGATGTGGAGACATCTACTCCAATTTTCTCCACAATTCCCGTCCCCATCATTCCTCGGTATTGAATGCCGACAATGTATATGCATACAGCGGCGTCAAGGACGCGGGAATCTGGGCCTACGCAAGAACCTATGCGGTATGCGGCAAAGTGGATCAGGCTTTCTATGGATTTGACGACTGAACTGATTCTCCGCATTCGTATCATTCATTGACTTGGCGGGCCGGCGAAATCCATATCGTCCGCCCGCCTATCCACATTGTCAACTGAAGATAAGGACATATCATGCATTGGACTTATAGGGTCGCCAGCATATTGACTGTGGCGCTCATCATCCTCACAGCGGGCT
>CAVAQZ010000083.1:0-3410 GCA_963590945.1 Dysosmobacter segnis
GAATTCGATTCCGAAGTGACGATGATCGCCCGCATCGTGTACGACGATACCGAAAAACTCGACTATTGGACGGATGATTACCGTAACCGAGTGCAGGAACACAAAAACCAGCTCGTCGAACTCCTTGCCGGCCGACCGGAGGCACGGGAGACGAGTATCCGCGAACAACAGCAGGAGAAAATCAATCAGGCCAGACAACAGGTCAAGGACTCCGAACAGCAGCTCGCCGAATTCAACAATGGCAAATCGGCGGCCGAAAAGAAAATAGCAGAGGCGAAAACGCAAATCGAACTCGCACAGGAACAAGCCGACAACCTCACCGTTCCCGCATACTCGGTCAACGGCATACGTGAAGGGCTCACCTCGCAGGGGTACCGCAGCTACATGATCATCGTGAACATCATCAACAAATTGGCGAACATCTTTCCGATATTCCTGTATTTCGTCGCCGCGCTCAAATCCGTCGAATAAGGCACAGGGTCAGTCAAGCGGATGGCCGCCTGGATCCCGCATGCACGCGAATACGGGATCCAGACGGCCACCATCAGAGGCAAGCGCTGAAGGCCGATCCCGCTATTGCAGCAACTCCATGAAAGCAGGCTGAATCCCATCGATGACATCGCTCGCGATGATCGGATGCCCGATCGCTCCGAAACGTTGCTTATGGGACTGTCCATAAATCCGTGGACGATGCCAGCCACGCTGATCGGACTGCGACCCGATCGCCGCCGCAAGACCGTGCAGATAAGCCGCCGCCGCTGCGACCTCAGGAACAAGAGCCGGATCGTCGGCGAGCATATCATCCTGCTGCGCGAGCAAAGCCCCCAACATGCCGGCCAGCACATCCCCGGCACCGGCCGTGGACAGCCAAGCGGGAGCACGTCCGGAAAGAATCACACGCTCGCCACCATCCCCGTCCTCGCCGACAACCATCGTCACCGCACCCTTGAGCACAACGGTCGCACCGGTCAACTCATGAACCCTACGAGCATACGCGAGAGGCCTGCCACACACATCATCAACACTGACATCAACCTGATCAAGCCTGCTCAACAAACGCGCCAACTCACCGGCATGAGGCGTGACGACCACCTGCGCAGGCACCCGCTCCGGAAGCATATCCAACGCGCCTGCATCCACCACGATCGGCGGCATCGCCCGCACCCGTTCATTCACCTGCGACGACGCATCGGACCCGGAAGAATCCAACGCATAGTGCCTCAGCAACGCGGCAATCGTCTCACGCTGCACATCTCCATCAGCCACATCGTCGACAGCAGAGGGAACACCCGAACCAACCACCCAGGACTGCACGCGCCCCTTACCCACAACGGCCTCCGGCAACGCCGAAAGCACCATCTCCTGAGCAAGACCCGGTCCCAAATAACGCACCATACCGGCATTCGTCCGCGCCGCGGCCCGCGCGGACAACACAGCCGCACCCGGAAAACGCGTCGAACCAGTCACCAAACCAACCACGCCACGCTCATACTTGCCATCCGCGAGCTGAGGCAAACGAATCGAATCGGCAACAAAATCACCATCGGTCATCTCAACCGCAGGAACAAACTCATCGACATCAAACCCGAAATCCACCAACACCAACCTGCCGCACGCATAAGAAGCGGGCGGCACCATCGCACACGGCTTCATAGCGCCAAACATCACCGTAACATCGGCGGGAATATACGAGCCAGGCAAAGAACCATCATCCACGCCGACGCCGGAAGGCGTATCAACGGCCACCACCAAAGGCAAATCGGAAGACGGATCATTATCCGGCAGCGCAGGCCTATCCGGCAAACCACCATCCAATCCCAAAGACGCGGCGATGGCGCCGGCAATCCCACGCAACGCACCGGATACGCCAATACCCGTCATCGCATCAATAACCACATGCGAACCCTGAGCATATTCGACGGCCGCCTGCATGCGCTCGCCGGCTTCGCCCGCCGAGAAGCCCGTGGAGCAGCCGGGAATGTCCGCGCCGGGATCCAGCACCAGAGCACGTCCGCCGGCATGGACGAAAGCGGAGAACGCATCCTCGTGCAATGAGCGGCCGACCACGATCGCAGTGACCTGTGCGCCTTCATGCGCCAGTTGCGCGCCAGCATACAAACCATCGCCGCCATTGTCTCCCGAGCCGACCAGCAGGGTGATGCGGGCGTCCTCGACGTTGAGATCCTCGTTATCGAGCAAGTCCATCGTCACTTGCGCGGTGGCGGACGCGGCCATGCGCATCAGGGGTACGCCATCGTTCAGCAGGGGGCGTTCCAGAGCGCGTAAGGTATCGGAATCGTAGGCGCTGTACAGCAGGGTCTTCAAGCGGTCGGCGTCGATGTCGGTGGTCATGGTCGTTCCCTTCCTTCGTGCGTGAAGCGATATTTCCTACCTTAGTCGCGTAATATCTGGAGGAGGCGTCTTTTCCGAGTGTGAATGGAGTTCGTATGGCTTTTATCGAGTTGTCCCATTGCTTCAAACGGTATCGTGTCGGTTCGATCGACGTCATGGCGAACGATGATGTGTCGTTCGGCGTGGAACGTGGCGAGCTGGCCGTGGTATTGGGCGCGTCCGGAGCTGGCAAGTCGACGGTGTTGAACATTCTGGGCGGAATGGATGTGTGCTCCGAGGGGCGTGTGGTGGTGGACGGACGTGATATTTCGTCGTATTCCCCTCGTGAATTGACCGAATACCGCCGCAAGGATGTGGGATTCGTCTTCCAATTCTACAACCTGGTGGCGAATCTTACCGCCAGGGAGAATGTGGAGCTCGCGTCGGAACTGGTGGATGATGCCATGGATCCGGTCAAGGCGCTGACGGATGTGGGATTGGCGGATCGGGTGAATTCGTTCCCCGCGCAACTGTCGGGCGGCGAACAGCAGCGCGTGGCCATCGCTCGCGCGGTCGCGAAGAATCCGAAAGTGCTGCTGTGTGACGAGCCGACCGGTGCTTTGGATTACGAGACAGGCAAGCAAGTGCTGCGCATTCTGCAGGACATGAGCCGTGTCGGGGGTGCTACGGTTGTGGTGGTGACGCATAATTCGGCGATTGCCCCGATTGCGAATCGTGTGATCCGCATGCACGACGGACGTGTGGTATCGATTGACGTGAACGCGACTCCTATGAGCATTGATGAGCTTGAGTGGTAGTGCGTGTGCGACACGCTGTGTGACGTTCGATTTGCGTAAACGAGCGTTATGTGTAATATATATGACTTGTGCACGGAAGCAATTTCGTGTGATGGGAAATATTCCTGCGTAGCTCAGTTGGCAGAGCATCCGACTGTTAATCGGACGGTCACTGGTTCAAGCCCAGTCGCAGGAGCTCGGTTTCGGGTAATACTGGAACGGAAAAGAATATTCCTGCGTAGCTCAGTTGGCAGAGCATCCGACTGTTAATCGGACGGTCAC
>CAVAQZ010000084.1:0-3384 GCA_963590945.1 Dysosmobacter segnis
AGAACTCGATCAGGTCGGGTCCGCTCCGCGTCTTCTTGGCCTGCTCCATCTCCGCCTTCGTGCGTTCGTAGAAGGCGATCTCGGCGTCCTGTCGCTCCGTGAGGCGGGGCGGGACTGCAGGGTGGGCGGAATTATGGTATAATTTAATGGTCGTGACAGAAAAGTTTGGAGAACAGACGCATGGCAATATCTTCGATTGACGTGAATAGTGACAACCTCAAGGCCTGGGGCGTTGACGTCAAGGACTACGAAATTGATGTCGTCGTGGACGGGACGGCCACGAAGAAACGCATCGATTTCCAAGACCTGCTCATCAACATTTCCGAACAGCGTGCGGCGACGGTCGAGAAGCAAATCGAGCCAATGTCCGTTCGGATGTCAACGCGCAACCGCAAGCTTGACAACCTTGGCGCGGCACTCGCAATCATCGCCGACATCCAGGCGAAGTTCACCGATGCCGACGACATCAAGCCAAAGGAATCCTCGATTACGCTTACGGCCGAGGCGAAGGCCGGGCTTCTCCTCGTCGGCTATAGCGGAGGAACCGTCGGCTCGAAACTGTCTATGGACAAGTCCACCGCCGAATACTACCAGCAGATGGTCAAGACCGAACTTGATTCGCTGAACAACGCAAGTTCGAAGGACATGACCCGCCTGCAGTCGCTCGTTGACAAGCGTGACGAATCATATTCAACGGCGACCTCTCTCATGCAGGCGGTTGCCGACACGCGTGCGAACACCATCAAGAATATGTAAGGAGGCCGGTATGGGAGATTCCGTCGTTCAGGCCGAGAAGATCGGCATCAACGCCTACGCGCCACAGGGTGCGAACGGCATCTACCTCTACGACTTCGACGGTGTCGAAGGGCTTACCCTTCCTCAGTTGATGATGGCCGTGTGCATCCGCCGCGCCGCCATCGTCGAGGGGCAGAGCGTCCTCAAGATGAACGAAATCAACGCCTCGGCCGCCTGGTTGCAGGTGCTCGCCATGGTCGGCGAAGACCTTCTCTCACGGAGTTCCCTGACGGCTCGGCTTGATCTCTCCAAGACGGACTACGTGCCGACGAAGGTGCCGGAGCAGACGACCTACCGCGACTTTCTTGCACTTGAGGTCGGTCTCGGATACGATGCCGTGCCGGTGCGTCTCACCACCGTCGATCAGCGCACGGCCATTTACCGCCAACTCACCGAGGCGATGAGTTCGGCATCCACGAGCAACCAGGAGCAGATGATTGAGCTCCAATCGCTCGTCTCGCGCCGCGACTCGTCCTTCAACGCCTCCGCCGCGACAATCAAACGCTTCGGCACGACGATGAATGCGGTCGCCAGCAACTTCTGAAAGGAAATCCAACGCCATGGCCACGAACTATTTCACAACCGAGTCAATCGCCCTCTCCATGAAGAACCCCGAGACGGGGGCTTTTCTCACCTCGAACGTCTACGAACTCGCAGGCGTGACGAACGTGGACGGCACGCCGAAGCAGATGTCAATCGGACAGCTCGTGATGGCGGTCTGCCTGAGCCGCGCCACCGAACTCGAGTCAAAGATTGTCGCCGAGATGGCGGAGATGGCCGAAACGACCGACAAACTCGAGTATCTCTCGAAGATCGAAGCCGACATCGCCGCGTGGCAAAAGGCCAATCCGACGGAGACGCTGAAGGTGTACAATAACGAGGGGAACGAGCATCTGAAGACGATGGCCATCGACGGGAATCTGTATCCGAACCTCTATGCCCTGTTTTACGAAAACGACGGCAAGGATCTGACGCAGTTTCTCTCCGACATCGGCATGGACACTTCGGCGACGTCGTGGACGACGGACGAGGTCGATGAGATGATGCAGAACGTGGAAGAGCTGATGGACTCGAAGAACACGCTCAGTCAGGAACAGCTCATCGACATCCAGTCGCTGACCTCGAAGCGCGACGACACCTATTCGCTCATCTCCAACGTCCTGAAGTCGCTCTACACGGTGATGACGGGCAACGTGAACAATATCTGAGAGGTCGCGTGGAACGCGGCGTGACGCTGCCGACATGACGGGGTACGGTGAGTTCGGGTGCTGGATTGTGGCTTTCGCGATGGCGGCGGTGCGAATTACCGCCGCGCTCATGATATGCCCGGCCTTCGGCGAGGGGATGATCACGGGGCTTGCACGGCGGCTTGTCATCCTCGCGTTCGCCTTTCTCGTCGTGCCGGTGGTGCAGCGGACGATGCCGGCGACGGCAGATCTTCCGTGGGCGATGCTTGCGCTTGTCGCGGTGAAGGAGGCGGTAATCGGCCTTATGATTGGCTTCTTTTCGTCGGTGCCGTTCTGGGTTGCGGAAAACGTCGGCAATTTCATCGACAACCAGCGTGGCGCGACGATGGGCGAGGTCTATTCACCGCTCTCCGGTTCACAGGTCTCAACGACGGGGCTGTTCTTCACCCAGGTCGTGACGACGATTTTCTTCGTGTCGGGAGCCGTTCTCCTTCTGCTTGGCGCACTTTACGCGAGTTACCGAATCTGGCCCGTTTTTGGCGAGTTCATTACACTTCATCCGCATGCACCGACGCAGCTCCTGGGTGCGTTGGACGGAATGTTGCGAACGACCGTGGTCATTAGCGCACCGGTTGTGATCCTTATGTTTCTCGCAACGATCGGTCTCGGCTTTGTCAATCGGACTGCCCCGCAACTTAACGTTTTCTTTCTCTCGATGCCGGTTAAGAGCGCACTCGGTGTCGCCATGCTTATCATCTATCTGCCGTTCATCATTGATCGGCTCATGTACACGAAGGAAAGCGACATCCTTTCGCCTGTGAGGTTGCTGATTGGAGGTGCAACGTGAACGAAGAGGAAGTGAAGGAATATCTCGCCGGGATTCGTAAGACGATTGCCGAGTCGGATGCGATGGTTGAGCAGGCGAGGCTTCGGATTGCCGAAACCGACCGGCTGTTGGCGAGTCAGGGATTGACCCGTCAGCAGGTGTTGGGCTTCAAGGTGACACCCGAGGCTCGGCTCGCCGTCAACGAGGAACTGCGCCGCCGCGGACTTCCGCCGCTTGAGGATGACGAGGCGGCGTTCGATTTCAATGCGGCGACGGACGAACTGCGGGCGGCTGAGCACGCCGCCACCCCGCCGTCTGGCGACGAACTAGCCGAACGCCAGCGCAAATTCGGTGTCTTCATGCAGGATTATCGCCTGTAGCGTGGCTGATTTTTTGTAATCTTTTACCGGCTTGGCCGTAGAAGATATGTCGTGAATGTTGAAAACTCTTTCAAGTCGGTCGCCGGGCAACTTGGCCGCTTAGGTGATCAAGCGTCTTTCATCGGGTCTCCCGATGAAAGGTTGACTTCTTCTGTCAAAAAAGACGGGGATGCCGTGAGGAGGCCGTCTCTCACTG
>CAVAQZ010000085.1:0-3172 GCA_963590945.1 Dysosmobacter segnis
GATTCAAAAAAAAAAAGACTTGCAACGGTTCCTTTCCACAGAACGTGGCACCTACTTGTATGGTGGCCGCAAAGACACGATCATCGCATACCTCACCGATGATCCGAGAGCTCAAATCTGGCGGTTCCAGAAGTGTCTGCGCATATGTGAGTATCGGTACAACAACCGGCACAAGGGTCCATTGCACTATGTGATGTTCCTATGGGCCCGTAAGCGAAAGAACCACTTGGGGACACGCCTTGGCTTTGAGATTTCCGAAAATATTTTCGATGAAGGACTGCGCCTTTACCATTACGGCAATATCGTCGTCAACGGGGACTCTCGAATCGGTAAAAATTGTGTGCTTCATGGCGCCAATTGCATAGGAAACTCAGCCAAGGATTTTGCCGCACCCCGATTGGGAGACAACGTCGACATCGGTGTCGGCGCTTCCATCATCGGAGATGTAACGATAGCGGACGATGTAGCCATTGGCGCGGGAGCAGTCGTCACCCGTTCCATAACGCAAAAGAACACCACCGTGGTCGGCATTCCGGCCAGACCCATACGCTAGAGGGAAGTATATGACCGCCGTCCGCACTTCACGCATCGCTAGGTCTCGAAAACACATGCCGTTGCACATGGCCGTCAACACTCTGACGGCCATTGCGGCTGTTTTCCTGTTCGACCTTTTCTCACCGTTGCATCAATCGAATCTACGGTTGATGCCCGATCAGGACTTCTTCCAGCTCGTCGGCAAGGTTTGGGCTGAAGGTGGCGTCCCATATCGTGACATATGGGACCAAAAGGGACCGTTCATCTTCTTCGTGAACATGCTCGGTTGGAAGCTCACAGGCAACGGCTACGGCATTGTCATCATCGAATGCGTCTTTCTGCTTGCCACCATGTGGTTCCTGTGGCTGATCATCGGTACCATTCTCGACCATGAATGCCCCGGCAACCGCGAATCCGCGCAATCTCATGCAATCAGCATGCTGGTGCTGTGGATTTGCGTACTGTGGATTGCGATATGCATGCCCGGATCATGGAATATGACCGAAATGTTTTGTCTGCCATTTTTGGCCGCAAGCGCATGGTTGTTGTTGAGATCGCTGTTTGCATATCAGGACCGACCTACGAACCGTGACGCTTGGCATATTCCCGGAACCTGGGCATATGTTCATGGACTGGCCTTCGGCGTATGTTTCATGACCCGTCTGAGCAATGCGATGGGCGTATGCGTGGGCCTGCTGGTGTTGACCGTTCTGCTCATAATGCGACAGGCATGGAAAAACCTGGGAACCTGTATTCTGGGATTCCTAGCGGGAGTCGCAACGTTTTTCGTTCCATTCGCCGTATATTTCGCCGTACATGGCGTATTTTACGAGTTCATGTACGGCACCGTGCTGTACAACCTGCACTATGCGGGCGGCCTGAGCGCCACAGCCGGTATTCCCGAACTCACGACACTCGTTTTGGTGTTTGCCGTTCCCGCAGTCATGCTGGTGGTAGGTATCATCCATACGATTCGGAGCAAGTCAATTACTTGCAGCTCGGTTTTCCTTATACTTGGATCCGTTGCGTTTGCCGCGCTATTCTTCCAGATGTTCGCCATCCAGACAGGATCCTATCTTCACTACACGGTAATCGATGTGGTGTTCCTTCCGATGGCACTGATACCAGCCATAACTTTTCTGCGCAACCAGTTGTCGCGCATTGTCGCATTGGCGTGCGCGGCCGCTTTGCTGCTCGGATACGCCGGCCTGCGCACGCGTCAAGTCATGACCTGGCCGGAATTCGATAACACGTGGGTTGCCCAACTGACGGAACAGTCACAGGGTTCCATAGCGTTCTACAACATGAATTCACTGGCCTACACGCTCAATGACGTAACCCCGGTCTATCCGTATGCGGTGTTCCAAGACTGGCAGGCGGAGTTCAGCGATGACCTGCGAATCAAAATCGTCGACTCCTACTCACAGCCAAACACTGAAATACTCGTGGTACAGCAGTACGGCAATCTGACCCCGGTAATTACGGACGCGTTGAACGCAAAATATCAATTCATCCGTTCCATTACCGACGATTCCGGTACATACAGCATTTACCAACGCACCTAACCCCCCCCCCCCCAAAAAAAAAACAAGGAAGTGTCAATGACCATTTCAATTCCCGGAAACGCAACTCCCGCACTGGAAGTTGCGAATTCTCGCGTGGCTCGCGCCCATGGCGTGCGCCACGCGATTCCGATAGTGGTGAATTCACTATTTGTCGCCTTGCTGCTCACACTTACGGACATCCTCTCCCCTATCTATCCACTGTTCGAAACCTGGTATTCCGACCAGTACATTTTCGAGCTCACCGGCAAGATGTGGGCCGAAGGAGGCGTGCCATACGTGGACTTCTGGGATCAGAAAGGTCCCATGATCTTCCTGTTCAATATGCTCGGATGGAAGCTCACCGGATCATCGCTAGGCATTTTCCTACTCACCATAGTCTGGGCAGCCATCACCGTAAACACGTTGTATCTCCTTGCCAAGGAATTCGCGCCCAAGCAGTATGGCACGGTGACATCGATAGCCATAGCGTGGATATCCGCCGTATGGATTGGCATCCTCTGCGCCCCTTCTTGGGATTTGATCGAGCCGCTTTGCCTGCCGTTCCTGGCTATTTCCTTATTGATTGCCGTCCGATGGTTCGAGCTGAGAGGCAATGGCGCTAAGCCATCGGTACCGTGGTATCATCCGTTCGTATACGGAATATCGTTCAGCGTCTGTCTGCTGTCCCGCCTGACTAATGCGCTTTCCGTTTGCGTTATCGTGCTGGTCATCACCGTCATGCTGATCGTATGGAAGCAATGGAAAACGCTGTTCACATGCGCTTTGTCCTTCATCACAGGCATTGCACTGCCGCTCGTACCATTCTGCATCTATTTCGTGGCGCATCAGGCGTTCTATGATTTCCTGTACGGCACGATTCTATTCAACCTCAGCTACGCCGGAGGCTCCGAAGGCCTGCTTTCCGCACCACTCACTTCCATCACAATCATTCTGTGCGTGCCCGTCGCCATGATAGTCGTTTGCTTGGCCCGTATGCTGTTCAAACGCCACTGCAATCCTATTGACTGCACCGTAGTGCTGTCCGGTCTTCTGCTCATCGTACTGTTCTTCAAGATCAACCCCTACCAGCATTA
>CAVAQZ010000086.1:0-2971 GCA_963590945.1 Dysosmobacter segnis
ACCTTTATTTGATCACATACACAATTGTTTTTGTGGGCTTAATGTACGCGTTCGGGAGCATAGCCGAAATGTGAGGTTGAAGTGGTGCCGCCCGGCAGCGTTTGGATACCGCGTGCTGGTGTGGATTGTTCCAGTTGACGCCTGCGCCGTATCGCCCGATTTTGATGGGCACTTTGCATGATGGCCGTGGTCAATTGTTTTTGGCTTTATACCAAGGTTTCCTGTTTTTGGGAAGTCTGCCGGTCATGATGACCATCCTCAACTGGCTCATGATTCTCATTCGAAATTTCTCATTAACAGTGGGTATCCCAAACCAACGTCACTCCGAGGTGGAGTCAATGAAAGACCCGGAAAATACGTCGCACGCGCGAAAACGCAGGGAATGGGGCTCGGCGATCGTCTGCAAGGACGTGGACGGTAACCCCGTCTCCCTGCAGACGCGATACGTTAACCCGCTCGACCCGTCCAAGAAGGTCGGACGGAACTTCGGCTTGGAATACGAGGCGGAGGCATACAGATGGCTCGGCAAGGGAGCGCTACCTCGTCGCACCCCACAGCAAGGGCACCCGTCAATGGATTTACCCATCGCAACAAGATGCCGACACCATACTGTTCCACTCGACCATGCTCGATGATACATCCGCTGGTGCACCATGAGTACGTCAAACAGTCGCTTGGTTGGATGAATCCGATACAATATCGTCAAAGCCAAGGGATGGCTGTATGACTATCTCCAAGAAAATGTCCGTAGCTCCCTACCGAGGTTATGCTTTTACTGACGGGAGTTTTCTTATTCTTGCGTATACCGAAGAACCGTCTTTCCGAAACGGCGTTTATCCGAGTATGTCCGATGGGGCCGGTGACATTTTCTTGGACTCGTCATTGATTCCATCACCACCAATCATGCCACAAGACCGAGCTCGCGTCGACGATCCATGATGCTCATGCCGAACTCCGTCTTGATCCTCTTGTCCCGGTACCAGACCATGTAGCCGTCCAGCATGCCGATGAACCCGTCCATCGAGACGCCCGCGAAGCTGCGCTTGTGGAAGAACTCCTGCTTGAGACGGCCGAAGAACCCCTCCGCGGCCGCGTTGTCCGGAGAACGGCCTTTCGCGCTCATCGAACGCGTCAGGTTGTTGTCCCTGCAGATGCGGATCCACTCGGGCCACCGATAGTGGCAGCCGCGATCACTGTGGATAATTGGCTTCTCGCCGTCCCTGAGCGTGGAACACGCGTCGGTGAGCATGCCGTTGGCCAGCTCGGCGTTCGGGCTCGTGCCTATCGTCCAGGCGACCGGCATGCCGTCGTAGCAGTCGATCACGGGCGACAGGTACGCCTTGCCCGCGGGAATGGAGAACTCCGTGAGGTCCGTGACCCACAGCATGTTCGGCCGCTCGGCGTGGAAATCGCGGTTCACCAGATTCGCCGGCGCCTTGGTCAGCTCGCCCTTGTACGAACTGTACCGCTTCGCGCTCTTGAACAGGGGCACCAGGCCATGCCTGGTCATCAGCCTCATGACCCGCTTGGCCGATACCCTGACGCCCATGCCCTTCAGCTCCAGATGGATCCGCTTGTACCCGTAGCGGCGTTCGCTGTTCTCGAACGCCTCGCGCACGAGCTCCAGGAGGGAAGCGTCCTTGTCGGGGCGTTTCATGGCGTTGAGCTGGTAATGGTACGTGCTGCGCGCGATGCCGACCACGGGCAGCAGGCTCCTGGCCGTCACGCCCAGCGTCTCGCTAACGGTCTTGACGAGGAGCGTCTTCTCTCGGCTGGTCAGGTTTTCCGGGTCTGCGCCCGGCTCTTTTCCCAACAGCTCCAACGCGCCCTTCCGGATCGCGATCTCGATGTCGAGCTCGCGTTCGGTCCGCCGCCTGGCCTCGATGCCGGCGTCCAGCCCGTCCAGACAGGCCTGCATCTCCGCAAGTCTCCTCTCCATCGACGCCACCGCGTCCGCCAGACCGGCCTCGTCCCGGGGACCGGATGCGGCCGTCGGCGTCAGAGGCTCCGCGCCGGCTTTTCCCTCCCCGGCCGTCGGGGGCTTCCTTCCGGGTGTCTGTATCACGTGCGTCTCCTTGGATCCGGCGAGCATCTGCCGTTTCCAGTTTCTCACCACGGACGCCTCCACGCCCAGTTCGGCTGCCGCCTCACGCGATTTCAGCCGTCCGGACGCGACCGCGACCACCGCCTCGCGTTTCAGCTCCTCGGGCACGGGCCCGTGCCTCAGCCTGCGTTGGCCGGGGGCGAGCTCGTCGATCCACGCCATGAGCAGTTCCTTGCTTTTCGGATATCCCAGCATCCGCATGGTGCGGCTGAGCCGTCTGCCGTATTCGAGGTAATGGTCCACCGCGGCCCGCTTCTGCCCGTCGCTGTAGCGCCTGTAGCGTTCCCCGCGTCTGGAGGGGACGCCGGTGCGCTCCTCCTCGAGACGGTCCGCGTACCACGACAGCAACGCGACCTTGCTGGGATAGCCGAGCTCGCGGATCACGTCGGCGGCGCAGCGTTCGTATTTGATGTACAGGTCCACGGCCCTGTCGCGCTGCTCCCTGCTGTACTTCGCCATAAGGGGTGCTCCTCCCAGTCGGGAAGTCCAAGAAAACGTCACCACCTCGGATACAAAAAACTAGCACCATCAAACACAGACCAAACCGAATCGATAGGCAACCAATTGCGAGGATTGAATCTTTTTGATCGACTCCGCGATGTCTTCGTGTGTACCTATACAATTGCCGATAACTGAAATATCGTTAATCATTGCACTCAATAGCAAGTTGTCGAAACGTTCGCTACCTGAAGTATCTGTATCTTCAGCAAAACTGTCATGCTGATTTTTGAAACCGCATGTTACATATCTCCCCTCTGGTTTTAAGTATTTAAGGACAAAAGGCAGGTGAAGGTCATAGTAAGGATCAAATAACTCATCAAAAAACTTTTCACGTATTAGAGAGGATGCATCACTGTCCCAATCACG
>CAVAQZ010000087.1:0-2784 GCA_963590945.1 Dysosmobacter segnis
GCGTTGTAGTCGTCCACCGACAGCTGTGTATAGGTCGGCGGCGCTGCAGTGGTAATGGTTATGTAAGAATTTTCGCCGTCAGTTGATGTTTGCCCATTTTGCGTAACCCCTCCAGCTGACACGGATTCGGGGTTCTTGATCTTGTATTTGAAGTTGTATTCGGGAATACGCCTGATCACCACGGTATTCGTGCTCCTCGCATTAAAGGATGCAGCAAACCAAGTCGCAGTTCCCGTTTTCCATTCTTGGGTCCAATTGCCAACCCATCCAGCTTTCCAGTCAAGGGTGGCAAAGGGATTGAACGCCTCGGTGGCCCACTGGAAGCCCAGCGACAATCCCGCAGAAGCCGATCTCCAGGAGCTATCCGATGCCGTTGTGGTGTATGCCGACGTAATCTTGTAGCTTGTAGAGCCCGATATGCTTTGGGACAGCTCCGAAAACATCGGAGCAGCCTGGATAACCGCTTCGACTTGAACACCGGAATAACCGTAATCGACGCTGTCGTACTCAAGCTCAATGCCGTCGTCATCGTAGTCGAGCGCCACGATTTCGGAGCTGTAGCCGTCCTCCACGTTGCTCGACTCGCCAACAGAAGAATAGCATGGCTTATCGTTCATATTGCTGCTGTAATAATCCGTTGCCGTGTTGAACTTGGTGATCTGACCCGAAGAGTTCTTCTCATCCTTGTCATACACGCCGCCGATACTTATCACCGCGGCAGAGTTCTTATTGCGGCTCCTGTCTTTATATCCCGTAAGAATCATGAGCTGCTCGCGGCCCGCCATGTTGTTATCGAAATTACCGGCAACAACCGACTGGATGAACGTGTCCGTGACAAGATGGCTTTCCACGCCGCCCTCATGATGATTAAAGTATTCTGGGGTATATGCCGCTTGATCGTTGCTGATAGAGCAGCTATTTCCCGCAAAAGAGTAGACGGCACCGTCGATGAAGAGATCCTCTTGACTGCCTTCTCCGTTTATTTTTACGAATTCAAGACCCGAACGTGCAAGTATGCTGTCGCCCGAATACGCTCCGCCCTCGAAATAGCTCGTAGACTTCAGTTGCCTATTGAAATACTGCTGAGTAATCGAGCCATCTGGAGCTGAATACACTCCAACCGTGTGGTAATCGATGTTTTGCTTGTACCAAGGGTCATTGGAGTCATTCACCGCTGAAGCGCTCTTGCTCCTGTTCTCTCCACGCTGAATGGCAAGCGAACCCGACACCGCTACCTCGTCCAAACCGTCGCCATTCGCGTCGCCAACGGCAAGACCAGGGTTGCGCGGGAAACTCCAATAGGTATAGCCGTCATCCTCTTTCTGATCTGCATAAGTGCCCGACTGCTCCACATAGAGGCCGCTTGCGGTATTACCGCCGATGATGGTGCCGATGGAGCCACCCTTCGTTCCCATGGAGACCGCAAGGTAGGGAACGTACTTGCGCATATCGGACTTTTCGTAATCTTCAACCTCGGACACGTTGGTAACGATCGCAAGATCCTCGACATCATCGTTATTGAATTTGCCCGATTTCAACGTACAGGCAAGCTTATTGTAAACATTGACGCTTTTCTGCCAATTCTGACTATAAAGCGGATGGATAAGGCTCGAAGAAAGATTCGACTTCTCATAGGAATAATTCCCGTCTTTGCCCTTCGTCCACTTCACTTCGTAAAGGCCCACGTCGCCGCTTTGGTCATAACCCTGCCCAGGAAAGTACACAACCACGGAATCTTTGCCGGTTCCGTAGTAGTCACCTGCAGTGATCGACATGAAGTTGAGCATTTGCCCTTCGGAATAGCCCGACGCGATCTTGTCCCACTTCAAGGTGCCCAGCTCGATATTTTCAGAACGCTTTTTCGATTTGTAATCGTACATCCAGGTGACGACTTTGGGCGTATCCTCGCCACTTGAGAGATCGAGCGCCACATACGCGACGCAATCATCGCGCGGGCTATCGGTAGGGCTGAAGGCCACCGCCCTGATCAGCGAATAGTTGCTGCGTCCGAGGGAGTCGGAATAATTATCAGTTGAATTGAAATTAGAAACATACGTACCATTGTTCGACGATGCGCGTGCCCCTTTGAAAGATTCATCACCGTGAGTGCGGTCCTCCAATGAAAGAGGACTCCTTGCATAATGCCAGTTTTTCTCTGCATTATATTCCGATTCCGATGAGTCATATTTGTCGTATGTGGTGACGCTGTATTTCCCATCCCAAGTTTGAATGAGGGCAAGCTCCATCATGGGGTTCTTGATAACGGTGGAGGTGTCCGAGTTATTGTACGGACCAGACCCCGAGTCCTTCAGGCTCTTGAAACCCGAGGGCTCATTGCTGTTCACCACGGCGGCGAACACCGCTTTGCCACCCGTCCCGTCGTCGATGGTGGTAACCGGTACCGTTGTGGCCTCCTCGCTCCCGGAGGTGACGGCGTTAACGCTGCTCGATTCGGAGCCGGAACTGCTGCCGCTGTCGGCTACGGCGCTCACACCGCTGAAGAGATTCGCCAGGAGCGCTTCCCTGCATTCGATTATGGCATTTGCGCCGGCAACGGCGGATGAGGTCGTCGTGGATTCCTCAACGCTGTCGGACTCGGTGCTGGTGGTCAAGTTTTGATCAACCTGGGACGCCGCAAATTGCGCAGATTTCTCGATCGCCTGAACTTCCGCAAGCCCATTGTCCGATGTCGTCGAATCATCGGTCGTATCGGTTGCCTGCGTGTCCCCCGTGTCTGCCCCATCGGTCGTGTCGGCCCAGGAATACACCGGGCACAGCGACAGC
>CAVAQZ010000088.1:0-2459 GCA_963590945.1 Dysosmobacter segnis
CTTCTGGGGTTCCCCGATTCCCGTGTGGGTCTCCGACGATCCGAAGTATCCGCGCGTCGACGTGTACGGTTCCCTCGAGGAGCTGAAGGCCGACTTCGGCGATTACCCGCGTGACCATGAGGGCAACATCAACATGCATCGTCCGTACATCGACGAGTTGACCCGCGTGAACCCGGACGATCCGACCGGCAAGAGCCACATGCACCGCATCAGCGACGTGATGGACTGCTGGTTCGAATCCGGTTCCATGAGCTTCGCCCAGTACCACTATCCGTTCGAGAACAAGGAAACCTTCGAGCAGCACTTCCCGTGTGATTACATCGTGGAATACATCGGCCAGACCCGTGGCTGGTTCTACGTGCTGCACATCATGGCCACCGCCCTGTTCGACAAGCCGGCGTTCAAGAACGTGATCTGCCACGGTATCGTGCTCGGTTCCGACGGCCAGAAGATGTCGAAGCACCTGCGCAACTATCCGGACGTGAACGGCGTGTTCAACGACTTCGGCTCCGATGCCATGCGTTGGTTCCTCATGAGCTCGCCGATCCTGCGCGGCGGCAACCTCATCGTGACCGCCGACGGCATTCGCGACACCGTCCGTCAGGTCATGCTGCCGGTGTGGAGCTCCTACTACTTCTTCACCCTGTATGCCAATGCGGCCAACGGCGGTGCCGGTTTCGACGCCCGCTCCCTGCGCGCCGACGAAGTGGCGGCACTGCCGGAGATGGACCGTTACCTGCTGGCCCGCACCCGTCGCCTGGTTGAGAAGACACAGTCCGCGCTGGACGACTTCCTGATCTCCGACGCCTGCGAAGCCGTGTCCGACTTCATCGACATGCTCACCAACTGGTACATCCGCAACAACCGCGACCGCTTCTGGAACGAGGACGAGAACGCGTTCAACACGCTGTACACCGTGCTTGAAACGTTCATGCGCGTGCTTGCACCGCTCGCTCCGATGGAGGCCGAAGCCGTATGGCGTGGCCTGACCGGTGGCGAATCCGTGCATCTTGCCGATTGGCCGTTCCTGACCGATCCGGCATCCGGCGAAGCCACCGAGCTTGGCCTGGTGTTGGTTGACGATCCGGCTCTGGTCGATGCCATGGAGAAGGTGCGCGAGGTTGTGTCCAGCACGTTGTCCATGCGCAAGGCGAAGCAGATTCGCGTGCGCCAGCCGCTGAGCAAGCTGACGGTGATCGTTTCCGATCCGAAGGCCGTGGCCGCCTACGCCGAGATCCTCAAGTCCGAGCTGAACGTCAAGGATATCGAGCTGTGCACGCTTGAGGATGCCGAATCCCGCGGCTTGAAGATCGTCAACGAGCTGCGCGTGAACGCCCGTGTCGCAGGCAAGCGTCTGCGCAAGGACGTGCAGTTCGCCATCAAGGCGTCCAAGTCCGGCGCATGGCATGTGGATGACTCCGGCGCTCCGGTGTGCGAGACCCCGAACGGCGAGATTACGCTGGAGGAAGGCGAATACGAGCTGATCAACAGCGTGGAGGAGAAGAACGCCGAAGAAGCGGCCAATTTCGTGTCCGCCGCGCTGCCGACCGGTGGCTTCGTGATCCTCGACACCGAGCTCAACGACGACCTGATCGCGGAGGGCTACGCGCGCGACGCGATTCGTTCCGTGCAGGATGCCCGCAAGGCCGCCGATCTGGAGATTTCCGACCGCATTGCTCTCAAGTTGACCGTTCCGGCTGCGGACGTGGCCAAGATCGAGCAGTTCAAGGAACTCATCTCCGGTGAGACGCTTGCCACTTCCTTCGAGATTGTGGCCGGCGCCGAAGGTTCCGAACTGGCGGTTGAGGTCGCCAAGGCCTGAATCGGGGGGGCTGAACTCCTTAATCTATGTAGAGGCGGGTCGTGTTCCATGTTTTCATGTGGATACGGCCCGCCGTTTTTGTGTTTTCGTCTCTTTTCCGGTATCGTGTTTGGCCTGTGTGGAAGTGGATGAGGCCTGTCGTTTTTTGTTTTCTCGTCTTGTGACGTTCTATGGAACGCAGGAACGCTTGCTTCTCTTTGATGGGTGTTTTCCGCATCTTGTGGTGTTCGGCGTCTTTGCCTGACTGGTTCGTTTGGTCTTCGTTCGGTCTTCGTTCGGTCTATTGCGGTTTTGCGTCTGATTTATGCTTGCTTGGTTCGCCCGATTCTCATCAGGCTGGTCGGCTTGGTCGGATTTGTGATTATTCCGTTATACGGCTACAGTTGAGCTTTGGCTTTTAAAGCCCTACGACTTGATTTGTATTTCGTGCGCGTGCCTGGCATGGGTATGGGAGCAGATCGTTAGCGAATGGTTCTCAGTACCATCCATGTGAGTCAAGCACACATTCTTGAGAAGCAGTCGCGTTGCCGGACGGTGGATTTCCCGGGTCTGTTCCATGTGGAGCGGGCCTTCAGGGGTTCACTGTCCGGCTTTTGTTGTCGTACTCAGGCATGAGGCGATTCACATAGCCGATCAG
>CAVAQZ010000089.1:0-1798 GCA_963590945.1 Dysosmobacter segnis
CAAGAACCCAAAGCATGAAGGGAGCGAACAAGATGAAAGTGGAGAATCCGGATTCGGGGCGTAAACATGTGCCTAGGAAAATCAGAATGAGACCCGCGGCGTCCTGTTTTGTTACATGAGGGACGCGTCTATTGATCGTATTGGTAACAAGAAGCGATAGACCGGAGGCGGTAAGTGCAAAGGCGACCGCTGTATAAGTCAGATACGTTGTTAGAAATGATTCGCAGGCAATGAGCAAAGTTACGCAGAAGAGCTTGATGAGTGGTCTGTTGTTCGTTCTGGATACGAGACGAACCATGGATGTCGTGGAAACAACTATGAAAAATAGCTGGCAAAACGCAAAAACCGGCAAATTGGGGAAAATCTTCCCCAATAATCCGAGTGGCACGCTGATTGGAGCAAGCGTGTAAAGCATGAGATACGAAGACTGCCCATAATACCCCCCCCTCTGGGTACATGGCTTGCACGACGTCATCAATAGCATAGAAGGCCGGTGTCGCAAATATGCAAATGAGTAGTACCGGAAGGAACGAGATGACTAGAGAAGTTGGGAATCCCCATTCTCGAGAAAAGAATTCAGACAAGAAGGTGCGGTCATTGTGTTTGACGGACTGTGAGCGGAGGAATCCGTGTTCGCGTCCGCGCGAGTGAACTGGTTGATACATGGTTGCGGCTTTCTTAACGCTGGAGATTTTTGGCTTTTTTCAACATCCACTCCGTAAAGAACGGAGCGACCCGCAATCCGAAAAACTGCAGGCGCCGTTTGAGCGGCAGAAGGAATCCGGCGGAGAGCGGCACACGCCTCAATTCCTCAAAAATCTTCTTCAGTTTGGCGTGAATCTCCCGATCGGACCAATCCAGCCTAGACGCACGATCAAGACCCCAGATGAATAAGTCGAAAGTCGAGACTGCGCACTGCCGATAGTCCTTGTCCACGCAATATTTCATCCGCCATGCCCAAGCCTCCAGGCAATCGAGGTTTCTGATGCCGAAATCGCTGTGCGTGATGCTGTTGTCATTGGCCACGTAATGGTACAGGCCGTCCGGCAACACGTTGATGGTCCCACATTGGTCCACCACCTGATGCAGAACGTACTCATCCTCGTGGATGCAGCCGACTGGGAACCGTAGGGATTTCCATGCCGACGCCTTGTACAGCTTGTTCCAAGCCACCACCAGACGCCAATCCAACATGGCCCGATGAAGATACTCCTCAGGCTTGATTACAGTCGGCACGTCCACGATAGCGATGTCCTCCGATTGCGTGATTCCATTCGAATCCTCGCGGACAATGGAACATACCGACATGTCGGCGTCGTCGATACCCGCGTACAGCCTCTCCACATAATCCGGTTTCACGTAGTCGTCGCTGTCCACGAACGCAACGAAATCGCCGTGCATGGCATCCAGTCCGGCATTCCTGGCATCTGACAGTCCGCCATTGGGTTTGTGGATCACCACTATACGGCCATCTCGCTCGGACCACTCATCGCACAGCCGCGGGCAACCATCCGGAGAACCGTCATCGACGAGAATGATCTCAAGACGCCGATAGGTCTGCCCCACCAGGCTACGCATGCAACGGTCCAGGAAGCGTTCCACGTTGTACACGGGAACGATCACGCTGACCAACGGCTGTTCGTCCATGTTCTCACCTTCTCATTTCCATATACCGGTTTCCGAGCGGCAGGCCACTAAAAACAAGTCCTTTTACAGGCTTGCCGACATGAAATTCTAACATACTACAAATTAATTTACCCTATGAATAACTACTGAAAAACAAATAAACTACTCCATG
>CAVAQZ010000089.1:1808-2428 GCA_963590945.1 Dysosmobacter segnis
ACCAACAAAACTATTCCACAAAAACAACCTACATCTTTCAAAGAAAACCATTCTGATACGAGTGAATAACATTTTTCCTATACAAAAAATATGAAAATAACTGCACACGTTTTTAAAGATCAAACAAAAAGATTTCCCTATGTTCAGAAACGGAGCAACAACGAAATCGTATTCCGCAACACCAATAGCTACGGCCTAAGCAATCAAACATCTGGACTATCCAACCAACATATGTTCAAAAACAGGCTCGACCAGTCCGTTGTCGCGAAGGACACCGAACCGCCGAACACAAATGCTTAACACAGAGACCGGCAAAATTCTCAACACAGTGAAGTACGAAAAAGCTCCAGAGAAAGATATTCCGAACACCCACCTCAAAATGCATCGCCCAACACGTCGACGTGACAGCGTCGATTTCAAGCTATTCACATTCTTACTCCTACCGGCCGATAGACAATTTAGCCAAAAGACGTTTGCGCCAAAACGCCACGTCACCCCTAAAGATATTCCAGCGATGATGCATGATATCCCCCATTCTCTTCCACCTGATATCGGCAAAGTTGCTTTCAGTGACTTCATCCACTTCAAGAGGCTCAAATGATCCGGGAAGAATCTTGAAT
>CAVAQZ010000090.1:0-2412 GCA_963590945.1 Dysosmobacter segnis
ACCTGTTCGTGTTCGTGATCATCATGTCGAACTTCGCGGTGCCGAAGCAGTTGCAGAAGTTCGTGCTTTCGGTGGGCATCACTATTGCGCTGGTGCTGCGAGGATGCTTCATTCTCGTGGGCGCGGCCATCATCTCCCGCTTCACCTGGGTGTTCTTCCTGTTCGGAGCGTTCCTTATCGTCACCGCCGTCAAGCTGCTTGCCGGCGGCGACGAGGATGAGGAATACCATGAAAACGCTCTGATTCACGCGTTGCGCAAGGTCATCAAGATCACCGATGAATACGACGGCGAGAAGTTGCGCACGGTCAAGGACGGAGTCAAGCATTGGACCCCGATGCTCATTGTGCTGCTGACCATCGGCACCACCGATGTGATGTTCGCCTTTGATTCCATTCCGGCCATTTTCGGTTTGACCAAGGATCCGTTCATCGTGTTCACGTCCAACGTGTTCGCGCTGCTGGGACTGCAGCAACTGTACTTCCTCCTCGGAGAGCTGCTTGATAAGCTCGTCTATCTGCCGGTGGGATTGTCCATCGTGCTGGGCTTCATCGGCGTGAAGCTGATCATGGAGGCCATGCATGGCAATACGTTGCCGTTCATCAATGGAGGCCAGCCGGTTTCATGGGTGCCGGAAGTGCCCACATGGCTTTCCCTGGCGGTGATCGTGATCTCCATCGGGGGCGCTGCCTTGGCCAGCGTTTTGAAGATGCGGCACGTCGAGGCAAGTGAAAAATGACATTGACAGGTTTTTGTGAGCGCAAGCCCGGTATTTCAATGCCGGGTCAGCGAACGTCTGTTAATTATTGATTAGTCAATGTTTCCGGCAATATGGTTGGTATGAGTCAAAAAGTACGAATCGTAAAGGTCAGGCACGCTGGGGCCAGCGTGTTCCTTGGCGTCGATTCGTATGGCAATCCCATGTGGACGCGCAACCCGGAACGTATCATGGACTGGCTTTGCGACGGGTGGCGCAGCCGGTTCAACCAGCATCGGGCGCACCGTGCGAAGCGTCGGCTCGTGGAGGACGTTGAAACCCATGAACAGTTGTGGGTGGATGTCCCGTTGGGCGGCGCGGACGTGAAACCGGCTGTCAGGGACAGTCAGGCGAGGGAGGACTGCCCTTGGCTGGCCTGTGTTCCCTCGCCGGTTCTCGCGTCCTGCGAGCGGGTGGAAAACACGAGCTGGTTCGCGGGATTGAAACGCAAGAAAACCAGTGGAGGCAAGATTCCCGGCTTCCGTTCACGGCATAGGCAGCCCCAGTATTTCGTGTGTTGGCGCAACCAGACGAAAACAGGCAACGCCAAATACCATCGGACGGGCAAACGCAGCGGCGTGGTCGTCATCACGGGCAGTGTACCGAACCGGTATCGTCGCAACTGCGAGAATGAGGCGCGTTGGCGTATCAGCCTGCACATCCGCGTCAGCCAGCCGATACGGGATTACACGAGCGTGGCGGTCAACTGGACGACGAAAACCCTCGTGTTCACCAACGACCCCCTGCCCCTCGACCGCACCCCTACGGGGGTGGCTGTCGGCGTGGACAGGGGGTGCGTGCATACGCTCGCCTTGTCGGACGGAGCGTTCCTCGACATGCCGCAACCCTCGGACGGGGAACGGGAGGAATACAGGCGTCTGCAAAAGAAACTCGCCCGTCAGGACAGGGTGAACGAGCAGCGGGGCGGGAAAGCCGCGAAGTTCGCGTCGAAGAGCCGCGCCCGCACGCTGACGGCAATGCGACGCATCCGCGCGAAAGCGAACAACCGCAAGAACGATTGGGTGGCGAAAACCACCACGACGCTCGTATGCGAATACGATTTGATTGCGATGGAACAGCTCGACGTGCGGAACATGAGCAAACGCGCCGCCCCGAAACCAGACCCGGACAACCCGGGGCGATACCTGCACAACGGGAGCCACGCGAAAACCGGTTTGAACCGCAGCATCCTCGCAAACCGGTGGACTGCCATTCAGGACAGCCTCGCATACAAGACCCGTCTCGCGGGAACCCGACTAGTCCAAGTGCCAGCGTCCGACACGTCCCGCACCTGCAATGATTGCGGATATTGCGGCAAGGAAAACCGTGAAAGCCAAGCGGTGTTCCATTGCCGCAATTGCGGGCACACGGCGAACGCCGACATCAACGCGGCCAAAAACATCCTCGACCGCGCATTAAAACCGAACGGCATGGGCAATGCCGAAGAGCGGAGACAACACAGTCCCGAACCAGCCCCGGCTGGCACGGAACACCGTCGATGAAACTCAAACCCCTGCAACACTTGCCGGAATCCACCCCACCGGGGCGCACGTCCGACAAGCGACAGGAATCACGGGATTTCAATCCCGTGAGGAAGTCAAGTAAATTAGGTCCGAAGGGGAGTTTTCCTACTCCCTACATGACTGTGAGCGCTCAC
>CAVAQZ010000091.1:0-2391 GCA_963590945.1 Dysosmobacter segnis
GGTTCAAGCCCAGTCGCAGGAGCTTTGAAAACCCCCTACATTCGTAGGGGGTTTTGTTGTTTCCGTGAAAAACAGTCTTATCTTTTAGCGTAATACCAGCGATTCCGATTGGCGATGGATACCATGAACGTGGAAACACTCGGATCCGGCAAACGGAAGGAAACCATTATGTGCACTGGCGTTCGTTTTTCCGATGCGGAAGGAAACATGTATTTCGGTCGTAATCTCGACTGGAGTTTTTCGTACGGAGAGACTATTCTGGCGACTCCTCGGGCCTATCAGTACGATTACGTCTACGGCGCGCAATCCAGGAACGACCCGAACGCGGTGCTCGGAATCGGTGTGGTCATGGGCGGTCGACCCATGTATTTCGACTGCGCCAATGAAAAAGGCCTCGCCGTCGCAGGTCTTAATTTCCCGGGGTACGCATCCTTTGCGCACGAACCAATTGAAGGCACGGTGAATGTGGCGACCTTCGAATTCCCGCTGTGGGTCACCCGCAACTTCGACACCGTTGACGAAATCGAGGAAGCCCTGAAGAACGTGACGCTTGTCTCGCAGATCGTTCCGGGACAGAAGGAATCGTTACTGCACTGGTTCATCGGCGACGGTACCCGCAGCATTGCCGTGGAGCAGATGGCCGACGGCATGCACATTCATCACGACGACGTCGATGTGCTCACCAATCAGCCGACGTTCGACTTCCATATGGAAAATCTTCGCAACTACATGTGCGTCAGCAATGAGATGGCCCAGCCCACCACCTGGGGCAAGGCCGATCTGACGGCGTGGGGCGCCGGCGTGAGCATGCATGGCATTCCCGGAGATGTAAGCTCGCCGTCTCGTTTCGTTCGCGCATCCTACTCGAACACACACTACCCGCAGCAGGATGGCGAAAAAGCCAACGTCTCACGCCTGTTCCACACGCTTGGCTCCGTGAAGATGATCGACGGATGCGCGAAGATGGCCAACGGACAGTTCGAGCGTACGCTGTTCACCAGCGGATTCTCCTCCAAGACGAACCGCTACTACATGAGCACGTACGACGACCCTGCGATTCGTTCCTTTGCCATGACGGATTTCGACATGGACTCCAGCGAACTCGCCACTGCCGATTATTCGGTGGAAGATTGTGAGGGATGAGATATGACCTACGATTTCACGTCGATCATGGACAGGCATGGCAAGGATTCGATTGCCGTGGACGCGCTTGGGGAAATGCCCGGTATGGCACCGGAACCGCCGAAGGAAGGATTCGACGCGATCCCCATGTGGGTCGCCGATATGAATTTTCCCACGGTGCCTACCATTTCGGAAGCGATCATAGAACGGGCCAAGCATCCTGCATACGGATACTTCAATCCGACCGACGAGTATTTCGATTCGATCATTCGCTGGCAGACCACTCGCAACGACGTGGTCGGCCTGACCCGTGAAGACATTGGCTATGAGAACGGCGTGCTGGGCGGTGTGGTCAGCGCCATCACGGCATTCGCGGCACCCGGAGATGCCGTGTTGCTGCATAGTCCGACATACATCGGATTCACATCCTGCATAGAGAACAACGGCTACCATATCGTGCACAGCCCGCTCAAGCTGGATAGGCAAGGCGTATGGCGTATGGATTTCGAAGATATGGACCGCAAGATCAAAGAGCATAACATCCATGTGGCGGTGTTCTGCAGCCCCCACAACCCGTGCGGCCGTGTATGGGAACGTTGGGAAATCGAACAGGCCATGGACGTGTACAGGCGCAACGACTGCATGGTCGTTTCCGATGAGATCTGGTCGGATCTGACGCTCAACGGCCATAGGCACGTTCCGACGCAATCGGTCAGCGATGACGCCCGTAACCGGACCGCTGCCTTTTACGCGCCGAGCAAGACGTTCAACCTTGCGGGACTTGTGGGAAGCTACCATATCATCTACAACAGGTATCTGCGCGATCGCATAACGGCAAAGAGCTCGAAATCCCACTACAATGCGATGAACGTGCTGTCCATGCATGCCTTGATCGGAGCCTATAGACCGGAAGGATACGAGTGGGTCGATGAACTCCGTGACGTGTTGAGCGAGAACGTCGACTACGCCTGCGATTACATCGCATCCCACTTCGATGGCGTTTCATGTTCCAAACCGCAAGGCACATACATGTTGTTCCTGGATTGCTCGCAATGGTGCGTGGAGCACGGTGTTTCGGTGGAAGAGCTGGAGAGGCGTGGGTGGGACGTCGGTGTGGATTGGCAGGACGGAGTCATGTTCAAACAGCCTTATGCGATTCGTATGAATCTCGCTCTGCCGCTGACCCGGGTCCGGGAGGCATTCGACCGGCTCGACCGTTACGTGTTCAATTGCTGATTGACACGACACGCCAGCCACATGGACTTAAAG
>CAVAQZ010000092.1:0-2236 GCA_963590945.1 Dysosmobacter segnis
ACATTGGCACCGACCCGGCGACGGGCAGACGGCGTTTCATCGAGTCGAGGGGCAAGACCAAGGCCGAGGCCCGCGAACGCTTCGACGCGAAGCTGGAGCAGATGGAACGCACCGGCATGCTGCCGGGCGGCAAAAGCCCGTACCTTGAGGACTACGTGTCCCGATGGCTGGCGGACTACCGCATGAGGGTGAAGCCGAACACGTACCGCACCCGCGCGGGGCGGCTCAGGGCGTGCTGCGAGTTCATCGGCCATGTGCGGCTTGCCGATCTGACGCCCGAGCATATCCGCGTGTGCGTGCGCGGGTTGGGGGAGCGGCTTTCGTCGACCACGCTGAAGGATCATTACGTGAGCCTGAAGATGGTGCTCGACCAGGCCGAGCTTGACGGGCTGATATCGTCAGACCCGTGCCGCAGGGTCAAGCCGCCGCGCGTCGAACGGGGGAAGGTGAGCATCCTCGGCCCCGATCAGCCGAGGATGCTCATAGAGGCGGTCTCCTCGCCGGACGGGTCGGGGCGAGTCCCGTCCGACACGCCGGACGATCTGGAGATGTGGGGGCTGTTGTTCGAGCTGGCGTTCACGGCGGGCATGAGGCCGGGCGAACGGTATGCGCTCATGCCGTGCGAGCTGGAGCGCAGGGACGGGGTGCCCGGCGTGTTCGTGAGCCGCCAGATGCAGCATTACGGGTTGAAGGGCGAGGCGGTGATACCCAAGTGGCTCGACGCGGAGCATGTGTGGGGCGGGCAATGGCTCACCACGCCGAAGACGAAGGCCGGATACCGTTTCATTCCCATCGGCGAATCGTTGTGGTCGCGGCTGTGGGCGCGGATAGACCGGCTCGGCATCGACGGTCACGATCTGGTGTTCCGCACCCATCTGGGTAGGCCGGTCAGCAATTCGAACGAGCGTAACCATTGGCGTCGCGCGTTGGAGGCGGCGGGATTGCCGGACGTAAAGTTGTATTCGGCGCGGCACTGGATGGCGACGATGACGGCTCGGGCGCGGATGCCCGACGATGCGAGGATTGCGGTGATGGGACATACCAGCGTCGTGATGACGGCGCGTTACACGCATCGCGACGTCGTCTCGTTGGGCGAGCTTATGGCCGAGGCGATCCCCGACCTCGGCGGCGACGTCGTGGAGGCCGAGGTCATCGATGACGAGTGACGTGTGATACCGCGTGGTTTTCCATTTAGTTTTTGGGCGGCAGACTCAAACTCGGATATCAAAAAGCCCCGCCGGAGCGGGGCTGATGACACGGGTGCGTGTCAGTACGTTTAGGCTTGGGCGGGTTCGATGACCAGCCGCCCGCCCAACGCCGCGACGACTTTGGCGATGGTGTGGAAGCTGGGGTTGCCGGAACGGTCGAGGCTTTTGTAGAGGCTTTCGCGTCCGACGCCGATTTCTTTGGCGATTTGCCCCATGCCCCGTGCTTTAGCAACGTCTCCTATGGCCGCTTGCAGGAGGGCGGGGTCGTTCAGTTCCGCGGCGGCGTTGAGGTATGCGATTGCGTCCTGTTCGTTGTCGATGTATTCGCTGGCGTCCCAGCGGCTGATGTTCACCATTGCTTGTCCTTTTCGAGTTGGTTGAGTATTTGTTGCGCGCGTTTGATGTCGCGGCTTTGCCCGCTTTTGCTCCCTCCGGCGAGTAGGAGCATGAGCGTGTCGCCTTTCTGCGCGAAGTAGACGCGGTATCCCGGGCTGAAGTGGAAGCGGAGTTCGCTCACGCCGTTTCCTACCGGGTGCAGGTCTCCGGTGGGTTTGCCCGCTGTCGCGCACAGTTGGAGCCGTGCGTTGATGCGGGCTTTGGCGTTGGTGTCTCGTATTTGCTGGAACCATGTATCGTATTCGTCGGTTTTCAGTATCTGCACACCCATTATTGTATCTCATAGGATACAATAGTGCAAGTGGCTAACCGTCCCACTGACTTCACGGCGAACTGTTAAAAGATTTAAACTGGTCGAATTCGACTACTTTTAGCGGGATCGAAGATTGGCAAGCGCCCCATATTGGGGCATGTCCAGCATACGACTAGGGGTTGCTGGTTGCGTGCAACTTAATGGGCGGTGTGAAGCCCAACGTTTGCATGGTGTTGGGCTTCACTGTTTATTGTTTGTGTTTGCGTGGTCGGCCTCCGCCGACGCCTCGTCCGGGTCGGCGGGCGTTCCATTCGTCGATGGTTGCGGGCAGCCAGCCGCGCGTGCGACCGATGGCAGCATCAGGGGCGGGTAGTTTAAG
>CAVAQZ010000093.1:0-2102 GCA_963590945.1 Dysosmobacter segnis
ATCAGGAGTCCCGCGATTTCTACCGCCTGGAACGCCTGTGGAAGGATTGCCCGAGCATCGATCTGCAGCTCGAGCACGCCGAGAACACTGCCGATGGGATCGTTTTGGAAGAAGCCGCGCAGCAAGCTTGACGATTCGATACGTCTGGAATGGAGTGACGCAGTGCCTCGTAACGTCGATTTTGAGTATGATGGGAATCTTCCTCAGCATGTGCATTCCATCACGTTGGTGCGTCATGGGCGTACCTCGTACAATGCTCAGCACCGTTTGCAGGGACAGATCGACATTCCCCTTGACAAGGTCGGGGAATGGCAGGTTAGGCAGACCGCGGCGGCATTGAAGGAACTTTATGTCGATCATCGCCCCGACATAACCAATCGCATCGTCGTATGTTCCGATTTAGGCCGTGCCAGGGCCACCGCGCACGCCTTCGCCGACCCGCTTGGTCTTGAAGTGCATCCTGACGTGCGTGTAAGGGAGCGTAGCTTCGGAGACTGGGAGGGCGTTGCTGTCGAAGAGTTGGCCCAACGTTTTCCTGAGGATTATCGTTCCTGGGCTGAATTTCGCGGGGGAGAGCTCAAGTATGGGGCCGAACCCAAGGAAGATGTCGGGCGTCGGGGTGTGGCGGCCTTGTGCGAGTGGTCCCAAAAAGCCGGATCGAATACTGATCTGTACGTGTTCTCCCATGGCGCATGGATTTCTCAGACGTTGCAGACATTACTGGGATTTGACGCATCCCATGCGGATTTCGCTTCACTTCTGTCGATGCGCAACGCACACTGGGCTCGTCTCATTCCGTTGGAGGTTGACGGCGCCTTGCAGTGGCGGTTGATGGATTACAATCATGGTCCGGCGATTGCGGACACCGAATCGTGGGAGAATCCGCCGCTGGCGTAATGTAGAGCTTTTCCAAGCTTTTACGGAATTATAAGCCCCTGTAAAGGGTGACCGGCTACAGTCGGATGATGTGAGGAATTTTTTCAAGGGAATATCTTTTTCATCCATCTGTGCCGGCGCCTTGGCCGCAGTGACATCTTTTCTGTTTTCCGCGAAGATAGGAATCGCGGGTTCGGTCATCGGAGTGGCTGCCGGCTCGATCGTATCTGCCGTGGCCACACAGGTCTATAAGAACGTGTTGAAGGCGTCGGGGGAGAAAATACAGAATGCGGTCCCGCTTCCTTCCTCCGGCGATTCAGAGAAGAAAGAGGACACGGCATCCGCTACCAATAACGCCACCACGTCAGTCTGCGAGAAGACTCGTGTCATTTCGTCCGTGGGCGACACGGACGAAACTGTGGTTTTGCCGGCTTCGGCGCAGCCTACCCGCAATATTTCCGGAACTGAACACACCCGGATCCAGAACAGTGGTCAAACCGGCGTCCGCAGTACTGGTGGAAGCCGGTTCAATACATGGCTGCAAGGAAAACATGCGCCAATCGTCATTGCGGTCATCAGTGCGTTGATCGGAGTCGCAATAAGTGCCGGTTTGATTCTTGCGTTTACGGGAGGCAAGGGAACGGATACCGTAGTGCGTGAGAAAATCGTCCATTCCTACACTGATACGGGGCGTGATTCCCAGGAACAGACGCCATCTTCCGGACATACGACTGATTCGTCCACCTCCAAGGGGAACAGTTCCGATGGCGCGCAGTCCGACGGTGGCCAATCCGGAACCAGCGATTCGACGAACTCCGGCACGTCGAACGGCACATCCGGCAACAGCGGTTCTTCCAACGCGAAGAGCGGTTCGACTTCGAACGACAGCGCGGGAACATCCACGAACGATTCTTCGAACCAGCAGGGGAGTGGCATGCAAGATTCCACGAGTCAAAACGGTGGGTCTTCCGGAAATGATTCAACCGACGGCTCCACAGGTACGGATGAATCAGGAACGTCAAGCAGTTCCACGAGTTCGGGAGATTCATCTGGTTCCGTGAGCTCTGATTCATCCAACGGCACCGACTCGTCGAACTAGCTCCAACGAGCGACACGCCGATTTGCCTGAGTCGTGCAAACGTTATATATTATTCAACGTTTGCACGACAGACAACGGGGCTATGGCGCAGCTGGTAGCGCATCTCCATGGCATGGAGAGGGTCAGG